>DXDN01000022.1 GCA_019115455.1 Candidatus Eubacterium faecigallinarum
ACAGCTTCGTCATACAAATCCTCCTCATAATCGGTGTAAGATTTCAGCACACGCAGGCTGCGCTTGAGACGGCGGTACTCGTCCATCTCCATGCGCAGATGGTGGTAAAAAGCCTCGTACCAGCTTTCGTCGACCTCTGTCTCCATCTTCCGGGCCAGCCCCAGCATCCGGCGTTTGGCCTCTGGGTCAACGGTCAGGGCCGTCAGCCATTTCAGCCGTGTCACCGTGTTGTGGTGGCTGGGACAGGCGAAAGCGTAGAGAATCTTCTTTTCCTTCATGCTCAGTGTCACAATGATTTCCTCCATTTCTTTGCTGCGGAGCCATGCGCCCCGCATGATAAACTTGTTTTTTGTCCGCCGGTCTGCCTGCAAGCCGCTCCTGCCCGGAATTTCTCCCGGCGTATCGGCCTCTTTGGTGCGCTCGATTTCTGTCATGGCGTCACTTCCCCGGAGGTCATACCCCTTGCAGCCGGTCATTCGATTTTCAAGGTTCAGTGCCTATCTGCAAGAACTATTCTATCGAAAAAAGGGGGCCGCTCCCGTATATCCAAGACGTTGGAAAAACGCTCGAAATCCGCATATTTCCACGCTTATGGAATCGTGATATAATGGGTGTAATCACTGAAAAAAACGATAACGAGAGAGGGGGCATTGGATGTACACAAAGCTGTCAATCCCGGAGCGGCTCAAAGACCTACGGGTGGTGGACAAGCACCTGACGCTGGAACAGCTGGCAGCGCAGACCGGCCTGTCCAGATCGGCGCTGGGAAAATATGAAAGCGGTGATTATAAGGACATCAGCCCGTTTGCGATTGCAACGCTGGCGGAATTTTACGACGTGTCCACCGACTATCTGATGGGGCTGTCCGAAAATAAAAATCACCCAAACGCAGAGCTTCAGTCTCTGCGACTGAGTGACGATATGGTAGAACTTTTAAGCAGCGGTAGGATCAACAACCGGCTTCTCTGCGAACTGGCCATGCATCCGAACTTCCAGCGGCTAATGACCGATATGGAAATCTTCATTGACCGGATTGCCGATATGCGAGTGGAGCAGATGAACCTAATCCTTGAAGCCACCCGGCAGGCTGTCATCAGCAGCCATGCTCCGGGAGAGAATGACCTTTATATGAGGACGCTGGAACTGGGGCAGATACAGGAAAGCGACTTTTTCAGCCATGTCCTGCATGACGACCTGGATAGCATTGTCCGGGATATACGGGAGGCGCATCTAAAGGACAAGACCACCGCCGACCCGCAGCCTACGCTGGAGGACGTCAAGAAAAAATTTGAACAGGCCGTCCAGCAAGGCAGCGATATAGAAATGATGATCCACGAATTCTGCGATAAGTTGCAGATACCCTTTGAGAAAATTTCCTCAGAGGATTTCTCAGCGTTCATGCGGATACTGAGCCTATCCAAGATGCTCAAAAAACCCAACAATATGAGGGGGAGAGCTCGGCCGCAGATTCACCGTGAGATGAAAAAAAAGAAGAAGCGATAATAGAACGGCCATCCGTTATTTACAACGGATGGCCGTTCTATAAAAGTGTTATTCTCCAATATTATCAGGCACACAACTTCTCACAAAATCTTTTCCCAACAATGTTAGCTCTATTCGATAGGAATGGATTCTTAATGTAGAACCCTCTTCTAGCGTCTTTTCTATAGCGCGATAAAACCAATGATTTTTAAAGCTATCATAATCGTAATTCAACTGAATAATTCTGTCATTTTTTATTAGCAACCCGAACCTAAGCAACATATCAACTGTTTTACTTAGTTCAAGATGTTCGGGATATGTAAAGTCATTGGGTACTGTCATAAAGTCAAATAATAGATGGGGATATGGAGTTAATTTTCCGTTTGCATCCTGCCCCGTCAATTCAGCAATCGGAAAAGTGGTCTGCTTTTTAAATAGTAGTAAAAAACGGCCATCCAAAGGAGATAATTGCTTAATAATCTCAGGGAAAGATGGATGAACCGCACCTGATATTGAACTATTACAAGAAGATGCAATTAATTCAGCAAACATTTCACGACAAGTAGTTTCTTCAATAAAAAACTTACTGGCTTCAATTGCTGGACCAACGATACGAATAGGCGGTTCAATAAGATTTTGTTCTGGTATTTTTGTTATTTTTTGGACGATTTGCTTCTTATACTCTTCCAAATACACTGCTCGTTTTATTTGTTGCTTTTGGCCCCAATAGCCTAACCACCCCATAACACCATCGACAAGTAAGCCCATATTCTCACCAATACTTTTGGACGTCGGACGAACCAAGTCTTCTGTAACATCCGTTGCTACCGTTCCGGCAGCTTTTGCTAATTCTTTTTTTATTTCATCCATATATCATGCTCCTAAATATTTATCCCGCATACTTCTTGAAGTTTTCAGCCTGCTCCAGAACCTCTTTATATACATCATCAATCGTGACTGGAGGATAATCGAACTCATCCAACAGAAGAATTAAATCTACCTGAAGGGTGGCTTTGATGTCCTCTCTTGTAGACCAGTCAGTGTATTTTGCCTTGTCATCCACAATTAGCTTGATACGCTTGGACAGCTCGATCATCTTATCGTCTGGATACTCAAACTCATACTTCTTGGCTACAGCTTTAAGAATGTCATAGAAGGCTTTTTCCTCGTAGTCGATCCCCATCGCTTTGAAGGAGTCTTTTTCCAGTTTCAATTCTTCCAGCAATTTGGCAAGCTGTTCCGCCACATCATCAAGGACTTCGTTGGCGAAGGCCTCGTCCCGGCGACGGTTGTTGTATTCGTCTACCACCCGTTTCAGGCGCTCGGAAAACTCCATTCCCATAATGCGGTTGACCTTTTTGTACTCGTCGATAGCCTGGGACAGAAGCCGCTGCAATACCTTGATTTTGGTATTGGGTAATTGGATTGCATTGATTTTTTCAATATATTCATCGCTGAATATGTCCACCGAAATATGTTTACCGGTTTCAAACAGCTCCTCAATGCCGTCTGATTGAATAGCTCCTTCCAGCAGTTCCCGCACACGGGCATTCATTTGAGAGATATCCGGGGCGTCGCCTTTGGTGAGTTTGAACAGGATAGACCGCACTGCACAGTAAAAGTGAATATAGTCTTTCTCCGTATCGGAGATGGCATCGCTGGAACCACACAAATTAAAGGCTTGCTTCATCCGTTTAACAGCAGCCATAAAGCGTCGTTCCAGTTCTTCGGTCAGTTGGACATATTCCACCGCACGATTTAGACAAGCCAGCTGTTCCTTAGGCGTACCATGAAAAAAATCGCTGCTGTTGAAATTATGAAACATCTGTCCTAGCACTTCCAGCTGGTCTTTGACAATGGTAACAGATTGTTCCACGCCCTCAAACTCTTCGCTCTCAAAATTAGTGTACTTTTTCAAGGCGAGATTCATATTTTTCTTGATGCCGATGTAGTCAACGATTAGGCCCTTTTCCTTACCGGTGTACACACGATTGACACGGGAGATTGTCTGGATAAGGGTGTGCTGCTGAATAGGCTTGTCGATGTAAATGGTATCCAGCGCCGGTACATCAAATCCTGTCAGCCACATATCCACCACAATGGCAATTTTAAAGTTGGATTTCACATTCTTAAATTGCCGGTCATATTCCTTGCGGTCATCCTTGGTCCCCAGCATTTCATAAAGAGCTGGCTCATCATCCTTGTTTCTGGTCATGATGAGCTTAATTTTTTCGATAGGCTTCAGCTCTTTTTTCTCTTTGTCACTCAGTTCCACACCGTCCGGGCAGATTTTTTTCTCCGCCCATTCCGGCCGTAGCCCAACCACGATCTGGTAAAAATCATAGGCAATTTTGCGGTTGGAGCAGACAAACATAGCTTTCCCGGCAACAGTAGCTCCCTCGGAAACACGGGTCTCATAGTGGCGGATGAAATCTTCGGCTACTGCGCGGAGCCTGTCCGGGTCACCGATGATAGCATCGATATGAGCCACCGCTTTCTGGCTTTCCTCAATCTGGTGCTCGTTTGCGCCTTCTACCGCACACTGGGCATAGTAATCCTCGATTTCCTTTACCTTGGCTTGGTCTAAAGTAACCTTGGCCGCCCGTCCGTCGTACACCAGATTGACAGTAATCCCGTCCTTGACGGATTCGGTCATGGTATAGGAATCTACCACAGGGCCGAATACCTCGATGGTACCGTCCACCGGCGTGCCAGTGAAACCAACATAAGTAGCATTGGGCAGGGAATCGTGGAGATATCTGGCAAAGCCGTATTTGCGTTCTACGCCATCCTCCGTCACTTTTACCTTCTGGTCAAGGTTGATCTGGCTGCGGTGGGCTTCGTCGGAAATGCAGATCACATTCGTTCGGTCAGTCAGCAGTTTCAGATCCTCGGTGAATTTCTGGATGGTGGTCAGGTACACACCGCCGCTGGTTCTGCCTTGCAACTCTTGCCGAAGAGCCTCACGGGAATCAATGCTTACCACCGTTTCATCACCAATGTACTTTTTGGAGGCGATAAATTGTTTGGATAGCTGGTCGTCCAAATCGGTGCGGTCAGTGATGAGCAAGATGGTGGGACTGTGAAAATAGGGGCTTTTCATCAGCATCCGAGAAAGGAACAGCATGGTATAGCTTTTGCCGCAGCCAGTAGCACCAAAGTAAGTGCCGCCTTTTCCATCGCCCTCCGGCTTCAAGTGCTTCTTGATGTTTGCAAATAGCTTGGTTGCCGCAAAATATTGCGGATACCGGCACACAATTTTTGTGTCCCTGTCGGAGCTGTCCGGAAAATAGATAAAATCCTTGATGACAGCCAGCAGCCGCTCTTTGCGGAAAAGGCCGCTCACCATAGTTACAAGAGAGCTGATGCCATCCAGCTCCTTGTCATCGGCCTCGATTTTGCGCCAGGCATAAAAGAAGTCGTAAGGAGCAAAGAAGGAGCCATATTTATTGTTTGCACCGTCGCTGATGACCAGGAATGCATTGTACTTGAACAGTTCGGGAATGTCCCGACGATAGCGCACGGTGAGTTGGGTGTAGGCGTCCATGATAGTAGTGTTTTCCTTGACAGCACTCTTGAACTCCAGCACCACCACCGGAATTCCGTTGAGAAAGACAATACCGTCCGGGATACGAAGCTGACCGCCCACACCCTCAATCTCAAACTGGTTGACGATTTTGAAAACATTGTTTTCCGGATGGTCGTAATCCACCAGCTGGATGTACAAATCCTTTTGGGTACGGTCTTCCCGGTTAAGTATAAAGCCGTCGCAGAGCAACTTGCAGAATGCCTTGTTAGCTTCGTAGATAGTACCGGAAATGGATTTTAACCGCAACAGGATACCGTCTACTTCTGTGGTGGTCAACCCGTCTTTGGCATAACGATTCAAAAGGTACTGCCGCAGATCGCCCGTGAGCAGAACTTCCGAACGCTCCCGGTGAAGCTGCTCGCCGTTCAAATAATGGTATCCTTCATCCTGAAACAATTCCATAATGGACATTTCCAGAGAATGTTCATTAAAGTTTGTCACTACTATCACCTTCTATCCTTAAAGATCAACCTCATAATATATCGGCATAGTATCTGCCATTTATCTTTGAAAAAGTAACTTGTGCAGGAAACAAGTTTTCTCCCATATTAGCTATTCCAATAACGGTGTATGCCCAATCACTCAATTCTTGAGGTAGTTTATAACATACAGGCTTTTCATCTTTTAAAACTGTGATCAAAGGGAGTGCCATGTTGCTTATACCTACGGACAACACCATGGCCGTTTGGCTACCCTCATTTATTGGAAAAATCGGCTGTTTTTCAATATCAAAAAATACTTTTGCGCCTCGCTTATTTATAAAAAAATCTTTATTTGTATCCATAATCGGCTCGATTGGCAATTTGTTTCTTCTTCTACCAAAATAGTCCTCCAATTGTTTGCAGGCAAAGCTATTAAAATATTCTCCTTGCATACTGAGACCTTCATCATGTATCTGCTTTACAGATTCAAAATGGTTCATAAAATTTAGCAGCGCAATAAATGTCACTAAATCATCCGAATAGATTCCTGCATACGACTTGTACCAAGCGTGATCCCATTCGCAGATTATCTTATACAACTTTTTGTAAAGTCCCAACTGGGCTTCATTCATTTGAAACCATCTGGCAACTAATACTTTTTTCTGCACACCTTCCTCCGGAGAATGATACCTCAGAGAATCGCACAATGATTTTAGCAGCTTTGTCATAATTCCTGCCATCATATCCGCCATACGAACACCGCAACTGCATAAAGAATCTACTTCTGTGGTGTTTTGCAGTCCCATCAGATGAGCAGCCTGTAATGTTTTGCTGTCCTGTTCTGCATCTCCTTCTTTGTCAAGTGTTAAGAAATAGTCAGCAATTTTTTCTTCTTCCAAATACTTTCGGAACCCATCAAAAGGCATATCATAAACCCAGTCGAGCTTCGGTACTATAGAGACATTTTCTAAATAACTGAGAATTTCTGAAAAAGCTTGGCTTTCCGCCCTTTTCAGTTTAATATTTTCCTTGTTGCACTCAATTCGTTCTCGAAAAAAATCCTTCAAAACATCCACAAAAGATTCTGGAGAGTTAAAAAGACAGGTAATTACTTTCTCGGGCTGATACACAACAAGCGCTTTGGTAATAGAGTACTTCATAGCATCCACATCGAAGAAAAAGTTGCTTTTATATTCGGCAAAAAGCTGCAAAACCAGATACTCTATCTTACTCGCAATAGAAAAATAGAAGTTAATTTCTTCATCAAAAATGGAAAGGAAATCATCTACAAATTGAACATTGGGTTTGGTCATAGAAGCAAAACCAAATTCAAGCTGATTTTTCTTCAGTGTTTTGCTCTTTAATTCTCCATTTTTATCTTTTCGTTCTGCATACTTAGCTTCAAAAGACTGATATTTTTCAAAAACAGCCCGTTCTTTTTGCTTTGGCCATCCCACAATTACAGATACAAAATTATCGTAGTAATTATCGGATTTTATGGTTTTATCATTTATTTTTCTGCTATGCTCGGATTCATCATAATAAAAACGGTGCATTTCTTCTTCCCCCTTTTGCCAAGAGACGATCAGCCGATCACAATTAAATGATTCTAACCCTTAATTATCAATAGGGTTGAATAGATGCTTTCGTATATATTTTAAAAACCGTGTTTGATAGTCATCAAGAACATCATGCTGAAAAGCGTTTCTGATAAATGTATCTAATGCCCGCCAATTATCAGATGGTTTACCGTCACAGACTAACTGAGATAGGTTTTGAAATACTTGATCAACCTTTTTATCGTTCTTTTCACGTTTCAATGCAAAATATAGTGCATTATAATAATGCGGAAGCCAGTTTGATTCACTAGCCAATCGCACAAATTGCTTGATGTTCTTCTCATCAAGAAGATAATCTACAGTAATATATCTCAATATGTAGTGTGTAGTTTTTTCTATTTTTTCATCGAGTATATCGAAGGTTCTATCACAATTTCTCAAATCGTTATATACATCTTCAGAAAGGTTAATGCCGATTGTTTTAACAGAACTTTCCAACAGGTAGGCATCAACATAAGCTTGTCCAACAATCAATTTTTTCTGTAAATTAGGAAGTTCTTTTGCGGGCATATCATCGAATTCGCCTTTCGCGATAGCACCTCTGATTAAAATACCATTCTGCGAAAACTCACACTTACATATGGTTTCAACCACATCTACAAGCGCAATAAGAGATGACTGCATAACATCGTTTGTACTTAAAATAATTGAATCACTTACGATGTATCCATTTATTTTTCCTAATTGCCATTGAAAAATAGAGTATACCGTTGATGAAAAATCTCCAATAAAGTCTTTAGCTTCATTTTGAGGAAGTTGCTTTAATTTGTTTTTAAATCCTAGAATATCTAAAAAAGCCACATACTTCATATGTAATCTCCCATAAGTTTTAGTTTAAAGGCTTGCTAACTGAGCCAAAACCGTGGATTGCAGTTCTTCAAGCAAAGCGATTTCCTTTGTATTTAAGATCATTTGCCGAATAATTGCAGCAAGATTCAATTTTTCAATGTATTTAGACGGAGGAACTACAATTTTTATACCGTCAATAAAGTTTTTGCTGAGATTATCCTGGGCTCCACCATTTGAAAGCCTGCTTATTGCCGTTTGGCTTTGAATTAGTGAGAAGTACAAGTATGCTGATTCTGCTTTTGTATGACATATCATGCCGCATATTGCTTGATTGGTAGTTGCCTCTATTGCAAGGTATCCAACTTCACCAGCTGTAACGCCGTACATCGCCATCAAAACAGTATCCCTTGAAAGAAGCTTTGTAGAACTCTCACTCAAGCCTAATGGCGTGATGTGCTCATCGGTTTGCAAAGTGATATTGTTATGTACTTCTCCTGATTTCACCCAAGGAATCGTTCCATTTTCCCAATATTCATTGTTCGTCCGGGATGGTGTCGAGCCAGATTTCGTGTCCTTGCAAAACTCAGACACGGTTTTAATAGAAAAACCTTCTGGTAAGATCAATCGTTCCATTTCGGCATCCGTCAGATTTATCAGCACACCTCTGCCGATATTCTTTTGAATAGACGCTATCCCGATTGTCACTAAATTCTCATTGATGTTCCGCTTGAGTGCAATCCGGTCGGTAATGGTTTGATATGCCTTAACAATACTGCGCTGCTTTTCGATGGGGGGAACCGGCAGCTCTACTTTGCACATTTCATCCCAATCCATCACTTCACGAACACTGCCATGAGATTTGAATCTGGCATAGCGGTCAAATTCCGGCCTCTTAAACCACATCATGAGATATTCCGGCATAAGCTGGTTTTCATCTATGACTTCAAAAACTGTATAGACATTGCTTACCAAGCCTTCTTCATAGTCTTCCAAAAGTGCAATTCCGATTTTATCTCCACGGCGTGAAGTATCTGGGATGTATGTAAACTGCCCCTTTTTTACAACCTTATATTTTGAAAAATCCGTTCCAACTGTATTGGCAATTGAGGGAATAAACTGTTTTTGAACGGATACACCCAGCAAGTTTTCTTCTTTTCCATCTACATTCCGAACATCAACTTGCCGTATATATTGCCCCAATTGCTTATAATTTGATCTCATAACCCAGCTCCTTAAACACTGCCAGCAAATCTGCCTTTGACTTTTCTTCCTCTGCCAGTAGCTCTTTCAGCTCGGCCTGCAAGGTTTTCATTTTGGTATCAAAGTCGATGGCTTCATCCCGGTTGACAAACTCAATATACCGGCTGGGCACAAGTGTGAATCCCTTTTCCGCCACTTCCTCAAAACTGGCGCTGTAGCAGAACTCCGGAACATTATGATAGGTTTCTTCATAGCCTTCCTGCTGCCATGCGTGATAGACATCGGTCACCTTTGCCCGGTCTTCCTCAGTCAGCTCGATATACTTTTTCTCGTAGGGACTGCCCATCTGCCTCAGATCCATGAACAGGATTTCCCGCTCTCGGTTGCGGTAGCGCTTAACCTCGCCGTTTTGCTCCACTACACGGGCCTTTTTGTTTTTGTTCAAAATCCAAAGAGTCACGCTGATGTCTGTGGTATAGAACAGGTTGCGGGGTAGAATAATAATGGCTTCTACCAGATTATTTTCGATCAACTGCCGACGAATTTTTAACTCGGTGCCGTCATCTGATAAAGCGCCGTTGGCCAGTAGGAAACCGGCCACGCCATTCTGGGACAGCTTGGAGACGATATTCAGAATCCAACCGTAGTTTGCATTGCTGGTGGGCGGCACTTCATAGCCATCCCAGCGGGGATCGTCCACAAGCTCGTCGGCAGCCCTCCACTCCTTTTGGTTAAAAGGTGGGTTTGCCATGATATAGTCTGCTTTCAGGTCCTTATGCTGGTCGTTGGTGAAGGTGTTCGCCGCCATTTCGCCCAGGTTGGCGGAAATACCTCGGATAGCCAGATTCATCTTGCACAGCTTGTAGGTGGTATTGGTGTATTCCTGCCCGTAGATGGACACCTTCTTCTTGTTGCCGTGGTGTGCCTCCACAAACTTTATGGACTGCACAAACATACCCCCGGAGCCGCAGCAAGGGTCATACAGGATACCGTCATAAGGTTCAATCATCTCAGCAATCAGATTAACAATACACTTTGGAGTATAAAATTCGCCCTTACCCTTGCCTTCCGCCAACGCAAATTTGCTCAGAAAATATTCGTAAATCCGACCGATGATATCATTTTCTGCGTCACTGGTATTGATTTTGTCGATTTCGTCCAGCAACGATGCCAGCTTTGCCATGTCGATGTGGAGTCGTGAATAGTAGTTATCCGGTAAAGCTCCCTTCAAAGAGGGGTTGGCCTTTTCAATCGTATACAGCGCCGTGTCAATTTTCAGAGCAATATCATCCTGTTTGGCGTTCTCCATGATGTAGCTCCACCGGCTAATTTCAGGCAGAAAGAACACATTGTCTTTGGTATAGAAAGCGACGTTATTCAGGAACTTTTCGCCGTATTTTTCCGCAATCAATTTGCGTTGGGCCTCAAATTTGTCGCTTGCAAATTTTAAGAAGAAAAGGCTCAAAACGACGTGTTTATACTCCGCCGGTTCCACAGAACCACGCAGTTTGTCTGCCGATTTCCACAACGCTTCCTCCATAGAAACTTCTTTTTTGGGCTTTGCCGTACCTCTGGCCATTTTATTTTCCTCCGATTTTCGGTAATTTATATTTTCGTATAAAGCAGCACTCTATTTCTGGCTATCATGTACCACTTCGCAAATATCTCCAATATCACAGTCGAGATACTCACAGATTCGCAACAATACAGAAAGGGCTACTTCATTGCCTTTGTTTAGTTTCGCCATGGTCCCGGTGGCCAGCTTCAGGTCCGCCCGGAACTTCATTTTGCTTATATCACGCTCTAATAGCAGCATCCACAATTTTTTATAACTGATCCTCATATTCAAATCTGCTCCTATTTCATAGTGTACATAGCAGGTAGCTATTCTAATTTTAGTCGAAAAAGCATCTGCTTGCAACATGAATTTGCAATTTATTACATAATAATTTCAACTTCGTGCATTTTTTCACCGTGAATAAAAATATTTTATGTTATAAAACAGAAAACCAATAAAACAAGCAGGGACTACTCCCAAAAAAGCGATCCCTGCTTGTCGGTTATTCCTAATAACGATTTAGTGATAAATTATCTCGCCTCGAACAATTTCTTCTGCCCGGTTGCGGATGTTGTTCATGGTGCCCATCCACACCATCGGATCATGGGCTTTCAATTCTTCGGTAATGCTTTCCGCCGCTTTCATCTGATTGATGAGACAGTTCATCCGCTCTTGTGCTTGCTCATTCAGAACAGCCAGATATATCCAGAGTTTGCCGGACAAAATCAGTTCATTGTACAGGGCTGGATGATACTGCGCCAAATAGTCTTTGTGCATCCGCCCCAAAATCCCAATAGGGCGGGTTTCTTCCGGTAGCTGCAAGTCGGGAATGTAGTAGTCGCCAACCAACGTATACCGCAGGCCATTATGTTCATCGTAAATGTGATTTTTGAGTTCTTCCATGTTGTTGATCTCCTCATTCTGGTGTGATAGTTAGCAAGCCTGGCTCTCCAGAAATATTGGTAAATCATTGGTAAAACTGAGGTTGAAACACAGGAAGTGCTTGATTTACAAGCGTTTTTTCACGTCAGGTAAATCCTGCCGTGGCAAACAAACATAATCTTTATCATACGGCAAAACGTCCTTCTTTTTTTATTAAATAATACCACATTAACTCTCATTGTCAACATGCAAAACGCATAATATTTTAAGGAAAATGCATTTAAGAATATTTTTCCGCATTTATGAATTACGTGTAAAATTTGTCAAATACGCTCACAAACTGTTGAAAACAGGCAAGTAATATGATAATATACACTTAGAATATCTATGTGTATTCTTATATTAAAAATTAAGGGAGTGGTTCAAAAATGATTGAGAATGTTCAGACTGCGCTTTGTATCGTTTGGGCAGTAATGATTGTCGTGTCCGCTGTGGTTGAAGCCGCTACTGCGCAGATGGTTTCCATATGGTTTGTGGTAGGCTCGATAGCAGGTCTTATTTCGGCACTGTTTGACGTTAAGCCTGGAATACAAATTGTGATATTTACAGCCGTTTCCATTATCGCTCTCATAATCACACGACCGCTGGTAAAAAAATATATTAAGCCAAAAAAACAGCCCACTAACGCAGACAAGGTTATCGGGCAAATGGGTGTAGTCACCCAGGAAATCAACAATATCCGAGCTACAGGTCAAGTTAAAATCGGAGGAGAAATCTGGAGCGCAAGATCTGTTGACAACAGTATTATTCCCGACGGAAGCGAAGTCATTATTGACAGAATCGAGGGAGTAAAAGTTATGGTTAAAACAAATAATTAATTATAAAGGAGAAATTTTATGGGATTTTTTATTGTTTTAGGACTGATTATCATTGCTCTGATAGCGCTTATTTTGACAAACATCAGAGTTGTTCCGCAATCAAAGGCTTATGTTATTGAAAGACTCGGAACATACTTTGGCACCTGGGATACAGGAATTCATGTAAAAATACCGTTTGTCGACAGAATAGCAAAGATAATTTCCCTCAAGGAGCAGGTTGTTGATTTCAAACCGCAGGCGGTTATCACAAAGGATAACGTTACTATGCAGATAGACACTGTTGTATTCTATCAGATAACTGACCCGAAACTTTACACATACGGCGTTGAGAGCCCCATTTCCGCTATTGAGAACCTTTCGGCTACTACGCTTCGTAACATCATCGGTGAGCTTGAGCTTGACTCCACCCTCACCTCCCGTGACACCATCAACACAAAAATCAGGGTTATTCTTGACGAGGCAACCGACGCCTGGGGCATCAAGGTAAACCGTGTTGAGCTGAAAAACATCATACCACCAAGAGAAATTCAGGACGCCATGGAAAAGCAGATGAAGGCTGAGCGTGAGCGCCGTGAAGCAATACTCAGAGCCGAGGGTGAAAAGCAGTCAAGAATTCTTGTGGCAGAAGGACACAAGGAATCAAAAATTCTTGAAGCTGAGGCTGAGAAGCAGTCCGCTATTCTCAACGCAGAAGCAGTTAAGGAATCAAAAATCCGCGAGGCTGAAGGTGAAGCTGAGGCAATCCTCAAGGTACAGACTGCCACGGCTGACGCCATTAAGATGCTCAATGAAGCTGACGCCAGCGACGCTGTTGTAAAGCTCAGAGCGCTTGAGGCTTTTGCCAAGGCGGCTGACGGCCAGGCTACTAAAATTATTATCCCGTCCGAGATTCAGGGCCTTGCAGGTCTTGCAGAGGGTATAACACAATCGCTTAATAAATAATAACATTATAAACAACAGGCAGCCCGCGAAAGCGAGCTGCCTGTTGTTTTATTTGAAGATAATACACATAGATTGAACATATTTGCATAAATTCTGTTTTTGATATTATTTCTTTTTATCAACCTTTTTGTGTGCTCTTTCAGCCTTTTGCTGCTGTTCCTCAAGGGCGGTATGTCTTTCAATATTTGTATTCTCTTGTTCAAAGAGTTCTTCAAATACAGACAAGTTTTTTAAACCTTATATGTAATAACATAATATAAATAAAGCAGTGGGCACAAGCCGATTAACGGCTTATGCCCCTTGATTTATTTGGGATTTTATTAAATTTATTATTTAGCCTCGGCAGGCTGAGTCACCTGCTTCTGCTCATCTTCAGCTTCCTGCTCTTCTCTGCGGGCTTTTATCTCTTTCATCATCTGACGGTGACCGTCACCGGTGATGTTATAGAAATGCATCGGCACCAGCATAAGCAGATATCCCACTGCCGGCAGAAGTACGGTAAGGAAGAAGAGTGTATTATTCGTCGCCGCTGACTGTACCATGGAGCCCTCTGTATGGCTCTTATATCCTACCCAGCCGAGTATAGCAAGACCGATTGAGGAAGAAAGCGTGTTTTCTATCTTTCCTGTAAAGCTCATTATTGAAAGCATTATACCCTCAACACGTCTGCCGGTTTTCCATTCAATATAGTCAACCGTCTCTGCTTCCATTTCCTTTTGAATAAGGTTCTTGAACTCCAGCGGAATTGTGGTAAGACAGGTAAATGCCGAAACCATAATACCTGTAAGGAGTGATACTGACTGGTCTGCTCCCTTTTGGAGAAGTCCCTTAAATGTAAACACGGCAAACAGCAAATGCAGGATTATGGCGCTGATACAGCACACCTGATAAAATCTGCGTGAATCTGCTTTTTCTCCCAATTTCTCAACAATTTTCGGAACAAGTATTCCGGCGAACAAAAAGCCCGGAAACTTAACCACGTCGATAACAGCGTTATATTTCAGGTTGAACATAAGGTCTGCAACAAAATAGAACGATACCTGCTCTGCCACCTTGCAAAGTACAAAGAAAACATTGCACAAAAACAGCATGAGAAGTGGTCTGTTTTTAAACAGAAGCGAAAAGCACTCCTTAACAGACGGAGTATCCGAGCTGTGTCTTGCACGCTCAACGGTATTTCTGTATGTCATTCTTGTTAAGAAGAAAATACCGATTGCCGATATTATTGCGGAGGTAAGATATGCCTGTGGCGTATGGTCACGGAAATAAGGAAGCCAAGCCGCTCCGGCAACAAATACCTGAGGAAGTGCTCCTACTACCGAACGGACAATTGAGCTGACGCCGAAAAGTTTCGTTCGTTCTATTCCGTTGGGCGTAATAGAAAAGGCAAGCGCCCCCATAGGTATATCAAACGCAGTGTATGTAACATCGAGCATTACAAAAAGTATCGTTGTATAGATAACATTCAGCACAGGCGGCGCATCGGCACTGCCCACGAAAAACAGTATCATTACTATTGATACAAATATCGGAGCCCATTTTATGTACGGGCGCATCTGACCTTCCTTGGTACGGGTTCTGTCCACAAGTACGCCCATTATCGGGTCGTTGATGGCGTCAAATATACCGCAGAAAAGCCTGATTGTCGATGCCGTACCCATAGGGTCCTTAAGCTTTTTAAATAAAACATTTGTCAGGAAATAGTTAACGTATTTTGAGCTGGTCATGGAGGTGTTCATTCCCTGAGCGCCTCTGCCAAGGGCATAGGATATGGTCTCTCTCCATGTAAGATAAGTTTCCTCACCTACGTCTGTTTTAACTATTTTACTGTCTAAAAAGGTTTTTAACTTTCCCATGTTTCCATCCCTTCCGAACAATTTAACGTTACAATTTTATCAGCGCTTATTTTATTTGTAAAGAGATTTAACATAGATTTAACGTTGATTTTAAAAAAAACACCGTTTACAAATAAAACGGTGTTTTCAAATTATTTTTTCATAGCGTTATAAGATACCATTACGGCGTCATCGCTTATGTTGCAGCCGAATTCATAAAGCGGTACCTTGGCAAATATCTGCTCCAGCACGTCAAAAAGCCTGTCCATTCTCTCGGCATTAAGCTTGCGTACTGTCTGGGAAAATATATTGAACACCGCCTTGCCGGTATCCGCCTTTCTTATCCAGTTCTCCTCGCTTCTCTCAAGGAAGCATATCCCTGCCAGCTCGGCAATCTCCGGCGAGGAGTAGTCATATTTTCCGCTCCAGGGAGTACCGCAGGCATAAACCTTGTCGCCTATAAGTCTAATAGCCGGCTTGTCGTCATTGAGCATATGAGCCCTGTCGCCGAAATGCTTAAGCCAAAGCTGAGTATGGGTTGACTTGCCGGTACCGCTGTCGGCAGAAAACGCATACGCGACGCCGTCCAAAACAATGCACGAGGAGTGAAGCAGTATGCCGTTAAATCTGAGAAGCTCAGTATAAAAATCCGAGCCGGTCAGCATATATTCCCAGTCATCCTGGACAAGTTCCGGGTGCTCCTCCATTGCCCTGAGCACTCTTTTTTCATCCACATCTATGACAATATCAATGTGCTGATTTTCGTCCTGATTATCGGCAAGATACGGCTGAGCCTGCTTTTTCGTCCTGCCCTTTGGGTTTATCATATTTACTTTAAGTCCTGCGATATCGTATATAGGCATAAATTTATCCTTGAAATAAAATATTTAGGCAGTGTGTGATTTATCTGCTTTAATTTTTAGTATAAACCATATAATAGCTTTTAGCAAGTGGCATTTGCAGTCTATGTAAAAATTAACCTGTGCCTTGAATATTGACAAAAGCGAACATTTGGTCTATAATGAACATATGTTCGATATGTTGAGGAAGTGATACTAATGGAACGGGAGATACTGCACGTGGACTGCAACAAATTTTACGCCAGTGTGGAGTGTTATCTGCATCCGCAGCTAAGGGACAAGCCTGTCGCCGTGGGCGGAAGCGAGCAGTCACGCCACGGAATCATCCTGACAAAAAACGAAATAGCCTCAAAATACGGTCTGGTAGTGGGCGAGCCTCTTTGGAAGGCAAGGCAAAAATGCCCTGACCTTATTATAGTTCCGCCGAATTTCCCGGTATATATTGAGTTTTCAGGTAAGGTAAGAAAAATTCTTGAGGATTACACAGACCTCATTGAACCGTTCGGGCTGGACGAATCCTGGATAGACGTAACAGGCGACTGGAAAAAATCCGGCTATGCCATTGCTCAGGAAATACGTCAAAGAGTAAAAAATGAAGTCGGAATTACTGTAAGCATAGGACTCAGCTTTAACAAAATATTTGCAAAGCTCGGCTCCGACTACAAAAAGCCCGACGCTGTAACCGTGATAAGCAGGGATAATTACAAGGATATCGTATGGAATCTTCCCTGCAGCGACCTGCTCATGATAGGCAGAGCCACCACAAAAAAGCTGAATTATTACGGCATATACACAATAGGCGACGTGGCAATGGCTGACGACAGGTTTATGAAAAATCTTCTGGGAAAAAACGGACAGATGCTCCAGCGCTTTGCCAGGGGGCAGGACACGTCACCCGTAAGGCATATGTCCCTTTCAAGGGACATAAAAAGCATAGGAAATTCCACCACAACCCCCAGAGATTTGAAAAACGATGAGGATGTAAAAATTATATTTACCGTTTTAGCAGAGAGCGTGTCACGGCGAATGAGAAAACACGGAGTAAAGGGCGTTACGCTGACAATTTCCGTGAGGGACTGCAAGCTAAACACTTTTACACGCCAGTGCACAATGCAGGCGCCCACCAACGTAAGCGCTGAACTTATAAAAAATGCCCTGGCGCTTTTCTCAGCAAACTACAACTGGGAAAATCCTATCAGGAGCCTGGGACTGAGCGTAACAGATTTTGATTTTGACGGCATACTGCAATATGACATATCAGGCTCAGTGGAAAAGAGAGAAAAACTTGAACGTCTGGAAACCGCCGTCGACAAACTAAAGGACAGATACGGAAACTATTGTATCCAGAAAGCCACCGCCCTCTTTGATGAAAAACTTTCTCATTTTAATCCCTTTGAGGAGCACACAATTCATCCCGTCTGTATTTAATCGATTAATCAAATTCGCATATACAAATCATATCAGGCATATTGAATATACAAAAAAGCTGAGCGCACCCAGTACGCTCAGCTTCACGTTATCGGCGTTATTTTATTGCCGTAAAAAACAAACGGCTGAAACGAAAAATAACCTCTCCGTTTCCCTGCGTCGGATATTCTTCTTTAATCCGTGCAAGAACATCCTGCTCAAACTCGTTTTTATCGGCATCGTCAAGTTTCTCAAGATAAGGTCTTAATCCTGTTGCCCTGTACCACTCAATAATACTTTCCTGCGACGGAAGTCTGTGAAAATAAACCGTTTTCCAAATTGAAAAATCGGAGGAAATATCTGAAAGCAGATTAAAATATTCCTCCTCTGCGAGATTGTAAAAATTTCTTTTATTACAGAATTTATCTTTCCATTTATCACTTTTCACAATATTCTCCACGATATGATTAATAGGCATTTCAGCTTGATTGGGCACCTGCACAGCCAAGACTCCGCCGAGATTAAGAACGCCCATCATATTTTTCAAAAGAACGTTATGATTCGGTACCCACTGAATACAGGCATTTGAAAACACTATGTCAAATTTTCCTGTCAATTTATCAAAATCTTTTGTTGCGTCAAAAAGAATAAAATCAATATCCGGATAATCCTTTTTTGCCTTTTCAATCATGTTAGGTGAAAAATCAGCTCCGATAATATTAGCATCAGGGTAACGCCCTTTTAAAACAGCAGTGCTGTTACCCGGACCGCAGCCTATATCAATAATATTTTTCGGATCGTCAAAAGTAATTCTGTTTAAAAGATCAATTGACGGCTGAGTACGCTCTTTTTTAAATTTTAAATAATTTTGCGGATTCCAGTCACTCATACCATTACACTCCTAAAATAAAAAGTCAGCCTAAAATCGCAATGATTCCGGCTGACTTTGATTTTTATTATAATAATGATGCAACCATATCGCCCATCTGCGATGTGTTGACAGTCTCAAGACCCTCCTGAGCAATATCAGGCGTTCTGACCTTGGTCAGCGCCTCGTCCACTGCTTTTTCAATGGCATCAGCCGCCTGAGCTTCGCCGAAAGAATAACGCAGCATCATTGCTCCTGAAAGAATCGTAGCAAGCGGATTTGCCTTTCCCTGGCCGGCGATATCGGGGGCCGAACCGTGAATAGGCTCATACATGCCGAAAGTTCCCTCTGCCAGCGAAGCAGAAGCCAGCATGCCGATGGAACCGGAAATCATTGAAGCCTCGTCAGACAAAATATCGCCGAAAATATTTGATGTTACTATTGTGTCAAACTGATTGGGATTGCGCACAAGCTGCATTGCGCAGTTGTCAACATACATATATGATATCTCAACCTCAGGATAATCCTTGCCGACCTCTTCCATAACCTTTCTCCAAAGTTTGGAAGAATCAAGAACATTCGCCTTGTCAACGCAGGTCAGTTTCTTGCCGCGCTTCATTGCGTACTCAAAGCCAGCCTTGACAATTCGCTTAATCTCGGGATAAGTGTATCTCTCCGTATCGTAAGCGCCAACAACGCCGTTTTCCTCATACGTTCCTCTGTCGCCGAAATAGATACCTCCGGTGAGTTCACGTACAATAAGGATATCCAGATTATCACCGATAATCTCGGACTTCAGCGGCGAAGCGTCCTTAAGCGGGGCAAAAATCTTTGCCGGACGGAGATTAGCAAAAAGTCCCAGAGATTCACGAATGGCAAGCAATCCCTTTTCAGGTCTGATTTCGCTTGGAAGAGTATCCCATTTAGGTCCGCCGACAGCGCCCAGAAGAACTGCATCGGAAGCCTTACAAGCCTCCTCGGTCTCCTTTGGATAAGGAACTCCGGCAACGTCTATAGCTGCGCCGCCTAAAAGCTGATAATTGTAATCAAAGGAAAATCCAAACTTCTCCCCTGCCTTATCAAGCACCTTGATACATTCGTCTACGATTTCAGGGCCGATTCCATCGCCCTTTAAAACAGTAATTTTATATGTGTTCATATCTGTCCTCCGAAAGCGCCCCTGCGGGTGCCGTAATATGTTTTTTTATATTAAATCAGCAAACGTCAAAGATACCGGGCATGGTGTTGTCACGCATAGTATCTTTCTGGTCACGGTTAATGGCACATACGATGCCTTTCATTGAAGCATAGCTGATGTTGTGGCTTACTCCGATACCGAAAACGTCTTTGCCCTGCGGGTTTTTTAGGTGGATATAGCTGATAGCCTTTGAGTCACTGCCGACTGCTATTGCGTGCTCGCTGTAGTCAACAAATTCATAATCCGTAATACCCACTGCCTGTATCGCTGAGAAGAATGCGCTGATAGGACCTGCGCCCTTTCCCTCGATTTTCACCGCTTCGTTGTCCTTATACTTGATTTCGCCGGTGAAATGAACAGAGGTAAGATAATCGCCCTCGTTCTTCTCCTCGCTTATCTTGTAGTTAAGAAGCTTATACGGTCCGCAAACATTCCTGTATTCTTTCTGGAACAGGTCGAATACCTCGGAGGGATGAAGCTCCTTGCCCTTTTCGTCACAGGCTTTCTGAACAACAGCGCCGAATTCAACATGCATTGCCTTCGGCATATTAATGCCGTAATCATTTGCAAGGATGTAAGCCGTTCCGCCCTTGCCACTCTGGGAATTAATACGAATAATCGGCTCATACTCACGTCCGACATCGGCTGGGTCGATAGGAAGATACGGAACCTCCCACATATCCGTGCCGCTTTCTTTCATATATATCTTGCCCTTGTTGATAGCGTCCTGATGTGAACCGGAAAAAGCGGTGAACACAAGCTCTCCGGCATATGGATGACGGGGCTCAACTTTCATCTTTGTAGTTCTTTCGTAAATTTCCTTAATCTTATTAATATCATGGAAGTCAAGTTTCGGGTCAACTCCCTGAGTCCACATATTCAGAGCAAGCGTTACGATGTCAACATTGCCCGTTCTTTCACCGTTTCCGAAAAGCGTGCCTTCAATTCTGTCAGCGCCTGCAAGCAGAGCAAGCTCGGCGGCGGCAACTCCCGTGCCTCTGTCGTTATGAGGATGCAGAGAAATTATGGCTGCGTCACGGTTTGGCAAATGGCGGCAGAAATATTCAATCTGGTCGGCATAGCCGTTTGGCGTTGATCCTTCAACGGTGGACGGAAGATTGAGAATAATCGGGTCTTCCTTGGTGATATGGAGTTCCTCCATTACCTGACGGCAGATTTCTACAGCGTTATCCATTTCTGTTCCGCTAAAGCTTTCCGGGCTGTATTCAAAGCGTATATGAGTCTCAGGATTTTCTTTCTTCTGCTCCTGAGTCAGCTCATAAATAAGCTTTGCTCCGTTTACTGCAATATCTATTACGCCCTGCATATCCGTCTTAAACACTACTTTACGCTGAAGTGTAGAAGTTGAGTTATAGAAATGAACGATTACGTTCTTAGCTCCCTTGATTGCCTCAAAGGTTTTTTTGATAAGGTGAGGTCTTGCCTGAACAAGCACCTGAATGGTAACGTCGTCAGGAATATATCCGCCGTCAATCAGCGTACGCAAAATCTCATATTCCGTCTCGCTGGCTGACGGGAAGCCCACCTCTATTTCCTTTACACCGATATTGACAAGAGTGGTGAAAAGCTCCAGCTTCTCCTGGAGGTTCATCGGGTCAACAAGCGCCTGATTGCCGTCACGCAGGTCAACTGAGCACCAAATCGGCGCCTTGGTTATAGTTTTGTCAGGCCAGGTGCGGTCCGGAATGTTTATCGGCTTGAAGCCGACATATTTTTCATACCCTTTTTTCATAAGAATCAGTCTCCTTTCAGTTTTGCACAGGAGCAAAAAATAAGCCCCTATACAGTAGTATTGTATAGGGACGTAATATCTACGTGGTACCACCCTACTTCAGCAGAAGAATCTGCCCTTTAGCATCAATCAATGCCTTTGCCTGTAACGCAGCAACACGGCTGTTCCTATTGATTTCTATTCAAAACAGCAACTCCGCAGAGAGCTATACACTTAATAACCCGTATTGACTCACACCGACCGTCAACTCTCTTAAACTGAATTATAAAGTCTTTTTCTGCTTCATAGTTTTTATTTGGGTACTATTAATTTGTAAGAACATTATAACAAATTAAACAAATTTGTCAAGAAAAATTACGCCAAACCTTTTTCTCAGGCATAAATGCGCAGTTAAAGCAGTGAATAACCGTAGCCGTTAGCTATTGCGTCCACCTTTTCGCCTGCCTTGCAGTGGGGGCAGTCATGGGGAGCATACGCTTCGTAGCCGGGAACGTCCTCCCTGGTGAAAATTGAATTTATTTCAACACCGTCTATGCTGTCAATTGCTGAGAAAATGGCTGTTACTCCGGCAACCGTTCCGCCGTAATAAGCAACGCTTTCCATTGCTCTTTCCACAGTTTTACCGCTGGTGATACAGGAAATAAGCACAAGAACATTCTTGCCTCTGATTAGCTTTTTCAGATTGTCACGGAAAATAATATTGCCCGCTGCGTCATATTCCGGACCGAGGACATAAACATTATTATCCGGGTTCGGATTGAACATACTCGGACGTGACAGCTCGTGAGCAAGATATGCGCCCAGCGCCTGAGTCTCATAAAGGCATAGCACTGTGTCCACCGGTATGCTGCGCTCAGTATAATAGCGTGACATAAGCATTGCGGCGTCAACCGAAACATTATGGTTGTGCTTTATGTCCGATGTACCGATATAATAATTCATATGCGATGACGCGGAAATGAAATGCCCCGGCATTGCGTGGATAAATACTCTTTCATCACTGTGAGAGGTTATTGTATAGACAGGTTTATCCATAAGAGCAGCTCCTTACTATTTATTATATTAATTTTACATTAGATTCTATATTTTTTCAACCGAGGGGGATATAAAAAATATTATCAATAATTTGTGAAAAATAAACAACGGCGGACGTTTATATAAAACGTCCGCCTGAGCTGTTATAACTTGTTTATATTATACCTAATTATTATACCTTATCCTCGTATCTTTCTGCGGTAATTATTCCGTCATTGACATTAAGCTTGCAGATACGGGCGTTTCTGCGGTCGCCTGTAAGACCGTCATCATCAATATCCCTGGCATGATATACCGCATACCACTGGTCCTTATATTTTATCATTGAGTGGTGACCTGTGCCCTCTTCAAATTCGTTTGCCTTGAGCACAGGAGCATAGGTGTTGTCGTCAGGATATTTTTCAAATTTTATCTTAGTAAGGTCAGTTTCATCTGTCTTTGCCCTGGCATAGCCAATATAGTAAGACGGCTGCAAATAGCAGTTGCCGGAATACATAAGATACTGCCAGTCGCCCTCTTTGAAATAAAACGCGCCCTCGATGGTGTGCCAGTTAACGCCCTTCTTGTATCTGTCTTTCATATATACATCCTCGTCAAGAGTAGGAACAATAAGGGTTACGGGCTTACCCTCGGCAGTCCATGGGTCAAGAAGTCTGTCAACGACTATATATGTACCCGGTCTGTCGCCGTCAAAGCGGTTTGTGGAATAGAAAATGAACAGTCCGTTTTCGTTCTTAACAACATGAGAGTCAATGGAAAAAGGATGAAGAAGCTGCTTTGCGTTTTCAAATGGACCTAACGGACTTTTGCTGCTGGCAACATGCATAGTCTGTCTGTGTCCGCCCTCGTCGGGAGTATCTCCGTAAAACTCAAAGGAACAGTACATATAGTAAGTTCCGTCAATTTCTATAACACACGGTGCCCAGAAATCCTCCACGTCGGGATATGTAAATACTTTTCCGTAAAAATTCCATTCACCGAAGAGGTCATCGGCATAGTAAGCATAAACGCCGTCTGATCCAGTAGTATAAATATAAAATTTTCCGTTGCTCTCAAAAATATACGGGTCAGCCTGACCGATATAATTCTCCTTGTCGATTTTTAAAAGATGCATAATATTTCACCTGCGCCTGTAATTTGCTTTTCAGCGGCAGTATTATACAATATGTACGTCGCCAATACAATAGGAAATTTAAAAATAAATAAAATTTTAATATACTTATTTCACAAATCTTTTTAATCTGTTTGTAAGCACTGCGGCAAGGACTACTTTAACAGCGTCAGGGATAAGAAACGGGAAAACGCACGTAGCAAGCGCAGAAGAAAATGAAACTTTATAGGCAATAACAAACCAAATTGTTCCGAAAACATAGCAAACAATTACTCCCAACGCCATAAAAACAATATTTTTCCATATTTTAGCTCCTGCCCTGTCGGCGCCAATCCCTGCAATAAAGGCAGTAAATATAAAGCCTATAATATAACCTCCGGTTGGTCCTGAAACTGCTGAAATACCGCTGCCGAATCCCGTAAACACCGGCAGGCCTATAATTCCCAAAAGAACGTAAATTACAGTAGCAAGCGTTGCCCTCCTGCATCCCAGCAATCCTCCTGCAAGGCAAACCCCTAAAGTCTGTAAAGTTACCGAAACGGTAAGCGGAATAGCAATCCATGCACATACGGCAATCAATGCCGCAAACAATCCTATATATACAAGATCAATGGTTTTAAATTTTTTCGTACTTTTCTGTGTCATATCCGCAATCTCCTTTTTTTGAAAGATTATGGCATTTCAGTCAAAGATTGTCAACTGTTTCTTGATTTTAGGTTTACAATGTATATTTATTAATTTTTTGCATTATTTATTAATGATTGTTGCACCATGATATAAACTAATATATAATTAGCTTAAGATTAATGTATATTTTGACAGATATGCAAGGGATATTAATTATGAAAAAATGTTTATCACTGCTTTTAAGTGCTATATTAATGATATCTGTTTTTACAGGATTTGAAATAACCGCCTATGCTGCCACAAGAAGCGGAACCACCGGCGAGCTTAGCTGGTCGCTTGATACCGGCACCGGAGTTTTTACTCTCAGCGGAAACGGGCGAAGCGACGATTACTCCAACTCAATTACAGACCGCGCCCCGTGGTACGGCTGGTCAGTTCTTGACGCAAAGAACTACAGGGATATGATAAAATCCGTCGTTATCGGTGACGGTGTAACATATCTGGGTAATTATCTGTTTTATAACTGTAATAATTTGGAGACGGTTACTTTTAACGGCAACAGCGTTACAGCTATTGGGGAGTACACCTTTTACGACTGCATGGGCTCAACTTATTGGATAGATATACCCTCATCCGTAACAAGCATCGGCAGCAAAGCCTTCGGTCACACAAATTTTGATTACGTCAAATTTTTATCGCCATCAATTACCATAGCCGACGACGCATTCAGCGACACCAACGACAGCGGCAAGTACTCAAGATTTTTCGGGCTTCATGATTCGGGGGCAAGAGCTTTTATTCAAAATGGTCAGAACAAAGGCTATGACTGGCATTACTACTGCCTAAACGACGAGCACAGTTTTGTGTCACGGACCGTGGCGCCAACCTGCACTTCACAGGGATATGACGAATATTACTGCGAATACTGCGACACTGATACTATAAAAAGCAATTATACGGATATATTGGATCATATATACAAATTTTCAGGCGTTGAGAACTCGAATTTAGTTTACACTTGTTCAAGATGCTCAAAAAGCGGTATGAAAATTGACCCTTATATGCTGCTCAATGAATTTACAGACGCTATCAGTCTGCCAAACGACGGTGAGCCTTATCACCAGTCAAATTACGACGGAAGATTTGATGTTTGTACCGACGGATATATCAACGCCAAGGACTACAGCGAAATACTGAAAATAGTCAAAAAAATTGACACCTCGGATAAACAGACGACCATTGACAAGAGTACCTCTTATCAGACTATTGAGGGCTTCGGTGCATCCGCCGCCTGGTGGGCTCAGGATGTCGGCGGATGGGATAATCTTGACGAAATCATGAACCTGCTTTACGGAGATGAAGAAGGAATAGGACTGAATATCTACCGCTACAACTTGGGAGCAGGCTCGGAAAACGATGATAATATTCCTGACTGGCACAGAAGAGCCGAGGATTTCCTTGACGAGAACAGCAATATATTTGACGCCTCCACCTACGACTGGAACGCAGACGCCAACGCATTAAACGCTTTGGCATCCGCTCAGCGTGCAAACAGTGACCTGAAGGTAACTCTTTTCTCAAATTCCGCCCCGGTATCCCTTACAGATAACGGAAAAGCATATTGCAGTAACGGAGCTTCAAGCAACCTCAGCCGCAGCAATTATCAGGCATTTGCTCAGTATGTAGTAAACTGTGCCGAGCATTTTACAGAAGAGGGATACAACGTAACCTGCGTTTCCCCCATTAACGAACCGGAATGGGCGTGGGCGGCTGACGAAAACGGCAGCAGCAGCCAGGAAGGATGTCACTGGGAATCAGAAGATGCCCTGGATTTTTACAACAACTACATGATTCCTGCGCTTAAAAACAGTAGTCTTAACAACAAAACAGAACTTTCTGTATGGGAGTGCGCTCAGCTCAATCATTCAGACTATTGGAACGGATTTTTAAACGATATGTTCTCATCATCCGAGAGCATTATAGACAACTGGAATTACGGCGAGAAAAATCAGAACATAAGGGATTACGTAAACTCCCTTGACACCCATTCATACTGGGCAAGCGAAAGCGACAGAAACGCAGTTGCATCACAGCTTCAAAACAGCGATTATTCTGCCATAGAAAAAATCCGCTGCACGGAATACTGCCAGATGACAAATGATACAAACACTGGTATATATGACATTATCAGCAGTGAAAATTATTACACCCGGGGACTGACTATTGAATACGGAATAGCGCTGGCGGATATTATCTATCAGGATTTGACTATACTCAATGCAGTTGAATGGGACTGGTGGACAGCATGCAGCGGCGAGGTATATCCGGACGGACTGGTATACATAAACTATGACGATCATTCAAACGTACAGACATCAAAACGGCTTTGGTGTCTCGGCAATTATTCGAAATTCATTGATGACGGAGCAGTAAGGGTTTCTGTTTCAACAGACAGTGCAATGGCGTCTGAAATCAAGCAGAGCGCATACGTAAATCCCGACGGCAGTGTGGCAGTAGTTTATATAAACAGCGGTGACACCACCTGCTACACCTCCTTTGACAATTCCGAGTATTACACGATAGAAACATACGTTACTGACGAAAGCCACGACTTGGAGCTTTATCAGTCGGGAGCAAACGGTGACTTTGCCGTATCAATACCCGCCAAGAGCGTAACCACTGTTTTGCTGAACAGGTAAATTCATATAAAACAAAAAGTAAGAGGGAAACGCATATGCGTTTCCCTCTTGTCTGTTATTAAAATCAATATCGGGTTTATAAAAACTGTCTTATATCACGTGCCAGCCTGTCCTCAATATGCACAAGCCTGCCCGTAATATCCCTTGACTTACTGTCGGCGCTTTTGTACTGGTTAAGGTATCTGCTCAGGGATTTGACTCCCATATTGCAACCGTCGGTAATAAGGTCGGCAATTGTATTGTCGTTGCCGTCAAACGCCATTTTCATGTTTGTTTTCACTTTGCTCATGCCCACCGCCATAGGATTCGGGTCCTTGCCGTCGTCATTATGTTCGTCAAGCAGTGAGTTGATTTCATTTTTCAGCTTTTCATGCTGGCTTTTGCAGTTATGAAGAAGATTTCTGAAATCCACATTCTTCACATCATCTATCACATCGTCAATTGCTGAAACGCCCATTTTTATCCCCGCGTCGCATTCCTTTAAAAGCTTTACGGTATCGCCGTCAGCGCCTGTTTTGTCCTGCATAATATCACTCTTTCTTTATTATTTACTGTTATAATTGTTTGCCTTTATTATCAAATTATACACAATGAATATGGCAGACTATTTGTCAAACAATATTACTGACTTGATATATCTACACGGAGTGCTATAATAAAATTATGAAAAATTTTCACACACATACAAGAAGATGCCGTCACGCCTTCGGCAAGGACAGAGAATATATAGAAAAGGCAATAAAAGCAGGAATAACAGAGCTGGGATTTTCCGACCATGCACCCATGCTGTTTCCTGTGGATGATTACTATTCATCTTACAGAATGTTTCCCCAGGATGTGCCGGACTATGTAAACTCTATTACTCTTTTGAAAGAGGAATACAAGAATAAAATAAATATCAGGCTGGGGTACGAAATCGAATACCTGCCCGATATCATTGACAAAACCCTTGATTATCTTAAAGAGTACGGCTTTGAGTATCTAATTCTCGGCCAGCATTTTACGGACAACGAGTATGAGCCTTTTGCCCATTACTGCGGAACTCCCAGCAACAGTACCGAGCACTTTGACAAATATATCCGTCAGGCGCTGGACGGGCTGAAAACCGGCTTGTTCATCTATATTGCTCACCCGGATTTGTTCAACTACACAGGCGATGACGAAATTTATATTGAAAAAATGACATATTTCTGCCGTGAAATAAAAAAACTCGGCTACCCTGTCGAATTCAATCTTCTCGGCTATGCTCAAAACAGAAACTATCCCGACAAACGTTTTTGGAAAATAGTGTCCGAGGTAGGAAACGATGTCGTAATCGGTTTTGACGCTCATTCTCCCGAGGTATTTCAGAACAAAAAAATCTACCGTGACGCTAAAAAGTACCTTTCAAATCTGGGTATAACGCCCATTGAGGATTTTGAAATAAAACCTATTTCGCTGTAAACGCAGAATAAATCAAAAAAATACTTTCATAAAACATAAAAGAGCGGCTCGTGTAAGCCGCTCTTTTTAGTGTTCAATTTATATATAAGTTTTGATGAGATTAAAGAGCCTTTGTTTCAATCTCTTCAAGAATTCTGGCAATAAACTCGTCAGTAGTTGTGGCGCCTTCGTCGCCGTTTTTCCTTGAACGAACGGAAATAGTGCCGTTTTCTATATCCTTATCACCGGCAAGCAGCATATAAGGAATTTTCTCAAGCTGAGCGCTTCTGATCTTAAATCCGATCTTTTCGCTTCTGTCGTCGATTTCACAGCGAATACCCTTTGATTCAAGAACTTCCTTAACCTTCTCAAGATATCCGAGGTGTCTGTCGGCAATCGGAAGCAGCTTAACCTGAACGGGAGCAAGCCAGGTAGGATAAGCGCCTGCAAAATGCTCGGTAAGGATACCGATAAATCTCTCAATACTGCCGAAAACAACACGGTGAATCATAATCGGTCTGTGCTTTTCGCCGTCCGCTCCCACATATTCAAGCTCAAATCTTTCAGGAAGCTGGAAGTCAAGCTGGATTGTACCGCACTGCCATGTTCTGCCAAGGCAATCCGTAAGATGGAAATCGAGCTTAGGACCGTAGAATGCGCCGTCGCCCTCATTTACCTCATAGTCGTATCCCAGCTCGGTGATAGCGTTTCTGAGTGCGTCGGTTGCAATATCCCAGTCCTCCTTAGAACCCATGGAATCTTCCGGCTGAGTGGAAAGTTCAATGTGATATTCAAATCCGAAAGTGCTGTAAACCTGGTCGATAAGGCTTACAACGCCCTTGATTTCATCCTTTATCTGCTCCCTTGTCATAAAGATATGGGCATCGTCCTGAGTAAAGCAGCGAACTCTCATAAGTCCGTGAAGAGCACCGGAAAGCTCGTGTCTGTGAACAAGTCCAAGCTCTCCCATTCTGAGAGGCAGATCCTTATAGGAATGCATCTTCGTCTTATAAACAAGAATACCGCCGGGGCAGTTCATGGGCTTTACGGCAAAATCAGTATCATCTATTACCGTAGTATACATATTTTCTTTATAATGATCCCAGTGACCGCTTCTCTCCCACAGCGCACGGTTGAGCATCATAGGAGTTTGAATCTCGTCGTAACCTGCTTTTCTGTGGATATCTCTCCAGTAATCAACAAGAGTATTTTTAAGGATCATACCCTTTGGCAGGAAGAACGGGAAGCCCGGTCCCTCCTCCATAATTGTGAACAGTTCAAGCTCCTTGCCTATCTTTCTGTGGTCGCGCTTCTTTGCCTCTTCGAGCATCTGCAAGTATTCATCAAGCATTGACGCTTTCGGGAACGCAACACCGTAAACACGGCAGAGCATCTTGTTTTTTGCATCGCCGCGCCAGTAGGCGCCCGTACAGTTAGTAAGCTTGAAAGCCTTTACTACCTTCATATCCATAAGGTGAGGTCCGGCGCAAAGCTCGGTAAACTCACCCTGCTTATAAAAGCTTATGGGCTCGCCTTTTTCAGCGTGCTCTTGGATAAGTTCCACCTTATAAGGCTCTCCCTTTTCCTCCATAAGTTTGATAGCTTCGTCCGGGGCAAGCTCAAAGCGCTCAATTTCAGGAGCTTCTTTAACTATCTTCTTCATTTCCTTTTCAATGCTCTCCAGGTTCTCCGGAGTAAAGGGCTCGTCAACATCGAAATCGTAGTAAAAACCGTTTTCAATAGCCGGGCCGATAGTCAGCTTAGCGTTGGGATAAAGTCTCTTTACCGCCTGTGCCATTATATGGGAGGCTGTGTGGTTAAAGGTCTTTTTGCCGTCCTCGTTATCAAACGTAAGAACCTCAAAATCACAGTCGCTGTCTACAACTGTTCTGAGGTCTTTTACCTGTGAATTGATCTTGCAGCTGCACGCATTCCTGTATAATCCCATTGAAATATCCTTTGTTATATCCGCAGCTGTAATAGGCGTTTCATATTCCATGACAGCGCCGTCTTTTAATTTAATTTTAATCATTACTGATACACCTCCAAAAAAATAAAAAATTCACCCTGAAAAATCAGGGTGAATAAAATCCACGGTTCCACCTGAATTATACTGAAAAATCAGTATCACTCATTGCCTTTTAACGCAGGCAGCGTCCTGTCATTTCCTACAGAATCTCAGGGGTGGTAATTTGATTTTCGGCTGCGTGCTCACACCTGCCGCACGCTCTCTGCAAGCTTAAAAAAGCAAATCTTGTCCCCGTCTGCAATTTATTACACTTATATTATCACTGTTTTTTGCTTATGTCAACCGTAAAAGCGCAGTCTTTTTAATAGTTAAATTTAAAAAACTTGACAGATACAAGATATAGGTGTATATTATTATAGATGTTTTACATATAGTTAGGCAAAAAAGTGTATAAATATGTAAAATTTCTCTAAAATTGCATTTAATTGCATTTAAACTGTACCTTTTCTGAATGTTAAATTTCGAGAATTTTATGCAGAAGGAGGTGCTGTTGACGTATGAGTAGTCCAATCATCGCGATTGTTGTCGGCATAGTATGTGCCGTTATTTTTGGTATAATCGGCTTTGTTGTGGGCGGTGAACACCGCAGAAGAACAAGCGAAAAGGCAATAGGCTCCGCAACGCAGGAGGCAACAAAAATAATTAACAACGCTTTGTCCGAGGCTGAGGCAACCAAGAAAGCCCGCCTTGTAGAAGCAAAAGATGAAATTCACAAATTGCGCTCTGACGCGGATAAAGATATCCGTGAAAGGCGAAGTGAAGTCCAAAGACAGGAAACCCGATTGAATCAAAGGGAAGAATATCTTGATAAACGTGCGGATTCAATCGAGCAAAAAACCAATGCTTTGAGTGAAAAGCAAAAGCAGCTTGATGAAAAACTACTCGAGATTGACGGCATAAAGAAAAGCCAGTTTGATATGCTTGAACGCATATCGGGGCTCACTCAGGAAGAGGCAAAGAATCAGCTTCTTGCCACCCTCAGTGAGGAACTTGATACAGAGAAAAGCAAGAGAATCATCGAATACGAACAAATGATCCGCGACCAAAGCGAGGTTTTGGCAAGAGAGATCATAGGCACCGCTATTCAGCGCTGCGCCGCAGATCATACCGCTGAAACCACCGTTTCAGTCGTTGCCCTGCCCAATGACGAGATGAAGGGCAGAATAATCGGACGAGAAGGACGCAACATACGCTCCATCGAAACGATTACAGGCGTTGAGCTCATAATTGACGATACTCCTGAGGCAATTACAATCAGCTCCTTTGATCCTGTCAGAAGAGAAATCGCGCGCCTAACACTTGAGAGACTCATTCAGGACGGCAGGATTCATCCGACAAAGATTGAAGAATGCTTTGAAAAGAGCACCAAGGAAGTTAACGCCACCATTAAGCAGGAAGGAGAGAAAGCCGTTCTCTCCGCAAACTGCGGTCACATTCATCCGGAGCTTGTAAAGCTTTTAGGAAAGCTGAAATACCGTACCTCCTACGGTCAGAGCGTGCTCAAGCACAGCCTCGAGGTATCGTACATAGCCGGACTTATGGCTGCCGAGCTTGGTGCAGATGAAAAAATGGCAAGACGTGCAGGTCTTCTTCACGATATCGGTAAGGCGCTTGATCATGAGCTTGAAGGCTCTCACATCCAGCTCGGTGTTGAATATGCCAGAAAGTATAAGGAAAACGAGGGCGTAGTTCACGCCATTGCTGCTCACCACGGCGAAATCGAATGCAAGACGGTTGTTGCCTGCCTTGTACAGGCGGCTGACGCAGTATCCGCTGCAAGACCCGGCGCCAGAAGAGAAAATATCGAAAACTACATTAAGCGTCTTCAGCAGCTTGAGGAAATTTCTACAAGTTTCGACGGAGTTGAACGCGCATACGCTATTCAAGCAGGCCGCGAGGTCAGAGTTATGGTTAAGCCGAATGTCATTGATGACAGCAGGATGCCGTACATCGCCCATGAAATAGCAAAGAAGATTGAAAACGAAATGGAATATCCCGGACAGATAAAGGTAAATATCATCAGGGAATCCAGAGTAAGCGACATCGCTAAATAAAAAATTTAAAATGCCGACAAATGTCGGCATTTTTCGTTACTGAAAGGTGATACCATGATTAAACATATTGTATGCTTCAAACTTAAGGACAACAGCCCCCAAAGCTGTGAAAAGGCGGCAGAAATTTTCAGGTCAATGGAAGGTAAAGTTCCAATGCTTAAAAGCATTCAGGTTGGAATTGATTTTCTTCACTCCCCGCGTTCCTATGACATCATTCTGGAAACCACCTTTGAAAGCAAAGATGCACTCAACGATTATCAAAACGACCCCTATCACTGTGAGGTAGTAAAAAAATACATTCACAGTGTTCAGGAAACATCAATCGCAGTTGATTATGAGTTTTAAAACAGCAAGCTGTCACTTAACGGTGACAGCTTATTTTTTACTTGCCGCTTTCAACTTTGTATTCTGACAGAATAGGTAAAGAATCGTCATAATATATAAATTATATATAAATTAAATAATAAATATTATACAATCATTGACATAATATATGCCAAATGTTATAATCAATCTATATATTAGTCTTTACAGAAGACTTTGCATTTCGGAGGAAATTATGGAAGAAAACAGAGAGATAAGCATAGATTTAAGAAAAGTATTTTCTATGTTGAAAAAGAAGGCGGTCTTCATAATAGTGATATCACTTATAGGCGCCGTTTTGGCAGGATGTATCACTAATTTTTTCATCGAGCCAAAATATACTGCTAATATAAAAATGCACGTTTACAGCAGCAGCGACAACAGATTAGCCTCAAGCAGTTCCATCACTTCAAGCGAAATTGAAGCGTCAAAACAGCTTGTAAATACATATCTTGTAGTTGTTAACAGCGACACCTTTGCCCAAAAGGTAGCCGCTCAGCTTGACAATAAAGTAACGCCTGAGGAAATACAGGCAATGATGACCAGCTCACAGATAGAGGAAACTCTGGCGTTTCAGGTAAACGTTACCAGCACGGACAAGCAGTTGGCTACTGACGTTGCCAATGCCATCGCAAACACATGCCCCGACGAGATTGTAAGGATTCTTAAAGTCGGCGGAGTTGAGGTTATCGACTATGCATCCGTTCCGGATTCACCGTCATCTCCTAACCTTCAGAAAAATATACTTATCGGTCTGCTGTTTAGCTTTGCTGTTTCCTTCGTGTTCTTCTTTATCAAGGAACTGTTTGACACAAGTATCACAGACGAAAAAGATCTCGAAAGAGAATTTGACATTCCGATTCTCGGAACAATACCGAGACTTGTGCCGGTTACCGAAAAATCCAGTTCGGAATCCAGGCAAAATATAGAGCCGCCGAAACCACCGGCTGAAAGCTTAAAATCAAAAAAGGAGGGCACTAAATAATGAAATTCGGTAACAAAAAAGCATCTAAGCAAAACAAAAGAGACGCAAAAGCCGCAAGTTTCACAAGGGAAGACCAAAAGAAAATTCTTTGTGCCGACTCTCCTTTCGTTGTTAAAGAAGCGTACAATTCCATAAGAACAAATCTCCTTTTCACACAGCAGGGCGAAAAATGCCCGGTCTTCGTTATATCCAGTCCAACAGCTAATAACGGTAAATCCATAAACGCTATCAATATGGCGATATCTTTTTCACAGATGGGAAAAAGAACACTGCTTATCGACGCGGATATGCGTAACCCCACCGTTCACCGCATGTTCTCAATTCCTGTAAAAAACGGT
>DXDN01000023.1 GCA_019115455.1 Candidatus Eubacterium faecigallinarum
AGTTAAATGATGAGGCGAAAGTTAAAATTCTTAATGAGTACGCACCAAAGTTTTGGATTGCTAAGGATGAAAAATATATGCCTTCAAGCATAGAATATGCTATCAATAGTCCTGACACAACAATTGACGAAGAAAACAACATTTTCGTTGACGGTATGGTAAAAGGTGACGAAATTATTGATTACTTCTATGGCGATTTGTCAACAGCGAAGGTTTATTCATACTGGGTAGATAAAAGCGGCGATTATGTTGATTTGGTTTACTTTGTATTTTGCCCATATAATGAAAGCAAGAAAATTGCAGGAAAATGGTGGAATAACCATATTGGTGACTGGGAACATGCATCAGTAAGAATTAAGGTTACAGAAAGTGGTGTTGTACCTGTAAAGGTTGCATATCAAACACACTCATTTGTAGACTATGCGGTATGGAGTGATGCTGAAAAAGAAGAAACTCATCCTGTTGTTTACATATCAAAAGGAAGCCACGGAATGTGGAAACAAGAAGGGGATAATGCATATTTTGATATTGGCATTTTCAAATTGGTTGACGAATGTTCAAAAGGGACTGCCTGGAACTCGTGGGAAAACGATACTTTGGAAACATACACATTTGACCCTATTACAAAAACAGGTGCAGGACTTGGGGACACAGAATGGACCGGATGTTTTGAATATGAAAACTCAACAATAAAGCGTTGGGGAAATAAAAAATTAAATTCAACATTATCAGACGGGCCTGAAGGTCCACAAAGAAAAATACCGCTTAAAAATTATATTGAATTTAAATAACTGTATTAGAATATAGTATAAATTGACGCAGAAAAGGGACTATTTCATTACGCAAAAGAAAAACACGCAGTACGATATGCCGATTAATGTCGAAAATAACAAAAGCCCTAAAACTCTTTACGAGTTTTAGGGCTTTTTACAGTCTGAAAACTGTTAAAAACATCTTATTTTGTATAAAAGCTTATTGTATAATTTTTTTATCAATATATTCTTTTACTTACAGGTATTAATTTTATTACGGAAGAATGTGACCTGCAAAAAGATAGATTTTATACCATTCCTCACGGGTGAGTTCAAATTGTGTTCCTTTTACTATTTCCGCCATTCGGTCAGTATTGGTGGTTCCTGCAATCATCTGAATATTTGCCGGGTGCCTCAAAACCCAAGCTGTTGCCACTGCTGTGGGAGTTGCGTCGTATTTTTTGCTTAACTCTTTGAGTAAATCATTAAGCTCCGGAAAAGCTTTTCTGTCGTCAATAAAGGCACCTTTAAAAAATCCGTATAAAAACGGCGACCAAGCCTGTATGGTAATTTTATTTATACGGCAGTAGTCAATTACGCTGCCGTCCCTGTCTATTGCTCCGTCTGTCAGCATATTTGCCTCAATTCCTGACGCTATCATATTTGAATGACAGACTCCGAACTGGAGCTGATTTACAAGAATATCCTGTTTTACGTATTGTTTTAAAAGCTCAATCTGCATAGGACGGTGATTTGAAACTCCGAAGTTTTTTACTTTTCCGGAATTTTGCAGAATATCAAAAGCCTCCGCCACTTCCTCGGGTTCAACTAATGCATCAGGTCTGTGAAGCACAAGCATATCAAGATAATCTGTATCAAGTCGGCTGAGTATTCCGTCTACTGATTTTAAAATATATTCTTTTGAGAAATCGTACATGCCTTTTCTGATACCGCACTTTGACTGTAAAATAATGTCTTCGCGGTTCAATCCTGTTTCTTTAAATGCCTTTGCAAATACTTTTTCACAGTTTCCGCCGCCGTAAATATCTGCATGGTCGAAGAAATTCAGCCCCTGTTCAACGCAGTAATTAAGGTGATTTACAAGGTCCTTTTCTTCCATATCGCCTATTCTCATACAGCCTACCGCAACGGCAGGCACTTTATTATCACTTTTTCCGAGCATTATATTTTTCATAAAATCATCTCCTATATAAAAGATTATAACATGATTATATATGGAATAACAGCAAATATATGTTCTGTTAAGCATAAAAATTAATTTACAGGCAAAAGAGCTTGAAACGGTCGCAGTAATATCGACCTTTTTTTCTTTTTACTTAACTCTGCCGTAAAGGCATCGCGTGGGTTCTTTTTCAATTACAAGACCGCAGCAGTTACACATAATGCATTTTGCCTGCGTCTGCTTGCCGCTTTTCAGTTTTCTGACCAAATCGGGTTCACAGATAAACGGACGGCACATTGAAACGAAATCTGATTTGCCTGACTGAAGAATATATTCCATATCATTCAGTTTATGTATTCCTCCCACTGCAATGACCGGAATTGAAACGGCTTTTTTTATTATTTCTGCGTTTTCTACATTAAAATTTTCAAGCGGGGTTGGCTGCTTAATCATTGGATTGACAAGATTAGCCGCCGTGAGAGCTATTTTGGAAAACCAATTAGGAAATGAGGCACAGGGCTCCCTGTACTTAAATACGGCTTCCATAGGCATTATGCGGCTTCGCATTGTGTTCATACCGTCTGCAACAGTACCGCAGGAAACCTCAACAGCATCGAGCCCTGCGTTTTCAAGAATATGCAGTATTTCTACAGTATCGTTTATGTTCATACCGTTTTTGCGATTGTCTACGGCGCTTATCTTAATCCATACGGGCAGGTTTGTGTTTTGTTTTATGCCTTCTGTTATCAGCTTGACAAAGCGGCATCTGTTTTCCAAATTTCCTCCCCATTTATCATTGCGTCTGTTCCCGTGGCGGGAGAAAAAGTCGTGAATCAAGTAGCCGTGTCCGCCGTGGAGCTGAACAGCATCAAAGCCTGCTTTTTCCGCACTGACAGCGCCATGAATAAAATCATCTATGATTTTATTGATTTCACTGTCATCAAGAGGTTTTGCTTTATCAGGATAAAAAGGGTGCAAAACATCCGAGGGCGCTACCTTTTGATACCCGATTGCCTTTGAAGATGTCTGACGGCCGCAATGGGCAAGCTGGAGAACAATTTTTCCCCCGCGTTTATGAACTGTGTCGGTAAGAAGACGGTAATTGTCAAGTCCTTTATCATTATATATAGTGAGCATTTTGGGATACGGGGAAACGCCGTTTCTGCTTACTGCGGCATATCCTGAAATAATACATCCGACTCCGCTTTCGGCTAAAAAACCGTATTTTCTTATCAGCTTTTCGCCTGGTGCGCCGTTTTCGTCAGCAAGTCCGTCGTGGGTTGCGGAACGAAATATCCTGTTTCTTACCACAAAGCCAGATATTTGTGCATTATCAAAAACCATATGTTTTACCTCATTATCATTACTAAGTTTAATATACAATATAAATATATCTTCTACAAGATATATTAATTAAATTTTGAACGCTTCAACGGAAAAACTGCAAATTGTTTGCGGTATGCTTGTTAAACTTTTTATTGCTCAGAGTTTAATTGTATAATATAATGTAGAAAAAGGCAGGAGATTTGAATGAAAGCGGTTTGTATTGTTGGAAGTGCAAGGAATAACGGGAGCTCTAATTATTTGATTGATATGATAATCAAGGGGATGGCTGAAAACGGTATTGAGTCCAAGAAATATTGTGTTGGCGACATGAATATCAAATACTGCCTTGGGTGCAAGAAGTGCTATACTGATGGGAAATGTGTTCAAAATGACGATGTTTACAAAATAGTTTCCGATATATTATCCTCCGATTATGTCGTGATTGCTGCACCGTCATATTGGGCAGATGTGCCCGGTAAGTTAAAAGTTTTCTTTGACAGAAATACGCCGTTTGGCGACACAAATACTAACAGAATTTTAATGGCGGAAAAGAAAATTAAGGGCATTGCCATTGCAGTAAGAGCAGGGGTGCGGCAAGCGGAAAACGATTTGATATTAAATTCCATTGAACATTATTTCGGGCATCTCGGTATTGAAACAGTTAAAAAGTTTTCTGTTTTGCAGACGAACACCCTTGACGATTTGCTCACAAATCATAAGGATGAAATAAATGAGATATACGAAGCAGGTAAGAGCATAAAATGAAAACAATTACAGTTTGCGGGGGCAGAAAATATAAAAATGAAATGACGCAGGCGGATTTAGAGCTGGAGCTAAAGGGAAATGTTGTGCTGATGCCGATATTTCCGCCGGATGGTGATGTTAATTATGACGAAAATGAGGTTGACATTTTAGGCAAAATGCACAAAGAGAAAATCAAAATATCAGATGCAATTTTTGTTGCCGACATTAACGGCTATATAGGCGAATCCACCAAAAGTGAAATAGAATTGGCAAAATCCTTAAACAAAGAAATAATATACTGCTCTTATGTTTTTTAGGGAGATAGAGATGATTAGAATTTATAAAAAGCTGGTTAGGGATAATATTCCTGACATATGCATTTCAAACAATCAAATTCCTGATTACAGGGTTCTTGATGATGAAGAGTACCGCCGTGAGCTTAGAAAAAAGTTAAAAGAGGAAACAAAAGAATATCTGATAAGTCACAGTGAGGAAGAATTGGCGGATATTATTGAAGTGGTTGAGGCTCTTGCCAAAGTGCAGGGCGTCAGCTTTGAAAAATTGCTGGAAATAAAAGAACAAAAGGCAAAAAAGAACGGGAAATTTGACAAAAGATATTTTCTTGAAAGCGTGAAGAAATAGGAGAAATATATATGACAAAGGTAAAGTTTTACGATTCTGTAGACGACGAAAAGCTTAAATTTGCTGTTATTATTTCCAAGCATAACGGTATGTATGTGTTTTGTAAACACAAGGACAGAAGCACTTTTGAGATACCGGGTGGGCACAGAGAGCCGGGTGAGTTAATTGAAGAAACGGCGAAAAGAGAACTGCGAGAGGAAACCGGGGCAATAGATTTTGAGATATTTAAAATCTGCGTATATTCGGTTATTGATGAGGACAATTTCGGCGGGCAGGAGACTTTTGGCATGCTGTTTTTTGCTGATATCAGAAGCTTTGAGCCTGAACTGCACAGCGAAATTGAGAAAATAATTATTACAGACAAACTGCCGGACAACTGGACATACCCCCAGATACAGCCGAAGCTTTTGGAAAAAGCAAGGATAAGGGGCTTTATTTAACGGCATCGAATTAGTAAATATAAAGTCGGTATTTAGCAACTAAAGAAAGGGAAATTTATGAAAACGTACAGGACAGAACATCCTAATCCTCAGTTTGAGAGAGACGACTGGCAGTGCCTTAACGGAGAATGGGATTTTGGATTTAAGAAGGCTGTGCCGGGGTTCAAATTTTCAGCCGATGAATCCACGGCAGTTAAAATACGTGGTGACAATAATTTTCCAACGAAAATCAATGTTCCGTTTTGCATAGAAAGCAGTCTTTCCGAAATAGGATTTACCGATTTCGTAAATATGGTATGGTACAGAAAAACGGTGGATATCAAAAAGAACTCAAAGCGTGTATTTCTGCACATTGGGGCGGCGGATTACTTGACCACTGTACTTATAAACGGCAAGGCGGCAGGCAGGCACAAAGGCGGATATACGTCCTTTAGCTTTGAAATAACTGAACTTATTAAAGACGGCGAAAACGAAGTATTTATTCTGTGCGAGGACAGTGTAAAAAATCCTTTGGTTATGCGGGGCAAGCAGAGCGAGCGCAGAAAAAGCCACGGCTGCGATTACACGAGAACCACGGGAATTTGGCAGAGCGTGTATTTGGAATACGTGCCTAAGGAGTACATAAAAAAGATTAAGATTTTCCCGGATGCGAAAAATTGCAGTGTTACGGTAAATGCGGAATTTTCGGGAGTTGCGGACTTCGTTTGCGAGGCATTTTACAACGGAAAAGCAGTGGGAAGAGCAGAGCTTAAGCAGGCAAGCACCAATCGCTTTTTTGAGATAAAGCTCAGCGAAAAACATCTGTGGCAGCCGGGCGACGGAAAACTTTATGATTTGAAGCTGACTTTCGGAAATGACACGGTAAACAGTTATTTCGGACTCAGGGACATCAGGCTCGACGGGTTCAGGTTCCTTATCAATGATAAAAGCGTATTTCAGCGGCTGGTGCTTGATCAGGGCTTTTATCAGGATGGAATTTATACTGCGCCTGACGAGCAGGCTATGATAAATGACATAGAACTTTCTTTTGCCCTGGGATTTAACGGTGCAAGGCTCCATCAAAAGGTGTTTGAGCCGAGATTTTTATATAATTGTGACAGGATGGGATATCTTGTTTGGGGAGAGTACGCCAACTGGGGGCTTGATTATTCTTCTGCCAAATCAGTTGCGGTGTTCCTCAGCGAGTGGAAAGAAGTTGTTGAGCGTGATTTTAATCATCCGTCGATAATCGGCTGGTGCCCTTTTAATGAAACTTGGGATTACCACGGCAGAAGGCAGTATGACGAACTGCTCAGCACGGTGTATGACTTTACAAAAACTGCCGACCCCACACGTCCGTGCATTGACACAAGTGGTAATTTTCATGTTAAGACGGATATTTATGACGTGCACGATTACAGCTATGACACGGAATTTTTCAAGTCGAATTACGACAGGCTTGTAACGGAAAACGAGCTTTACGAACACGTGCTAAATGACAATCCGGGCAGGCAGAAATACGGCGGACAGCCTGTTTTTGTAAGCGAGTACGGCGGCATAAAATGGGAGACGGACAGCTCAGTTAAATCCTGGGGCTACGGCAAGGATGTTAAAACACCTCAGGAATTTGCTGACAGGTACTGCAAACTTACGCAGGCGCTTCTTTCAAACAAAAAGATTATGGGCTTTTGCTACACTCAGCTTTATGATATCGAGCAGGAGCAAAACGGGCTCTACACATACCGGCGCGAAAAGAAATTCCCTGATGAAATTTACCGAAAAATCAAGGAAACGAATACCGCCGTTGCTGAGATAGAAAAGGATGAGTGAGTCTTAATTAAGGGCAAAAATTAATATGGTTATGGGATTAAAAATCAGATTTTTTATCATCTGAATCGTGGCTTTTGTGATTCCTTTCCCAAGTGTCAAGAATGGCTGAGTATTCGTGATATTTATGCGGTCTGACAGGTCTTATAAACGGTGGAGTGCAAAAATGAAGCAGCAGGCATTCTCCGATGCCAGGGTAATTTTCCACATACTCATAGCCCTCAAGTTCGCCGTTTTTTATGCGCTGTTTTATTCGGTTGTGATACGGATACATAAAACCGCCCTCGATAAAATGCGAATGTAAAATCTGAAGATGTTGATTTGTATTATGGATTCTGAATGCTGACTAGATTTTATAAAATGTGTTACTTTTTCACAAAATTGTAACATATTTTATGGAGGTGTCAGTATGGATATTAATACAATCAGGAATATACTCAAGAGCGATTCTTCCGCTGTTTTGATCGCAGAAATCCAAAAGATTATAGACCTTGAGCTGGAAAAACCGCCTGAGGAAATCAATACAAAGCTGATTGACGAGTGCCTTGATTTGATGGAAAAATACGGCTCGAAAAATATACTCGGCGAGGATGACTGAAATACTGTTTTGATTATATGATATTTAATATTTGATATAATTATAATGTGATGCTCTGCACAGTATATGCGCAGAGCATTGTTTTTGGGGATGATAAGTATAAATAAATGTTGGAGTATAACGGCGATTGTGGTATAATATATAAAAATGTTTACGAGGAATATTTATGAGATTACTTGTTATTGACGGCAACAGCATTGTAAATCGTGCTTTTTACGGAATAAAACTTCTTAGCACTAAAAGCGGCTATTATACGAATGCTATTTACGGATTTTTAAATATCATGCTTAAGCTTAAGGAGGTCTGCTCGCCCGACGGTATAGCAGTCGCCTTTGACGTTCATGCCCCTACCTTCCGTCATAAAATGTATGACGCATACAAGGCAGGACGTCATGCTATGCCCGAAGAGCTGAGACAGCAGATGCCTGTGCTTAAGGATATACTTATGAATCTCGGTATCGCTACCATTGAAAAGGAGGGCTGGGAAGCTGATGATATTCTCGGAACTCTGGCTCAGGCTTGTCGCAGTAACGGCGACGAATGTTTTATTGCCACAGGCGACAGGGACTCTCTTCAGCTTGCACATTCGGGAGTTAAAGTGCTCCTTGCTCGCACAAAAATGGGTCAGGCTGTTACGGATATATATGATGAAAAGGCAATAATGGAGGAGTATTCGGTTACGCCTGAGGAGCTGATTCAGGTCAAAGCGCTTCAGGGCGACAGCTCGGACAATATTCCCGGAGTTGCGGGAGTCGGCGCAAAAACGGCGCTGGACCTTATTCAGAGATTTCACAATATTGATTATATCTATGATAATCTTAATGAGATTGATATAAAGCCGGGAGTAAGGGCGAAACTTGAAAAGGACAAGGACAAGGCTTATCTTTCGCTTGAGCTTGGCACGATACGCACTGACGCTCCGATTGACACAAATATTGAAAACTACAGAGTTTCCGACGGAAACAAGCAGAAGGCGGTGGCTGATTTTATCAGGTTGGAGCTGTTTTCGCTTATTCCGAAATTTGACCTGGACCCCAACAGCGCCGTTGCTGTTCAGGAAGAGGAGGAGATAAAAAGGGAGATTACCCGCCTGACCTGCGTTGACGCAGACTATCTGCTGGATAGAGTAAAGGGCAACGACGCATATTTTTATCCTATTATTAAAGACGGTGGCATTACGGAGCTTTATTTCAGCTTCGGCGATGAGATAATCGTTATGCCTGCTGAAACCCCCGAGTACTCTTATTTTGTGAGAAATTTCTTTGAAGATGAGAGCACGGCTAAATATTCATACAACACCAAGGAGCTTCACAGGCTTGCGTGCAAATACGGAGTTGAGCTTAAGGGAGTTAAGGGCGACCTTATGCTTTCGGCATATCTTTTGAGACCGGGCGACAGCAATTATGACCTTGAGCACCTCTGCCTTGAATACGGTGTGGCGGTGCCTGTATTTACTGATTCTCTTGGTAATAAGGATATGACGGTGGCACTTTCCGCCACGATAAAGCCATTGTTTGAAAAGACGGACCTCCTAATCGACGAGGCGGACGAACGCAGTCTGCTGACTCAGATAGAACTGCCGTTGTCTGCCGTGCTGGCAAAGATGGAATATGCCGGCTTTGAGGTGGACAAGGAAGGAATTGAAAAGTTCGGCGATGCTCTGGCTGAAAAAATAGAAACTCTTATAGGTGAAATCTATGACAGCGTGGGGTACGAATTTAATATTAATTCACCCAAGCAGCTGGGAGTTGCGCTCTTTGAGAAACTGCAACTGCCCTGCAAAAAGAAGACTAAAACAGGCTACTCAACAAATGCCGAGGTCTTGGAGGGGCTGGCGGACTATCACCCTGTAATAGGCAAGATACTGGAATACCGCACCCTTACTAAACTCAAATCCACATACTGCGACGGTCTGCTGAAAGTTATTGAGGAGGATGGTCGCATCCACACAAGATTTAACCAGGTGGAAACGAGAACAGGCAGAATTTCATCCCTTGAACCAAATCTTCAGAATATCCCAATAAGGACGGAGCTGGGGCGTGAGATGAGAAAGTTTTTCATTGCCGGCAAAGGCAAAAAGCTTGTGGACGTGGATTACAGCCAGATTGAGCTTCGTGTTTTGTCCGACCTGGCAGGGGACGAAACGATGATAAACGCATTTAATAACGGCGATGACATACACACCATAACCGCTTCCCAGGTATTTAATATGCCGCTGGAAATGGTTACTCCCCAGATGAGGAGCCGTGCAAAGGCGGTTAATTTTGGTATCGTTTACGGTATCGGGGCTTACTCTCTTGCCAAGGATATCGGAGTTACCAACAAAGAGGCAAAGCAGTATATAGATAACTATCTTGCTACCTACAGCGGCGTTGACGCATATATGCACCGAATGATTGAAATCGCCAAGGAAAAGGGATACAGCGAAACTCTCTTTCACAGGAAAAGATATCTGCCGGAGCTGGCTTCGTCCAACCATATGCTCAGGGCATTCGGCGAGAGAGTGGCAAGGAATATGCCTATTCAGGGCACGGCGGCGGATATTATCAAAATTGCTATGGTCAAGGTGGACGCAAGGCTGAAAGCGGAGAATATGGAATCCCACCTGATTTTGCAGGTACACGACGAGCTTATAGTTGAAGCGCCTGACGATGAGGCACAGAAAGCTCTTGAGATAGTGACTCAGGAAATGGAAAACGCTTGCAAGATGAAGGTGCTTCTTCGTGCGGACGGTAAAATAGGCAACACGTGGTATGACGCACACTGATGATATCTGACTGAATTCACAAATATGGAAATTAAAAAATTTGAAAAAAAGTATCTTGATGATGTATATAATATAGAAAAAATCTGCTTTTCAAACCCCTGGTCAAGGGAAGATCTCGAAAGTCAGATTGACAGCGGCACGGCGCATTTTCTTGTCGCCGATGTTGACGGCAGAGCAGTGGGATATATGGGACTCCAGATATTTTCCGGCGAAGGTTATGTTACAAATGTGGCGGTGCTTCCTGAATTCAGAGGGCAGGGGATTGCTTCGGCTCTGATTGCACGGCAGATGGAAAATGATATGGAGTTCATAACTCTTGAGGTGCGTCAGAGCAATCAGCCGGCTTTGAAACTCTACGAAAAAAGCGGCTTTGAAAGAGTGGGTATAAGACCGCATTTTTACTCGAATCCCGATGAAAACGCTGTTATAATGACGAGATATATAAAATAGCGCGAGGAAAGATATGTCAAAAAAGGCAAAAAGCCAACAGGAATACAAAACGAAAGCATTGGAATAATAAAGGATTATTTTAACCATTATGTTATAAGCAATCCTGTTTCTTTTGACGGAATGTGATGAGTCAAGCGAAACATATAAAACCATTAATAATATAGCTCAAAAATACGGCAAAAATATAATCCAAATCGAAAACGATGAAGTCTTGGCAGAAACGTATTATAATTAAAAGCATTTTACAGACAAAATCATTAAGAGGTAATAACATGAAAATTTTAGGCATAGAGTCCTCCTGCGACGAAACTGCTGCGGCGGTTGTTGAGGACGGAAGAAAAGTTTTGTCAAACGTGATAGCCTCCTCCCTTGAGGAGCACAAGCTTTATGGCGGCGTTGTGCCGGAGATTGCTTCACGCCGTCACGCTGAGTCCATAAGCGGAGTTGTCAGGGAGGCACTTGAAAACGCTGACTGCACGATGAAAGATATTGACGCCGTGGCGGTAACTTATGCGCCGGGTTTGATAGGCGCTTTGCTGGTGGGTGTTAATTTTGCCAAAGGGCTGGCGCTGGCGTCGGACAAGCCTCTTGTGCCTGTGCATCACATCAGGGGACACATTGCGTCAAACTATATTTCCGGAGACGTTGAGCCGCCGTTTTTGTGCCTGATTGTCAGCGGAGGTCATTCGCACATTGTTGCGGTTAGGTCATATACTGATTTTGAAATTATCGGAAGAACCAGGGACGACGCAGCAGGAGAGGCTCTTGACAAGGCAGGCAGAACTATGGGACTTGAATATCCCGGCGGAGTCAGCATTGACAGGCTCAGCCCTCAGGGAGATGAGAATGCTTTTAAGTTCCCAAAGCCGAAGGTAAGCTCAAGTGAGTATGATTTTTCTTTCAGCGGACTTAAGACTGCGGTTATAAACACTATACATAACGCACAGCAGAAAAATATTGAGATTAACACGGCTGACCTTGCGGCGTCGTTTCAGAAAGCCGTGGTGGACTGCCTTGTTACAAATCTTGAAAAAGCGGCGTGTGACAGGGGATTTAACAAGATAGTTATAGCCGGGGGAGTGTCTGCAAACTCAAGACTCAGAAGCGAGAGCAAAAGGCTTTGTGCCAAGCACAAATGGCAGCTCTTCCTGCCTGAGTTAAAATATTGCGGCGACAATGCCGCAATGATTGCATCTCAGGGATATTATGAATTTATCGGCGGTACTATAGCCGGCGAGGACCTTAACGCTTATGCCACAATGCCTATTGACAAGAATTACAAAACTGATTGACGGTCTTTTACCTTATTGTTACATTTTAATGAATTTTTACCGCCGCTATTGAATTTTTACTATTATTTGGTATAATCTATTTGTGTGATTACCGAAAGGTATATGCAAATTACAAACTATTAATAAAGGAGAATAGATGCTATGGAAACAAATCTTACATCAAATAAGTCACTTCTTGATTGGCTTGATGAAAAGGTTGAATTACTCAAACCATCTAAGATCGTCTGGATTGACGGCTCTCAGGAGCAGATTGAAGCTCTCAGAGCAGAGGCTTGCTCAACAGGCGAACTGATTAAGCTTAATGAAGAGCTTCTTCCCGACTGCTATCTTCACAGAACAGCAGTAAACGACGTTGCTCGTGTTGAGGATCGTACACTTATCTGCTCAAGAAGTGAAAAGGATGCCGGTCCTACTAACCACTGGATGGATCCTGAAAAGGCATACAAAATGCTTTACGACATCGCAGCAGGTTCATATGAGGGAAGAACAATGTACATTATCCCTTATTCAATGGGCCCTGTAGGTTCTCCGTTCTCTAAAATCGGTATTGAGATCACTGACTCTATCTACGTTGTTCTCAATATGTGCATCATGACAAGAGTAGGCAAGAAAGTTCTTGACGTTCTCGGCGATTCAAATGACTGGGTTCGCGGCATGCACTGCAAATGTGATATCGACGCAGAAAACAGATGGATCTGCCAGTTCCCTGAAGACAACACCATTATTTCCGTAAACTCAGGTTACGGCGGAAACGTACTTCTCGGTAAAAAGTGCTTTGCTCTTCGTATCGCTTCTTACCTTGGTAAGAACGAAGGCTGGCAGGCAGAGCATATGCTCATCCTCGGCCTCGAAAAGCCAAACGGAGAGACTAAGTATATCTGCGCAGCATTCCCGTCAGCATGCGGCAAGACCAACCTTGCAATGCTTATTCCGCCTGAGGGATACAAGAAGAAGGGTTACAAGGTATGGTGCGTAGGCGACGATATCGCTTGGATCAGAAAAGGTCCTGACGGACGTCTTTATGCTATCAACCCTGAAAACGGTTTCTTCGGCGTAGCTCCGGGAACAAATGAAAAATCAAATCCGAACGCTCTTGAATCAACAAAGAAGGGCACAATCTTCACAAATGTTGCTCATAATCTTGACAACAACACAGTTTGGTGGGAAGGTCTTGACAAGAATCCGCCAACAAATGCTGTTGACTGGAAGGGCAATCCTTGGAACGGCGCTGAAAGCGAAGAAAAGGGCGCACATCCAAACTCAAGATTTACAGCTCCTGCTGTTAACTGCCCATGCATCTCAAGCGAGTTTGAAAATCCGCAGGGTGTTCCGATTTCAGCTATCGTATTCGGCGGCAGACGTGCTAAGCTTACTCCGCTGGTTTATCAGTCAAAGGATTGGAATCACGGTGTATTCGTTGGTTCAATCATGGGCTCTGAGACAACTGCTGCAGCAACAGGCGCAGTAGGTGTTGTTCGTCGTGATCCTATGGCTATGCTTCCGTTCTGCGGTTACAATATGGGTGATTACTGGAAGCACTGGATTGAGATCGGTGAGACTCTTGATCCTGACAAGGCTCCTAAGATCTTTAACGTTAACTGGTTCAGAAAGGACGACGAGGGCAACTTCCTGTGGCCTGGTTTCGGCGACAACCTTCGTGTTCTTGACTGGATTATCGACCGTTGCGAAGGCGATGTTGACGCTCAGGAGACAGCTATCGGTTATCTTCCTTATGCTAAGGATATCAACCTTGAAGGTCTTGATATGACTGAGGCTGACCTTGACAAGATTCTTGACGTTGACAAGGATGCTTGGGAAGAAGAGCTCAAGGGCGTTGATGAGCTTTATGCTAAGTTCGGCGACACTCTTCCGAAAGAGCTTGCTGACGAGCTTGCTAAGGTTAAGGCTGACCTTGAGAAATAATTAAATATTAAAATAAAACAGGTGATCAGACGGTCACCTGTTTTTTATTGCAAAAAAGCGACCTGTTTAATTTGAACAGGTCGCTTTTGTATTTGTCTTAACTTTTCTATCCTACATATGAAAATGATTCAAATAACTGATCATAGGCAACGCCCATTACGGCGATAAGGGCTATGTAGCAGAAAACAATTAAAATCCACAGTACGATAGGAACGACAATGCCGGCAATGCACAGCTTTCTTGTGCTTTTTATACTGTGCTGCAAATCATAGCTGACAGGAAAGGCAATGTTTATTTCGTTAATTTTAACAATACCGATTACTCCGAAAACAATTCCCAGCAGAGGAACGAAAAGACCTACAATAATGGCGATAATGCCCATGGTTTTAGCATTGTCGATTTTTGAGCGAATCATAAGCTCATACGCCTGGGAATTGTACTGTTGGGCAAAGGGGTTGTTTTGGACATTCATATAACCGTATGGCTGACCGGCATTATTGGCGCCGTTATATTCAAACGGCTGCTGGTTATAGTTGGTTTGAACAGGCTCGCCGCAGTTATTGCAGTAATATGTTCCGTCAGGAATGTTGCTGCCGCATTTTCTGCAAATCATATTATCACTCATTTCATCTTTGATAAATATATTCTATCAAATCATTCTATGCAAGTCAATATAGCATAAAAACGAATAAACAAGCCAAAATTTTTTTATTTTCACGTTTTTAAAGGCGAATATAGATATGTTTATGAATAAAAAGCCCTACACGCACCATTAGTGTAGGGCAAATTTTTTGCCCTGCAAGTACGGTATGGGAGATGATGATATTTCAAGAAAAAAGAAAATAAGCCGCAGGGATATAACCGACGGCTTAGGCAGGCTGGCGTTCGGAAATATTCAGGATTCCGTCAGGCTGCTTTACGAGTCCGAGGATAAGATACTTGAGGCTCTGCCCGAACTGAATTTATTTAATATTAGCGAAATAAAAAGGCAAAAGGGCGGAGGTACTGAAATCAGGTTTTTTGACAGGCTGAAAGCGTTGGAAAAGCTCGGAGAAATCACAGGAACTGAAGAAAAACAGACTGCGCTGTCTTTTTATGACGCATTGGAAAAGAGTGCTGACAGAATCAGCAGACGGGAAACAGATGATATCCATGACTGAGTTTACCCCCTTTTCAGCCAAGCAGCTTTTTGTTTTGAACTGGTGGTGCAGAAACAGCAGATACAGCGATAAAAACGGAATTATCTGCGACGGCGCTGTCAGAAGCGGAAAGACTGTTTGCATGAGCATATCATTTATTTGCTGGGCGTTTTACAATTTCAGCAACACGTCGTTCGCCATTTGCGGAAAGACGATTGCTTCTCTGAGACGGAATGTGATAACGCCGCTGCTGCCTATTATCAGCGAACTGGGATTCAGCTGTGATTTTAAAATAAGCAGAAACTATCTGGAGATATCCAGGGACGGGCTGTCAAATCGTTTTTACCTTTTTGGAGGCAGGGACGAGTCCTCGGCGGCTCTTATTCAGGGGATGACGCTGGGAGGCGTTATGTTTGACGAGGCGGCTTTGATGCCGCGCTCATTTGTTGAGCAGGCGCTGGCAAGGTGTTCTCTTGAAAATTCCAAATACTTTTTTAACTGTAATCCGGAGCATCCGTATCACTGGTTTTACTTACAGTGGATAAAAAAGCACAGGGAGAAAAACGTGCTTTACGTTCATTTTACCATGGACGACAATCCGTCGCTGTCACAGGCAGTGAAAAACAGATACAAAAATCTGTATTCAGGAGCGTTTTACGAGCGATTCATTGAGGGCAGATGGGTGGCGGCAGACGGACTGGTGTATCCTATGTTTGACCACAGCCGCCATGTCAAACAGTGCGCATCAAAAGTGCATGAATATTATCTGTCCTGTGATTACGGTACGGTCAATCCTTTTTCTCTCGGCCTTTGGGGCAGAGGGGATGACGGATGGTACCGGCTTGACGAATATTATCATTCCAGCCGTGACAAGGGCGTTCAGCTAACCGACGAGGAATATTATCAGGCGCTGCTGAAGCTGGCGGGAGACAGGAAAATTAAGGCGCTTATTATTGACCCGTCCGCCGCATCTTTTATCCAGACGGTTAAAAGGCACAACCAATTTGCGGTGATAAAGGCGGACAACGACGTGCTAAGCGGAATTAACAGAGTGTGCCAGGCGCTTAAAGACGAGGAGATATTTATTTCTCCGAACTGCGCGGACGCTATCAGGGAATTTTCTGTTTACCGATGGGATAACGGTATAAAAAAGGATGCCCCGAAAAAAGAAAACGATCATGCAATGGACGATATAAGATACTTTGTCTCCACAGTGTTTTATAAGCAGCAAAAGGCAGAAAGTTTTGCGTCCGTTGCAATAGAAAGGAAATAATTTTGGGCTTATTAAATTTCAGAAAAAACAAAAATGACACGGTGGGAGCCTCAGCGGTACAGACTTCTTCTGCCTCAAGGCATCCGTATTACAGGCTTTCATCTTATATGCCGCTCAACGGCAAATCGAGAGTATATGCCCAGGTGAGGCAGGCGGTTCCGATTATTGACGCGGCAGTTAACAAGATAATTAGGCTCACCGACGGCTTTAGGTTTGAAACGGGCGACGAGATGCTCGATATAAGAATGAACGATTATTTTAACAATATAAATGTCGGCGGAAATCAGAGAGGGATTAGCGCGTTTATATCGAATTATCTGAGCCAGCTTTTAACCTTCGGTACTGCTGTAGGTGAAGTTGTGCTCTCAAATAACGGCATATATGCTCTTTATAACAGCGATTTGGCTGACCTGGAGCTTAAAAGGGCAGCAAACGGAATTGACGTGGAATTTTATAACTACAATGAAAAAATTCCCAATCCGTCCCTGGTGCTTTATTCCGTGCTTAATCCAAAGCCCGGCGATCTTTGCGGCACAAGTATTCTTGAGGGACTGCCGTTTATCAGCGATATTCTTATGAAGATTTATCACACGGTGGGAGAGAACTGGGAGCACGCCGGCAATGTCAGGTATGCCGTTATATGCAAACCATCCGCCGACGCCGACGGCACAGACGCTCAGAGCAGAGCCAACACCATTGCCCAGGCGTGGAAGGACGCCATGGATTCCAAAAGCGTTAAGGATTTTGTCGCTGTGGGCGATGTGAGCGTTCAGGTAATAGGTGCTGACAACGTATGCCTTAACAGTGAAATACCGGTAAGGCAGATGCTCGAACAGATAGTCGCTAAGCTGGGTCTGCCGCCGTTTATGCTGGGGATTAACTGGTCGTCAACGGAGCGAATGAGCACCCAGCAGGCAGATATCCTTACCACGGAGCTTAAGGCGTACCGCCGGGTGCTCACTCCCGTGATAAGCAAGATCGGAAACATGTATCTGGCGCTTGCAGGTGAAAACTGCCGTGCTGAAGTGGTATGGGAGGACATCACGCTTCAGGATGAGTGCGACGGCGCCAAGGCAAAGCTGTACAACGCTCAGGCAGAAAAAATAGAAAGGGAAATTTCAGTGTAAATCGCTGAAAAGGTGTGTTTATGACCATTGGATATGTAGAAAAAGAATTCCTGCCCCAGGAGAGCGATATGCAGAAGATAAACACCTTTACAAGACACGAATTTTCTGCAGAGAGCCTTTACGTCTTCAGCGCTGCGCTTTGCAATAACGATGTGGACAGAGATTATGAAAAATTTTCTGTTGAGGCACTTATGCAGCTTAAAGAAAAATTCTTGGGCAAAACAGGTATCTGCGACCACTCCATGAAAGCCGCTGACCAGAAAGCCAGAATTTTTGACACCTGGGTAGAAAAGGTGGATGGCAAAAAAACGGCTGACGGCGAAGACTTTTATCAGCTTAAGGCTAAGGCTTATATGGTTAGAAATCGTGAAAACGAGGAGTTTATAACCGAGATAGAGGCAGGAATAAAAAAGGAAATCTCTGTTTCCTGCTCAATGGGAAGCAGTGTGTGCTCAATATGCGGCAATGACAGAAAAAACGGTCGCTGCGAGCATATTCCTGGCAGGACGTATAACGGCAAAATCGCATTCACCGTGCTTTCGGATGCTTTGGATGCGTATGAATTCAGCTTCGTGGCGGTTCCGGCTCAGCGTGAGGCGGGAGTCACTAAATCATTAAAAAATATGAAAGGAAAAAACTGTATGACGCAAATTATAAAATCACTTAAGGACTGCGGCGCTGAAATTGTTCTCACCCGGGAACAGGCGGACGAGATAGTAAAAAGCTATGAAAATCTTATGGATGAAGCCGAACTGGGCAGGGAATACAAAAAAAGTCTGGCAGGCGAGGTTGTCAGCCTCTGCGCCAAGGCTATGCCCGATATGGACCTTAATGTGTTCAGCGGCGTGGCGCAGGTGATGACCACCAAAGAACTTCTTTCATTTAAAAAGGCGTTTGAAAAATCAGATAAAAAAGAGGGCGCACTTTTGCAGCTCAGACCTGAAAAGCATGGTAATGCTGCCGCCGCTCATTCAAATTACAAAATTTAGGAGGAAAAATAATGGCATTTGATAACATTAAACTTGAAAAAGGACTGTACACAACAGGTAAATCATTCACCAAGGCACTTGAGGAGCTTGACCCGTCAGAAAACTACAAGGGCACTTCGCTTGAAGGACTTGACGCTTACGAAAGACAGCTTAAAAGATTTGACATTAAGGTGTCCGGCTCAAATTCCGACCCGGTGTCAAAATTCTTTGCCACAACTGATTCAGCTGCGCTTTTCCCGGAATACATTTCAAGAGCAGTTCAGCTTGGCATGACTGACAATAACAAGGTGGAAAGAATCGTTGCCACAACCACAGAGATTGACAGTATGGACTACAGGTCTGTCTCAACAGGCAATCTTGCAGCAGATTTTGCGCTTTCGGAAGTTGACGAGGGCGAGGAGCTTCCTGAGCTTACAATCAAACTCAACGATAATCTTACTACCCTCAAAAAGCACGGCAAAATGCTCGTGTCATCATATGAGGCAATTAAATTCCAGAAACTTGACCTGTTTACCGCTGTGCTCAAGCATATCGGTACATACATCGCCAACAGTGAGTTTGAGCAGGCGGTTGCTGCAATTGTTGCACATGAAAATATAAAATCTTTTGCAATTCAGAGCTCAAATCTTGATTTTGTTGATATTGTCAATGTTTGGGCAACCTTTGCTCCGTACAACATGACAAGTCTTGTTATGAATTCAAATTCTCTTGCAAGACTTCTTCTCATGAATGAATTCAGGGATTCATATGCCGGTCTTGATTCACATGCTACCGGTAATATGATTACTCCTTTCGGCGCTGAGCTCTTTACGTCTAAGGATTTGCCAAACAATACAGTTTTGGCATTTGACAAAAACTGTACGCTTGAAAAGGTACAGGCAGGCGGAGTTCTGACGGAATTTGACAAGCTTATAGACCGCCAGCTTGAAAGAGCAACAATTTCAACAATTGTCGGATTCTCGACAATTTACGGCGACGCGGCGACTGTGTTAAAGCCAGCCGGAGAGTAACGGCTTATCATATGACTGATTATACATTGATTAAACAGGAGCTTTTAAGGCTCCTGGGTTGCAGTGAGGACGAAGTTGAGCAGTATATGCCGTATATGGAAAATGCCGCGGCGAGCATTATGTCTACATTAAAAAATCATGAAGATGAAAACGACTCACGCATTGTGAATTTGTGTGCAGTGACTGCGTATTATCAGATAGTGCTGTCACGTCAGGACGATGGCATAGTTTCCTTTAAGGCGGGGGACGTGTCCTATACCAGGGAAAACAATCAGGCGGAAAATGCGTATAAGCTGCTCAAAGCGGCGCAGAAGGACTGCGCCGCCCTTGTAAACGATAGCGGTTTCGCTTTTAAGGCGGTGTGACGTGAAAAAAAGCATAATTAAAAATCAGATAGATATGACGGGCACCACTGTATATATCAAGGACGGCGACTGGACCTCCGTGCCTTTTAAAGCATGTGTTTCGCATCTTTGGAGAAAAAAGTCAACGGCATTTGAGCCTGATTATGAAATGCTCGGAAAATCTCTGATTGAATATTATCTTTATATCGGTCCTTATGACCATGATATTACTATGCTGTCAGATGACGCGATTTTTATGCTGGGTGACACTGCATATGAGCTCAGGTATGCCGACGCTGTGAAATTTAACGGCGAGACAATCTACTTTACCGGTATATTAAAAAAGATAAAGGGGAATGAGTTCAATGAGAATTGATACTATTTTGGACGCCGTTGAAGAACGCTTAAAGGCGGACGAGCTTTTCTCTAACATTAATATTATAAAAGCGTATCCCTGTAGTGCCGCTCCGAGCAGACTCTCACGTGAAACACTGGCGCTGGGACTGGACGAGATAAAGGTTACACCCGCAAGCGTTGACGATATTAACAAAACAGGGGAAATCTCTGTTTTTGCCGATATATTTATTCCGCTAAAAAATCCCAGCTCAAGAGCATTTGAAATACTGACGGCACTTTGCTCGTGTATGGACGATTTTAATGTTTTATCAGTAAGCGCCCAGCGCATTGCAGTTGACAGGGACACCGCATCTTATGTTCTTAAAACTGTTTTTACTTTCAGAGATGAGATTGAGGTGATTTGAATGAATGAAGAAATTGATATGGCTAAGCAGATAAGCGAGATTATTCGCCTTGACCAAAAAAGGTATGACAAGAGCGGCGGTGAAGTCTGAGTGAAAATGCAATTTAAGGATTTTGTCTTTCCGACTAATCCGTCGAAGATAGAAATTTCGTCATCGTCAAGCTGTGCCGCCGACGATATTTATGACGGTAGCAACGTAGTCAGCAACATATCGACAAAGCCGGTAACTGTTACAGGAAGCGGAGAGTTTTATGGGGAAAGAGCCGCCGAGTACTGCGCTGTATTAAGCAATATGTTGCGTGACAGAACATGGGGATGGCTGTTCACCCCCGGCGCTGCTGCTCTCAAAGCTTATTTTACTGATTTTTCTTATGAGAGGGACTGTACAAAAAACAGCTTTGCCTACACTTTCAAATTTGTTGAAAACTGCTCCGACGTAAAAGCAAAAAGGGAGATTACCAAAGTGGTTGCCGAAAGCGGTGAGAACGCTTTTGACATAGCCAACAAATGCTCGGTGACGGTGGATGATATTATGAAGCTCAACGACCTGAAAACACCTTTTGATATCAAAGAGGGAAGCGAAGTGACGGTAGGATGAAACTAATACTTGAAGCGGTAGACAAAACCGAATACAGTTTTGAGCAGGTGCTGGAGCTGGATTTTACACAGACGGTGGGAGTCCCCTGTGACAGCATCAGCGTAAGGCTGAAAAATGCGAATATGCCTAAGGAAATAGCAGGAGTAAAACTCTGTTTTAACGAAGAGATAGTTTTTAACGGATACTGCGACAACCAGAAAGTTAGCTGCGGTGACGACGGGTTTGAAACTTATATTTACGCACGCTCAGGCGCTGCTGTTCTTGTGGATAATGAGGCGGAGCCTTTTACGTATAATATGCCTACTGCAAAACAGCTTTGCTATGTTTTTGCCAAGCCGCTGGGATTTACTGATGATTTGCCGGTTATTGAAAGCAGAGAAAAATACGAGATTCAGAAAGGAACGACTTGCTACGGAGCCATAAGCGGCTTCGTAGCAATGGCGGCAGGTAAAAACATCTGCGTTATGCCTGACAACTGCATCAAAATCCTTGAAAAAAGCGATGATATAAAAGAACTCCCCTCACACAGATTAATCAGCGCTTGCGCTGTAATAAACAGAAGCGAACCGCTTACGGAAATCAGATTTAAAAAGGATTCCGCACTGGCAGGATATAAGACCAGAATGAGGTCAAGTGTAAATGAAACATACGGTCTTACTGAAAGAATAAAGTATGTGAATTTATCGTCGCTTCCCCAATGGCAGCGTGATAATACAATACTTCAGACGCTGAAAAATTCATATGAGGATTATCGCATGCTGGAGGTAACTGTAGCAGGATATGTAAGCGAGCCGCTGCTCCAGAGATACTCTTATCATTCCCGTCTGGGAGATTATGAGGATTATGTTATGACGGAAAAGGAGTATATTGTCGGAGCGAATGGCGAATTCACACGGCTGGTGCTGAAAAAAGAAATTGACATAAAGGAGATAACATATGTGGCTCAGTAAAAAAATGGTTTCTAAGGAAAGCACACCGGCGGTGCAGAGCGGCATAAGCACTCTTAACAGCAACGGCAAGGTGGAAGCGATATCCACGGGAGCGGAAAGGGACATACGATTTTATTCGGCATACGGGTACAGCTTTTCTATTCCGTCAGGTGAGGAAATTTTAATGTCCCAAAGCAGCGGACAGCAAACGGCATTCGGCACACTTATGAAAAACAGCGATATCGAAACCGGAGAGATAATGATAACCTCTCAGTCAGGAGCATACATCCACTTGAAAAACAATGGTTCGGTTGTGATAAACGGGCTGGAAATAGACAAAAACGGAGTGATAGTCAATGAATAAACCTGAAAGTATTATAAATTCCATATTGACTGACTGTACTGCCGCTTTGGTTTGCCCCAGAGGTGAATTTTATCCCGACAAGGACTACGGTAGCCGTATCAGAAAAGAAATACAGGAAATTGATCTTCAAACTTTGCTCAGTTATTCCAGGCAGGCATTAAGCGACATGGACGGCATTTTTGTGATATCGGCGGAAAAGGACGATGAAAAAATAATATTTAATATCAGCATAAATGATGATGAAAGGCAGGTGTTTGTTCCCGTTGAACAGGACTTATGAACAGATAGTTGACGAAATGCTCAAGGCTTATTTTAATGAATCAGGACAAAAGCCGGATAAAAATTCCCTTGAAATGAAAAGAATTGAGGCGGTCGCCAGCGAACTTTACGGGCTGTCGTGCTACGGCGATTTTATTTTTAAGCAGTCTTTTGTGCAGACGGCCACGGGCGAATACCTTGACAGACACGGAGAGATAAGGGACTGTGCCAGAAAAGAAGCGTTCTGTGCAACAGGTTGGCTTGATTTTTATCTTGATGAGCCAATAGAGGAAGATGTAGAAATTCCCCTGGGGACGATATGCTCTGTAAAAGATCAACCGTATCTGCAATTTGTTACTGATGAAAAGGGCGTTATAACAGCCGGAGAGACCAGCGTCAGTTTGGCCGCGTCGGCGATGTATCCCGGAAGTGATTATAACGTCAAGAAAGGCGAAGTCACAGTTATGGTGAACGCACCGGTCAAGGTATCCGGTGTTGTTAATAAAATAAGGTTTGAATACGGTGCGGATGCGGAAAATGATAATGTTTACAGAAAAAGAATAATGAGCAATTACAATGTTGCTCAAAACGGAGTCAATACGACTTCACTGGAGAATATTGTGCTTGACTTGGATTTTATTAAAGACTGCTATATTCCTGAGGCAATTTCACCCGGATATATGAATGTAGCTATTTTGACCCATGACGGCTACATCACTACACAGGAAAGACTCGTTTTGGAAGATTCTATAGGAATACATAAAATCACAGGTGCAGAATTTAGTTTATCGATGGCGACTCCAAAAAATTATTCTATAACTGTTGATATCTATATTAGAGCAGGATTTGATCATGAAGAGGTAAAAGCAAAGGTTGAAGATATCGTTAAGGAAGTTAATGAAACTTGCAGAATCGGAAGATCTCTGTCAATTACTTTGATATCAAAACGGCTGTCATTGCTTGAGGAATTAACAGATTTTTATCTATATTGCGATGAGGCTAACGGTGAAATTATCTCATGCCGTTATGATGAGTTCCTTGATCTGGAAGAGTTGAGGGTGAACTGTTTTGAATAACGAACAGATATTTGAAAGACTTTCAGCCCTTTATGACAAACTTAATATAGATCATACGGCAGGTTCGCAGGAAAATGCACAGTTAAAGGCTTTCAGCAGCGGAATATCCCTTTTGCAAGAGCAATTTGACGAGTATTTTAAGCAAATATTTCCCGATACAGCCGAGGGCTTGGGACTGGCTTATTACTGCGAACTGCTTGACGTTGACTATTCTCTTGAGGAGCAGGAAAGAAGAGATGAGATTATATACAGGTTGTCGGAGGACTACAGAAAGCTGGATTGCAGTTTGCTTAAAGAGCAAATTGAGGGACTCGGCGAAGGCTTTTCCTATAGCTGCAACAATTTTACCATAACTATTGACGGCTCAATCAGCGGTAAGGAATATTTGCTGAAGAAAATTAACTCGATAATTGAAAGGTTTATTTCGCCGTTTACTGTGGTGAATTTTGCCGGCGACGGAGCTGACTTTGACTACTGGGATTCCCTGGATTATTTTTTTGAAGATTATGATTCCTTGGGGCTCAGATTTGAGCTTTTGGATACATTAAAATTATAGCTGAAAGGAGAAACAATGAGCAGTACTAATAAGACGAAAAATTTGCAGCTTAACAGCTGGATAGGTTCTGACAAGCCTAAAAGAGAGGATTTTAACGCTGATAACAGTATAATAGACAAGGCAATAACAGATCATGTTGAAGATAATACAGTACACATTACCTCCGAGGAAAGAGGCATTTGGAATAATTATATGTTTACCGGTACTTATTACGGAAACGGAACCACTGAAAGAGTAATTGAGACTGAGTGCCCGTTCGAAGCAAGAATAGGGTTTGTTTTCGCAAACAGCAGACCAACATCAATTGCCAGATTTTCCGACGGCAAAAAGAACAATTATTTCGGCGTTTTCGGATTTATGGCTAATTCTCTGGGATTAAAGCTTGACAGCGGTGGCAAAAATTTTACCGTGGAGCAGAGCGCATATGCTATGACCTCAGGAGAATATGCCAACTATAATGAATCAGGTGTAACATATCATTACATGATGTTCAGATAAAATATAACAGATTACAGAGTACCCCGAATTTGACAGTTCGGGGTACTTTTTTCTTTACTTTGTATGTATATTGTAATATAATATTTATCGCATTGTATCCGAGGCAAAAATATTATTTGCCGGGCGGTGTTGGTTGTGTGTTTTGCCGTGCCGCTTTGGAACAGTAGCAGAAAGGAAAATTTAAAATGAAAACAAACACAAAGAAAATCGCCGGGACCGGTATACTTACCGCGGTAGTGGTGGTGCTGCAATTACTGGGCAGCTTTATAAAATTCGGTCCTTTTTCAATCTCGCTGGTGCTTATACCAATAGTAGTCGGAGCGGCGCTGTATGGTAAGGCGGCAGGTGCGTGGCTGGGAGCGGCATTCGGAGTAGCCGTGCTGGCTTCGGGAGACGCGTCGATGTTTATGGCAGTTAATCCGGCAGGAACGGTGATTACTGTTATGGCAAAGGGACTTCTTGCAGGACTTCTTGCAGGTCTTGTTTACAGCCTTGTTGAAAAGAAAAACAAAATTGTTGCAACCATAGTTGCGGCGATTGTTTGTCCTGTGGTTAATACAGGAGTGTTCCTGGTAGGATGTTCGCTGTTTTTTATGGACACATTAAAGGAATGGGCACAGGGTGCAGGCTTCGGTACATCGGTAGCGACATATATGATAGTCGGTCTTGTGGGACTTAATTTCGTGTTTGAGCTTGTTATAAATATCGTGCTTTCGCCGGTAATTGTTAAGCTTGTAAGACTCGGGAAGAAGGAAAATAAATGATTTTAGCTATTGATATTGGAAATACAAATATAGTGCTCGGATTTCTTGAGGGCGAGGAACTGATTCACGAATGCCGCCTTACAACTGCGGCAGACGCTTCCGCCGATGAATACGCAATACAGTTTAAGAGCATTTTTGAAATATTTAAAATTAATGTTGAGGATATAGAGGGCAGCGTGCTGTCTTCTGTCGTGCCGCCTCTTAACAGAACTATTCCCAAGGCAATTATGATGATTACGGGCAAAAAGCCCGTTGTTGTAGGACCCGGTGTAAAAACAGGGCTTAACATTAAAATCAATAATCCTGCGGAATTGGGAGCCGATATGGTTGCCGGCGCAGTGGCAAGCGTGGCTAAATACCCGTGCCCACAGATAGTTTTTGATTTGGGTACTGCTACCACCGCTTCAGTTATAGACAGAAACGGCTGTTTCCTTGGCGGTTCAATTATCTGCGGAGTAAAGACAGGGCTTAATGCGCTTTCGCAATCTGCTGCTCAGCTTCCTCAGATAGAGATAGTAGCTCCGCCCACAGCAATATGCACAAATACTATAGATTCAATGCGCAGCGGCACTGTGTTCGGTACGGCGGCAATGCTGGACGGAATGGTAAAAAGATTTGAATCCGAGCTGGGCGAGAAAGCTACCGTAATAGTTACAGGCGGTATCGGAGGCGTAATTGCCGGATACTGCGAAAGCGAAGTTATTGTTGATAAGCGTCTGCTTATTGACGGACTGCGTATTATATATGATAAAAATAAGTGCTGATATAAGAGGATGATTTGATTTATGGCAGTGTTTCGCGGCTTCAGGGCATACAGACCGTCTGAGGATAAACAGGCGCTGATACCGGCTCTTCCGTATGATGTTATGAATAAGCAGGAGGCAAGGGAAACCGTAAAGGGTAATCCCTATTCGTTTCTGCATGTTGACAAGGCTGAGATTGATCTGCCTGATTCAACGGATATCTATTCAGATGAAGTATATGAAAAAGCAAAGGAAAATCTTTTGAATCTTGAGTCGTCAGGAGCTCTTGTTCAGGATAAAACGGCGTGTTTTTATATCTATAAGCAGGTTATGAACGGCAGGCAGCAGGTGGGAATTGCAGGCTGCGCATCCATAGATGATTACACTAATAATGTTATTAAAAAGCACGAGCATACACTCGCAAAAAAAGAAATTGACCGTATACGTCACGTTGATACCTGCGACGCAAACACAGGTCCTATTTTTCTGACTTACAGGAAAAATGACGGCATAAACGAAATCGTCGACTGCTGGATGAAAGATCACGCTCCGGTCTATGACTTCTTTGCTGACGGCGCTCAGCAGACGGTGTGGGTAATAGACGACGGCGAAACTGTAAAAAGGCTGTCAGAGCTTTTTTTGACTGTCGAATCAATGTATATTGCCGACGGGCATCACAGATGTGCATCTGCCGTAAGGGTAGGTCAAATGCGCCGAAATGCCCATAAGGATTATACGGGCAATGAGGAATTTAACTATTTTCTTGCCGTTGCTTTCCCTGCGGATCAGCTTAAAATAATGGATTATAACCGTGCTGTTAAAGATTTGAACGGCATGACCGTTTCGCAGTTTATATCAAAAGTTTCGGAAAAATTCACAGTAACAGAAGTGCCGGGCAGATACATACCGCCGAAAAAGCATACTTTCGGAATGTTGATAAAAGATAAATGGTATGCTCTTGAGGCGAAAAAGGTAATTATTGACGAAATTGACCCGGTGCACAGGCTTGATGTGTCGATATTGCAGGACAATTTGCTGGGTCCGATTTTGAATATCACAAACCCCAAGGATGACGACCGAATTGATTTTATAGGCGGTATCAGAGGGCTTGAAGAGCTGGAAAAAAGAACGTCAGAGGATATGGAGCTGGCTTTTGCCATGTATCCTACCACCGTGGATGACCTTATGGCAATAGCTGACGCAGGGCTGATAATGCCACCCAAATCAACATGGTTTGAGCCAAAGCTCTTGTCAGGACTTTTTATCCATCATCTGACGGACTGAATAAATGCATGTTGCAATTAATGCTTTAATGTGATAAAATTATCCTATAAATTTCGGAGGGGCAGAATATGAAAATAGCTAACGAATATTCGGACAAAATCGACCTTAAGAGAAATACGGAATACGCCGTGAAAGGCATAACTAAAATATGCAAAAAAATCGGTCCCCGTAAGCCGGGTTCTCCTGAGGAGCTGCGTGCTCAGCAGTGGATGGAAAAAGATATGAAGAACTATTGCGACAAGACGGAGATCGAGTCCTTTACTCTTCATAGGCAGGGCTTTATGGGATTTATTCCGTTTACCGTTGCCTGCGGTGTGGCGTCAGTATTTGTAAACTGGTTTGCTTCGCCGATAGCTGCTTTGGTGCTTTGCGTTTTGGCGTTTATACCGCTTTTGTTTGAATTCCTTATGTACAAACAGTTTGATGATTTTCTTTTCCCGAAGCAGACTTCGCATAACATGATTGCCACAAGAAGCCCTAAGGGAGAGGTAAAGCAAAGAATTATCCTTGTAGGTCATTCCGACAGCCAGTTTGAGTGGACGCTCAATTACCTTATGGGCGGACTTAAAGCAAAGCTGTTTGTTGAAATTCCCGCCGTTGTGGGACTTATCGTTCAGACGGTTTATGCCGTTGTGTGCCTTATCGTAGGTAAGGGAACGCTTGCGGCTTCTGATATAACAACGGCAAGATGGTTCTTTATCGCATTCTTTGTTGTGTCATGCGTTTTCATTCCGTTTGAGATAGCGTTTCTTTTCTTCCAGAGCTGGACTAAATCAGTGCCAGGTGCGTCAGACAACCTCTCAGGCTGCTATGCAGGAATGGCTACTATAAAGGCTCTTGCCGAGGCAGGAATAGAGTTTGAGAATACCGAGGTAAGAATGATTTGCTCAGGTTCAGAGGAAGCAGGACTCAGAGGCGCAAAGGCATACGCTAAGGCTCATGAAAACGAGCTTAAGGATATCCCTACTGCTGTTATTGCTATTGATACTTTCCGCGACCTTGAGGATATGGCGGTTTATGACCGTGACCTTTCAGGTACTGTACAGCATGACTGGGGCGTAAAGAATCTTGTTAAAAACGCTGCGGCAAACTGCGGATACGATCTGCATTTTGAGTCGATATACATAGGCGGAAGCGACGCTGCCGCATTTACACAAAGGGGCATTAAGGCAACCGGATTTGCCGCTATGAATCCGGATCCGCCACGCTATTATCACACTCGTCTTGATACTCCCGAAAACCTCAGACCTGAGGCTATCGAGGCAGGAATTGAGATTCTTTGTGAAACACTGTGTATGTATGACAAAGAGGGACTTCCTCAAAAATAATTGAAAATTTTGTATATATCACCTGCTGTTGTGAAAAAATATAGCAGGTGATTTTTTATGATTTTTTTAAAGGCTTTTCTTGTGGGCGGTCTTATCTGCGTTGTGGGGCAGCTTTTGATTGATTTAACTAAGCTGACTCCGGCAAAGATACTTGTTATTTTTGTATGTGTGGGTGTTCTTTTGGGCGGAATCGGAGTTTATCAGCCGCTGGTGGAATTTGCCGGCGCCGGAGCAACTGTGCCTCTGACGGGTTTTGGAAATTCTCTGGCAAGGGGCGTTAAGGAAGCTATTCAGGAAAACGGATTCTTGGGAGTAATAACCGGCGGACTTACTGCCTGCTCGGCAGGAGTGACCGTGGCGATGCTCAGCGCTCTTATGGTGGCGCTCATTTGCAGACCTAAGGATAAATAGGCACATTTTATCGTAACGGGCTGCATTTTGTCTTTTGAATTATCTTGAATTTTTTTACATTATGTGTTATAATTATACCACAAATAAAGTTATTATATTGTTTGTGGAGGTAATTCAGATGGCAATGACGTATGAATCCGTCGTTCAGGCGGCGAGAAAGAAATTTTTGAATACGGACGTATCTTCCGTACAGGGAACGCTTGCTTTTCAGATTAACCTTGTAGGCAAGGTAGAGGGTATATTCTACATTGAAATTAAAGATGGCCGAGTAAACGTTGAGCCATACGAGTATTATGACAGAAACGCTATCCTCACTATGAACGCCACCAATTTCATGAAGCTTATCAACGGCAAGCTTGACCCGGTTATCGCATTTACAACCGGCAAACTTAAGGTTGACGGTGATGTCAATGCTGCCCTTGAAATCGTTAAGTTTTTAAAATAATCTGAAACAGCAAAAGGATAGTGTTTTCACTATCCTTTAATTTTGATTTGAGGTGAATATCAATGTTTAAATCCGTGGATTTCACAGACGTTAGCGAAAACGTTGTGGACCTTTTAAAAAACAGATGGGGACTTGTTACAGCCGGTGACAGCACGGCATGCAACACCATGACAGTGTCTTGGGGCGCCGTGGGCGAGCTTTGGGGCAAGGATATGGTTACGGTTTATATCCGCCCCCAAAGATATACTGAGGAATTCCTCAATAAAAACGACTATTTTACCCTGAGCTTTTACAGCCCTGAGGACAAGAAGCGCATTCACGGAGTCTGCGGATCTAAGAGCGGCAGGGATACCGATAAAATAAAGGAGTGTTCACTTACTCCGTGCTATGATGAGGCGGCTCCTTATTTTAAAGAAGCGAAAATTGTTCTCGTATGCAGGAAAATGGCAAAGAGTAAATTTGATCCGTCAGATTTTATTGACGAAACGATTGCCGATGCATGGTATCCTCAAAAGGATTTTCATTATATCTATTACGGAGCAATTGAAAAGGTCTTGATTTCTGACTGATTATATAGTATAATATCTCAAGCGAAAAGGTAGGGGTTTTGTCCTTATTTCATAATGTAGCGTATGGGCCCTGTGCAACGGAGTGCTACGAACCTTGTCAGGCGGGGAACCGAGCAGCAATAAGTGGATTATTCTGTGTGCCGCAGACCAGTCTGTGCGTTACATTATGAAATAAGCAGCTTCTGCCTTTTAATTGTATTAATCAGTGTCAGGGAGGTTATGAACAGCGTGTACCAGGTTTTATACAGAAAATACAGACCAAAGAATTTTTCCGACGTGTACGGCCAGGATCACGTGGTCTCCACCCTGAAAAACGAGATAAAAGAGGGCAGGATATCCCACGCCTATCTTTTTACAGGCTCCAGGGGTACAGGCAAGACAACCTGCGCCAAAATATTGGCAAAGGCAGTCAACTGCGAAAATCCCCGCGACGGCGAGCCGTGTAACGAGTGCGAGGTTTGCCGCGGACTTGACGCGTCAACGATTTATGACGTGGTTGAGATTGACGCGGCTTCCAACAACGGCGTTGACAATATCCGTGACCTGCGTGAAGAAGCTAATTACACTCCCAGCAGGGGACGTTACAGGGTATATATTATCGACGAGGTGCACATGCTCTCCACAGGAGCTTTTAATGCTTTGCTTAAAACACTTGAAGAGCCTCCGGCACACGTTATCTTTATACTTGCCACAACTGAGGTGCATAAGCTCCCTGCCACGATACTTTCACGCTGCCAGCGCTTTGATTTTAAACGTATTCAGCCTGAAACAATGGCTGTCAGGCTCAAGCAGGTGGCATCCCTTGAGGGTATGACGCTTGACGACGATGCGGCGGTACTTATTGCCAGAATTGCCGACGGCGCTCTGCGTGATGGTTTGTCCATTCTTGATCAGTGCGGCAGCAGGAGCAAGACGATTGATTCCACCCTTGTGTCACAGGTGGCTGGACTTGCCGGCAGGGAAGTGCTTTACAGCCTTACAAAATGCGTCAGCGAGAAAGACAGCTCAAAAGCGATGGAGATTATCTCAGACCTCTATCAAAACAGCTATGATATGGAACGGCTTTGCGTCGAAATGATTAATCATTTAAGGAATTTTATGATTGTCAAGACTGTTAAAAACAGCCGTGAACTTATCGTTTGTACCGATGACGAGTATGCGGCTGCTGCGGAAAATGCCCGTCTGTTTACTCTTGAAAATATCCTTTATGCGCTTGACCTTTTTCAGCGTGCACTGACTAAGATAAAATCAGGCGCTAATCCGAGAGTGGAAACGGAAATGTCTTTTATCAAACTGTGCGAGCCTAAGCTGGACGCTTCTCAGGAAGCAGTGCTGGAAAGAATTTCACAGCTTGAAAGAGCAGTTAAAAACGCCGGAGCAGTGCAGCAGGTAATTAAAGAAAATGTTGCGCCGGCTGTTTCTGAACAGAAGAATGATCCGCCTGCCGCTCAGCCTGAATTTGAGCCAAAGCAGAACGAAAATTATGCTCAAAGTGCAGTTGTACAGCCTGAAAAGCCCGAAATTTCTGTGAAAACAGAGGCGGAAAAGCCGCCAATGCCGACAGTACAGGCAGCCCCAGAACAGGGCGGCATAAGCGAGTTTGAACACTGGGCTGAGTTTATGGATATTATCCATAAAACGGATATTGCTCTTTTCGGAGTGCTCAGCGGCGCCGGCGCGCATTTTGACAGCGGACGATTTGTTATTGACAGTCCTAATCCTACGATTAAGCAGTTTATCCAGATACCCACCCATTTGAAAGCTATCAAGCAGGCGGTGGCGGAGATTACGGGTATGGCGTACAAAATCGCAGTCAGCAAGCCTAAGGCGCAGAACAATCAGCAGAGGGATCTGCTTGAGGATCTTATAAACAAAGCACAAAATAATATTGAAATAAAATTTGAATAAAATACAGGAGAATAGTTATGAAAGCAAGACTTCCAAAGGGAATGGGCGGCGGCCCCCAGAATATGCAGAGCATGCTGCGTCAGGCTCAGAAAATGCAGGAAAATATAGAGGCAAAAAAAGCCCAGCTTGAGGAGAAGGAATACGTTGTGTCCTCAGGCGGCGGCATGGTTGAAATCACCATGATGGGCAATCATGAAATAAAGGCTATAGGTCTTAATCCTGAGGTCGTTGACCCTGACGATGTTGAAATGCTCGAGGATATGCTGGTGGCGGCATTCAATGAGGCAGTTCGCCAGATAGACGAGGAATCCGAAAGAGAGCTTGAAAAGGTTACCGGCGGTCTTAATATCCCCGGACTTTAATTTAAAACATAAATTTTCAGTAATTGATTTAGTGAACAGAGGTAGTTATGGCGTTTAATCTTGCACCGCTTCAGAATTTAATAGACCAGTTTGAGCGTATGCAGGGCATAGGGCATAAGACTGCCCAGCGCATGGCTTTTTACATTCTCGGCTTATCTGACAAGGAGGCTAATGATTTTGCAAAAGCCATTACCGAGGCTCACACTAAAATAAGACAGTGCAGAATCTGCTGTAATTTGGCAGACGATGAGCTGTGCCCCATCTGCAAAAGCAATGCCAGGGACAAGAGCGTTATATGCGTTGTTGAGGACCCCAGAGACGTTGCGGCAATAGAGCGCACTCATGAGTATAACGGCACTTATCACGTGCTTCACGGCGCCATTTCGCCTATGGATAATATCGGACCCGACCAGATACGCATAAAGGAACTTATGGCGAGACTCGGCGATGATACGGTGGAGGAAGTCATTATGGCAACCAATCCCACTGTTGAGGGCGAGGCAACGGCAATGTACATAAGCAGACTGCTTAAGCCCATGGGCATTACCGTCAGCAGACTTGCTTACGGTGTCCCTGTGGGAGCCGATCTTGAATATGCGGATGAAGTGACGCTTTCACGCGCCCTGGAGGGCAGAAGCCTTATTTAATGCAAAGGAGTGAAATACCCTGGACAGAAACGAAAAGCAGATTATAGCTAATAATAAAAAAGCATATCATGACTATTTTGTGCTTGAAACATACGAGGCGGGGATTGAGCTTTTTGGTACGGAAATTAAGTCCATTCGCAATTCAAGGGTGAATCTTAAGGACAGCTTTTGTTCTGTGGACGATGGAGAAATGTTTGTTATCGGTATGCATATTTCACCGTATGAAATGGGCAACCGCTTTAACCGTGACCCTATGCGAAAGAAAAAGTTGTTGCTCCATAAAAGGGAGATTATGAAGCTCTTTGGGCAGTCACAGCAGCAGGGACTTTCAATTATTCCGCTGAGTATTTATTTGAAAAACGGAAGAGCAAAGCTCGAAATCGGTCTTTGTAAAGGTAAAAAGCTTTACGACAAGCGCGCAGTTCAGGCGAAAAAAGATTCGGACAGACAAATCGAGCGTACTCTTAAAGAAAATTACCGCTGATATTTTATGGGGGTGAAAGGCTTTCGACAGGGTTGTTGAGCCTTGGTCAGCGAGTAGCGGAGTTGCACCGCTATAAAAGTAACAACTTAAAATTAACTGACAATAATAAATCAGTAGCTCTTGCTGCTTAATTAGCGGCTTGCGTTCTTTTACAGAGTGCCACGGCTGTATAAGGGCGTCGACTTAGTGGCGAACATGAATGAAAGAGTGCCTCGGCTTTCATCAGGAATCAGAGGATACCGTAGGGCGCAGGCTGTCTGCCGCCGGCGCCTAAGGGGATAACTTAAAAGACAGACTACACTCGTAGAGCCCTTGGTAAGATGATTTTGGACGCGAGTTCGATTCTCGCCACCTCCACCATATCTGCATAAAGCAGTCTTGTTTTCAGCGGCTAAATAATTTATAAAAAACACCGTCAGAATTTTTCCTGACGGTGTTTTGCTTTAATGATAACATTAGATTACTTTTTTATTCCATGATTTTTTGTGGCACTTAGGGCATCTCATATACCGTGTTCTGCCTGTGTGCGCCGCTAAAAGAACCTGCTTATATGTGGGGACATATTTGTGTCCGCATTTTCCGCATTGATAATAACCTGCTTTTTGCTCTATTAAGATGCAGGTTGCTATAGCTATTGCCATAATAATAAGTCCAGCCACAAATATTACCACTTTTAATGCTGGGTTTTCTACCGCAAATATTGATAAAAATATTATAATTAGATAAGATACCGTCGCCGTACTGCCCAAAACCATTTCGGTAAAAAGCAGCCTTTTGTCACTGCTCTCCTTTTCTTTTTGAAGTTTTATAATAACTTCTTCTGCTTTATTGTCATAATTTTGGGGCTCAATTCTTTCTCCGTTTAGCAGCTCGTTTACGCTTATATTAAGCTCATTGCACAAATTAAGCATAATGGCAGAATCAGGCAGTGACCTGCCGGTTTCCCATTTTGATACTGCTCTGTCGGTTATATTCAGTTTTTCGGCAAGCTGCGCCTGAGTCATGTTTTTGCTTTTTCTTTCGGCGGATATGAATTTACCGATTTTTTCCTGGTCCATAAATATCACCTCTTTAGCTAAATTATAGTAATTTCAGTGTGAAATGTAAACATACTGTCGGTTGAGTTTGTGAAATAAGATACAAAATCCCCATTTTCGTTAATGATTTGTTAAATCTGCATTAAAATTATCATCCAAAAATTAAATTTTATTGCATATTGCCAAGTTCTCATATATAATGATGCTATGGGGGTGACGGATATGGAAAAATTCGTGCCGAAAAAAGAACTGGTAGCTTATGCAGTGGGCGCTTTGGGTCAGGGCATGGTTTATGCCACAATGAGCTCATACATATCCGACTTTTATTTGTCGGTGCTTAAGCTTTCGCCTGTTTTCGTGCTTTTTCTCATGTTTTTTGCAAGAATATGGGACGCAATAAACGACCCGATTATGGGCGCAATAACGGACAAAGCCAATCCAAAGAGGGGCAAGTTGCGTCCGTATATTTTGGTAACGCCGATTCCCATTGCGATATTAACAGTACTGCTGTTCACTTCTCCGCGGCTTTCCGCCACACAGCTTATGATTTATGCCACTGTGACGTATGTTTTGTGGGATATGATTTATACTGTTTCTGACGTTCCGTTCTGGGGACTTCCCAATGCTATGACGCCGAATCCCGACGAAAGGGGCAATATCATAAGCATCGCCAGAACAGCAAACGGAGTGGGCTCCGCCGTGCCCATGGCAATGTTTATGCTGCTGGGCTTTGTGCTGCCGTATATGAACCTTTCAGGCACTCAGCTTGAGGAAACAAAGTATATGACCATTGCCCTTGTCTGCTCGGTTATAGGAAATCTTCTCTTTATACGCGTGTATTTCAAGACCAAGGAACGTGTGAACATCCCAATTCCTAAAAAGAGGGAAAAGACGGATAAAAGCGCCCTTAAGCTTATATTCACCTGCAAGCCGCTGATGCTGACGGCGCTTATGGGAGTACTTTCCGCAGGGCGCTATATGTACCAGGCAGGCGCTGTGCACGTAGCCAGATACAGCTTTTATATAGGCGGTGACCTGACAGGGCTTGATGCTGTACAGCGTGAAGCGGCATTGCAGTCAAATATCAGCACTGTATCAACGGTTTTCGCCGTTGCAACTGCGGCAGGCATGTTTGGAACAATGCTTGTTATGCCTTTGCTGTTTAAAAAATTCAATTACAAGCAGATAGTTATCGGCACCAGCGTGCTGGGCTGTATAGCCTCCCTTGTCATATGGTTTATCGGCTACGATAATTTCTGGGCGTGTGTTCCGTTTTTGGTAATATCCTGCATACCGTGCGGCGCAATCAATATTTGCGTGTATGCCATGATAGGCGACAGCCTCGATTATATGGAGTGGAAAACAGGGGTGCGCCTTACAGGAATGGGCAGTGCTATCCAGAGCTTTGTTGCTAAATTCGGCAACGCTGTGGCAACGTCGTTTATCGTGCTTATGTACATAATAGTTAATCTTGACGTAGCCAGCATAAATGCCGAAATAACGGCAAATCCGCTGGAAATGAGCCAGTCGGTGCGCACGGGTATGTTCAGCCTCGTGTCGATTATACCCGGTCTGTCGCTGCTGGTGTGCGTAATTCCGTTATTGTTCTACAACATTACAGGTAAGAAAAAGGAACAGATCACCGCTGAACTTGAAGAGCAGCGAAAAGCGAAAGGAATAGTTATTGAAAAATAGTTAGTTAGGGACTGCCGGAAGAGCAGTCCCTTTGCTTTATGTCTAAAATTATTTATTGCCTTGACACTGTAATTTTTATAATATATAATAAATTAATTAAAAAATGCGATAAGGAGTTTTTATTATGGCAACAAAACAATTTAAAATGACTGCGGCAGGTAAGGCTGAACTTGAAGCTGAACTTGATCACCTTAAAACCGAAGGCAGAATTGATATAGCTGAAAAACTTAAGGTTGCCCGTTCATACGGCGACCTTTCCGAAAACAGTGAGTATGACGAGGCAAAGTCAGAGCAGGCTAAGATTGAGGCGCGTATCAGCGAGCTTGAGTATCAGCTTGACAACGCCGTTATTATCGACGCAGCAGGCAACGATACAGTAAGCATGGGCTCAAAGGTAACCGTAAACAGGAAGAACGACGGCGTTCAGGCTGTTTACGAGATTGTGGGCTTTGCTCAGTCAAATCCCACAGAGGGCAAGATTTCTGATGAAAGCCCTGTGGGCAAGGCTCTTATGGGCGCCAAGGTTGGCGAAACGGTTGTCGTTGAGGCACCGATAGGCAATCTTGAACTTGAGATTGTAACAATTGAGTAATGAGGTAACACTTTTATGGCAGGAGTTTTTGAAATAACCAAGGCGGGCGACGGTACTTTTTCGTTTGAATTTATTGTGGACGATAACGTGCTGGGTAAAAGCCCTGTGTTTGAAAAAGAAGATATGTGCAGGCGCGGCGTTAAGGCTGTTAAGAAGAACAGCAGGATGAAGGTTCAAAACGCCCTGCAAAAAGACGAGAAAAAGACAAATCCCAAATACCTTGTTGAGGCAGACGGCGACAAAGTTAAGTATACGCTGTTTCTCCAGACCGGCGCAGTTGCCCTTGAGGGAACTGCCGACGACGAGCAGCAGGCTCTTGAAAATATTGAGAAGATTGGCAACAATGCCAATGCGGCACAGATGAAGACCGCTGAGGTTGTCTTGTCTGAAAATGAGCAGAAGCAGATACGTATCAACAAGCTCAAGGAGCTTCAGGAGTCAGGCAACGACCCCTTTGAGATTACTAAGGCAGTGCAGACTCATAATGCGGCTCAGATAAATGAAAATTTCGAATCCCTTGAGGACACTGACGTTTCCGTGTGCGGACGTATCATGACCTGGAGAGATATGGGCAAGGCTAATTTTATCGACGTTCAGGACAGAACAGGAAAGATTCAGGTCTATGTCCGTATGAACGATATCGGCGAGGAAGAATTTAAAGAGTTCAAGAAATGG
>DXDN01000024.1 GCA_019115455.1 Candidatus Eubacterium faecigallinarum
AAGAACAATCCGAAAAAACTATTAAAGAAGAAACTATTAAAGAAGAAACTATTAAACGGGTGGAAAAAGAAGCAAAGAATTTAATGACAAAAATAAATAGTGAATTAGATGTTGAAATTGGCAGGTATTTAGATACAGACAAAGTATTACTAAACTTAGACTTAAGTGGATTATTAGCAGGACTTGAAAATATCATAAAAGCGACTAAAAAAATAAATGAAAAGCAAATTAATCTTTCTGAAATTTTAAGTAATATGTTTGAATCCCCCTCTGTAAATTTTACACTTGATACTGATGCCGAGAATCGCATAAATGGTAAAACAGATAAGTAATAATTTTGTATATTTCCTGCACTTAATATACAAGAGTAATTTAATTTTTATATAATAATATTAATTTGATGCAATAAAATTATCATATAGTATCATACGGCGAAAGCCATATGAAATAAAATAGTCGGTGAGGTTGTATAATTTCAACCTCAAATTTCTTGGACCTCGCCAAAGCAAGCATAATATTTTTGCGAACAAACCTTGAGATTGACAGATGTGGTACTGTTTCGACTATGCCGCATTACTTCCTTTCATTGACGGAAAGGCTAGGATTGGTAAAAACCACAATTGAATATGGTGATGAAATAATCCAGGTTGAAATAACCGATGAGGTTGCCGAATTCCTTGATAGTGACAGAAAGCGTCAGCAGGCGCAGGACCGTAGCGACCGGCGGCACCTGAGTAAAGGAACATTTGAAAAGGACCGTGTTGAATCACAGCGGACGTCTGCCTTCAAAGATGAAACTTTATTTAAAGTTGTTCATAAGATGGATTTGGACAAACTGAGGTTTTGTTTGCGTGTACTTAGCGAGTCTGAACGGATGCTTATCGAGCTGTATTATTTTGAAAATTATAATATGGAAACGATCGGGGAATACTTCGGCATCAGCAAAATGGCTGTTTCTAAAAGGCATAAAAACATCATCAAAAAACTTAGGAAACTTATGGAAACATAAGTTTCCTTTTCTTTTTTTTAAATATTTTTATAAACTCGGTTTACAAAACTGTTTTAACTGTCCTCCTATATAGAAGGGTATGGCAGAGCATAGATTACACTTTTGTTTTTGGTCTGATGTTTTTCTGCCTGCCCTTCTTGTTTTGTTTCTGAAAGGCATTTGAAAATGCTTTTTGAAAAATAAAACAAAAAGGAAGGAGGTAAAAAAATGGTAAAGATTGAACCGATAGACAGCGAAACTTTAGTTGATATGAATTTGCCGAGAAACATATTCAGCGTTGACGGATTAATCGCTCAGGGAGTGACTATTCTTGCAGGACCACCGAAGATAGGCAAATCGTGGTTGGTGCTTGACATCTGTATGCAGGTAGCAAAAGGAGAACCGTTGTGGGAAATGCCTACTAATCAGGGCAAGGTTTTATATCTCTGTCTTGAAGATAATTATTCAAGAATACAGTCAAGAGTAAACGACATAACTGCTGAGCCGTCCTGTGAACTTGAAGTAAGCGTTACCGCTCCTACACTAAACAACGGACTTATTGAACAACTTGAAAGTTACTGCAGAGAGAACAAAAACATTCGATTAATAGCTATAGACACTTTACAGATGGTGCGTGACAACAATGCTGAGTTATCATACGGCAACGATTACGGCGATATTGAAAAGTTCAAAACTCTTGCTGACGACTTCGGCATTTCGATAATACTTGTTCACCACCTGAGAAAACAAGGATCAAGCGACCCGCACACAATGGTTTCGGGAACAACAGGATTGACAGGCGCCGCCGACTCGTCTTTGGTATTCAGAAAAGACGAACATAAGGAAGGCATTAACATACTTTACTGCCGAGGGCGTTCGATACAAGAAAGAAGTCTTAAACTAAAATTCAATCGTGAGAACTGCCGATGGGAAATGATAAGCGACAGCTTGGACGAGCCAACTCAAGAACTCACTGACGAAATGATAACGCTCATAAAATTTATGGAAAAGCGTCTTGTATTCCGTGGCGGAAATACAGAACTTGTGGAAGAAATTAAAAACGAGTTTCCAGAGTTCAGTTCCACACCGCAGAAACTGAAACAGCAGATGATTAAATTTCGTTATCTGCTTGAGGAACAGGGTTTGTATTTTGCAAGTGGAAGAAGTAACGGAAAAAGAATAGTTGAAATTTCTTTCTGTCTTGTAAATAGTGACACCAGTGACGCCTTGAACACGGCGGTGTGAACAAGGTGTTCCTGCCGTTCCTGACGGCACTGTCCGCCGTATTTGGCAGAGTTAAAGAAAAGGCAGGAAAACACACGAAAGCAACAAAGCGAGGCAAATTTCAAGACAGAAAAAGCACGAAAAACCGCCTAAAATGGCGGTTAATTTTCAAGAAGTTTGAAATGGTTTTTTGTACATTCTATTTTGCCTGCACTTTTCAGCTTTCCTATTTCTGCGGACATAGCACTGCGCTCAACGCAGAGATAATCTGCCAGCTGCTGCCTGTTAAGCGGGATATCAAATTCGTTTGAACCGTATTTTTTAGCAAATGCAGACAAATAAGCAATAAGCTTATCCTGCGTAGTTCGTTTTGATGTTATTTCTGCCTTTTCATTAAGCAGAATATTTTTTACAGACACGATTTTCAAAAGATTATTCATTATGATATTGTGGAATTTACAGGGCATTTCTGCGGTCAGAATTTTATTTATGCTGATCATCAATATCTCACAATCACTTACCGCAATTACGCTGACAGGCAGAGTTTCAACTCCCGCGCAGGCATACGCCTCCGCAAAGAGTTCGCCTTTTTCCACAACGGCAAGAATATTTCTGTTGCCGTAATAGTCATCTTTAACGATTTGCACATTGCCCGAAAGAATAACGCCGAAAACTCCTGCCTTGTCGCCCTCGTTAAAAATAATTTGATTTTTTAAATAGTTTTTTTCCGCAGCGCCAAGGCATTTCAGCATTTTAGGAATGTCATTTTCATTTGCGCCGTCAAACAGTTTGCAGCTGCTTAAAATATTCAAAACACTTTTACCCACAATCTACCACATCATTTTTTATATTTTGTTGGAAATACAACATACATTACGATTTGATTATAGTACAATGAGGGCACTAAATCAAGAAAGGAAGAGATTTATGATTAGAAAAATCATTAAAATAGACAGGGAAAAATGCAACGGCTGCGGCGCCTGTGCGTCAGCCTGCCACGAGGGCGCAATCGAAATGGTAGACGGTAAGGCAGTTCTGACAAGAGAGGATTACTGCGACGGTTTGGGCGATTGTTTGCCTGCCTGCCCTGTTGACGCAATTTCTTTTGAAATGCGTGAGGCTCCTGCTTATGACGAGGCGGCAGTTAAGGCGAGCCAGGCGGCAAAAAATCAAGTACACTCAGGCTGTCCGGGCTCACGCTCAATGAGTATAAGCCACCAAAAGCAGGAAGAAAGCGGCAATATTTCCGTATCAAGCAAGCTCTCTCAGTGGCCTGTGCAGATTAAGCTGGCACCGATCAACGCTCGTTATTTTGACGGCGCGAATCTGCTTATAGCAGCAGACTGCTCGGCGTATGCTTACGGAAATTTCCACAATGATTTTATTAAAAACAAAATCACATTAATAGGCTGCCCAAAACTTGACAGCGTTGATTACTCGGAGAAGCTTACTGCGATTATTGCAAATAATAATATTAAAAGCGTAACCGTTGTAAGAATGGAAGTGCCTTGCTGCGGCGGTATTGAATATGCAGTAAAAACCGCTCTGCAAAGCAGCGGAAAATTTATTCCGTGGCAGGTAGTGACGATTTCAACAGACGGAAAAATTTTATCTTAGGAGGAAAAATCAATGGCGTTTATCAAAAATGTAAATCACGAAGAAGTGTTTAACCTTGCACAACAAGTCAGCGTTCAAAAGGGACAGGTTGTCAGCAAAACTCTTGCTCAAAACAGCGCAGTCAGCGTAACGCTGTTTGCTTTCTCAAAAGGTGAAGAGATAGGCACGCACGATTCAACAGGCGACGCTATGGTAACCGTTTTAGAGGGAACAGGGCAATTTACCGTTGACGGAAAAACTTATGTTTGCAATGCAGGCGAGGCACTCGTTATGCCTGCTAAAAAACCGCATTCAGTATACGCCAAGGAAGATTTCAAAATGCTTTTAACAGTAGTTTTTCCACAGGAAAGAAAGTAAATATTTATGATTTAAGGTGCGTTTTTTACGCACCTTTTTGTTTACTCTAAAGAATTTCAAGACAGAAAAAAGCACAAAAAAACCGCCGAAAAAGGCGGTTGAATTCCAAGCAGGATAAAGGCTGGGCACACTTTGAGAGCTACCCAGCCGAAAAACACCGCAACAGCAACGCTTTGCGGGATTTCAGTTTTGGTACCAAAATACAGTTTTAGCTGAATTTATTGTAGCCAAATACGGAATATTTTGGTGCCATAAATGGAAAATCACTGCTGATTACGGGAGTTTGCAAAACTCATTTTGATACCAAATTATTTGCAACAAGGAGGTGAAGAAAAAATGGATAAAAATGAAATGAAAAGAATATCTTTGTATTTACCACAAGAAATAATAGACTTGTGTGAAAGCGATATTGATATTGCAAATGTGAAAAGCAGAAATCAGTTTATAGCAAAAGCGGTAAAATTCTATGATTGTTATCTACACAAAGAACTTACATCTGAAATACTTGCTCCTACTATTGAAAGTGCAGTCGGTGCAAAAATAGATTTATCAGAGTATAAATTATCAAGAATTATTTTCAAACTTGCTGTTGAAATCTCATCACTGATGAACATTCTTGCAGGAGCATTTGAACTTGATGATCAAAAAGTTCGCAAAATGAAACACAGAGTTATAAACGAAGTTAAGGAACTAAACGGCTGGATAAATCTTGAAGACATAATCCGTTACCAAAATGGTGAGGAATAAATCAAAAAACATTTAAAAGTCCTGCCGTTAAATCGGCAGGCAGAAAGGAATTAAATGACAAACAAAAATAAATTAATCGCAGTTTTTACTGCAAACGAAAACTGATAGAGAGGGGCGATATAAAATTAGAATCTGTGTTGCTTTATGGCAACAGGAAAAATAAAACAAAAACTTACAGGCAATAATAGTATTGATAAAACTGCTAAAGGCGGAGATAGTATCAATACTCAAAACATAAATGACAGAATAGGTACTCAGCTTTGGATGGAGCATTTTGCTAATGCGCTTGTAAATCAAAAGGCTATTGACGAAAAAACATACAAAAAACTGATGGCAAAAATCAATACAGAGGTCAACAGAAGGTACAGCAATCATTAAATGGAAACAGTCCCCTAATGATTTGGGGACTGTTTATATTGTAAAATAAAGCTGGATAATTAAATCACTTTGTGATATTGTTCGCTTGGAAAGGAGAAAAAGAAATGGATATATATGCCGTTAGAGAACGGATAAAAAAAGAAAATATAAACTTTATGAGTCTGCCTCTTCGGGTAACATTTTATGCCAGAGTAAGTACTGAGTTTAATGTACAGTTAAATTCTCTTGACAATCAGATAACTTACTACACAGATTTCATTAAGAACAATCCCAACTGGGAATATGTTGAAGGGTATGTTGACGAAGGCATATCAGGTGTATCAACAGCAAAACGTGAACGGTTTAACGAGATGATTGAGGACGGTAAGCAAGGACTCTTTGATTTAGTTATAACTAAAGAAGTATCCCGTTTCGCCCGTAACACGCTGGACAGTATTCGATTTACCCGTGAGCTTTTATCAAGCGGAGTGGCTGTGTATTTTCAAAATGATAATATAAATACACTTGACGAAGACAGCGAATTGAGGCTGACAATTATGTCATCAATGGCGCAGGACGAGTCGAGAAAAATCTCTACACGTGTGCGATTCGGTCATCAGCAAGCCATTAAAAAAGGCACAGTCCTCGGCACGAACAATATGTTCGGCTATACAAAAAAAGACGGCAAACTGACGATCAATGAAGAAGAGGCCGCCTTTATCAGAGAACTGTTTGAGATGTACGCCACGGGCAGATTCAGCATGAAGCAGATGGAAAAACATTTTTACGAAAAAGGAATCCGTAACAGAAAGGGCAATAAATTATCCCACTCAACGATGGGAAACATCATACGCAATCCAAAATACAAAGGCTACTATGTCGGGAACAAAGTGGTTATCACAGACCTGTTCACTAAAAAACAGAAATTTCTGCCCGAAGATGAATGGGTAATGTATAAGGACGAGACCGGCGAGATTGTGCCGGCAATAGTCAGCGAAGAACTATGGGAAAAGGCAAACGAAGTTTTGTATATGCGAAGCCAGGATGTTATCACGGCACAGCACAAAACGGTGCATCAAAACCTTTTTACAGGCAAACTCATCTGTGCGCACTGCGGCAAACCTTACTACAGAAAAGACGCCGTTGGCAAGGGCGGAGAAAAAATGTCCAAATGGGTATGCTCCGGCAAGATATACAACGGCGCTGACAGTTGCCCTTCCCATGCAATATACGAAAGCGAGATCAAGCCCGTGATTGAAGATATTTTCAGATCAGGCCAGCAGAATATCGAGGAACTCTCTGCCTGCGTGCTGAAACTTGTATCAGAACTGCTTGAAAGTGATGACAAAAAAAATGAACTGCTTGCGCTGAGCAAGGAAATAGAAACACAGCATAAGATGAAAGCAAAACTGCTTAAATTCAATGCAGACGGAAATATGAGCGACAGTGAATTTTTCAGAATGACTGCGGAATGCGATGAAGAGATAACCAAACTGCAGGCGCAGATGGATGCAATTAAAGACAATGCAAAAACAGAACAGGAAATAAAAAAAGAGCTTTCAAATATCAGGGCGATACTGAAAGCCGCGGAAAAACATATTGACGGCGAGGAAATAGACAAAACATTCGTTGACAGGTATATCAAAGAAATCATCGTCTACCCCGAAGAAGATGTAACAAGGCTTGATATACGCCTGAACGCGGGCACTTCGGTAGAGAAAATCCTTGAAAATACAAGGAGTCGTACAGGTCATATGAGTAAGAAAATGATCAAGGCTTACGAAGAAAGCATGAAATAAGTTATTACAATTTAAGTAAAATTTTATTTCAGGATTTTATCCCGTTGAATTGCGTGAATGGCAATAAAGCGGCTCCGATGTGTAAAAGCATCGGGGCTTTTTTATTTTAAACATTACGAAATCTTAAGGTTATTTAAATGTTAAAGAAAGATTGACATGATACAATGCAATTGAACAAAAGAAAAGGAGGGAGTTCAATGAACATTATTGAATGTACCAATTTAACAAAAGAATATATCAGCGGTGAAAATATTGTAAGGGCAGTTGATCATGTCAGCGTATCATTTAAGCAGGGTGAGTTCTGCGCTATAACAGGTCCCAGCGGATCAGGTAAATCGACTTTTTTGCATATGCTCAGCAGCCTTGAGTATCCCACTGACGGATATGTTACTTATGCTGAAAAAAGGTTGTCAGATTACACAGACAATCAGCTTTCTATCCTCAGACGCAGGAGATTCGGTTTTGTTTTTCAGTCCTACAATCTTGTTCAGGAGCTTACGGGATATGAAAACATACTTCTTCCCATTATGCTGGACAATAAAAAGCCGGATGAAGAATATCTCAAGAAAATTTTTAAGATACTCGGAATAGAAAACAGGCTCGACCACCTTCCGTCTGCAATGTCGGGCGGACAGCAGCAGAGAATATCCATTGCCAGAGCGCTGGCAAACAAGCCGTCAATCCTTTTTGCGGATGAGCCTACGGGAAATCTGGACGGAAAAAGCGGACGCGAAGTGCTCTCCCTGCTGAAATACGTGGGCAGCGAGTTGGGTGTATCCCTTATTCTTGTCACACACGATCTGCACGTGGCGGAACAAGCGGACAGAGTACTGACCATTGAAGACGGTAAAATCGTTAACGACAGCGCGCCGCCGGAGGTATAAAAATGAAAAACAAACTGACTGTAAACAAGCTTGCCCAAAGCAATCTGCGGGCAAGAAAGAAGCAGTATACATTTATGATAATCGGGATCGTTCTGGCCATGGTGTTTTCCTCCGGCGTGCTGTTTTTCGCTTCATGTCTGAATTCATCTATGGACGAAATGATGAAAAGCGCTTTCGGAATCCAGGATGCCATTATGCTTAACGCCGATGAAGATGTTATCAAAGAAGCAAAAGAAGAAAATCTGATTACCGATTACGGTTTTGCACATATAGTAGGCTTTGCCTACACGGATGAAAAGGGGAAAAATAACGGAACATCCGTGGCATACCTTGACGACAAAGCCAAGGAACTTTCGTATATTTCCTTTATCGAGGGCGGATATCCGGAAACCGGCAATGAAATCGCTCTGGAAAAAGCGGCGCTTTCCAGACTGGGAATTGACGCAAAAATCGGTGACACGCTCACCCTGTCCGTACTGACGCAAAACGGCAGCGAGCTTATGTCCGATCCGGTTGAAAAAAGCTATAAGCTGGTAGGTATAGCGAAGAACAAGCGCTCAAATCTCATGAATTCATACGGTTATAACAATAACGCAATACCCGCCGCATTTGTAAAACAGGGCACGCAGACGGAAATCGGTGGAAAGGAAAGTCTGTTCTGTTACTTCAACTGCAATTCCGGGCTGAATAACTTTTACGAGCAGTTCAACAGTTTTTTGCAGGCAAACCAGCTCAGTGAGGAAAGCTGGGCCTTAAGCGGATACCAAAACGCCGGCTACGGCTACTCCTTAGGGGATATGGGTGAAAAAATCGGCTTTGCCATTGTATTTATCATCATCCTGCTTATTGCATCCTGTATGGGTATCGTCAATGCCTTCAGCTCAAATCTGGATGACAGAAAAAAGCAGATAGGTATGTTCAGGACCGTGGGCGCTACAAAAAGACAGATCATCAGCATTTTCGGCAGAGAAGCGTTTTTGATAAGCATTATCTGCGCGCCCATAAGCGTTTGTATTTCCTATTTTGCGGTCAAAGGCGTTACCTCGCTGATGGGCGACAGCTTTGTGTTCATTCCGAACTGGTGGGTGCTTATCCTCTGCGCGCTTTTCAGCGTAGCCTGCGTAATGCTGGCGGCGCTGATTCCACTAGGCAGAGCGGCAAGAATATCACCTATTCAATCCATCAGAAATATTGAGCTTACGCGCAAAATGAAAACAAAGCGCATCAAAACCAAAAAGAGTTTTAATGTTTCCGCTCTGATGGCAAAAAGGAATCTATCCTTTAACAAAACAAATCAGATCATCGTCACCTTTCTGCTGATTGTAACCATCGTGTTTTCCTGCTACGGATTTTCCTTTATGGACGCGGCGAAGAACGATTATTACACCATCGGATATGATTACCGGCTCAGCACGGACACACATTATGTCTATGACGGACCGGCATCGGAATATATAAACGTAAAAACCGGTAAATCCGGCTATGGTTACACTGAGGATGACAGACAAAAGGCCATTTCCATACCTTATGTGGACTCCGTAAACGCATACGAGGATTGCCGCGCACTGATACAGACGGACAGCTTTTCCGATTATCTTAACACCATGGCATATTACAATTTCTGGGTTTACAGCACAGATGTGTTTAAATTCTTTGATGAGATCACACCTGAAAATATAGACAGTCTTATGACTGCCGAATACAGCGAAACTTACCTGGAAGTAAAAAAATTAGGCCAAATAAGCGGAAATTACTTCCCTTCGGGAATCAATGCCTATGACAACAGCGTTATTGAAAGGCTGGAGGACAGCGTTATCGACGGCAGGATAGACATGAACAAATTAAATTCAGGGGAGGAGATCATTCTCGCAGCGCCGCAGAATATCGCCTTTACGATGGAACCGGACGGCAGCGGGGGAATCAGCTACAGTCTGGACAGTGATAACGATATTCAGGCCGGCAAAAATTACCTGAAAAAGGCGTCCTGTGATTATCGAGCGGGCGACACCATTGACATCAGCGTGCTGACCTGCGACGAAACCGACGAGTACGGGAATTTACCGGACAGCTGCGAGGTGAACAGCAAAACCGTCACCATAGGGGCGATCATTTCAACCCTCCCCGATAATTTCAGCTATGAGGGCTCCACTTATTTTAAAAATAATATAATTATGATAACCTCACTGAACGGCATGAACACATTTGCGCCGGATACGCAATACAGCAGACTGAACATCAGCCTAACCGGAGATTGTGACCAGGAGATCGACAAGGAAATGCAGGAACAGCTTCAGGAGATATCCGACAGTGTTTACGGCAGTGAGATGGCCTCAAATTTTGAAAACCTTCAGGATCAGAGGAGTTATATGAATTCGCTGTTCTTTTCCATGCTTTCCATAATTGTTCTTTTCCTGAGCATCAGTGCCAGCATAATCAACAATTCCCTCACCGCCAGAATACGGGAAAGCAAGCGTGAGATAGGCACACTGCGCGCGGTAGGCGCCTCCCAGAGCGATATTTCCGGGTCCTACATCCGCCAGCTGTTTTCCATATTCGGCTTCAGCTACCTGATCGGATTTGCCGTCTTTTTCATCAGCTTTGCGGCAGTGGCAATAAACCACAGGGTCAAGGAAACGCCTATGGATATGAATCTGACGGTATGGCAAACGATTCTTGCCTGCGTGATTCTTTTTGCGGTCTGTGCCCTGAATCTGTGGTCAAAAATAAGAAAAGAAATGAAGAACAGCATAATTGACAATATAAGAGAATTGTAAAACATAATATAAAATTTATCTTGAGAGGAAACGAATATGAAAAAAGCACTTATTTTTATACTGACGATTATCATCTGTTGCGGCTTTGCCGTGTACGCATACGCAGAAGAGACCGACATCCCCTCAGAGCCGGAAACAACCCAGGACGTGTCCCAGCCCAGACTGATGGTCACCTCCTATAAGATAGAGGGAGGGAGCGTTTCACCGGAAAAAAAGGCAGAGCTCCAGATTACAATGAAAAACCACAGCAGCACAAAGGCGGTCAGCAATATAAAGCTGTCCATCCTGGACGAGACCGGGGATATAAAGCCCGATGGCATGGGTACGGAATATGTTAAGATCATTTACGCCGGAGGAACCTACACCTGGAAAGTCCCCGTTATCGTGTCCAAAAAAGCGGAGACCGGCGAGCATCATCTGACCGTGACAATGGAGTATGAGGACAAATACTACACCGCCTATACCGCAACGGATACCCTCAGCGTAAATGTCAAGCAGACGGTAAGCATGGATTATGACTCTCTGCAGCTTCCGTCCAAGGTGAATCAGGGCGATACGGAAACAATCAGCCCGAATATCATCAACACCGGAAAAAGCACAATAAGAAACTGCAAAATAGACTTTAATATTGAGGGTCTTGAGAGCGGCGGCACTCTGTTTATCGGTGAAATTCCGGCGGGCGAAAGCAAAAACGGCAGCGCCAATCTGAGAGTGGGAACGGATAAACTGGGAGAAACCAAAGGCACCGCCACCATAACATATGAAGATGAATTCGGTGAGACTTATGAAAAGACAGTGGACCTTTCAACCAACATTGAGGAAAAAGTGGAAGTTGCCGAGCAGGAGCAGGTGGAAGAGGAAAAGAAAAATAATCTCTGGTGGCTGTTTATTCTGATCGGACTGGCCGCAGGCGGCGCATTGGGCTTTGGCATACCTGCCGCCGTAAGAGCAAAAAAACAGCGTGACGAGGACGACAAGAGATTATAAATATTTGATAAAAAGTATTCGCTAAATATCGGATGCTTAAAATAAAAACCTGCCGGGTGTTATGCCCGGCAGATTTTTATTATTGTTATTTAATTCGGCTCTAATCAAGGGCCTGCTTTTTGTTGATTTGCCTGAACATAAGCGCCGTAAAGATTACGGCGAACAGGCATACAAGTGCTTCGGTGGCAGGGAAAGTTATCCATATGCCGTTTATTCCAAGAAAATGCGACAGCAAAAATGCCATGGGAATAATTATCAGAAAACCTCGCATTAGTGATATTATCTGAGCAGGAACTCTGTGGTGGGTGGAGCTTAAAAATATAGAAATTACTATATTAAATCCTGCGAAAGGACAGGCGATAAAATACAGTTTTAGTCCCTTTTCCGCTATGCTTTGCAGCATGACGTCATTTTCACCGTTAAAAACGGATGTTATGGGCGTTGCCATAAAATAAACCACTGCATAGATTATCGCAGACAAAACTAAAACCGTAATAACGGCATAGCGAAGATATGCATTTGTCTCGTCGTATTTTTTCATTCCGTAGCTTAGGCTTACTATGGGCTGTATTCCCTGAGCCATGCCGGTAAACACCGCCATGATAACCAGTGAGATGTTTGCAATCACTCCGTACGCCGCAACTCCCACATTGCCGGAAAGCTTAAGGATAATGATATTGAAGATTATTATTACTATGCCTGATGAAAGTTCAGTTACCAGCGACGGTATGCCGCAGGAAATGATACTGCCGAATATGTGACCGCTTGGCTTGCACAGGAAAAAAGAAAAGCCGTTTCGTTTTTTGATAAAATGAACGCTGAGAATAGCCATGCTGATTACTGGGGCAATGCCTGTTGCAAAGGCGGCGCCGAAAATGCCCATTTTGCACGGGAAGATAAATACCCAGTCCAGCACAATGTTGGAAAGACTGCCGGCAATCATCGCCGTCATGGAAAGATGGGGCGAGCCGTCGTTTCTTACAAAGCACAGCAGAATATTGTTTAATATAAAAGCAGGCGAAAACAGCAGAATTACCTTCATATATATTTCCGTCATTTCGTTAACAGCACCCTGAGCGCCGAGAACTTGGGCTATATTCCCTGCAAAGAAAAATGAGCAAATCACAAAGATACAGGCGAATAATGCCCCAAGATAAACTGCGCATGTAAATGTGCGGTTGGAGTCCTCTCGGTTGGAGGCGCTTTTTTGCAGTGAATATCTGGTAGCGGCGCCCATGCCTATCATTAGACCGCTGCCGTGAATAAAGCTGTAAACGGGAATTGCGATATTAAGGGCGGCAAGGCCGTCCGTGCCCATTCCTGCCGATACAAAATATGTGTCAGCCAGGATGTAAAATGATATTCCTATCATTCCTAAGGTATTAAGCGACGAATATTTTATGAAGTTTTTTATGCGGTTAGTATTCATTTGAATTTCTCCGAATGATATATTTGCCGGCAGTTACTGCTTTTATTCGCTTTCCAGACCTGCCTTACCCGTCATGTGCTCTACCGTCATTTCGAGTATGCACAGTGAGTTTATGTATTTGTCGATTTCAGCCTGCATATCCGTGGTGTCTTCAACGTATTTTAGCGTTATTTTTTTTATAGCGGTTAGAATTTCATTTCGGTCATCAAGTATTTTTACTTTCCCGAATGCCGTTACGCTGCGGTAAGCGGTGGTGTATTTTGGGGCGATAACCGTGTCGTCGCCGATAACGCTGAAGGATGCGCGGCAATCTCCTTTTATGCAGTCTGTTTTATAGCCCTGCAAGGCACAGTGAAAATAGATTTTTCCTGAATTGTACACATAATTTAGCGCAACGGTATAGGGGTATCCGTTGATTCCGTTTAGCCCCAGCACACCGTATGACGCTGTTTTTAGAATTCGCTCACATTCATCTTGCGGCAGTTGTTGATTTTTTCTTCGCATTTTTGGAAACATAGCTTGTCCTTTCTGCTTTAAGGCTTATTTAAAATTTAATATTTTGCTTTTTTGACTGATTTTCTGTAAACTGCTAGCGCAATTACCGCAGTGACGGATTCAGCAATCCAAAATGAATTCCACACGCCGATAACACCGAATATCTTGCTGAGTATGTATGCCGCAGGGATTATTATGACAATATATCTGAACAGTGAAATTACAAAGGAAGGAGCACCCTTGCCGAGCCCCTCCAGCGCCCCGGAAGCTGTGACGGAAACAGAGGATACAATGAATCCGGCGCTGATAACCCGCAGAGCGGTCTTACCTGCTTCTATGGTTTGCTCATTATTTGTAAACAGCGCCATAAGCTTGTCGGGAACCAGTATGCACACGATTGTGCCTGCCGCCATTATTGCGGCGCACATGCCCAAAACGATGTTGAATATCTGACGCACTCTTTTGTGCTCCCCGGCTCCGTAGTTAAAACCTATCAGCGGCCTCATTCCCTGAATAATGCCGTTTGCCGGAAGATATAGAAATGTCTGTAATTTATAATAAACTCCTAAAACGAGAATGTAAATCTGTGAATATGCCGCCAGGATAGCGTTGAGGGCGGAAATCAGCAGGGACGGCAGCGCCAGGTTCAGCGTTGCCGGTATTCCTACTGAATAGAGCTTTGCGATTGTTATTTTGTCAGGTGCGGCGTATTCTTTGCTGATTTTTACGCTTAAGGGACGTGCCAGATATACCGCAAGATAAATGCTCAGCGTAATCAGCTGACCTAATCCTGTTGCCAGGGCGGCTCCGTCAATTCCGAGACTCGGTATGGGGCCGAGTCCGAATATCAGCACCGGGTCAAGAATGATATTTGCTATACAGCCTGCCGCAAGGCTTATCATTGATATTTTCATATTGCCGACTGCCTGGAATATTTTTTCAAAGGCAAGCCCCATAACAATTATAACCGTAAACGAAAATGCAATGTTGCTGTATCTTACACCAAGATTGATAACTGATTCAGAGGAGGTGAATAATCTTAAAAAGTAAGGCATAATCGCAATGCCGCCGACTGTCATTATTACTCCGTGGATAACAGCAAGTATAAATCCCTGAGTCGACGCCTGATTTGCCTTTTTTTTGTTGCCGGCTCCGAGATAAATGGCTATTACTGCGCTTATTCCCACACCGAATCCGATTGCCACGGCGTTGATAAAGTTTTGAACAGGGTAAACCAGCGACAGCGCCGTCATAGCGTCCTCGCTTATCATAGCCACAAAATAGCTGTCCACAATGTTGTAAAGCGAGTTTACAAGCATTGACAGCATCATCGGCAGTCCCATTGACAGTATGAGCCTGAATACAGGCTTTTCTTTCATAAAATTCTCGTCCATTTTGCTCTCCAGCTTTTAAAATTGTATCAGCATTTAAAAAGCCACACAGCTATATTTCTATAACCGTGTGGCGAAAAGATGATAATATCCGGAAAAATCCACTACTAATTTTCAATGACATTATAATTTGTATTATTAAGATTGTCAAGAAAAAGCTAAGTTTTAAGCAAAACGTGTTTTGAGTTTTTTTAGCGGTTGGGTGAACAGCTTGCTGATAAGACCGACAAATATTGCCGAAGCAACCGTTCCCTCACGAACTCCGTCAAGTCTGTGAAGAAATGCCAGCGATAGCACAATTGCCATGCAAACAAGTATAACATCGAAAATTACCTTCATATTGCCGAATTTTATGGGCGTAACTTTGCATATTGCAAGCACGAGTCCTTCGCCCGGCGTGGTAACGAAGTTTGCCATAACTTCAAGGCTAACACCGAAGCCTACCAGCAGTATGCCGATAATGCACAGTACCCACTGCTCAAAATAGTTTGAAACCGGAATAGGTTTGAGCATTATTCCTGCAACGTCAATCATAACGCCGAACAGAACCACCGCCGGAAGCTGTAAGAGCTGAAACCAGTTGTATCTTTTTCTCAGTATAAGTATCTGGGCAATAATAAAAAGACAATTGATAATTATTGTGGTTACTCCCACAGAAAGTCCTGAGATTACCGACGTAACATAAGGAACGCTGGAGATTGATGACGTGCCCAGCTCCGCCTTTATGGAAAATGCCACGCCGATTGCCATGATTATCATGCCGATGCTGAGAAGTACAGTTCTTTTAAACGGGTGGGTGATCTTGAATTTTTTAGTCATTTTTTATTTTGCTCCTTTCACTTTGCGACTGCATCGCATCACACATTTTACTAAGCGCTTGCATAACTGCCTTTACTTCATCGTCTGAAAGCTGCGCCAGCGCCTGCGATTCAGCTTCGTGAAAGATTTCCTGTACCTTTTCTGCTGCCTGTTTTCCGCTTTCGGTCAGGGATACGAAGTTTGAACGGCGGTTGCCGTCCTTGTTGCGTCTGATTATAAGCCCTGATTTTTCCATGCGAAGCAGGATGCTGCCAACAGTCGCCTGCTCGATTTCGCAGTATGCCGCGATTGTTTTTTGATCCGCTTCGTGGTTCGTTAGCAAAAATTCAAGCACCTTGGGTTGTCCCGAGGTGAGACCGATTTTGCTTGCCTGAGTCAGAATTTTGTGGGAAAACATTGACTGGGTTTTCATAAGCAGATAATGTAAGCTTTCCATAATAAGTCTCCTTATAATAACAATGCTTATTATAATGATACTTATTATATACTTTGGTAAAGTGAAAATCAACGCTAATATTACTACATTATGTTTGCAGTATTTTGCATATTTATGTGTATTTTCACAAAAAAATCCCGTGCCTGCTTGGGGCACGGGATAATATCGCTTGTTTTATTCGTCGGCTTCTGTGGAAAGAAGAATTCTGTCGTTGTCGAGGTCCTCGCCGGAGGTTACCCTGAACTTTGCGAGCAGGTCTGCGGTTGTAAGCTTCTTCTTTTCTTCGCCGCTGACGTCATAGATGATTTTACCGTCGTTCATCATGATAAGACGGTTTCCTATAGCTATGGCGTCCTTCATATTATGTGTTATCATAATTGTTGTAAGGTTATCCTTTGCAACAATATTCTGGGTGATTTCAAGCACTTTGTGGGCGGTTTTGGGGTCGAGGGCGGCAGTGTGCTCGTCAAGCAGCAGAAGCTTCGGCTTTTTGAGCGTTGCCATAAGCAGAGTTATTGCCTGCCTCTGACCGCCGGAAAGAAGACCGACCTTAGAAGTAAGTCTTGTTTCAAGTCCCAGATCAAGGCTTGCAAGAATCTCGGCATACTTCGCTCTTTCTTTTCTGCTGACTCCGAATTTGAGCCCCCTCGGCTGACCTCTTCTTGCAGCCAGGGCAAGATTTTCGTCAATCTGCATATCGGCGGCAGTACCCGTCATAGGATCCTGGAAAACTCTTCCGATATATTTTGCCCTCCTGTGCTCAGACAGGTTGGTTACATCTATTCCGTCAATGGTGATAGTGCCGCAGTCAACGGGATAAACACCGGCTATCATATTAAGAAGAGTTGATTTGCCGGCTCCGTTGCCGCCGATAACGGTTACGAAATCTCCCTCATTAAGCGTAAGGTCTATGCCCTTGAGCGCTTTCTTTTCATTGATGGTGGAGGGGTTAAAAGTTTTGTGAACATTCTTGATCTCAAGCATTACTCTTTAACCTCCTTTACCTTGATACGCTTTTGAGCGTACTTGTTTTTAAGATAAGGAATACCAAGGAAGATTGCAACTATCACTGCTGTGAGCAGTTTAAGGTCGTCGGTATTCAGTCCGCAGCTGATTACAAACTGCATTACGATGTAATAGATTACACCGCCGAATACAACGCTCAGCAGTCTGAGTGCGAAATTCTTGAATATCTTGCCGAAAATAACTTCGCCTATAATTACTGCGGCAAGGCCTACAACTATAGCGCCTCTGCCCATATTTACGTCGGCAAAGCCCTGATACTGCGAAAGAAGTCCGCCGGCAAGGGCAACAAGTCCGTTTGAAAGCACAAGGGCAACAATTTTTGTAAGGTTGATATTGATGCCGTTGGCTCTTGCCATATTCTGATTGCATCCGGTGGCACGTATTGAGTGACCTATCTCGGTATCAAAGAACCAGTACAGCACGGCGATAACTATTACCGCAATGATTGCAACGATTATAAGCGCCTTGGTAATATCAGTCATGCTGACGATAAGATCGTATTTGTAGACTGAGAGCGGCTGGTTTGATTTGCCGAGGATACGCAGATTGATGGAATAAAGGGCAAGCTGCGTCAGAATTCCCGAAAGAATGGGCGGTATGCCGAAAACAGTATTCAGCAGTCCTGTGGCAAGTCCTGCCAGACAGCCGGCAACAAAAGCTATTATCATGGCAACATAAACATTTGCCCCGGCAAACATAGACATAACCATGGCGGCGCCGCCTGTGGCAAGAGTTCCGTCCACGGTAAGATCCGCAAAATCAAGCACTCTGAAGGTGATATAAACGCCGATAGCCATTATTCCCCATATAAGTCCCTGACCTATTGCGCCCGGGACGGCATTAAAAAATGCTTCCATAAAAAATACCTCACTTCGCAAACAAGAGCAATAAGGCTTACCTTATTGCTCTCATACAGTAAACTGTTTAAATTATAAATTAAAATTAACGGTTAGTCAACAGTTTTGATTATTCAGCGGAAAAATCGTATGCCTGATATCCCTCCGGAATAGTTACGTTGTACTTCTCTGCCATTTCAGCATTGTAATACGGTGTTACGTTGCTTGTCTGCCAGATGTTCATTGTGGACGGGTCTGAACCGTTTACAAGAATATCATAAGCCATTTCGCCTGCCTTCTGACCTATCTCATAGAAGGAGATTGAAAGAGTGGCAACAGCGTTGGTGTTTTTGAAGATGCCCTCTTCACCTGCAATAATCGGAACATTTGCTTCCTGGCAAGCTGCGTCAATTACGCCGCCGTTTGATGCTGCTGTGTTATCCGTGGGGATATAAATAACATCTGATTCGGCAGCAGCCTTCTGAGCAACAGCCTGAATATCGTTTGAGTCTGAGAATGAGAAGAAATTAACTGTGATTCCCTTAGCCTCAAGAGCTTCTTTAACGCCTTCTACCTGGAAGAGAGAGTTCGGCTCGGATGAGCAGTAAATGCAGCCGACTGTCTTTGTGTCAGGGAAGAGGTCGAGAATCTGCTGTGCCTGGTCAGCAAGGGGTGCAAGGTCGTTTGAACCGGTTACGTTGATGCCGGTGGGATCGGTTGAGCCCATTTCAATATCAAGCGCAACGCCGAAATCTGTTATTGATGTGGCAACAACGGGAGTCTGTGAAGCTGCTGTTGCGGTAGCGCAAGCCTGAAGAGCTGCCGTTGCGTTAGCCATTATAAGGTCATAGCTGTTTGAAACGAACTGCTGAGCAATTGTGGCACAGGCTGTGGAGTCGTTATTTGCGTTCTGATAATCTATCTCAAAAGTATAGCCGTTGGCGTCGCCCAGCTCCTTAAGCTTATCCTGGAAACCTTGTGTGGCACTGTCAAGAGCGTCGTGCTGTACCAGCTGGCATATGCCGACTTTGAACGTTTTCTGGTTAGCGTCAGCAGTTCCCTCTGATTCGGTGCCTGTTGAGCATCCTGCGAAAGCGGATGCGATAACTACACCTGACAGCGCAACTGCCGCAATTTTTTTGAGTGCTTTGTTCATAATTTTTACCTCTCTGTTCATATTGTAATGACAGTTTAGCACATAAAAGCGATAAAGTCAATTGTGAAAAGTTATAATAATTGACCGCGTTTTTTGTATAATAACACAAAAACAGCAGCAGTATGTACAATACTGCTGCTGTTTTGGGTACATAAGTTATATTTTTTCTGCGCGTTCAATATTTTCTCTGATAACTTTGCAGGTATATTCAAGCTGTTCCTTTTCTTTATCGTTAAGGGGCAGTTCGATGATATCTTCGATACCGTTTCTGCCGATAACGCAGGGAACTCCGCATGAAACGCCGTTCATTCCGTATTCGCCCTCAAGTAAAACGGATGCCGGGATAACTCTTTTTTCGTCATGGAATATCGCTTTGCAGATATCAGCACAGGCGGCGCCGATTCCAAATTCTGTTGATCCCTTGCCGTTTATTATATCGTATCCGATATATCTTGTGCGCTCAAGTACAAATTCTTCGGTAAGTTTGCCGTATTTTTCAGGCTTTGCTTCCTGAAGCTCCTTATAATTCTTACCGCCCAGGGTAAGGGTGGAGAACGGAACAAAGGACGAATCGCCGTGTTCGCCGATAGCGCATGTTGTAACGCTTCTTCTGTCAATATCGGCAAGCTCGCTTACAGTACGTTTAAGCCTTGCAGTATCAAGGGATGTGCCTGTGGAGAAGCATCTTTCTCTCGGAAGTCCCAGATGCTCCCTGGCGTAATGAGCGATTATATCGGCAGGGTTTGTAATGGAAATTATTATGCCCTTAAAGTCAATGGGTTTAAGATTGTCGATAACATCCTTGAGCATAACGATGGAATCGTCAAGCATCTCAAGTCTTGTCTGACCGGGTTTTCTCGGCATACCGATGGAGATAACGATAATATCGGCATCCTTGCAGTCGTTGTAGTCGCCAACGCTTATTTTTGTTGTGGAGCCTAAAAACAGGCAGGCATCCGCCACGTCGTAACAGTTGCTTACTGCCTTGGCATTATCCTTGTCGATAAACACAATCTCGTCGCAGGTACCCTGAAAGCAAAGAGCCATTGCAACATGGGAGCCTACGTGACCGGCGCCGATAATTACTACTTTTCTTTTATCCAGCATAATCATACCCCTTTATTTTTATCTCAGTTTTATTTTATCTGAATTTTGTGTTTTTATCAAATTAAAGCTGATCTGCAATGCTGTAGATCATATCCTTTGTCTTTTCCCAGCCAAGGCACGGGTCGGTAATTGATTTGCCGTACACTCCGTCTTCAACCTTCTGATTGCCGTCCTCAATGTATGATTCGACCATAAAGCCCTTTACCATTGATTTTACGTCGTCGCAGTGACGCATGGAATGAAGCACCTCGTTGGCGATTCTCACCTGCTCAAGATATTTCTTGCCTGAATTTGAGTGGTTGGTGTCAACGATAACAGCAGGGTTTTCATATCCCCCCTGGCAGTACATATCAAAGAGCTGTCTGAGGTCCTCATAGTGATAGTTCGGGTGGTTGTTGCCGTGCTTGCTGACACTGCCTCTGAGTATAGCGTGGGCAAGGGGGTTACCCTTTGACTTTACTTCCCATCCTCTGTAAAGGAAGGTGTGTCCGCTCTGAGCGGCTTTTATTGAATTAAGCATTATGGAAAGGTCGCCGCTGGTGGGATTCTTCATTCCTACAGGGATATCCATACCTGATGATACAAGTCTGTGCTCCTGATTTTCAACTGAACGGGCACCGATAGCTACATATGAAAGAAGGTCGGACAGGTATCTGTAGTTCTGAGGATAGAGCATTTCATCAGCGCAGGTGAATCCTGTCTGCTCAATAGCGTCTTTATGAAGCTTTCTGATAGCCTTGATACCCTCCAGCATGTCCGGCTTTTTGTCAGGATCAGGCTGATGAAGCATGCCTTTGTAACCCTCGCCGGTGGTTCTCGGCTTGCCGGTATAGATTCTGGGGATAATGAGTATCTTGTCCGAAACTTCTTTTTGAACGTCGCCAAGACGGTGTATGTAATCCAGCACAGAATCGGCGTGGTCGGCAGAGCACGGACCGATTATAAGGATGAATCTGTCGTCCCTGCCGCAGAAAATGTCGGCTATTTCAGCGTCACGTTTTGTTTTGAGTTCTTCAGCTTCTTTTGACAGGGGCATCTCTTTTTTTATTTCCTGAGGGATCGGAAGTTTCCTTTTAAATTCTATATTATATATGTTTTCCATTTTTCATCACCTTAATTTTTATTACTATAATATTATATGACTTGACGCTGATATGTCAATAATACGCTTTAAACTTTTACACTTTACAATCAGAAATATGCATTTATTGTGGCATATATACAAGAGAAGCAGAAAACTGCGGCAGAACAGATAACTCTTTTTGCCAATATTGTAAACTTTCTTTAATAATTTTTCGCTTAAGTGGATTTTAAAAAAATTATATGATAATATAGGCTTGTTCAATTTCACAGGAGAATCATTATGGCTGTAAAAAGCAGAAAAAAATCGAAAAGAAAAACAAGTAATATAATTGAATTAAGGTCCGGCAGACTTATTGCCGCAATAATTATTGTGATGATTGCGGCGGTGGTTATATCTTCTTTAGTTATTGCCAATACTCAGAGAAGGACGCCGCAGACTGTTTACGACTTCGGTAAGCCCGTGGCTCAGGGAATAGATGTGTCCGAGCATAACGGTAAAATTGATTGGGACACCGTTAGCGAGAATTTTGACTTTGCATTTATACGTGTGGGCTACAGGGGCTACGGCAACGGAGAAATATGCGAGGATGAATTCGCTTCACAAAATCTTAAGGCGGCTCAAAAGGCGGGCATACCCACGGGGGTATATTTCTATTCCCAGGCAGTCAGTCAGGAAGAGGCGCGCGACGAGGCGGATTTTGTGCTTGATATTGTAAAACATTATGATATAGAACTGCCCGTTATAATGGATTTTGAATATCCCACGGATGAGGAAGGCAACAGAACCGGCAGGCTCAGCGACGCAAACCTGAGCAAAAAGGAAAGCACCCAGATTATAAACGCCTTTTGCGACAGAGTTGAGGAAAACGGTTATATATCCGGGCTCTATGCCTCCTCCGGTGTAATGTATCATGAGCTGAACACGGATGACCTGGGCGATGATACTGTTATATGGACAGCGGACTATAATGATGACGTAACATATGAAATTGAATATAACATATGGCAGTATTCCAGAACGGGAGAGACCGACGGCGTAAGCAGTAAATATGTGGACCTTAATTATTGGTACAGTAATTAGAAAGGATGATAATTTGAAAGGTCTTGTAAGGATTGTTTCCATTTTTATGGTAATGATTGCAGTGCTCCAGGGGGCTTCGGCTGTACTTGCCGCCACTGCTGCAAAGAGTCCCTACACAAATTATGTTTACACCCACCAGTCAAGATTTGACAATTACGAAAAAATTAATGGTACCGATGTTTCTCAGCATAACGGTACAGTTGATTTTGAAAAGGTTAAGGCTGCGGGAATTGATTTTGTCTTTGTCAGAGTCGGATTTACCGGCTACACGAAACTGAGATTTTCCCTTAACTATGACACTAATTACAAAACTTATATAGAAGACGCGCTGGACGCAGGACTGGCAGTAGGAGTCTACTGGTACTCACAGGCGCTCAATGAATCGGAGGCAAGGCAGGAAGCACAGAAAATGCTCTCCGTTATTAAAGATTACAATATCACGCTTCCGGTTGTTATGGACTATGAGTTTGCCGACACCTCCGCCGGCAGGCTTGACAGCGCGAATCTTTCAAAAAGCGCTATGACCAACAATGCCCTGGCATTTCTTTCAGAGGTGGACAAGGCTGGATACGACGGCTGCCTTTATGCAAACGCTGATTTCCTGCAGAACAATCTGAACGCCTCAACAATCAGCCGTGATTATAAAATCTGGCTTGCACATTATACGACAAACACCTATTACAGCGGTGATTTTGATTTCTGGCAGTATTCCCACGTCGGCAAGGTAGACGGTATTACCGGTAACGCAGACGTAAACTTCTGGTATTACAAGAATGATGATATCCAGGAGCTTTCCTCCCACACTTACACAGGCAGAGCAATCACGCCAAAGCCTGTTGTCAAGGACGGCGACACGGTGCTGCGTGAGGGTACGGATTACGTGCTGGAATACGCTGACAATATAAAAGTCGGCACGGCATATGTAACCGCCAGAGGGATTAATAACTACAGCTCAAGGACATACAGATTCAAATTTGAGATCAAGCCCGACAGGGCGGCGGTTATAACTATTAAGAAGAGAACAAATACCTCGCTGGAATTTTCGTGGCAGGGGGTTACCGGTGCCCAGACATATTACGTATATGTCAAAAATAACACCAACGGCAACGTCTTTTCAAAAAGTGTAACGCAAAGCAGCGTGACGTTTTCGGGACTTATTCCCGGCAACTCATACAGCGTCAGCGTTAAGGCAGGAATAAGAAACACCACAGGAGAAATGGTGTACGGCGCATATTCGGCAGTCAATACAAAGCATACCGTTGCGGACGCTGTAACGGGGCTGAAAGCATCTGCCAGAAGCAAATCGTCTGTCACCCTGACCTGGAACAAAAAGACGGGAGCGGCAGGATACAGAATATACCGCTATTATCCGTCTACTAAGGAATATAAGATGCTTGCCGATGTAAACGGATACAGCCAAAATTCATATACCGTCAAGGGGCTTGGTATTGGCGAGACTGCTTATTTCAGCGTGAGCGCATTTACGCAGGACAGCCATAAAACTATCGGCAATAAAAGCAGTCTGCTGACGGAAACCACACGCCCCCAGACGATAACCGTAAGAAGTATCAGTTCGCCATCATCAAAAAAAGTAACGCTGTTTTGGTACAGGGTAAACTGCACAGGATATCAGGTGCAGTGGTCGACTACCAAAGATTTTTCCTCCAACACAAAAAGCGTAACCATTGCCCAGAGCGTAAACAAAAGCACGTTTACAACATATCAAAGCGAAAAGACCTATTATTTTCGTATCAGGTCATATAAAAAGATTGACTCAAAGACAGTTTACAGCTACTGGTCAACCACACAGGTAATTAAGGTTAAATAAATAAAACCTGCGGAATTAAGTTCCGCAGGTTTTTTCTTGTCTTATTTTAGTTTGCCTTTTTTTTCTTTTTAAGGTCGGTCTTGTTAAAATCAAGCACAAGGCTCAGAAGTACAACGCCGATAACTGATATTGCAGCCTCCGCCGCCATGTATGAGCCGTTGTAACCAAGGCTGTAAACCCATACTGATTTCCAGCCGTCTGCATATTCGCCCCAAATGGTAACGCCTGAAATGAAATGGCACAGGAATCTCAGTGCTGAAGCTACAAGCGCGCCCAAACCAAGAGCAACGGACTGATTGCTTACAACTTTTTTGAAAAGTCCTCCGCCAAGGCCGAGTACCATAAACGCTACTACATAATCTGCAAAAATGAGAATGAGATAAGCTCCTATTCCCTTAACGTAAGAGAAGTTGCCCAGTCCCTGCAAAAGCATCTCCAGCAGTCCGTAAATAACGCCTGTAACGCAGCCCCATTTCCAGCCGTATCTGTAACCGATGATTATTATCGGCACCTGGCTGAACAGGGTTACAGAGCCGCCCATGGGAAGGCTGAATATCTGCACATATGAAAGAGCAACCGCAAGAGCTATCATGATAGCGGTTTCGGTAAGACGTCTTGTCATATTTATTGAAGATTTTGTTTCTGGCATAGCTGTTTTCTCCTTTCTTAAGACTATAATAAGCCAAAAGAAAATGCCCCTTGAAAAAGGGGCATGTAATTATACGCATTTACGCATCAGTCTTTGCCGTTCGTGCTAACGTACGGTTCAAAGGGTATAATCTCAGCCGGGAAGATCAAATTCCCTTGGCACCCCTGACTTATTAAGTTGGTTATATTATAGTATCTGTATCAGTCGTTGTCAAGGAGAGTCTTGTAAAATTCGCAGTAATCATGTCTGTTTTCCGCAGTAAATGCCATAGCAGAACGGGGGTGGCGGTTAAGCTGTCCGGTGAGCATGTACTGAACGTCGTAGCCCCATACAACTCCGCTTTCCTTAAGAGGGATAATGTATTTTTCCAGGAAGGTCAGCAGGCTGTAGAGATTGTATTTTGGGTTTTTAAGAAATCCCAGCAGCAGCTCCATAGCGCAGTTGCCGGCGCCTCTGCCCATTCCTGACGCTGTAGCATCCAGGTATGATACGCCGTAGGAAAGAGTTTCAATCGTATTGGCAAAGGCAAGATTCTGGTTGTTATGAGCGTGAAAGCCGATTGCCTTGCCGTATCTCTCGCCTATTTCAAGATATTTTTTCGCCAGGTTTGCCGCTGTTTCAGGATAGAGTGAGCCGTATGAATCCACAAGATAAATTACGTCCACACTGCATTCGCCCAGCATGTTGAGGGCTTCCTCCACCTCTTCGGTGTTTGCCTGGCTTATCGCCATGATGTTGCAGGTGGTCTCGTATCCGAGGTTGTGAAAATGCTCGATCATTTCGATTGCGGCAGGAATTTGGTGAATATAGCATGCCACACGCACCATATCAATTACTGACTCGGATTTCGGCACAAAGTCCTCTCTGAAATCGCATCTGCCAACGTCCGCCATAACGGAAATCTTCATGTCGGACACGTTTTCACCCACAACGCTTCTTATATCCTGCTCATCGCAGAATTTCCATTTGCCGAATTTGTTAGGGTCAAAAAGATTTTTTGATGCTCTGTAGCCAAATTCCATATAATCAACACCGGAGCGGATATTTGTTTTATAAAGCTCGGTAACAAATTCGTCGGTAAATTCAAAATTATTGCACAGTCCTCCGTCACGGATAGTGGCGTCAAGCACCTTTACGTCCGTGCGAACGCTCATCATATTTCCTTTTCTTTCGCTCACGTCATATACCTCTCTTATAATTATTTTAATCTTAATTGCTTTAATGCTTTAAACTATAACGCTTTAAAGTGGATTTTTATTATTATAACAGAGGATAATTTGATAATCAAGCATAAATTTAAGAAAATTAAATATTTTTTATTCCTTGCCGTTATATTTCCTCAATCAGTATTATTCTGTTGTAATATGCGCCGCGTATATGCGCCGGTATTCCCACGTTCATAAGGAATGCTCCGCTTTTTTCGCAGTTTATGTCCTGCGATGTTACTTTGTATGTTTTGTCTTCTTTAAGTCCGTCAAAGCGGATGGGTATTCTCTTTTTATAAAATTTCGTTCCGGGAGCAACTATGAATGCCACGCTCTTTGATTTGTCCGGCGATACATACTGGTTCATGGACACTTCGTCTTTATCAGCATCCAGCAGGCGGTAAAGGTCGCCGAACTGAACGTTATCACGTATAGTTTTATAAAGGGCGATATTGCGTCTGCAAATTTCCAGCTCCTCTTCGCCGTATTTTTCAAGATTGCTTCCTACTCCCAGCGAGCCCTGCATTGCCACGGCAAAACGAAAATCCAGGGAACAGGGCTTGTTTATACCGGCGATGTCGGTTACCCAGGCACGCATTGTTTTTGTGGGTCTAAGAAGTGAATATCCTTTTTGAATCGTAATTCTGTCAATTCCGTCCGTGTTGTCGCTGGTCCACGCCTGGTCATAGTGGCTCAGGGCGCCCAAATCGCATCTGCCGCCGCCGGATGCACAGCTCTCAAAAGCCACGTCGGGATGCTTTTGCCTGAGTTTGTCGACGATGGAGTAGACCGCCATTGTGTGAAGATAGGAATACATTTTAGGATCTTGCAGATTTTGAGCTCCTGTTTCAGAAAACGGGCGGTTCATATCCCACTTAATATACTTGATATTGTGATTAGTCAGCAGCTCGTCAAGAGTGTTGAATATGTATTCCTGAACATCCTCTCTTGTCATGTTCAGCACAAGCTGATTTCTCAGCTCGCAAGCCTTTCTGTGGGGATAATGATATGCCCAGTCGGGGTGATTTCTGAAGAGGTCGCTGTCGGGATTCACCATTTCAGGCTCCACCCATATTCCGAAATCCATTCCCAGCCTGTTTACTTCGTTAATAAGCTCATCAAGTCCGTTGGGGAATTTTTCCTCATTTACATACCAGTCGCCGAGTCCTGCGTGGTCGTCCTTACGCTGTCCGAACCATCCGTCGTCCATGACAAACAGCTCCACTCCGATATCCGCCGCAATTTTGGCAAGTTTAATCTGCTGTTTTGCATTTACGCTGAATCCCGTTGCCTCCCAGGAATTATAGAGCACCGGCAGAGTTTTGTCGCTGAAATTTGACGGCAGTATGTATTTTAACGCAAAGGTGTTCATCTGCCTTGTCATATCCCCGAATCCGTTTGCCAAGCCGCAGTATACGCACGGCGTATCCAGGCTCTCGCCGCCGTTGAGCGTGTGGGAAAAATCAAAATCGCTGAGCCCCATGATTACCCTGGTGATGCTGTAGGAATCACGTGAACAGCTTATTTTAAAATTGCCGCTGTAGGCAAGAGAAGCAAAGTAAACGTTGCCGCTTTTTTCGTCGGCGTTCTGATAGGCTATAAAGTAAGGGGAATTATTGTGGTTTGATGAGCCTCTTCTTGATTCGTAAACAGCGCAGCCGCCCTCAAGGGTGTTTTGAGTCTCAACAAATTCGCTGCCCCAGGCACCGTTTGTGTTCCTGAAAGTATAAGGCTTCACCGACGGCAGACTGAACTGAGCACAGGATATTTTTTCAAATCTTATTTTTGCTTTGCCTGTGTTTTTTATTGTTGTAAAGCGCTTGATTATATCGCAACCGTCGTATACCTGATAGTTAAGTATAATTTCAAGGGGATAAAACTCGTCTGAAAATTTAATCTTTAGAGTATCTTGGCTGATTTCGTATCCGTCGAATCTGAGGTTGATTTCACGGCATCCGTCCTCAAACTCGGCTTTTATGTCACAGTCACGGTACATAGTCTGACCAAAGGGGGTCAGCTCCTGGCGGTATTCGTCAAGCTTGGTATTGTTGGAATTTTCGTCGCCGTTATCGTTTATTTCGTAGTCCAGCGGATTGCACTTTTTGCCCCAGTGGATATGATGATTATACCCTGCGCCGTCAATTCCAAGCACGTAGTGCGTGTTTTTTGTCTCCAGAACGAAAATGTTGTTGTCGTTTGCAATTATGCTCATATTAACTTCTCCTCCGGCGAATGCCGTATGGTAAATTTATATATTTGTTGAAATATTGCCGTTTTTATGCTATTAATAAATTATCACATTTAATCAAGGAATAAAATAGGAAATATATATTAAAATGTTAGGAAAATAACTATGTTTGAGGATTTTACTAATTTTTATGCTCTGGCAGGGGAAGACGATCCTGTGAAAGTTTTGCTGGTGGGCGAGACATATTGCGACAGGAATTTCAGAATAGAGCGTGAAGAGTCCGATTTGATGGCTCTGGAATATATTATCGACGGCAACGGTGAGCTTAATATTGAGGGACAGCGTCTTGAACCGGAAAGGGGTGACGTTTTCTTTCTGAAGCGGGGCAGCAGGCACAGCTATTCCACCGACAACAGCACTCCGTGGCATAAATACTGGATAGTTTTTGACGGCAGTGTTGCCCGTGCTATGGCGGATTCATATTTGCCTAAAGATACATATTTGTTTAAGAATTGCAGTGTAAAATCGCATTTTGAGCGTATCTTCCAGTTGTCAAAAACCGTGACTGAGTACAGCAAGCTGACTGACGCTGTTGCGCTGGAACTATTGCATATATTTATGTATATAAGAAACAGGACGGCTTATGACGACGGAGGCGTTGCAAGAAGTATAAGAAGAGAACTTGATGCTTCGGTAGAAAAGCCCTTTAATCTCGACAGGCTGTGTCAAAGTGTGAATTATTCAAAAAATTATATCATAAACGTGTTCAAGGAGGAGTATGGCATAACACCTTACAGATATTTTCTTGAGAAGAAAACAGATGCTGCTAAGATATATCTGATGCATACTAATCTGAGTGTTGGGGATATAGCAAAGAAACTCAATTATGCGGATTTGCAGTATTTTTCCACCAGCTTTAAAAAGGCAACAGGCTGTTCACCGCTGGAATTCAGAAAAAGGACAAGAAAATAAAATCAGTCTATTATTTTGATAATCCTAACATTATGGGTGATTTTATCTATTACAACAGCGATTAAAAAGGTATATAGTATAAATTATAGTTACTTTCTTTAAGAATGGAGGGATGGATTTGAAGGAGCTCTTTTCCTTTTACCTGGTTACCGACCCGCATTATTTTGAGCTTTCGCTGGGCGGTGAGGGCAAAGCGTATGAGGAGAGAAGCCGTACCGACCAGAAATGCGTAGCTGAAACCGGAGCCATTATTGACGCAGGGTTTGAACAGATAGCCCAGGATAAGGAAACGAATATTGTGCTTATTCCCGGTGACCTTGTTTACCGTGGGGAGCAGGCGAGCCACGAGGGCTTTATCAAGAAACTGGAATATCTTGAAAGACACGGTAAAACCATATATATCATCACTGCAAGGCACGATTATGCAGGAAATCCCTGTGGATTTGTTGGTGATAAATGCGTGCCTGTTGAGGGCACTCCCAGGGAAAAGCTCAGGGAACTTTATCATCATTACGGTTTTGACCAGGCGATAAGCGAGCATAAATCAATGTCATATGTTGTGCAGCTTACAGAGGGGATAAGACTTCTGGCACTTAACTGCGACGGTGACTGCAAGGATTTTAAGGGCATATGGGACGACCAGATGCAGTGGGCGCTTGATGAAATAAAAAAAGCCCATGAAAGCGGAAATTATATATTTGCCATGACGCATTATCCGCTGCTTCCGTTTTCTCCGGTTATGAATCTAATCGGCGACGCAAAGCTTACCGACTGGGAAAATACGGCTGAGAAATTTGCTGACGCAGGACTTGACTTGATCTTTACAGGTCATATGCATGCACAGGCGGTTACTGACTATGTGACGGCAAAGGGCAACATGATAACTGACGTTCAGACGGGCAGCTTTGTGGGATGCCCGTGCGCTTACAGAAAGGTCACTTTCCGTGATGATAACACGGTTGATATTAAATCCTACACGGTTGAGGATTTTGACTGGGATAAAGGCGGCAGGACAGCTTCGCAGTATTTTCAGTGGCGATTTGACCGAATGATTACTGATATAATCGACGCTATGGCGTATGATTTTGCTTTCTTTACCAGGTTGTTCGGCGGTCCGGAAAAAAATAAAAAGCTTAAAATTCCTGTTACCGTTGTGGGCAGGATGCTTCAAAAGCTCACGCTTAAGAAACTTGGCAGAATACTTTGCTTTAAGGTGGACAAAAGTATCGGCGACAGGCTTGTAAAGGACGTAGGGGTAGAGCTTGTAAGGAATATTTTTGTGGGTAACGAGCCGTATGTGAAAGGAACGCCCATGTATGAGGCGATGAAAAAGCTGCTTAGGCGGCTTCATCCGGTTACCCGAATCATTGAGAAAAAAGCGGGTGACAAAAATCCGCTTCTCAGTAATATTGACAATTTCGTTTTGTCAATGATAGGGGATGAGAAGCAGAGAGATTATAACACCGTGCTGAATATTAAGTGGAAACGATAGTTAACAAAAGGGGTAAAATTTAATGTCAGATAAGGTATTGGCTCCTCCCACGGAGCAGGACAAAAAATATGTTAAATTATCGGAATTTATAATTTATCTTGTGGGCGTATTTTTCTATACGAATATGACGGGAATGGTAGGCTCTTACAGAAGCGCTTATCTTGTTAATGTGCTTAGGCTTAACGAAAGTCAGGTTTCGCTGTTTAATACGCTGATAAATATTATTCCGTTTGTGCTCAATTTCTTTATTACGATGTATATTGACGGAAGACGTCCCGGAAAATCCGGCAAGTTCCGCCCGCTGGCGCTGGCTGTGGCGATACCGTGCGGCGTGCTTTTGGTGCTCACTTTCTGGGCTCCGCCTGCATTGTCGGGCAGTCTGCTTTTGGTTTATGTTACCACAATTGCCGTTCTTTGGGCGGTAGCCACCAATTTCGGCGACGCTATGAACAAGGTTGCGCTGGTAATGACGCCGAACCTTAAGGAAAGGGACAATGTTATCTCGTTCAGAAGCATTTGCTCTGCAGTGGGCAATTCTGCTCCGCTGGTAATAATTCTCGTTATCGGCTTGATATGGGACGATGAGGGAACCCAGTACATAATCGGCGCCGCTCTTTGTGCCGTTGTGGGAACTATTCTTATGCTGGTGGCTACTAAGGCAATCAGAGAACGCGTTACCTACAGCAGTGAAAAGAAAAACCCCTTGATAGGAATCAAGGATGTTCTTATAAACAAATACGCTTGGGTAATTCTTATATCGGAATTTTTAAAGAATTTCAGGCAGATTGCCACATTTATGGGTGTCTTTTTGGCGGCGGCTCTCCTGGGCAGCACCAGCAAGTATCTTTGGTTCGGGTTGCCGACGGGTATAGGAACCGCAGTAGGTATGCTTTTAATTAATTTCCTGCTTAAGAAATTTAATTCAAAGGTGCTTTATATCTCCAGCGGCATTTATTCGGTTATTATAAACAGTATTGCCTTTGCTGTGGGATACCTTTATTTCAGCAAACCGAATGCAGGCTTACAGATATTGTTTATTGTATTTCTGTTTCTTATCGGTCTTCAGTTTGGCGCGTCAAATCTTCTGCCCACAATGTTTCAGGCGGATGTGCTTGAGGATATCGAGCTTAAGACAGGAAAGCGACTTGATGCAACTCTGCCCTTTGTTATTGGTATCTTTACTATGATAAGCGGCACAATTGCACAGGCACTGGCGCCTATTATTCTTTATGGCAAAAATTCAATCATCGGCTATATTCAGCCCACCGACGCTGTTCCCGACCCTGAGCAAAGCATTAAAACAAAGATATTAATGTTGTTTTTCTATACGGTGTTCCACGGACTTATGATGTTCCTTGCCGGCGTTCCGTTCTTCTTCTATAAGCTGACAGGCAAGACCAAGGAGGATATCCATAATGCCGTAATCGAAAAGCGCAGACAGTTTGGCAAAGACGAAGACTGAGGGAAATAATTATATATCAAAATGAAAAAGAGACCTTTTAAAGGTCTCTTTTATCTTTTAAGCTTTGTATTCACAAATAATTTTTCTTGTTTGCAGGATACTGCTGGGTGTGACGGAAAATTCGTCGAGTCCCCATTCAATAAGTTTCGGAATCAGCCTCGGGTCAGCCGCCGCTTCGCCGCACATTCCAACTTGAATACCTGCTTTCTTAGCGCTTTTTATGGTTATTTCTATTGCCCTGAGTACTGACGGCTGCATTGCGTCATACAGCTTGCTGACTTTGGAGTTGCCTCTGTCAACCGCCATAGTATAACCCGTAAGGTCGTTGGTGCCGATTGAGAAGAACTCAACCTCCTGCGCCAAAAGGTCTGAGATAAAAACAGCGGACGGTGTTTCCACCATTATTCCAACGGGTACTGACTTGTACTCGGTGCCGCTTTCAGCCAGCTCAGCCTCACATTCTTTTATGACAGCTTTTGCCTCGTTTACCTCGTCAATACAGGTTATAAGCGGCAGCATGATTTTTATATATCCGTAAACCGCCGCCCGCAGTATTGCTCGAATCTGCTTTTTGAAAAGCTCTCTGTTGTCCAGGCAGTAGCGTATCGCTCTGTGACCCAAGAAAGGATTTTCTTCCTTTTCTATTTTAAGATAAGGAATATCCTTGTCGCCGCCTATGTCAAGAGTTCTAATGATTACTTCCTGACCGTTCATTGCCCTTGCTACCGTGGAGTATGCCTCAAACTGCTCCTCCTCGGTGGGCTCTGTGTTTCTGTCCATAAAGAGAAACTCGGTTCTGAACAGCCCGATGCCCTCGGCGCCGTTTTGAAGCACGTTTTGAACGTCCTCAGGTCTGCCGATGTTGGCATAAACCGCTTTTTTAACGCCGTCGGCAGTAATTGTCTCTTTGCCGATATATGCCTTGAGACTGTCCTTTTGCTTGATATAGTCGCTTTGTTTTGCTCTGTAGCTGTCAAACTCCTGGGTTGACGGGTCGGTTATTACCTCACCTAAGAATCCGTCGGCTATTATATCCTGACCGTCCGATATTTTCTTTGTGGCGTCAATAACCGAAAGAACGGCGGGTATGCCCATTGCTCTTGCAAGAATGGCGCTGTGGCTGGTGACTCCGCCTACTTCGGTAACGATTGCGCTGACGTTTTCGCTGTTTATCTGGCTTGTCATGGACGGGGTAAAGTCCTTTGCCACCAGCACCGAGCCTGCCGCAACGTTTGATATATCCACCGTTTCCACACCGAGCAGTATCTTCAAAAGGCTGTCTTTAATGTCCTTTACATCCGAGGCTCGCTGATTTGTAAGCTCGTCATCCGTGGCGGAAAACATGTCGATAAACATATTGCACACCGTGTCAACGGCTTTTTCAGCCACAAAGCCGTTATCGATATTGTCATTCATCTGGGACAGCATGAACGGGTCGTTTAGCATCATTATGTGCCCCTCAAGAATTTCCGCTTCCTTGCTGCCGGCAGATTCTTTCAGCGATTCGCAGAGTGTCTGCGTCTCTTTTATGAATTCGTCAGCCGCATTCTTTAAGCGTTCCTTTTCCGTAGCTGCGTCTGAATACCTAACTTTGCTGTAGTCAAGGTTTATATCTTTTATCAGGACGGCTTTGCCTATTCCGTAACCCTGGCTTGCGCCGATTCCTTTAAGCATAATTATTCCTCCGTTCCTATAAACCGCCTTAAAACGGTAGGCTTTCGCCTGCCGTTTTAAGAGGGGGGTATATTATTCGCCGAAACCGGATTCTATCATTTGTATTGCTTCGTCAAGCATTGCCTGTTCGTCTGCACCGCTGCATTCAACGGTTATCTTGCTGCCTTTTTTAATGCAGGCTGCCATAATGTTCATTATGCTTTTTCCGTTTATTTTGTTGCCGTTGAACATGATGAAGATTTCTGAAGAATATTTTGACATTGCGCTTACAAAGACATTTGCCGGGCGCATATGAAATCCCATTTCATTAATTATTTCTGTTTCTTTTGATACCATTTTGTTCTCCTAAGTTATGCTGTTTCTTTTTTTGTTCTGTTCTTTTTAAGCAGTGCCAGCATTAGTGCTCCGGCTACAGAGCCTGCTACCAGAGCTACAAGATAGCCCAGCGGATTGTCAACAACTGCGAATACAAATATACCGCCGTGAGGTGCGGGACACGAGCAGTTAAACAGTGAAGTTACGGCGCCTGCCACAGCTGAGCCTACCATACATGACGGAATAACTCTCAGCGGGTCGGATGCGGCGTAAGGAATAGCACCCTCAGTGATGAAACACAGTCCCATAAGATAGTTTACAGGTCCGCTCTTAAGCTCTTCGTTTGACCATTTCTTCTTGTTGAATGTTGTGGAAAGGGCTATAGCGATTGGAGGAATCATACCGCCTATCATAACGGCTGCCATTATCCAGCCGTTGCCGTCGGCAATAGCGGCTGTGCCGAAAACGTATGCCGCCTTGTTGAATGGGCCGCCCATGTCAATTGCCATCATAGCGGCAAGAACGATTGAAAGAAGAATTCTGCTGGTTTCGCCCAGGCTTGAAAGTCCGTTTGAAAGACCGATATTGATAAATCCGACAAACGGATTGATAGCGAGCATAAACACTCCGATTAAAAGTGTGCCCAGTAATGGGAAGATAAATACAGGCTTGATGCCGTCCATGCTCTTCGGGAGCCAGGAAAATGCTTTTTTAAGCAGGTTTACTAACAGTCCGGCAACGAAACCGGCAAGCAGAGCACCTAAGAAACCGGATACTGCTGAGTCGTCGCCTGTAGGTGATGAAAGCGTTGCGCCTGTGGTTGCCAGATAACCGCCTACAATACCGGGGAGAAGACCGGGACGGTCAGCAATAGACTGAGAGATATATCCGGCAAGTATCGGAAGCATGAATGCGAAAGCCGCTTTACCTATCCAGAAGATTACTGCAGCAACAGGGTTGGTGTAACCGAAATCTCCGCCGACGTCGGCGTTTCCTGCCAGCGTGTCGATAAGAAAGCCAAGAGCAATCAGCACACCGCCGCCGACTACGAAAGGAAGCATGTGGGATACGCCGTTCATCAGGTGTTTATACACCTTGCGTCCGAAGCTCTCTTTTTCGTCGTCATCGGATACATCCGTTTGCTGGTTGTCACTGTGATATATCGGAGCCTTGCCATCAATTATTTTATTGATAAGCTCCTCAGGTTTGTTTATTCCGTTTGAAACTGAGGTTTTTATAACCGGCTTGCCGTCAAAGCGTGCCATTTCAACATTCTTGTCAGCGGCAACGATTATACCGTCGCACTCTTCAATTTCTTTTTTTGTAAGAACGTTTTTGGCACCGCCTGAACCGTTTGTTTCAGCCTTAAGGGGATAGCCCATTTTTTCTCCCGCCTTTTCAAGTGCCTCGGCAGCCATATAAGTATGGGCAATACCGGTGGGGCAGGCGGTTACGGCAAGGATTCTGTAGCCTTGCTTTACGGCAGGTTCTTCCTTAGGTTCTGACGGATATTTTTCACTCTCTTTTTTATCGATTATTTGCAGGAATTCGTCTGCCGTAGCTGCTTTTCTAAGGTCAGCACAGAATTCCGGCTCCATCAGCATAACCATAAGTCTTGACAAAATCTCCAGGTGAAGATCTCCGTCAAGAGGTGCGGCAATCATAAATAATATGTCAGATGCCTTGCCGTCAGGTGCGCCGTAATCTACTCCGTTGGGGAGCGTTATGGCGGAAAGTCCGGGAACTTTCACGCTTTCTGATTTTGCGTGGGGAACTGCTATTCCTTCGCCTATAGCAGTTGAGCCCTGATTCTCCCTTTCAAGTATAGCTGCTTTATAAGCCTGAACATCGTTTAAATTTCCGGCTTTTTCGTGAAGGGAGATTAATTTGTCTATTGCCTCGTTTTTGGTGGAAACGCTGGCACCCAGCTCGATCGCTTCTTTTTTCAACAGATCTGTTATTCTCATATTTATCCCTCTCTTTACTTTGTGTTAAAGCATTCGTGTTTCATCATTTCGTCGATTTCTTCTCTGGTTGCGAGATTGTCTGAAAAGGCAGTGGCATTGCCGCAGGCAGAGCCAAGTTTAAGCGCATAGCGGCAGTCGTTCTTTTCATAAAGTCCGGCAAGGAATCCTGCCAGCATCGAATCTCCGCATCCCACAGAGCTTTTTATTTTTCCGGGGACATTGCCCATGGTGTGAACATCTGAGTTCTCATCAATAAGTGCTGCTCCGTCCTTGCCCCGTGAAACAAGAACGTTTCTCGCTCCCATTTCCTGAAGCTTTTTCGCATACTTTACAATGTCATCAATAGTATTGATCTGAACGGAAAAAATATCCCCCAGCTCGTGATGATTAGGTTTGATAAGGATGGGCTTGTATTTGAGGACGTTTACCAGAAGATCCCCTGTGGCGTCTACTGCAAAATCAATGCCTTTGCCGCTGAGACGTTTCAAAATCTTTTCGTAAATGTCGTCAGGCAGAGTCTTTGGTATTGAGCCTGCCAGCACCAAACAGTCGCCCGCTTTCAGCTTGTCAAGTTTGCTCAGCAGCTCTTCCACCGCATCATCGTCTATATTTGGCCCCTGAGCGTTGATGTCAAGTTCCTTATCGGATTTAATCTTTACGTTGATTCTGGTGTAACCGCTTTTCAGGGTTACGAAATCGGTTTTTATGTTGTCATCTTCCAGCATGTTTTCAAGCTGTTTGCCTGAAAATCCGGCAACAAATCCGAGAGCCTTGTTTTCAATCCCGAGCCTTGACAGTATTACTGATACGTTAATGCCCTTGCCGCCGTAGAAGAGCTGCTCGCTTTCTGTGCGGTTGATGTCCTTTGTAGTAAGTTCATTAACCTTCATCACATAGTCAAGCGCCGGATTGAAAGTTACAGTGTAAATCATTACAACACCTCTTTTACAACTGTGCGTTTTTTTATTTTATCATTTGCACATTTGTCGGTTATAATACAAGCGGCGTCAAGCTGAGCAAAGCTTACGGCGGATACTTTGTCGAATTTTGAGTTGTCCGCCAGCACGTACGAGATAAAGCTGCGTTTTATGGCGACTGCCTTAAGCATTGCTTCTTCCGTATCGGGCGTTGTATAGCCCTGCTTTTCGTTGATTCCGTTGGTTCCGATAAATGCTTTTGTAAATGAATATTTTTGAAGATTTGACGCCGCCACAAGCCCGATTATCGCTTCTGTTGACTGCTTGAGCTGACCTCCCAGAACAATGGTTTTGCAGCCGTTTTTTGCAAGCTGTTTTGCATTTTCTATTCCGTTTGTCACAAATGTAGCGCCGGAATTGTTCAAAAACTGCGCCATCAGTAGAGTGGTCGTTCCTGCGTCAAGAAAAACGAAATCATCATCGTTTATCTGCTTTGCGGCATAGCGGGCTATCTCCATTTTTTTGTCGGTGTTTTTAGTGAGCTTTTCTTCAATATTATCTTCAAGCTTTACAAATTCCTGGTGCAGTGCGGTGGCGCCTCCGTGGACCTTGTTGAGCTTTCCTTCTTTCGCCAGATACGTCAGGTCGCGCCTTATTGTGGATTCGCTGGCTGACAGTATCTCGGTGAGCCTTGAAACCGTTACCGAGCCCTGGCGGTTTAAGATTGATAATATTTTTGATTGCCTGTCCTGAGTAAGCATGCTTTATACTCCTTTGTCTTTTGACACCCTAAGTATATCAAAAATAATCAAAAACAGTCAATAGCAACCAGAATAATTCGTTACAATCCACTATCAATCAGCGCTTTCTTTGTTCATTATGTATACGGATAATGTTTATTATGAACGTTTTTGACTGAAATAAACATTTCGGTCATTTTTTCGTTCATCCATTTTCAATTTTTTAAAACAAAACGCCGCCCGATATGTACGGACAGCGTTCATTAATATTATTACCAATTTTAATAAAATTATTTTATTTGAGAATTTACAAAAAACAGCATATAACTATATATGATACTGTGAATTGGGGTGAGTAAGTGCTTTATCAGTTTGATGACGATATAGTCAGCGTTGGTCTGTCTGATATAAACGAGAATATCCTTTCATTTGGATTTATAAATTTTAAGCAGCTTAAGGAAAACTATATGCAGTTTGGATTTTCTCTTCAGTCGGTGGAGAAGTGCAGCGAATCCAGCAGCTTTTTTTCCAGCGATATAGAAGTGTTTGACAAATACTGCTTTGTTAAGCTAAGTGTCGTGAACGTTACGGATGTGAACGTAAGGCACAACTGTTTTGCCATTTTTATAAGGAAAAATCTACTTTTGGTGGTTAATATTTCGGACGACAACTGCGCCAACAGAAACACATTTATGCGTGCCCTCTCAAAAATATCATGTGAGAACGTCAGTCTTGAAAAGCTTGTGTGCGCTTTTTTTGAAAGCCTTATATCAGGCGATAACAAAGCGCTGGAAAAGGCAGAGCTTGAGATAAATCAGCTGGAGGAAACCGTGCTTAAAAGCAGGGCAGACAGTAATTTTAACATGAGGCTTTTGGAAATGAAAAAAGAGCTGCTCACCCTTAGAGGGTATTACGAGCAGCTTATTGATATAAGTGAGGCTTTGCGTGAAAACGAAAACGAAGTTTTTGAAAGTAACGGACTTAAAGCCTTTAATATTTTTACCGATAAAGCCGTTAGGCTTAAGGAAAATGTTGATTTGCTCAGGGACAGCGTTGTGCATCTATGGGACGCTTATCAGGCGTATCTTAACATGAAACTGAACCTGACCATGAAAGTTTTTACGCTGATGACTACGGTGTTTTACCCCATAACGGTTATCGTTGGGTGGTACGGAATGAATTTTGATTACATGCCAGAGCTTGGGTGGCGGTACGGCTATGTTTATGTGATGGTACTTTGCGCTGTGCTGGTTTTTTCCCTTTTGTTTTGGTTTAAAAAGAAAAAATGGTTTTGATTTTAAAAATATGATATAATTATTAAAAGGTGTGATGTTATGCAATATTATTGTGAATATTATTCACCAATTGGAAAAATATTTCTTCAAAGCGACGGCTGCTGCATGACAGAGCTTAAATTTGAAAATCAAAAATATTTTGTTTCTCCGTCCGACTCAGCGGAGAACTGTCCCGACCTTCCTCTTTTTAAGAGCGTGTGCCGCTGGCTTGACGCATATTTTAATGGTGAAAATCCCGAGATATCGTTTGATGTCAGGGTGCAGGGGAGCGAATTTTGCCGTAGGGTTTGGGATGAGCTTATGAATATCCCTTACGGCAAAACCGATACATACGCAGGCGTTGCGGCTCGTCTTGAAGAGAAATACGGTAAAAATACGTCAGCCCGTGCCGTGGGCGGCGCTGTGGGACGTAATCCCGTTGCAATTATAATTCCCTGTCACAGGGTTGTGGGTTCAGACTCGAGCCTTACCGGGTATGCAGCAGGAACTGATAAAAAGAGGTTTCTTCTATCGCTGGAAGGCGTTTTAATTTAAATAGAATTATGCTTTTGACGCCAGATATTCGTTGGCGGACTGAACTGCCGCGGCACCGTCTGCAACGGCGGTTACGATTTGACGCAGTGCCTTTGTTCTGACGTCGCCGGCAGCGAAAACTCCGGGGACATTCGTTTTTGTGTCCTCGCCGGCTATTATATAGCCGCCATCATCAAGGCCTACTATGCCCTTTAAAAATTCAGTAGCAGGCTTTCTGCCGATGCTCACAAATATTGCGTCGCATTTTATCTCTCTGATTTCTGAGGTTTTTGTGTCGGCAATCTTAACTGCGTTTACTCTGTCGTCCGCTTCAATGGCGGATACAGTGCTGTTCCAGCAAAATTCGACATTTTGAGCTTTCATCAGCGCGTCAACGTATATTTTTTCAGCTCTGAGCTGGTCACGTCTGTGTACCAAATAAACCTTTTCGGCGATATTTGACAGATAGAGAGCGTCGTCAACAGCGGTGTTTCCGCCGCCGGCAACTACTACGGTCTTGTCCTTATAGAATCTGCCGTCACAATGGGCGCAGTAATGAACGCCTTTGCCCGTATATTCCTCTTCGCCGTCAATACCAAGTTCTCTGGGATTTGCTCCGGTGGAGATAACGACGGTTTTTGCAAGATATTCGCCGGATGTTGTCTCAAGGATTTTCACGTCTCCGTCAAGCTTGGCGGAGAGCACATCGGCATATTCTGTTTTAGCGCCGAATTTTTCCGCCCCCTCCTGCATTTTCATTGCCAGGGAGAAGCCGTCGACGCCGTCGCTGAAACCTGGGTAATTGTCAATTGTGCCTGTCAGAGTCATCTGACCACCGGGCGACATCCTTTCGAGCAGTAACACGTCGAGCCCTGCACGGCAGGCATATAAAGCGGCGGTGTATCCGGCAGGACCTCCGCCTATAATTATCATGTCATGAATTTTTTCCATACTAATCACCGTAATTTTTATAGCATATCTTAGCAGATTTATATCTGATTATAAATATATTCAGGCAAAGCCGGAGCTTTCCGGCTTATATGAAAGGAAATAAAATGAGAGATAACGAAATGTTTGAACCGGTTTACCGGGATATATTTCCCTTCTGGAAAGAACTCAGCGAATCCGACAAAAATTTTATTTGCCAAAATTCCCTGGCGCTGACCTATCCTAAAGGTACCCACATACACGACGGCAACGAATGCTCCGGCGTAATTTTTGTGAGAAGCGGATGTCTGAGAGTTTACATACTGTCAGATAGCGGCAAAGAAGTGACTCTTTACAGGCTTTATCCGGGGGAGATGTGCATGCTCTCCGCCTCATGCGTGTTACAGACCGTTACGTTTGACGTGCTGGTGGACGCCGAGGAGAACAGTGAGTGCTATGTTATTGCAGGCAAGGCATTTTCTGATGTATCCGAGCGCAACAAAGATATCAAGATCTTTGCTCTGGAAACTGCTGTAGGCAGATTTTCCGACGTTATGTGGGTAATGCAGCAGATTCTGTTTATGAGCATGGACAAAAGGCTTGCCGTTTTTCTGTCGGACGAACTTTCAAGAACAGGCGGGGACACCGTAGCCCTCACCCATGAGCAGATTGCCAAATACATGGGCTCCGCACGAGAGGTAGTTTCCAGAACGCTGAAATATTTTGCAGGTGAGGGAATTGTTGAGGTGTCCCGTAAAGGTATTAAGGTTTGCAATAAAAAGCGCCTGAGAGAGTTAACCGTTTAACAAATCGAGTATCTGCTGTTTCGGTCTTGCTCCTGAGGACTGGCTTACAATTTTGCCGCCATTCATAACGACAAGCGTCGGGATTGTGGCAACGCCGAATGCCTGAGCCAGCTCCGGCTCCTCGTCAACATTGATTTTGCCGACAAGGTACTGCGGATTTTCCTCTGCGATTTCATCTACGACAGGTGAAACCATGCGGCAGGGTCCGCACCAGTCTGCGTAAAAGTCAAGAAGCACTTTCTTTTCACTGTTTTTTACTGATTCAAAATTATCTTTATTGATTTTTAATACTGACATAATTTATGTCCCCTTTCTTTTCTTCTGTCCTTAGTATATCCGAAAAGAGATTTACTTTCAGTGACAAAGTCACACAGAACAAACAAATTGTCCGTTTAATGTTTAAAGAACCGAATGCACGGGAGGCATTAAATCATGAAAAAGAAGTTTGCCTGGGTTTTAGCTGCAGTTGCAGTAGTCATATGCGTAGTAATAGCAGTTGTGCTCGACAGAAATACGGCTGCGAATGAAAATGGAAGTGAAAAAGAAACAAGTCAGCAGACAAGCTTGGAGAGCACTCAGCAGGAACCCCAGGAAAACGAGCAGATAGCGCAGATGATAGACATTCTTGCAGAAACTCCTGAGGCACAATATTACGACCCGACTGATTTTTTGAATAAAGATTCTGAGGAATACATATATCTTTTGGAGCATTCTGAAGAAACTATTAAATATATATTTAATGATTTTCTGGAAAACACAGATTACTATTACAAAGTTGTACTGGACCCGCGCAGGGAAAATGTTATGGCTGTGGTAATGAAAGATATAATCGGCGGCGAGGCTTTAAAGGAATCGGATATCGGTCACCATTATTTTGAAGATTTTTGGCGCCATAATGTGAAATTGCTTTTGCTCAACGGCGCAGATTTTATGAGAGAGAATTACAAATACGGCTATCTTCTTATAGCAATGAGCAGAGAAAAGCTTGATTCCTATGACAACACCTATAAATGCAATGAAATAGATAAAAGATTACGCATATTTGACGTGTTGTTTGAAAGCGAAGACGATGTTTCGTTTGCAGACGTTATTTGCTGTATTACAAATTCAAAATATTTGAAAAAATCAGGTGAAGGCGTTGATATATACAAATTCCAATATGATGATGAGCTGAAATTTAACGTCATAATTTCTGATAATAAATTAATCGGAAACACCTATTATATTTATGATAAGGAGTTTGCCTATAACAACTCAGGCAATTTTAGCTCCTATACTGTTTCGTCAATGTTCGGTGACAGAACCGACAACAGCGACGATATAAAGATATTGGAAAGCGAGAAATTAAAATCTTCAGTCATCAGCGAACTTAAAAAACCAAAGTACAAAGAGTATGTCAGCAGCTTTGATAAAGATACATTTGGCTCAACACTGTGTTACAGATACGAGCCTTCCGACTTTATGTTTGTTTATAATAATACGGACATGGATTATGTATATGTGTTCTGGGCAAATATAAATGATGATGACAGTGAATACAACGATTGTAAAGTGGCGGTTGACGCTCAAACAGGAAACGTTATTGCTGTCGATTTTTCAAATTACTTTGATAATGTTTAGCAGTTATAAAATTCAAAATAAAATTTAAAGGCATATTGAGTTATAAATGATAAATAAAAAAGCAGATGACATGAGTCATCTGCTTTTTGTTATAAATAATGTAATTATTTAAGCTCGATCTTAGCGCCGGCTTCCTCAAGCTTAGCCTTGAGAGCCTCAGCGTCAGCGGTCGGAACAGCTTCCTTAACAGTTGAAGGAGCACCGTCAACAAGCTCCTTAGCTTCCTTAAGGCCAAGACCTGTAGCCTCACGAACAGCCTTGATAACCTGAATCTTGTTAGCGCCTACTTCTGCAAGTACTACGTCAAACTCTGTCTTCTCTTCAGCTGCTGCTGCACCGCCGTCTGCGGGAGCTGCTACTGCTACTGCTGCTGCAGCGCTTACGCCGAATTCTTCTTCTACTGCTGATACGAGCTCTGAAAGCTCAAGAACTGTGAGAGTTTTAAGCTCTTCAACAATTGCTGTAACTTTTTCTGATGCCATTTTACTTTCCTCCGTAAAAATTCAAATTAGTTTAGTTTTTTGTTGATTTTCCGATTACTCGGCTGTTTCTTCAGCCGGTGCTTCAGCCGGAGTTTCTTCTGCCTTGGCTTCTTCTGCTGCCGGCTCCTCTGCTGGGGCTTCTGCTTCGGCAGCTTCTTCAGCTGCTGCCGGCTCGCAAGCCTCAACTCCGCCCTTGTCTACGATTGCCTGTACTCCACGGGCAAAAGCAGCGATAGGCGCATTGAATACGCTGCAAACTGTAGCAAGGAGAACTTCTCTTGACGGAAGCTTTGCAAGAGCAATAAGCTTTTCCATTGAGATGATTTCTCCGTCAAGATAACCGCTCTTTAATGAGAAGTTATCGTGTGAGTCAGCGTATTTCTGGAGAATACGTGCGGATGCAACGTAATCGTCTGCTGATGTTGCAATAGCTGTTGTTCCTTCAAGAACTGAATCAAGTCCTTCAAGTCCTGCGTCCTGAGCGGCTCTGCCGAGGATAGAGTTTTTAACAACTGTATACTCAACGCCTGCCTCACGAAGCTCTTTACGCAGCTTTGTATCGTCTTCAACGTTGATACCCTTGTAGTCAACAACTACACCTGCGCAGGAATTCTTGATTCTTTCGGAAAGATCAGCAACAATTTGCTTTTTCTTTTCAAGAACTGCTGTACTTGGCATTTACTATACCTCCATAATTATTTGCCGCGAAATGCGGACTTTAAGCGGCGGACGCCGCCTTATGGCTGCCAGCTATAAAAAAGTGCATCCCGCAAGACACGGAATGCACATAACAATCAAAATAACTTTATTGTGTTATCTGAATGTCCATTCCTCGGCAGGCGATAAACTTACGCCGGAATACCGGCACCTGCTGTCTTTGGCTGAACAGCTATTGTATTTTAACACAGGCAACGCCTTGTGTCAATACCAAAACGATTATTCGGCAGTTGCTGCTGAACCTACCTTGTTTGGGTTGATTTTGATTCCAGGACCCATTGTAGCAGATACTACAACTGACTTGATGTACTGACCCTTGGAAGCAGCCGGCTTTGCCTTGATGATAGCGTCAAGAAGAGCGTTGAAGTTTTCAAGAAGCTTTTCTGAGCCGAAAGAAGCCTTGCCGATAGGGCAGTGGATGATGTTTGTCTTGTCAAGACGATATTCAATCTTACCAGCCTTAGCTTCCTGAACAGCTTTAGCAACGTCCATGGTAACAGTGCCGGCTTTTGGTGAAGGCATAAGTCCGCGAGGACCAAGGATCTTACCAAGACGACCAACAAAGCCCATCATATCAGGTGATGCGATGGCTACGTCGAATTCCATCCAGCCGCCTGAGATCTTCTGAACGAGGTCAGCGTCGCCTACAACGTCAGCGCCTGCTTCCTCAGCAGCCTTTGCAAGGTCGCCCTTTGCGAATACTGCAACTCTTACGTCCTTACCGGTTCCGTTTGGAAGAACAACAGCGCCTCTTACCTGCTGGTCAGCGTGACGTGAGTCAACGCCAAGGCGGATATGAGCCTCGATTGTTTCATCAAACTTTGCTGTAGCTGTTTTTACAGAAAGCTCAAGAGCTTCTGCTGTATCATATAAATTTGTACGGTCAATAAGTTTTGCACCGTCTAAATATTTCTTTCCGTGTTTCATAATAAATTACCTCCAGTGGTTAATCGGATTTTTCCTCCCACAAGGGAATTAGTCTTCAACTACTATACCCATGCTGCGTGCGGTTCCTGCGATCATTGACATAGCTGCCTCAAGTGAAGCGGCGTTAAGGTCAGGCATCTTTGTCTCGGCGATCTTCTGAATATCAGCCTTTGAGATGGTGGCTACCTTGTTCTTGTTAGGTGCGCCAGAAGCCTTTTCGATACCGCAGGCCTTCTTGATAAGAACAGCCGCTGGCGGTGTCTTTGTAACGAATGTAAATGAACGGTCCTCATATACTGTGATTACAACAGGAATGATAAGACCGGCGTCATTCTTTGTTCTCTCGTTGAACTCTTTTGTGAATGACATGATATTTACGCCGTGCTGACCGAGAGCCGGACCAACAGGCGGTGCCGGAGTTGCCTTGCCGGCAGGAATCTGAAGTTTAATTAAACCTACTACCTTCTGTGCCATAATAATTTCCTCCTAAAATTGTGGTAAATGGCGAGATGTTCAAATCTCTCCCACCATCACAGACAAAACGGCAATTTCATCTGCGATGATAATAAGCAAACCGTACTGCGCCGCAAGGGCAGTCACGCCTGCGAATTACTGTAATTATTCACTGACCTTTTCAAGCTGGTCAAGCTCAAACTCGACAGTGTTTTCTCTGCCGAACATGGAAACTGTTACCTGAACGCTGTTGTTTTCAATGTCGATATCCTCAACCGTTCCGGAGAAGCCCTCCAGCGGTCCGTCAATAACATTGACAAGGTCGCCGACTTCGTACGAAACCTCAACGCTGATCTTCTCAACTCCGAGATTTTTTATCTCCTCATCGGTGAGCGGTATCGGTTTGCTTTCAGGACCGACAAATCCGGTACAGCCGCGGGTATTACGCACGATATACCAGCTGTCGTCAGTCATAACCATTTTAACAAAGACGTAGCCCGGCATCAGCTTTCTCTGATATTCCTTCTTGGTGCCGTCGTCCTTTACCTCAACAACAGTTTCGGTAGGGATCGCAACATCCTGAATAAGATCATGGAGATTGCGGTTTTCAACTACGGTCTGAATATTGCTTGCAACTTTGTTTTCATATCCTGAAAACGTGTGTGCAACATACCATTTTGCTTCTTCCATTAATAAGCCTCCCGAATAATAATGTCAAACAAAAGCGAATTGATTATTTATTATTCGGCTGCCTGAGTAGTGGTCTCAGCCTCTGCGGTTGTGTCCTCGGCTGCTGTTGTGTCTTCCTCAGCAGTGGTGTCAACTACATCAGAAATTGAAGTAGTTGTTGTAGTTTCAGCAGCGGCATTCTTCAAGCCCTTGAGACCGAGAGAAAGCAGAGTGTCAACGCCGTAGATGCATACGCCTACGATTGCCACAACAACGATGACAATAAGTGTGTTCTTAAGAACGTCCTTGCGCTTTGCCCATACGACCTTCTTGCCTTCTGATTTTACGCTTTTGAAGAAAGATGCAATGGATTTAAAAGGATTTTTCTTTGACTTCTTTTTCTTGTCGTTAGACTTATCGGCTTTTTCAACCTTCTTTGAAGTATTCTTTTCTTCAGCCATTTGAATCCTCCTGTTACTTTGTTTCTCTGTGAAGAGTGTGCTTCTTACAGAAGCGGCAGTACTTGTTCATCTCAAGTCTGTCAGGTGAATTCTTCTTGTTCTTCATTGTGTTGTAGTTGCGTTGTTTGCATTCAGTGCAAGCTAAGGTAATCTTAACTCTCATAAATAGCACCTCCGTTTAAATTTCGATAGATAATCTCCCTCTTATGCCACACAAAGCAATCAGGACAAAAAAATAAGGCCTAACGGCTCAGATTAATCATCCTTTTTGAGGTATGATTAATATAGCACAGTGCTTAAATTTAGTCAAGCATTTTATCAAAAAAATTTGCATTTAAGATTATTTTATATTATTATATTTACGCAACAACTATCTGTAGTATAGGTGAGTTAAAATGACCACAATTATAATCGGCGCCGGTGCCGGCGGACTTGCCTGCGCCGTCAGACTAAAACAGAATTGCCCCGGCTGCTCGGTCAAGGTGCTGGAGCGTATGCAAGAGCCAGGCAGAAAGATACTTGCCACAGGAAACGGCAGGTGCAATCTTTCAAATGTCAGCGCTCCCCACAGCAGTCAGGTGGTGGATTTTTTTAACAGTATCGGCGTAATCACACGTACTGATTCTGAGGGCAGGAGTTATCCATATTCCAATCAGGCGTCCACAGTGCTGGAGGCATTGACCGAAAGCTGTGAAAAACTCGGCGTTGAGATAATTACTGACTGCACTGTTGAACGTATTGACAGCAGTTTGTGCGTCCATACCTCAAAAGGTAAATTTTACGCAGACAGTGTAGTGGTTGCCGCCGGAGGAAAAGCTCAGAAAAATCTCGGCTCAAACGGCAGCGGATATGACTTGCTTAAGTCGCTTGGTCACAGTATAACTCCGCTTTATCCTGCGCTGGTGCAGCTTACGTCGTCCAGCAAGTATCCCAGAGCGCTTAAAGGTCACAGGGTTAAATGCAGGATGACTGTTCAGCTTGATTCCTCAGATATAAAGAGTGAATACGGCGAGGTGCTGTTTGCCGATTACGGATTGTCGGGCATTGTTACGATGAATCTGTCGGATATCGTCAGTAAGAATTTTGCAAAAGAAAATCCTCAGAAATGCCACGCAGTTTTGGACTTGGTGCCGGATATGAGCCAAGAAGAACTTGAAAGGCATATAAAAACTTTCGGCAGTCTTAAAGGAATACTCGGCTCGGCGCTTGCTGATATTATAGAAAAGCAGGCATCAGCAGATGTGCACAGGCAGGCGCAGATAGTAAAGAACTGGAAGCTGATAATCACAGGAACCAAGGGCTTTGATTATGCCCAGATAACCGGCGGCGGTGCAGACATAAACGAATTTGACCATTATAGTTCGAAGCTGGTGAGCGGACTTTATGCCTGCGGCGAGGTACTTGACAGGCAGTTTGAGTGCGGCGGATTTAATTTGAATTTTGCGTGGTTCAGCGGAATAACAGTCGCTGACGAAATCGCTTCATTATATAATAAGGTAAACAAATATGATAAGAATTAATGAAATAAGACTAAACCTTGACGAGGAGGAAGAACTCCTTAAAGCTAAGGCGGCAAAGGTGCTTAAGATAAATCAAAAATATGTTAAATCTTTGTCCATTTACAAAAAAAGCGTGGACGCAAGGAAAAAGGACGACGTCCATTTTATGTACTGCGTAGACGTTGAAATAACTCTTGACGAAAAGCAGATTGTATCTAAGAGCAAAAGCCAGAAGATACAGCTTGTTACACCGTATAAATATGTTATGCCTGAAAATAAGCGTAAAAGCGAATTCAGACCGGTGGTTGTCGGATTCGGTCCGGCAGGCATGTTTGCCGGACTTATTCTTGCCCAGGCAGGTCTTCGACCTATTGTGCTGGAGCGTGGACGTGACGTTGACAGAAGAACACGGGACGTAAACAAGTTTTGGAAAACCAGGGAGCTTGACGAGGAGTCCAATGTTCAGTTCGGCGAGGGCGGCGCAGGTACGTTTTCGGACGGCAAGCTCACAACGGGTATCAAGAGTCCGTATATCCGCAAGATTTTGCAGGAGCTTTATGAGGCGGGTGCGCCTGAGGAAATTCTCTATTCAGCAAAGCCTCATATCGGCACGGACAGGCTTGCCGTTGTGGTGAAAAATATCAGAAAAAAGATTGAATCCCTGGGCGGAGAAGTCAGGCTTGAGTCGAAGCTTGAGAAACTTATATGCGCCAACGGTTTTATTCACGGAGTAACGTATTCAAATAACGGCAGAAGCATTGATATGGAAACCGACTGTGTTATAATGGCAATCGGTCACAGCGCCAGGGATACTGTTGAAATGCTTTACGGCATGGGCGTTGAGATAATTCAAAAGCCGTTTTCGGTAGGAGCGAGAATAGAACATCCCCAAAAACTTATTGACAAGGCTCAGTACGGAAAATTTGCAGGCAACAAAAAGCTGGGAGCCGCTGACTATAAGCTTTCCTGCCACGGCTTGCACGAAAGGGGAGCATATACATTTTGTATGTGCCCCGGAGGTACTGTTGTAGCTGCCGCCAGCGAAAAGGAAGGCGTTATTGTAAACGGCATGAGCTCCCTTGCCCGTGACGGCGAAAATGCCAACTCAGCGCTGTTGGTGGGAATTGAGCCCAAGGATTTCCCCGATGAGCATCCCCTTGCAGGAATATATTATCAGCGTGAAATAGAGCACAAGGCGTTCCTGCTTGCCGGCGGAGATTACAGGGCTCCGGCACAGCTTGTGGGAGATTTTCTCAGCAATAAAGAGAGCAAAGCACTGGGAAGCGTAAATCCCACCTGCCCCACAGGTGTTACCCTGACTAATCTTGATGAATGTCTGCCGTCAAAGGTTTCAGCAACGATGAAATCAGCAATAGTTGAAATGGATAAGAAACTTAACGGCTTTAATCTTTACGACGCCGTTCTTACTGCTCCTGAAACGAGATCCTCCAGCTCTGTCAGAATACTGAGGGACGAGTTTTTGCAGTGCAATATCAGGGGAGTTTATCCCTGCGGTGAAGGAGCCGGTTATGCAGGCGGAATTATATCTGCGGCGGTGGACGGAGTGAAATGCGCCCACGCTGTGCTTGATGACGAGCACTAATCTGTACACTATTTATTAAGGTGAAAATGTATGAGAATGAAACGCAAAAAGAATCTTGACGAGAGAATTGACGCGTCGTCGGATTATCTTATAATAATGAAAAATGATTCTCTTAACTACAAGGACGCAGTTAACGAGAATCATATGATAGATTTTGATAAGCTTTTTTCAAATTCAAATCCTGTGGTGCTGGAAATAGGCAGCGGCAAGGGGCAATTTGGATGTGAGTATGCAAAAAGAACCCCCCAAAAAAATATTCTCTGCGTTGAAAGAAACCGCAACGTCCTTATCCAGGCAATAGAAAGCGCCAGAGCAGCAGGACTTGAAAATATACGATTTCTGTGCGGAACGGCAGAGTATCTTCCGTCATATATTCCCCAGTGTTCGGTGGAGGAAATTTATCTTAATTTTTCCTGCCCGTTTCCGAAACACAGGCACATTGCCCACAGGCTGACGAATCCTCTTTTTCTTGAAATTTACAAGAAGATAATGAAGCCTGACGGTGTTATTTGCCAGAAAACTGACAATATGCATTTCTTTGAATATTCCATTGAGCAGTTTTCGCTGTGCGATTTCAGACTTTCCAATATTTCTCTTGATTTGCACAACAGTGATTTTGAGGGCAATATTGTTACGGAGTATGAGAATAAATTTGCTTCTATGGGATATCCGATTTATCGCCTGGAGGCGAGATTGAAATAACTTTACAGGACCACATATCTGAGCTATAAATAAAAAGAAAGGGATAGAGTTATGAATCATTGCGGCACGCAAAAATTAGAGACAGACAGATTGATTTTAAGAAGATATGTTATTGAAGACGCTGTGGCAATGTATAATAATTGGGCATCGGATAAAGAGGTAACTAAATACCTGATGTGGCAGCCTCATCCCAGCCTTGAAATCAGTCGCAAAGTAACAGCGGCTTGGGTCAATCAATATTCTGACAAGAGCTTTTATCACTGGGCTATTGCGTTAAAGGAAAACGGTGATGAGCCGATCGGCGATATTGCTGTGGTAAATATGAACGAAGAAACTTCAGCGGTACATATTGGATATTGCATTGGCAGAGCATGGTGGCACAATGGAATCACTTCTGAAGCTCTCGAAGCGGTTATGGATTATTTGTTTGATGAGGTAAATGTAAATCGCATTGAATCAAGACATGATCCCAGAAATCCTAATTCCGGTAAGGTAATGCAAAAATGCAATATGAAATATGAGGGAACGCTGCGAAGTTCGGACTGGAACAATCAAGGTATTTGCGACGCTTGCTATTATGCCTTATTAAAATCAGAAAGATAAAATTACAGCAAGAAAAAAGCTCCTGCTGTTTTTGAACTGCCCCAAATTGTGCAGACAGTACAAAAAAGCCCCAAAAGGGTAGAATATTAAATTCAAGCAACAAACTGATTTCGTTTTTCTAACGGAGTAAGTTTTGTTTTTGCTTGAATACGGTAGTTGTTGTAAAAGTTATGTGTTCACCTAAACTCATTTACCATTTCTAATCTTTTGATATATCTTTCTTTTCTATTAAGCTCTTATTTTGTAATTGTGTTAGCATACTTAATTGTTTTACAGACGGCGGTAAATTTGTACCGTCTTTTCTCTGTGATTTCTCCCCATAACAAAACCTCCTATGGTAATTTAATTCTAACATAGGAGGTCTTTTTTGTTCGTCTTACGGACTTGTTCATGTATGCACACTTTTTATGAATATTCCTGTGTTTTTTTGTCAAGGTGGCTTATGTCAATATAATCAGGCAAACCATTTCTGTAAGGAACCTGCGGCACTCCCCTTACCAAAGGTCTGATATAATCGATAAATTCCTCTGTAACAAAATTCCCCTCATCATTAATCCAATCTAAAGGAACTGTTTAGCCATTTTTAACCCTGTGTCACTTAGCACATTGA
>DXDN01000025.1 GCA_019115455.1 Candidatus Eubacterium faecigallinarum
TATAACCTGCAAATAATAATTTTTCGGCAAGGAAAAATTCTTATATCTGTTATAAAACAAAAACTACAAGAAGGGGTAACGGCGGTACGTCGATTCAGTATTTTAATTACGAGACCCCACAGGGCAAAGTAAATAAATATATGTTCTATCCTTATCAGGATGACGGGATAGACTATTTGATGAAAAAAATTAACGGCGAAGAGGCTGACATTAACTATTAATTGTCTGCCAAAGTGCATTTGTGATATTTTTAATCAGTTACAACATTGTTTTAAGGTGTGTTTATGAAGAGTCAATTGATAAGTATTTTGCTGTTTTTCCTGTGCTTTTGGTTAACCAATGTCTTCCTTTGTCTGTCGTTTTTGTTTTATAACAGATATAAGAATTTTTCCTTGCCGAAAAATTATTATTTGCAGGTTATACTGTTTGGCTTTCTTTATCTTGTAAAACTCAAAATATCACACGCAGATATTTGCGTTCAGTCACAGAGCGAGGATGAAAAGGGAGCCGGCACCAATCATAGCCAAACCCATAGAATAAAAGCACTTGCCTTTTTAATACTGTATATCCTGTGTATGATTCTGTTTTTGTTCGGCGTTGTTCAGTACTACAAGAGTACATATTTCGATAAATCATATTATGACAGATACGGTGTTGAATACAGCGATCGTGCAGATGTTATATTTTACTCCAGGGAGGGGCAGGAATATAAATTTTCCGAAGACAAATTTGCATTTTTTGAACAGGAAAATCCTGATGAAAAAATAAATGCTGCCGATTGCTATGTTGATAAAGACGGGTATTTTGTAATTATTGACAGTGAAGATATTAAATATAACGGCGACTTACCGATGGAAAATCCTTATTGTTTATACGACAGCAGCGGGAATTTTTATGCCGATGCAACAATAGTATATTGGAACGAAAAAGGCGAACTGCTTGCTTGAATAACAGCAAATCACAATCATTAAATAAGTCAGAAGCGCCAATAATATCTTTTCGTTAAAAGCGTGTGATTTGTTGCAATATTAGTTAAAATACTGTTATTACAAATCGTGTTTTTATAATACACTCTAATACAATAAAACGGACTCCATATCATAATGAAGTCCGTTTTATTTATGTTTTTATTTTTTATTAGCTTTTCTGTTGGCTTTTCGCATAGCAAGCTCTGCCTCGGCTTCCGCTTTCTTTGCGGCAATTGCCTTTTCCTTTTCGATGTCTTCCTCGGCGGCCTTAATTTTTGCTTCTTCATAAAGCGCCGCTATCTCATCAAAGTGGCTGTAATTTTCTTCCTGGTCAAGAAGTCTCTTGGCGTCGTTATACGGCTTTGCTGCACGGTTGAATTTTGCAAATTCGTCCTTGAGCGCCTTCTCTTTTGCCTGTATTGATTTCTTCTGAACAGAAAGCTCCTTTATCTTACTCTTGAACTCTGCGGCGGCTTCCTTATCGTCAGCCTTCTTAGCCTGAGTATGGGATTTATTGAGCTCAAAGATTTCTGCGTCGAGTTCATCCTCTTTATTAAACAGGCTCATGAGTTCTTCCATATCGGGTTCTTTGAACTCGTTTATTGTTCCGTAATACTTATCAAATGCCTTCTTGGCAGAAATCTTTTTCTTGGCAATTTCAATCTCAAAGTGGCGGAAATCCTTTTCATCCTGAGTGTTCTTCGGCAGGTTTCTTGCGTCCTTAAGCTGGCTCTTTGCCTGACTTAGATTTATACCGGTGATTCCGTTAAGCCCCTGGGCATAAATTTCTCTGCAAACCTGAACCTTGTGGCGGAAAAGGTCGGAATCAAATTTGTCAAGCTCTTGGCATACGAATTTTGAAATCTCGATTTCTTCGTTGTATGCCAGATTTTCACGGTACTGCTTTTTGGCAAGCTTTCGTTCTTCTTTGTCCGAAATTGATTTGTAAGCCGATTTGTCAACGCTTTTCGGCTGAGCCTGGGAGAGCTCTCTTGCCTCGTTTACCATATTTATGGCTTCGACTATCTGGTGGTTGTTAAGCGCATTATTGGCGTAGTCCTCGAAGAGCGAGCGTATCTGAAGCACGCGAATAACTGATTTCTGCTTTTTCTCCGTAAAGTCATAGAAGAAATACGGAGCAACATTCAAGAATGCGCCGACGCCTGCCATGATGATTATTGCCGCCATCATTTTATACAGCAGTCCGGGCTCTCCTGTAGTTACGTCGAGAATGTCAAAGGGCTGGTCGTAGCCGTTGTTTTCGTGAACTCCGTAATATTTCTCTACAGCGGGGATTACGGAAGATGTGACAAGCTGAATGAGGTTACCGATTGTCGCCACGGTGGAGAACATACCGTCGATTCTCTGTTCTGATTTGTACTGCTGGTAGTCACGTATGTCTGCCTGAATAGCGGGCGTGGTGATCTGCTCAAAGGCACCTACCATCATGTTAAAGTAAACGCAGATGAAAAGCCACCAAATATTCCTCATATTAACCAGCATAAGCAGTATGCAGGCTACGTTTATCATGTTTACAAATACAAGCACTTTTTTCTTGCCAAAGCGGCGGATAAAGAACGGCGCCGCCAGCATTCCCCATAATGAAGCGTTACCCACAAGGGTGTTTATAATTGTCATTTGCGTACCGTTACAGGTGTGACCGTAGGTGTATGACCAGTTGAGCACGTTGCTGTATGAAAGCTCAAGAAATCCAAGCCACCCGGCAAGGGAGATTATCCAGAAGTACTTGTTTTTCGCAACTTCTTTGAATGCGTCCACAAAACTTATCTGAACGGTGTGTGACTTTGCCTGTACTATCTTTTCTTTTGTGTTGGCGAAAACGACTATCGTCAGGGCGATACCGATTACTGCAAATACGGGGTAAGAGAGTCTGTATACTCTGATGTCGTAGAGATTATCGTCAGCAAAATACTGAGCAACGATGGGCAGCGCCATATTGATAATTGACGGAGCCAGCGAATAAACGACGGATTTAACGGCAAGAACGTCCGTTCTTTCCTGAGTGTTGGGGGAAAGAACGTGGATAAGATTCGTATAAGCGTCCTGGAAGAAATAAAAGAAGAAATGCAAAAGCAGATTGAACACGAACACGAGAGCGCAGGTGACGAAATATCCGCCTGATTTGCCCAGGATATCCTGGGTGAATATCATATCGAGCTTTTCATAAGGGAACCAGACGTATGCCAACGCAATCAGCGCAGTGGGTATGCCCATTGACAGCAGATACGGTCTGTACTTACCGGTTTTTCCTCTGGTGTTATCAATCATATTTGCCCTGACGGCACTCAGCGGAATATTAATAAATGTCGCCAGAAGATAGATTATGTACATATCGGTAGGGGAAACGCCTATGGCGCCGCCTACTATCATATTGGTGGTGCTGACTATCAGTGTGCTTCCCAGCTGAATGATGAAGTAAGCGCCGATACCGCCTCCTGCATATGCCGCAACCTCTTTTAGCGCCATATATTTGCCTTTTGGAGGTTCGTTCCAGTAGTATCTTACGTTGTCAATAAGCGAACGCGCTTTTGTTTTAAGGTCTGTATTACCCATAAAAAATCCCTTTCCATATACCTTGTCGTCAAAGACCTGATAATTGTGCATTATCCGTTTGCTAACTGCTAAAATTCTCTAATATAAAGTTTATCATAATTTTAAGTAAAATCAAAACAAAGAAATGCGACATATTATTTTGAATTATGTCGCATTTGTGAAAAATATTTATGGTAGAATAAAACTGTAAAATTCACTAAGGGGTGTCAACGATGAACACTAAGATAAAAAAATTAATCTGCGTATCCATGTGTGCGGTTATCGGCATGTCGATGGCGTCATGTTCTAAAACCACAGCGGACACAGATGTAATCAACAGTCTTTTCACCGATCTTTCAAAGATTTCATATTCTATGGATTATACCGGTCTGAAAGATAATAAAACCAACAAGGACAGCAGATGGCGCCAGGGTATGGTTTCGGGCAATGGTATGCAGGGCTTTATCACCAGCGGAGATCCCTACAGCGACACATATATCTATCAGAATATGCATTTCATAATTCCCAATGATAATCCCAGGGACTGCCCTGTGACTTTTGACGAGCTTGAAACCGTTAAGCAGGCAATCGTTAAAGGCGAGGACATTGTGGACGATGCCAGCTATGACGACGTGTATACATATCATCCCGGTGCTCAGATGAGAATCACTATGGACGCTGCCAAAGCAAATGATTACGTAAGATACACCGATTATGAAACGGGTCAGGTCGGAGTTCATTATTCTGATAAAAACGGCGTGTGGGACAGAAAAGCCTTTACATCAATGGCGGACGGCGCTGTTATTACACAAATTGCAAGTTCCTCCACCGGCTCAAAGGTCAATATGACTCTGTCAGTGGACGATATCTCCACCATAGCTAAGTTCGGAGACGGCAGTGAGACCGGCATTAGGTATAAGAAAATAGTATCAGACAGTGCTGATTATATTACAATGGTGGCACATTATCCGAGCTTTGAAAACAGTGAGCTTAAGGACGGCGGTTACGCAACCCTTACATATGTTGTTACAGTGGGCGGAAGCAAGGAAAAGGTAGTCCTTGATACCATTAACGAAGAGGAACAGTATGTCGGAGACGGTAATCAGGCTGTTAAAATCAGCGACGCTGATGCCGTTTATCTCGTGACTGTTTCCGACAGAACACACGAAATGGGCAGTATCGACGATTTCACATCTCAGCAGAGCTATGGGCTGGTTGATGAAATATACGAAACCGCTAAAGCGGTGGCTGACAAATATTCGTCAAACGGCACATTTGATTATGACGCTGCGCTTCAAAATCATCTTGATATTTATCAGCCCCAGTTTGACGCTGTTACCATAGAACTGGGTGACGAAAATACAAATCAGTCCAACGAGGCACTGCTCAAAGAGCAGCGAGGTGAGGATGAGCTCAACAGCGAGCTTATGGAAAGAGCATATTATTCGGGAAGATACGCTTATCTTTGCTGCGCAGGATACTCTACCAGCCGCCTTTACGGCATGTGGACAGGTGAGTGGAATGCCAGCTGGGGTAGCAAGTACACCATGGACGCAAACGTAAATCTCCAGACATCTTCTATGAACACAGGCAATATTTCCAGCGCTCCTGTGGGATATGCGTACTTTATCCTCAGACAGCTTCCCGACTGGGAGGAGAATGCCTACGCCACTCACGGATTTACGGATGCAATCCAGGCTCCCGTTAATACCGACGGCGACAAGGCTGTGATTACTGAAACCTGCTATCCGTATCCTTTCAGATATTGGAACGCTGGTACATCATGGATGATTCAGCCCCTCTATGAAACACTCAAGACATATGGCAACATAAATATTCCGCTAAGTGATGAATTCAGCCTTGAGGCTGTAAGCTCCGTTTTGGACCTTGACGATGAGAAAATAGCTCAGATAAATGAGCAGGGTTATCTGAAGCTGGAAGAGGATATTCTTTATCCTATGCTTATAAAGAGCGTGAACTACTGGGAGCAGATGTTCAGTCCTGACTATTATACCTCAGCAGACGGAACTATTCATTACGAAGAGGGCAAAACCGAGCTGGCTGACGACGAAGCATACTGCATTCTTCCCAGCTATTCGCCTGAGAATAATCCGTCTAACTATCCCAGCCCGTCAACAGCAAACTGCGCTATTGACATTTCTGCCTGCAAGAACAATATTGAGATGCTTCTTGATGTTGTTAAGGACGTAGCTCCTGACACCGATACATCAAAATGGGAGTATATGTACGAAAAGGTACCGCCGTATCTCTATGACGAGACAGGCGCTCTCAAGGAATGGGCAACCACCTCCTTTGAGGAAAATAACGAGCATAGGCACCTGAGCCACCTTTACGGTGTATGGCCGCTGTTTGAGGCACAGGACAATGAAGAATTTGTTAATGCCTGCGAGCAGGCAATCGCCAACCGTGAAAGCGAGAATGAGGCGTCGCATGCCCTTGTTCACCGTTCCCTCATTGCCGCAAGGCTTAAGGACAGGGACAGCCTGACCGAGGCACTGACATCGCTTATGAACCACAAGATTCATTACGATTCACTTATGACAAACCACGATTATGACAGAGGCAGCGGCTACTGTACCGATTTCGCTATCGGATATCTTGGAATAGTCAATGAAAGCCTTGTTTTCTCAAATACAGGTGATATTGAGATTCTTCCGGCGCTTCCTAACACCGGATTTGACAAGGGCAAGATAACCGGTATCAAAACAAGGACCAGAGCCACCGTTGACTCGCTTGAATGGGATGTAAGCAAAAAGACTGCCACAGTTGAGATTACGTCGGATATTGACCAGACCATTGAGCTGTCAAGTCCCATGAGCGACCAGACAGAAACCCTTACCTTTAAGGCAGGGGAGAGCAAAACAGTGGAATTTGCGCTTAATTAATCATTAAACATTATAATTAGGTGAAAATACAACAAATATACCGCAGTCAAAAAGACTGCGGTATATTGCTTCTGTACCCTAAAAAATTCACAATACTGTTACTTGATTATATATACAGACTGCTGTATAATGTGAAAAAAGATTAAACGGGGGTTATTTGTATGAAAAGAATAGTAACAATTCAGGATATATCATGTCTTGGCAAATGCTCATTAACAGTGGCTCTGCCGATAATTTCCGCTATGGGTGTGGAGGCTGCCATTATTCCGACGGCTGTTTTGTCCACTCATACTATGTTTAAGAATTTCACCTTTAAGGACCTTGACGACCAGATCGTTCCTATTGCCAATCACTGGAAGAATGAAAATCTTAAATTTGACGGTATATATACCGGCTATCTTGCCTCGTCGGAGCAGATAAAGACCGTTATGGGAGTTATTGATATGCTCAAGGGCGATAATACGCTGGTAGTTGTTGACCCTGCTATGGCAGATAACGGCAAACTGTATCCAGCCTTTGACGATGCATTCCCCAAGGCTATGGCAAAGCTGTGCGGCACTGCCGACATAGTGCTTCCCAATATTACTGAGGCGTGCTTTATGACCGATACAGAGTATAAGGAAGATTATGACGCCGATTATATCAACGCTCTTCTTAAAAAGCTTGCCGCCTTTGGCTGTAAAAAGGTTGTTCTTAAGGGCGTAAATCTTGACGGAAAATACGGCGTTCTTTCCTACGACTGCGAAAGCGGTGAGATTAAGTCTTATTTCCACGAAAAGCTCAGCAGGAGCTTCCACGGTACCGGCGATATCTTCGCTTCCACCTTTGTGGGCGCTGTTATGAGAGGTATGGATATGGAGGAGAGTGTAAAGCTTGCCGCTGATTATACAGTTGAATGTATCCGCAAGACCATTGACAGCGAAACTCCAAACTGGTACGGCGTTGATTTTGAAGCCGTAATGGGATTTCTTGTAAACAGACTTAAATAAAATTAAAAGCGAATGCCGTGTGATAACGGCATTCGCTGCTTTGTTAATAAGATAAAAATGACAGGTTAAAATAAAAACGGCAGGTGTTATTATGGGAAAATTAAAGGATAAAACCAATGTCATGAGAGTTCTTGACAGTAAAAAAATAAAATATGTAAGTCATGAATATACAAACACGGACGCAGTCAGCGGCGTTGAGGTGGCACAGGCTCTCGGCGAGGACCCGAGACGCACCTTTAAGACGCTTGTGACAGTTGCCCCGTCTAAAAATCACTATGTTTTTCTCGTGCCGGTAAACGGTGAGCTTGATCTCAAGAAAGCCGCTAAAAGCGTGGGCGAAAAGAAGATAGAGATGATTAAATCAAAAGAACTGCTGCCGTTGACAGGGTACATCCACGGAGGATGCTCCCCGGTGGGCATGAAAAAATTTTTCAAAACCACTATAGACAAAAGCGCACAGGATTTTGATACAATAATCTTCAGCGCCGGCAAAATAGGCTATCAGGTGGAAACAAGCCTTTCCGAGCTGGAAAAAGTTATCCGCTTCAGCCTTGACGATATCGCGGTTGATTAATCTGTCTGAATTTTAAACACAATCTTTCTTACACTTATTTCTTTTTCTGCGCACAGTCCGGGAAGATGAGCGTCCTCGGGTGTTAACAGCAGGAAAGTGCCTTTTGTGAGGGTGAAATCAAACTGAGCGTCGCCCTCGTAAAATGCAATGTCATTTCCTTTGCTGTATTCCTCCCTGACCTGTGAAACACGGTCAAGACTTGCCCATTTTATGCGTTCCATTCCGCGCACAATATACTGGACATCAATATATTTTTTATGAGCCTCAAACATCATTTCAGGTGTTTGGGCTTTTGTTTTATAGCTTTGTATCATTGCAAACACGCGCCTGCCGTCAATTTCATACGTACCGTCCGGCTTGTCGTTTTTGTTGAATTCGTCAACAAATTCCTTGATAAGCTTCATATCGGCATATGTGTCGTAATAATCCGCCGCGTTAGAGATTTTGTCGAAAATCATAATATCACCCCATAAGATTTTATCATATAAGCTGTCGCAGTTCAACAAGCTATAATGTTTATAATTGTGTCATAATTAACTAAATTATAGATATGTGTTGAAAAAAATATTGTATATAATATATAATGAACTTAACTGAAAAGAAAAAACGGAGGGGCAGATTTATGGACGCTTCAAAGGCTGTAAGGCCGTTCGGCTTCAGGGACAAATTAGGTTACGGGTTCGGTGATTTCGGCTGTAATATGAGCTTTGCTTTTATTAACAGTTACCTTATGGTGTTTTACGTCACCTGTATGAAAATTGATCCCGGCCATTTTGCTATTATTATACTTTTGGCAAAGATATTCGACGCAATTAACGACCCGATTATCGGCGGACTTTGCGACGCTTCAAAACCGGGTAAGAACGGTAAATTTAAGCCATGGATAAAATGGGCGAGTATTCCGCTTCTGATTTCCAGTGTGCTTATGTTTATTTATGTTCCCGACGCTCCGTATGCTGTGAAAATCGCAATGTGTCTGGGACTTTACTGCGTTTGGAGCGTAGCATATACCAGCGTAAATGTGCCATATGGCTCAATGCAGTCGGTAATTACTACCCGTTCAGACGAAAGGACAGCCCTTTCCACCAGCAGAAGCATAGGCGCCCTGCTGGCTCAGATTCCCATAATGATTGTTTTGCCGATGCTGGTTTATGATGAGAACGATAATCCGAGAGGCGAGCTCTTTATCATATTCGTTGCTGTTATGGGTGTAATCGGGCTGATATCATTTTATCTTTTAAGAAAGCTTACTGTGGAGAGAGTTGCACCTCAGACTGTGGAAAAACAGAAGTTTAACTATGTAGCCACTTTAATTTCTTTCTTTAAAAACCGTCATATGCTGGGCGTAACTATTTCTACGGTATCATATCTTGCCCTTATGATGACCGTTACAAATTCTCTTCAGTATGTATTTATGTGCTATTTTGAAAATACAAATCTGATTTCACTTGCAACCATACTTGCCGGTCTGCCTGTAGCGCTGGGAATTGTGCTTGTTAAACCTGCGTCAAAGAAGTTTACCAAAAAACAGCTTTGCACGTACCCATTTGCTATTTCGGCGGTAGCTTCAGGACTTGCTACTTTTATCAGATTTGAAAATCCGTATGTGTGGATAGCTCTTATTTCAATAGCAATGTTCGGAGCCAGCTTTTATATGGTATTAATGTGGGCGCTGGTGGCGGACTGCATTGATTTTCAGGAGAAAGTGACTGGCAGAAGAGAGGAAGGCTCAATCTATGCCACATATTCGCTCTTCAGGAAAATAGCTCAGGGCGTAGGAGCTTCACTTGTTTCGCTTGCTATTAAAATGACAGGGTATGACCAGACACTTAATGCTTTGGAGCAGGCCGCAGGTGTGGACGAGAAGATATATTTCGTAACAGGACTTTTACCGTTTATCGGTTCGCTGATTTGCCTTGTGAGCATGCATTTTCTTTATAAACTGGACGACAAAAATCAGGAGGAAGCATAATGAGAAAAATAACTAATATTAACAGTGGTTGGCTTTTTTCAAAGGACGCCGAAAAGGTGCCAAATGTTCTGCCGGATAACTGGCAGGAGGTTGACCTGCCACATACCTGGAACGGTGATGACGGTCAGGACGGCGGCAACGATTATTACAGAGGAACTTGCTATTACGCTAAGGAGCTTGACGGCAGCCTTTTTGATGAGGGCAAAGTCAATTATCTTGAGTTTAGGGGAGTAAATTCCATCGCCGAGATATTCTTCAACGGAGAGAAGCTGATTACACACCACGGCGGATATTCTACATTCAGAGTGAAGATTCCACAGGTAAAGAGCAGTAATCTCCTTGTGGTAGCGGCGGACAACAGCCCCAATGATTTCGTCTATCCTCAGGTGGCTGATTTTACGTTTTACGGCGGAATATACAGAGACGTTAATTTGATTACCGTTGAGGAAAATCACTTTGACCTTGATTATTACGGCGCGCCCGGTATCGCAGTAACTCCCACGGTAAACGGCAGTGACGCCGATGTTAAGATTCAGGCGTATGTTTCCGTTAAGGAGAAGTGTGATATTTCCTTTGAAATTTATGACGACGGCGAGCTTATCTTAAGCCGAAAATCCGATACCGATAATCCGGAAACACAGATGACAATTAAAGATGTGCATTTGTGGGATTCGGTAAACGACCCGCATCTTTATACAGCCAAAGCTGTTATGATAAAAGACGGAAGCGAGATTGACTGCGTATTTGCAGATTTCGGCTGCCGGACTTACAGCATAGACCCGGAAAAAGGATTTATATTAAACGGCAGACCCTTTGCGCTCAGGGGTGTAGCAAGGCATCAGGACCGCCCGAAGATAGGTAACGCTTTAAAATACGAGCACCACAAGGAGGATATTGAGCTTATATGTGAAATGGGAGCCAACACAGTGCGCCTTGCTCACTATCAGCACGACCAGGCTTTTTATGACCTCTGCGACCAAAGGGGACTTGTGGTGTGGGCGGAGATACCGTATATCTCCAAGCATATGCCAAAGGGGCTTGACAATACCGTGTCCCAGATGACGGAGCTTATATGCCAAAACTACAATCACCCGTCCATTGTGGTGTGGGGACTGTCAAATGAGATAACAATGAACGGCGCGGCTGACAGCAGTTTGCTGGAAAATCACCGTAAGCTAAACGAACTTGCCCATAAGCTCGATAAAACACGACTGACCACCATTGCCGTTTTGTCAATGTGTTCTCCGTCGGAGGAGTATGTGACTATTCCAGACGTGATTTCGTATAATCATTACTTCGGCTGGTACGGCGGCAACGTGGCGATGAACGGCACATGGTTTGACGATTTCCATAAAAAATATCCGGGCAGGTGCGTGGGACTCAGCGAGTACGGCTGCGAGGCGCTTAACTGGCACACCTCCGACCCTCAGCAGGGGGACTATACCGAGGAATATCAGACATATTATCACGAGGAGCTTATAAAGCAGATTGCTAAAAGGCCTTATCTGTGGGCGACTCATGTGTGGAATATGTTTGACTTTGCCGCAGATGCCAGAAGCGAGGGCGGCGAAAACGGTATGAATCACAAGGGACTTGTTACCTTTGACCGCAAATACAAAAAAGACTCATTTTATGCCTATAAGGCGTGGCTGAGTCAGGAGCCGTTTGTGCATATCTGCTCAAAGAGATATGTTGACAGAGTGGAAGATGTAACCGAGGTTACGGTTTATACCAATCAGCCGCAGGTGGAGCTTTTTGCTAACGGAAAGAGTCTTGGCGTAATGAAGAGAGGGGAATATCCGTTTTATCACTACAAGGTAAAAAACGAGGGCGAAACAAAGCTTCTTGCAAAAGCAGGGGACTGTGTTGACGAAAGCGTTATCCGCAAGGTCGATACCTTCAATACTGATTATGTAATGAAGGAACAGGGAGCGGTTATCAATTGGTTTGAGATAGAAACTCCCCCGGGTTATTTCTCTGTAAATGACACAATAGGCGATGTTCTTTCAACATTTAAGGGCAAGATATTTGCGCTGAAAATGGTTAAAATTATCAAAAAAACGCTCGGCGGCTCTGGTGAGGGCGGCTCAATGAGTGCTGCCGGATTCAAAATCAACAAAACGATGCTGGATATGGCAAAGGGCTTTACTATTAAGCGTGTGTTTATGATGCTGGGCGGCAAATTTACAAAGGAGCAGATTTTGGAAATAAACTCCATGCTCAATAAAATTAAAAAGAAGAGTAAGTAAATAGTTTATTTACAGTACGGACCGGATTAATCTCCGGTCCGTTTTTCGGTGTTTTTGAGCAGAAATGGCTATTAAAATTCTCTAATAAAATTAATAAAAACTTATTTTACACCATTTTAATTATTTACTTTTTTGTTATAATGTAATAAAATATAAAAGTATTTTAAATTATTTGACTACAGGAGGATCAGGTAATGAAAAATTTAGGCTATTATAACGGCAAGTATGCCACAATTGAGGAAATGCAGATTCCTATGCTGGACAGAGTTTGCTGGTTCGGCGACGGAATATACGACGCTACATATTCTCATAATCACAAGATTTTTGATATGGACGCTCACCTCGACAGATTTTATAACAGTGCAAAGCTACTGGATATTAAAATGCCTATGGAACGCCAGGAACTGGAGGAACTTCTCAAAGAGCTTGTGCTCAAGGTGGATGACGGCGATCAGTTCGTATATATGCAGGTTACCAGGGGCTCAGGACTCAGAAATCATATCTACAGCGAGGATATGAAGGGCAATTTGTGGATAACTCTTACTCCGGCACCTGTGGCTGATACTTACAAGCCTATTGACGTTATTACTTATGAAGATAAAAGATTCTATTACTGCAATGCCAAAACCCTGAATCTTATTCCGTCGTGCCTCGCCGCCACTGCCGCCGACAGGGCAGGCTGCCAGGAAGCAATCTTCCACAGGGGCGATATTGTTACCGAGTGCGCTCATTCCAACGTGTCAATATTTAAGGACGGCTGCGTGATTACTCACCAGCTTGATGACAAGGTACTGCCGGGCACTGCAAGACTTCGTCTGCTTGCTTTTGCCAAAAAGCTCGGTTATGAAACTCAGGAGAGGGATTATACTCTTGACGAGCTTATGAACGCCGATGAAATCGTGGTTCACTCAACAGGTTCATTCTGTATCCCTGTAAAAACGGTTGACTCAAAGCCAGTGGGCGGAAAGGCGCCTGAGATGCTCAAGAGAATCCAGGATGCGCTTGTTGCTGATTTTGAGGAGCAGTGCAAGGCTGACTGAGAGTAAACACACATTTTGCGAGGATGAATATGACAAGAGAAGAATTGACCGAATATAACGTTGGCTGTAATCTTGATACTCTTATGAACCTTGACCCCAGGGGATACGGCGTGTGCCGAATTCTGTATGAGGGCGCCAGGGAATTTACGGGCGAGCCCCTTTCAACCCACGCAGCCAAGGGATTGATAAATAATGTTAAAAAGGGCGAGAAAGTTTTTATCCTGACCGGATTTGTTCTTCTTCCGTGGGAAGAGGCTGAAACGGACGGAATAATATCCTCAAACGTGCTTGCTACTTTTCTTATGAAAGCATTCGGCGCAAAGCCGGTTCTTATAGTACCGTCCCAGTGCGTAAAGGCGGTTAAGGCAATTTCAAACGTGCTGTCATTTAAGATTACGGATGATTTGGACAATATCGGCGAAAATACGGTGTGCGTTGTTGAATTTACAAAAGAGCTTGAAAAGGCTGAGGAGCAGGCACGGGAAATACTCTCCCACGGAACACCCTGCGCTGTTATAAGCAATGAGGCACCCGGCAGGAATAAGAACGGCTACTACCATAATGCCGTTGGCGTAAACACTACCAAAGTTGAGGCAAAGTATGACGTGCTGTTCAAGATGCTTCAGAACAAGGGCGTTTATAACCTTTCAATCGGCGACCTTGGTAATGAAATAGGTATGGCAGCAATCGAGGATCATATTAGAAAATATGTTCCGTACGCTGAGATATGCGGCTGCAAGGCAGGAACAGGATTCGGTATTCTTGCTGACAGTGCAGCCGACAATATAATTACCGCCACGGTGTCCGACTGGGGATGTAATGCGCTGATGGCTGCCTGTGCTTTTCTGCTGGGCAAGCCTGAGCTTTTCCACGATGCTGAGACTCAGACATCCGCTATGGACGCAGCCGCAGCAAGCGGAATGCTTGATATGTACGGCGAACCGAGACCGTATATTGACGGAATCGGAAAGAATATAAATGTTCCTCTTATTGAAATGATGAGGGCGCTTATTGATTATCCTCACACCGTTGAGGAGAAGACCACCGCCTGGTTTGAAAATACAATTAAAAAAGGATTCTTTACCCGATGAATTATTCATTTCTGCCAAACGGCGACACAGGCTTGACTGTCAGCTTTAAAAATGAAATCAGCCGGGAAGTAAATTCACACGTGACTTCTTTTGTGAGTGAAGTGGAAAAGGCGAAAATCAGGGGCGTAATCGAGCTTGTTCCTGCGTTTTCGTCGGTAACGATAATTTATGACCCGTGCAGTATATCCTATATGATTTTAAAGCTGAAGCTCAAACGTATTCTGAAAAATCTGTCCCAGGGCAATACCTTTGTTCCTGTGCTTTATAAAATCCCCGTTTGCTATGACGGCGAATTTGCGCCCGATATGGCTAACGTGTCAAAGCACACAGGGCTTACCAAGGAAGAGATTGTCAGCATCCATACCTCGTGTGATTATCTGATTTATATGCTGGGATTTCTGCCCGGCTTTGCCTATCTCGGCGGTATGGATGAGCGACTTGTTACTCCGAGACTTGAGTCCCCACGCCTTGAAATAAAAAAAGGCTCCGTGGGAATCGGCGGCGAGCAGACAGGTATCTATCCCGTGGCATCGCCCGGCGGCTGGCAGATAATCGGCAAAACGCCTGTTGACGTTTATGACAGGAATAAGGAAAACCCTATCCTTTACAGGGCAGGGGATTATATCAGATTTGTTCCCGTGTCTGCTGACAGGTATTATGAAATTGAAGAAATGATAAAAAATAACAGCTACAGCGTTGAGAGCGAGGAGGTAGTGAAATGAGTGTTGAAATCATTGCTGCCGGTATGCTTTCAACAGTGCAGGATTTCGGCCGTTTCGGTGTTATGAAAGACGGCTTCCCTCAGTGCGGCGTTATGGACACCCGTTCAATGAAAATTGCAAACCGCCTTGTGGGAAACAGCCTGGACTGCGCTGTTATTGAAATGACAATGGCAGGAATAACTGCCCGCTTTACCGATAATTACCTGATTTGTCTTTCAGGTGCGGATATGTCGTCAAAAATAAATGATATGCCCATACGCACCAACAAGGCTTATGAAATAAAATCCGGCGATGTGCTCACCTGCTCCTATGCCAAAAGCGGAGTGAGAGCATATTTGGCGGTGAGCGGCGGAATTGATGTGCCGAAAATAATGTCAAGCCGTTCCACTGACCTTAAATCAGCACTGGGCGGACTCGACGGCAGAAAACTTCAAAAAGGCGATGTCCTTGAAACAGGGCACGATAATTTTATGATTCCTCCTGAAAGCCTTGACAAATGGCAGGTTAAGGAGAGCGAATACAGCGATGAAATTACGGTTCGTGCTGTCAGCGGACCTCAGGATTTTATGTTTTCCGACGAGGCGATAAGGAAGTTTTATTCCAGCCAGTGGACAGTTACAAATCAGTCCGACAGAATGGGAATAAGACTTGACGGAATGCCGGTTGAAAGCGAAAACGGAGTTGACATAATAAGCGACGGAATCGTTTTCGGCTCGGTGCAGATACCTAAAAACGGAAAGCCGATAATCCTTATGGCAGACCATCAGACCACAGGCGGCTATGCCAAAATCGCCACGGTGATTTCCACTGATCTGCCGCTGCTGGCACAGGCAAGACCCAACAGCAAGCTGAGATTTGTCAGCGTGTCCGTGTCAAAGGCACAGGTGCTTGCAAGAAAAGAGAAAAAATATTTTGACAAATTGTTTTTTGTTTGATTTGTGTTTATAAGGAGAATTTTATGGATTATTCCGAAATGAAGCCGCAGCAGGTCACAGAGCTCATAAGGCAGGGCAAAATAACCCACCAGACATCAGGTATGTGCAACGGCTATGCCCAGGCAAATCTCTGCATACTTCCAAAAGAATATGCCTTTGATTTTCTGCTTTTTTGTATGCGCAACCCTAAGCCGTGCCCTGTGCTTGAGGTCGGCGACGTGGGAAGCAAGCTTATAAAGAAAATGGCTGATAGCGGAAATGTCTGCACCGATTTTCCTAAATACAGGATTTGGAAAAACGGAGTTTTGGAAAAGGAAGTCACGGATATTACCGAGTATTGGCAGGATGATTTTGTGTATTTTCTTATAGGCTGTTCTTTCTCATTTGAAGCAGAGCTTCTGGAGGCGGGAGTGCCTGTCAGACATATAGAAGAGGGAAAGAATGTTCCTATGTTCAATACCAATATAGAGCTGGAAAGCGCAGGTGTTTTTCACGGAAACATGGTGGTTTCCATGCGCCCGATTCCTTATGACTTGGTGGTAAAAGCTGTGAATGTTACTGCCGCAATGCCGAGAGTACACGGAGCCCCCGTGCATATCGGCGACCCTCAGCAAATAGGAATTAAGGATACCTCACATCCTGATTACGGCGACAGCGTAACGATAAATGACGGCGAGGTAGAGGTGTTCTGGCCCTGCGGAGTAACTCCTCAGAATATTGTTATGCAGACGAAACCGCCTATAGCAATAACACATGCGCCGGGGCATATGTTTATCACTCAGATGAAGAATACCGCGTTAAAGTACTGAGCTTATCGTTCTTAAAAGGTGTGATGATATGTATAAAATCAATCTTAACTGCGACCTGGGAGAGGGCGCAAAGTATGATGAATTAATAATCCCAATGATAAATTCCGCCAATATCGCCTGTGGTTTTCATGCCGGTGACAGCGATATGATGATGGAAACGATTGATATCTGCAAGAAAAACGGTGTGGGAATAGGCGCTCATCCGGGTTATCCCGACAGGGAGAATTTCGGCAGAACCAATATGAACGTAACTCCCCGTCAGATATACGGTTATACGCTTTATCAGTTGGGAGCGCTGACCTCTCTGGCAGATGCATCAGGAGCAAAAGCGAGCTACGTTAAACCCCACGGTGCAATGTACAATATGGCGGCTAAGGATTACGAGCTTGCCAAGGCTATAGCGGATGCTATCAGGGATTTTGACAGCAGTTTGATTTTTCTCGGACTCAGCGGCTCACAAATGATAAAAGCGGCGTCAGATAACGGCATGAGATATGCCTGCGAGGTGTTTGCTGACAGAGCATATGAGGCGGACGGAACCCTCAGACCACGCAGTCTTGAAGGTTCTATGATAACCGACGAGGACCAGGCAATAGCCAGAGTTATTCGCATGGTCAAAGAGGGAAAGGTTAAGGCATATACCGGAGAGGATATTGATATTGAGGCTCATTCCGTTTGCGTGCACGGCGACGGAGAGAAAGCGCTGGATTTTGTTCGGGCGCTGAATAAAGCATTTGCAGATAATTCTGTAAAAACAGTTTCTATTTCAGAGGTAATTGATTGATGTGTTACAGAACTCAGGCTCAAATTGATCTTGATGCCATTGAATATAATTATAACAGTGTTCGCAGTAAGGTCGGTGACAGTGTTAAAATTCTGGGAGTTATTAAGGCTGACGCTTACGGACACGGAGCGGTTGAAGTCGGCAGACTCCTTGAGGGGAAATGCGATTTCTTCGGCGTTGCTTGTATCGAGGAAGCAATGGAGCTGAAAAGAGCAGGCATAAAAACTCCTGTTCTTATTCTCGGATATGTGTTCCCCGACGCATATGAAAACGTGGTAAAATATGATATAAGAATCCCTGTGTTTTCTTACGAAACTGCTTTAGCGCTTTCAAATGAAGCAAAGAAGCAAAATAAGCGTGTGCCGTTTCATTTTTGTGTTGATACGGGTATGAGCCGTATCGGATTTCAGGTAACTGAACAGAGCGCCGATGAATGTGAAAAAATTTACGCCCTTGATAATATATATCCTGAGGGGGTTTTTTCTCATTTTGCTACAGCTGATGAAAAGGAGCTCGGCAAAGCTGTTGCTCAGCGTGACAGGTTCAAAAAATTTATAAAAATGCTGGAAGACAGGAAGATTAATATAGAGATTAAACATATCAATAATTCTGCCGGAATAATGAATTTTGATGAATATTTTGATATGTGCCGTATGGGCATAGTAACTTATGGCCTTTATCCCTCAGAGGAGGTGGATAAGACTCTTCTGAGTATTAAACCTGCAATGCGCTGGACGGCTTGCATATCACACGTTAAAAATCTTGAACCTGACCGTGAAATATCTTACGGCGGAACGTTTAAGACACAGAGTACCCGTAAAATAGCTACAATTCCTGTCGGCTATGCGGATGGTTATCCCCGTTGCCTTTCCAACAAAGGACAGGTCATAGTAAACGGTAAATATGCCCCCATCGTTGGCAGAGTGTGTATGGACCAGTTTATGGTGGACGTAACCGATATAGAAAATGTATCTGTGGGAACTGAGGTAACCCTTGTGGGTACCGACGGCGAGGCAAGCCTTTCTATGGAAAAAGTCTCCGCCCTTGCACATTCGTTTAACTATGAGCTTCCGTGCAGAGTGTCACGAAGAGTGGACAGAGTATATTTTAAGAATGGAAAAATCGTAAAAAAAGTTAATTATCTTGGATGAAAGGTAAATTAAAAGCCGTAATGTGCTTATGTCAGCACATTACGGCTTTTTTGTGATTTTCTAACCCGATTTAATAGGCAGTTATTTGTCAAAGCTGGGGTTTGTCATATAATAATTCTTGCTGTCAAGCTTGTCGGTTACAATCCTTAATCCCTCACCAAAGCGCTGATAGTGCACAATCTCACGCTGGCGCAGGAATTTGATGGGCTCAATAATATCCGGATCGTCAACAAGACGAAGAATATTATCGTAGGTAACACGTGCTTTTTGTTCTGCCGCAAGGTTTTCGTTAAGATCGGCAATAGGGTCGCCCTTTACTGCCATGCTGGCAGCGTTCCATGGTGAGCCGCTTGCTGAAGTCGGATATACACCGGTAGTGTGGTCAACAAAATATGCCGCAAATCCTGGATTTTTTTCTATCTGATCTTCAGTAAGATTTCTTGTAAGCTGATGTACCATAGCGCCTATCATTTCAAGATGACCGAGTTCCTCCACGCCTATATCTGTAAGCAGACCTTTAAGCTCGGGATAAGGCATTGAATATCTCTGTGAAAGATAGCGAAGAGAGGCACCAAGCTCTCCGTCCGGTCCGCCGTACTGGGATATTATAATGGAGGCGGCTTTTGGGTCTGGATTTTTAATATTAATGGGGTATTGCAGTTTTTTTATATAATTAAACATAAGTTCAACTCCTTAAATTTCTGTTACATTCTATGCCTAACGGCAATTATGGTGAAAAAGTTAAAATATAAGAAAAAACAAAACTGACTCCGTTTGAAGTACGGAGTCAGTTTTTTGCTTGAATTTAAATTTCTGTTTTAGTCAGCCTTCTTATATTGTTTGCATAATTTAGTCAGTTAAGTATAAGAGTACTATTTATTTTTATTGAAATTTTCTATAACAACTTTATATCTGTCGTATGCTTTTTTTACGGCGTCTTCCCAGCTGATATAAATATTTTGCTGTGCGTTTTTGCCGACTTTTTCAAGAAGCTGCTTGTTGTCCATGATTTTTGAAAGCGTGGAGGCTATTGAGTGGGCGCTTTCCATACACAGGAAACCGGTCTCGCAGTCCGTAATACCCTCGGACGCACAGCTGTTTCGCACTAAAAGGCTTGGCGTAGCACACGCCGCCGCTTCTCTTACTACAAGTCCGTTTGTGTCAAAAACCGACGGGAACAGCAGGATATCAGATATGCCGTAATATCCCTGAATCTCGTTTCTGTCAAGTATATGTCCTGTCCAAATGATATTGTCTTTTAGCCCTGATTTTGCCGCATAGCGCTTAATAGCATTTTCGTCAGCGCCAAACCCCAGCATAATAAGAATAAACTGCTTGCCTTCGTTTTTCAGCTTAGCGCAGGCGTCAAGAATAAGACGAATGTTTTTGTACCAAATCATTCTGCCACAGTAAAGAAATATCGGAACATTCTCCGGTATGCTGTGCTTGCGTTTTATAACTGCTGTATCTTTTTCCGACACGTTGAGTACGGGAAGGTCGCAGCCGTTTGGCATAAGCACATAGTCGCCGGTATAACCCATTTTCCTTAAGGAATCAACGGAGCCGTTGCTGGTAACCCACACTTCGTCGGCGGCGTTGATGTTATTTAGCAGAAAATGATATGCAAAATCCTTTAGTGGCTTTGTGGGTATTCTTTTTTCAATATCGTATTCATACTTGGTATGATAGGTGAGAACTACTGGAATTTTCTTCTTCTCCGTTACACGCCTGAAATAATAACTGGTTGCCAGAGGCGCGTGGGAATGAAGAATATCAAAATTCATATCAATAATTGCCTGATGAAGCTCATCGCTGAAAGGCCAGCCGATGCTATACCCCTCTTTGGAGGGAAGCCACCAGCTCTTGTAGCGGAAAATCTTATAATCGTATTTGTAATCAAGCTGATTGGGATTCTTAGGAGTGATAACAACCGCTTCTCCCAGCTTATCATTAATCTGGCTGGCATAGTTTTGGGCAACATTGCTTATGCCGTCCGTGGTAGGGGGAAAAGCATCCGTGCCTATGCCGACCTTAAGTCTGTCTTTCAAAATAATACCTCAATTTCACACTAATGATTAATACGGGCAGCCGCTATTATCACGGCAGTCCCGGTGCAGATATATAAATCTGCCGAAGCTCAAAACGAGCTGATAACATTTATTTAAGTGTAGCATAAATCCTCTCATATGTAAATAATGTTATAAAGATAATTTAATCGGCAATAAATATTAAAAATACCTTGATTAAGTAATGATGATAATTTATAATAAACTTGTATATTGTTTGAAACGAAAATACCTGCTTCCACCGATAAAAAGGAGTATATATGAGCAATTCTTATTCCGTTTCACTGGAAAATGTGATTAAAAACAATAATATGGAAACTGTGTATCTTCCTCGTCCGGCTGATGAAATTATGATAACTACCGCTGAGGTAAACAGACCGGGAATAGTTATGACAGGTTACACGGATTATTTTGATCCGCTCAGAATTCAGATTTTGGGCTGGACAGAATTTGGATTTCTTATTAATATGAGCCATGACGACCGAATGAAAGCGCTTTCTTATTGGCTTAGCCTTAGACCGGCGGCGGCTGTTGTAACCAGGGGATTGGAGATACCCGATTATTTTGTGGAGGCCTGCAAGAAGTACGAGGTCCCGCTGTTTAAGACTCAGGAGGAAACGTCTCCGTTTTTGGCGGCGCTTATTGCGTACCTGAACAAAGAACTTGCTCCGAGAATTACAAGGCACGGCGTGCTTGTGGAGGTTTACGGTGAGGGCGTGCTGATTACGGGTGACAGCGGAGTCGGTAAGAGCGAGGCGGCTATCGAGCTGATTAAACGAGGTCACAGGCTTATCGCCGACGACGCAGTTGAAATAAGGAAAATAAGCGATAACTCACTGCTGGGCAATTCCCCCACAAATATACGTCATTTTATTGAGGTAAGGGGTATAGGAATTATTGACGCGCGCAGGATTTTCGGTATGGGCGCTGTAAAACTCAGCGAAAAGATAGATATGGTAATACAGCTCGAGCCGTGGGATTCCACAAAGGCTTATGACAGGCTTGGGCTTGATAATGAGTACGCACGTATTTTGGACGTGAAGGTGCCTGCGATAACGGTTCCGATTACACCGGGACGTAATCTTGCCGTAATTGTTGAAACTGCGGCAATGAATAACAGACAGAAAAAAATGGGATATAATGCTGCTAAGGATCTTATGCTCAGTCTTGGTATGGATGAAGTTCAGCCTGCGGACAAAGAGGTAGATATCTGGCAGAATAATGATTGACGGAGGACAAATTATATGTACAGTATAGGAATTGATCTCGGGGGAACAAATATTGTTTCATCAGTTGTTAATGACAGCTATGAGATTGTTGCCACTTCGAAAACGGCTACAAACAGCCCCAGAAGCGCTGAGGAGATATTCGACGATATAGCCAAAGTTACTCTTGAGGCGATTGAAAAGGCAGGACTTTCAATAGCTGATATTGACTCTGTCGGTCTCGGAACTCCCGGAACTGTCAACGGAAACGGAGTTATTGAATTTGCAAACAATCTTGTATTTAACAACGTTCCGGCAAAGCAGATGCTTATTGACAGGCTGGGAATTGAAAAGGTTTATATAGAAAACGACGCTAACTGCGCCGCTTTGGGCGAGGCTTATGCCGGAGTAGGAAACGGGGCAAAGGATTTCGTTGCAGTAACTCTCGGAACCGGCGTAGGCTCAGGTATTATAGTTGACGGCAGGATAGTAAACGGCGTAAACTTTGCCGGCGGCGAATGCGGACATATGGTTATAGTAGTTGACGGCGAGCAGTGCACCTGCGGCAGAAAGGGATGTTGGGAAGCATATGCTTCGGCAACAGCACTTATAAGACAGACAGAAAGAGCTATGGAGGAAAATCCCGATTCTGTTATGCATCAGATTGCCGCAGAGGAGGGCAAGGTTTCAGGCAGAACTGCTTTTGACGCTATGCGAAAGGGCGATATAGCAGGCATCAAGGTTGTTGACCAGTACATAAAATACGTAGCCTGCGGAATAATTAACCTTGTAAACGCCTTGCAGCCGGAAGTTATCTGCGTTGGCGGAGGTATCTGCAACGAGGGTGAAACACTTATGAAACCTCTTCGCAGATATGTTCAGGCTGAAAGATATTCTATTTACAGTAAAATACAGACCAAGATCGTAAAAGCACAGCTTGGCAATGACGCCGGTGTAATCGGCGCTGCGATACTCGGTAGAGTTAAAGAAGACTGATTGGTGATATTGCTTGACGGATTTAACTGAATTAATTGAATTTTGTAAAAGTATCGGTTGTGAATATGATATTGACGAACCGATGTCGCTCCATACTACATTTAAAATAGGCGGCAAAGCGGCTGTTGTAGTTTACCCTGAGAGCGAAGAACAGATAAGCGGTATTGTAAAGCAGTGCAAAAACAGCGGCATTAGACTGCTTGCCGTGGGTAACGGCTCAAATCTTCTTGTAGATGACGAGGGTATTGACGCCTGCGTTATGATACTTGACGACCATTTTGCCGAGATAAGGCTTATTGATGAGGAAACGGTTTTTGCCACTGCCGGAACAATGCTTATAAGATTATGCAGGTTTGCCTATGAACAGGGTCTGTCGGGGCTTGAATTTGCTTACGGCATACCGGGTTCCTGCGGCGGAGCTGCGTTTATGAATGCCGGCGCATACGGCGGCGAGATGAAGGACGTGCTGTTTAAGTGCAGTCATATCGACAGCGACGGGAATAAGGGATTTCTTGAAAATGACGATTTGAAATTGTCATACCGTCATTCTGCCTATTATGATAACGGCTGCATAATAACAGGACTTTATCTTAAGCTGAAAAAAGCCGACAAAAAAGAAATAAAAGAAAAAATGGACGACCTTATTTCCCGCAGGAGGGCTAAGCAGCCGCTGGAGTATCCGTCTGCCGGATCAACATTCAAGCGCCCTGAGGGCTATTTTGCCGGAGCACTGATACAGGAATGCGGACTGAAGGGAAGAAGTGTCGGCGGTGCTCAAATAAGCGAGAAGCACGCAGGCTTTGTTATCAATACCGGCAATGCAACGTGCCGTGACGTGCTGGAGCTTTGCAAAATATGCAGCGATACTGTTTATGATAAAAAAGGCGTAAGACTGGAAATGGAAATACGCGTTACAAAATAATTTTAGTACAAAGGGGCGGATAAATATGGATAAGGAACTTGTTGTTCTTACAGGTGTCAGCGGTGCGGGAAAATCCACTGCAATGAAGTTTTTAGAGGATGTCAGCTATTACTGTATAGATAATATGCCGCCTCAGCTGATGGGTACATTTGTGGGACTGCTTGCCAAGAGCGACGAATATTCCAAGGTGGCGCTGGTTACTGACGTAAGGTCACGCCACATTTTTCAGTCTCTGATTGACAGCATTGAAGAAATAGAAAATTACGGATATATTGTAAAAGTAATATATCTTGACATTAATGACAAGGAAGCGCTGAAAAGATATAAGCTTACCCGCAGGAAACACCCGTTTGCCGACAAATTTTCCGGCAGCATCTCCCAGGCGATTGCTTATGAAAAGGAAATATTGTCCCCGCTGAGAGCCAGGGCGGACCACGTTATCGACACATCAGACCTTGACCCTGCAAAACTCAGAAAAAGGCTTACTCAGATACTCCTTGGCGATGACAGCGAGGTTATGAATATTCACTGCATGTCGTTTGGCTTTAAGCACGGCATTCCGTCAGAGGCGGATTTTGTAATAGACGTGCGCTGTCTGCCTAATCCGTACTGGGTTGAGAGCCTGCGTGACAAAACAGGGCTTGACAGTGAGGTAAAAAACTATGTTTTCTCTTTTGACGAGTCGCACGAGCTTTTAAAACGTCTTATTGATATGCTGGATTTTCTTAATCCGCTCTACATAAAGGAAGGCAAGAGTCAGTTTGTTATAGCGGTGGGCTGTACCGGCGGCAACCACAGAAGCGTGGCGATAGCCGAAGCATTAAAGGAGCATTTTTCCAAGAAGTGGGACAATGTGTCCGTAAATCACAGGGATATAGACAGGAAATAGAAGAGTTAAAAAATGTCTTTTTCACAGGATGTAAAAAATGAACTGCTGAAAATTGAATATGAAAACAGTTGCTGCGAAAAATCCCTGCTTTACGGGATGCTTATTTTCGGTAAAAGTTTTTCGCAGTACGGCGTTAGTATGCAGACGGAAAATAAAGATATATCAGAGCTTTATAAATCACTGCTGAAAAAATATTGCAATGTCGACTGTGCGGTAAAAGTATCGCCAAAAGCCAGAAGCTATTCCGTACTGATAGAAAACAAGAGCGACTGCGACAAAATATTGGGCGCTTTCGGACATTCTATGGGCGGCAGTCTGAAAATAAATCACGCAAATTTTGATTGTCCGACGTGTATTAACGCTTTTTTGGCAGGCACTTTTCTGTCCTGCGGAACTATATCGGACCCGAAAAAGGACTACCATTTGGAGTTTACCGTGCCGTATATGAATTTGGCTAAAAGTCTTGTGACTTTTCTTGAGGAGACGGAGCTTTCTCCCAAGCAGTCAAACAGAAAGGGCTATAACATCGTATATTTCAAGGGCAGCGAATCTATCGAGGACTGCCTTTATCTTATGGGTGCGTCTTCTGCCATGTTTGAAATGATGAATGTTGAAATCATTAAGAATATAAGAAACAAGGCAAACCGCACCGCAAACTGTGAAACGGCGAATATTGACAAAACGGTAAAGGCAAGCCTTGTCCAGATTGACGCTATTGAAAAAATCGAAAGTACAAAGGGACTGGATTATTTGAACAATGATTTGAGGGAAATGGCTGTCCTCAGAAAAGATAACCCCGAGGCTTCGCTGGCGGAGTTGTCAAGATTAAGCGGTATGTCAAGATCCGGGGTCAATCACAGGCTTAAAAAAATCGTTGAAATCGCCCAACAGATAAAATAGCTATTTTACAGAAGGTAGAAGAATATGTTTACTCATTTGCACACGCATACTGAATTTTCACTGCTTGACGGCGCCTGCCGTATTGAGCAGCTGGTGAGTCGTGCAAAGAGCCTTGGAATGCAGTCTCTTGCTATTACCGACCACGGTAATATGTACGGGGCTGTTGATTTTTATAAGGCGTGTAAAAAAGAGGGCATAAATCCCATAATCGGATGCGAAGTTTATGTTGCCGCAAGGAGCCGATTCGACAGGGACAAGGTGCTTGATAAGGATTATAATCATCTTATCCTGCTTTGTGAAAACGAAACGGGTTACAAAAATCTTATCAGCATGGTGTCAAAGTCGTTTACCGAGGGCTTTTACTTCAAGCCGAGAATAGACAGGGATTTGCTTGAAAAATATCACGAGGGTCTGATATGCCTGTCTGCCTGCCTTGCCGGGGAGATACCCCAGGCTATACTTCAAAAGGATTATGAAAAGGCGAAAAGAACTGCGCTGTGGTATCGCGACGTTTTCGGCAAGGGAAATTATTATCTTGAGTTGCAAAACCACGGACTTGACGAGCAGTTTTCCGTAAACGAGGGGATAAAGCGAATTTCCAGAGAAACGGGAATACCCATGGTCGCTACTAACGACGTTCATTATATCGAAAAGCAGGATGCAAAAATACAGCAGGTGCTCATTTGTATCGCCACAAACCATGTTCTGGGTGACGATACGGGACTGGAATTTCACGCCGATGAGTTTTATCTCAAGAGCGAGGAGGAGATGCGTGAGCTGTTTGCCGATGTTCCGGCGGCAATAGACAATACCCAGCTGATTGCAGACAGATGCAATTTTGATTTTGAATTCGGCAAAACCAAACTGCCTTATTACGAGACACCTGATAATCAGGACCATTTTGAATATTTCAGACAGCTTTGTATGCAGGGGATGAAGCGGCGCTACGGTGAGAATCCCCCTGCCGAATACTATGACAGATTGGAATACGAGCTTAAGACTGTTGAAGCGATGGGGTATACGGACTACTACCTTATAGTGTGGGATTTCGTCACCTTTGCCAAAAGCAGTGGAATACCCGTGGGACCGGGAAGAGGCTCCGGCGCCGGCTCTATTGCCGCATACTGTATGGGCATAACGGACCTTGATCCAATGAAATATAATTTGCTTTTTGAGAGATTTCTTAATCCGGAAAGAGTATCAATGCCGGATTTTGATATTGATTTCTGTTATGAAAGGCGTTCTGAGGTTATTGATTATGTCACTCAGAAATACGGCCAGGATCATGTGGCTCAGATAGTAACCTTTGGTACTCTTGCCACACGTGCCGCAATCAGGGACGTGGGCAGAGCCATGGGAATGACCTATGCGTCTGTGGACGCTGTGGCAAAGCTGGTGCCAAATGACTTTCATATTACAATCGACCAGGCGGTTAAAAAATCAAAGGAGCTTTCCGATCTGATGAGTGAAAATCAGCAGGTCAGGGAATTGATTGAAACCGCCAAAAAGGTTGAGGGCATGCCGAGAAATACGTCCACTCATGCGGCAGGCGTGGTAATAACACGTGATCCCGTGTCATCATATGTGCCGTTGGCGTCAAACGACGGCGTTCCCGTTACTCAGTATATTATGACCACGCTGGAGGAGCTGGGACTCCTTAAAATGGACTTTCTCGGGCTAAGAACCCTTACGGTTATAGATGATGCCTCAAAGGCAGCAGGTATTGATATTAATAAAATACCTATTGATGATGAGAAAGTTTACAGGCTTTTTTCCAGGGGACAGACAGAGGGAATATTCCAGTTTGAATCCTCGGGAATGAAGCAGATGCTCACAAATCTCAAGCCGAGAGCGCTTGAGGACCTTATTGCCGCCACGTCCCTTTACAGACCAGGCCCTGCAAAGCAAATTGACACCTTTGTAGAAAATTCCCATAATCCTGCTAAAGTGAAATATATAACGGAAAAGCTAAGACCCATACTTGAAAACACCTACGGCTGTATGGTGTATCAGGAGCAGGTAATGCAGATATTCAGGGAACTTGCAGGGTATTCCTACGGAAAAGCTGATATCGTGCGCCGTGCCATGAGCAAGAAAAAGATTGACGTTATGGAGCACGAGCGTGGGAATTTTATAGACGGCTGCAGCAAAAACGGAATTGATGAATCCGCCGCCAACACGATTTTTGACCAGATGTCAGACTTTGCGAAATACGCATTCAACAAATCCCACGCTGCCTGCTACGCTTTGGTGGCATACAGAACGGCGTACCTGAAATGCTATTATCCTGCCGAGTTTATGGCGGCGCTTATGACTTCGGTACTTGACCAGACAAACAAGATTGCAAGATATACAGCAGAATGCAAGCGCATCGGTCTGAGGCTCGGACCGCCCGATATAAATACGTCTATGAAAGGCTTTACCGCTAACGGCAAAGTTATTAACTACGGACTTTTGGGAATTAAAAACGTGGGCTCAGATTTTATCGACGAGGTTGTAAAAGAGCGTAAAAACGGCAAATTTACCGACTTGACAGATTTTTGCAAGCGTATGCAGGAGGGGCATTTTAACCGAAGAGCAGTTGAAAGCCTTATTCGCTGCGGTGCTATGGATTGCTTTGAGGGCAACAGACGCCAGATGCTTCAGGCGCTGCCGTCACTGATAACAAATCTTGAAAATTACAGGCAGAGCACAAGATACGGTCAGGTAGGATTTTTCGATCTCGGTGCCGGGGAGATTATGAAGCTGGATACCGAATTGCCCGACGTTGAGGAGTTCCCAAAGACGGAGCTTCTTAAAATGGAAAAAGACATGACGGGACTTTATCTGTCGGGTCATCCTATGGACAAATATGCTGATATATGTAAAAACAGGGGATATGCCTATACTATTGACCTTATAGACGCGGAAAACGACGCTATGTCACGCTACAGGGACAAAAGCACCGTCAAGCTTTGCGGTATTATTACCCATATAACTCTTAAACAAACCAGAAACGGCGCCACTATGGCGTTTGTGACGGCGGAGGACCTTTACGGTTCAATAGAAATTATCGTATTTCCCAAAACGCTGGAGAAATATTCTGCTCTTTTGTACGAGGGGAGTGTAATAAGCGTTACCGGCAACCTGTCCCTGGAGGAGCAGAAGGATGCCAAAATACTTGCAAGCGAAATTGCACCGCCGCCGACTCAGGGCGATGAAGTCAGTGAGCCGCACCCTGACGCTAAGCGGCAGAAAAAACACCGCCGTGTGGGTCTTTTTCTCAGATTTCGTAACGAATCGGACGATAATATAAGGCTTGCCAAGCGGGTGACGGATATTTTTGACGGAACAGTTCCGCTGTATTTTTACTATATTGATAGTAAAAGATATGAGCTTCAGCCTGCCGAAAACTTTGTGGAGGTCAACGAAACGGAGCTGGCGGAGCTAAGGCGAATACTAGGTGATGAAAATGTGGTTTATGTGGGCGGATAATTTGCCGTTCGTTCATCACATTTTATTGAATTAACATATAATAAAAAAGTCGATACTTGACATTTTTATTATATGATATTAAAATGTATGTTACTGTGTTAATCGACATTGTGAATTTTAGGAGGATACTGAATTATGAAAACAATTGCAGTATTGACAAGCGGCGGAGACGCGCCGGGCATGAATGCGGCTGTTAGAGCGGTTGTTCGCACAGCCTGTGAAAACGGTATAAAAGTATACGGAGTAATCCGCGGATACAACGGACTTATCAACGGAGACTTCATTGAAATGGACCTTCGCTCCGTTTCGGATATTATTAACAGAGGCGGTACGATTCTTTATTCTGCCCGTTCTGTAGAGTTTGCAACCGAGGAGGGTATGCGCAAGGCTGTTCGTACCTGCCAGGAATGGGGTATAGAAGGCGTTGTTGTTATCGGCGGCGACGGTTCCTTCCGCGGCGCCAGAGACTTGTCTGAGAGAGGAATCCCATGCGTTGGTATTCCCGGTACTATTGATAATGATATTGCCTGCTGTGATTATACTATCGGCTATGATACATGTCTTAATACTATAATGGAAATGGTTGACCGTCTTCGTGACACCGCAGAGTCACACGACAGATGCTCCGTTATCGAGGTAATGGGCAGAAGAGCGGGTTACCTTGCACTTAATTCAGGTATCGCCTGCGGCGCAACTTCAATCCTTATTCCGGAAGTGCCGTTTGATATTGAAAAGCACGTTATCCAGAGAATGAAAAAGACTCAGAGAACTGACAAGAAGCACTTTATCATAATTGTTGCTGAGGGCTGCGATGTCGATGTTGCCGAGCTTGCAAAGGAAATCCAGAAGAAGACCGGCGTAGAATCACGCTCAACTGTTCTCGGTCATACTCAGCGCGGCGGCTCACCTACTGTTAAGGACAGAGTTATGGCTACTCGTATGGGTAATTATGCTGTTAAGCTGCTTATGAAAAATATCGGTAACCGTGTTGTTGCGGCTCAGAAGGAAGAAGTTGTTGATTACGATATCTTTGAGGCGCTCAATATGACTAAATCCATTGATATGAACCTCTATAACGTAGCTCACGAGGTTTCAATCTAAGGTACATAGAGTCGAAATTTTAAATTAAAATTTTATAAAACATAAAAATTTTTTAAGGACATCCATGTGATGTCCTTATTTTTTTGTCAATACTATTATCGGTGATTTTAATGAAAAAATTTATAAGGGCGGCAGACGCCTGCATTGCTGTAATGCTGATATTCATTTATGTTTTGGTGGGTGTAGGCGATTACTCCCTTCCGGACCGTATTTCGACCTATTCTTCAAAAGATATAAGCTATAACAGTATATATAAGGTTGATGTTACCGAAAACAGTCAGGTGGATTTTCAGAATAACGCACGTGTTTCTCCCAGCGAATCAGAGATAAAGCTTTTAGGCATTATTCCGGTAAAATCAGCACAGGTAACGCACGAGAGCGAGCAGAGAGTCTATGTCAGCGGAGAATGTTTCGGTATAAAGCTTTATACTGACGGGGTAATAGTTGTGGGCACAAAGGATGTTGTGACTGATGAGGGAAAATGCAATCCGGCAAAGGAAGCCGGTATAGAAAAAGGCGATATCATCATCAGTATCAACAATGTTAAGATGACGTCCTCTTCTCAGGTGGAGGAGACATTTAATGACAATAACGGCAAGGATTATGAAATTACGGTGAAACGTAACGGAAATTATAAAAAATTTACATTAACTCCTGTTTATTCCAAATCGGAGGGCAGATATAAAGTCGGTATCTGGGTAAGAGATTCCACCGCCGGAATAGGTACTATAACATTTTATAATCCCGAAAACAGCAGTCTTGCCGCCCTGGGTCATCCCATTACCGATGTGGACACAAACGAGATAATGCCCATACTTAACGGTGAGGCTGTAAAGGCAAATGTTACTAAGATTTACAAGAGCACTGACGGCGAGGCAGGATCACTTAGCTGCGACTTTACAAATGAGGCAATAGGAAGCCTGAGTGTAAACAGCAACTGCGGAATTTACGGCAAATATCAGTGCGCTCTTTCGGACAAGCGACTTTATAAGGTGGCAAACTCCCAGGAGGTGGAAAAGGGCAGCGCTCAGATACTGTGCACTGTGGACGAAAAAGGTCCCCAGCTTTACGACGTGGAAATAACCAGAATATCGTACAGGGAAAATAACGACGAAAAAAATATGGTAGTAAAGGTTACCGACAAAAATCTGCTGGAAAAAACGGGCGGAATCGTTCAGGGAATGAGCGGCTCACCGATAATTCAAAACGGTATGCTGGTGGGCGCTTTAACGCATGTTATAGTGGATAATCCCGAAAAGGGTTATGCGATTTTTGCCGAAAAAATGATGCAGCAGTCGGAAGAAATCAAATAAGAAAAAATGCCTTTGTTTTATTACTCACAATTAAACGAATAACACAAAAAGTGAAAATTAATTACAAAAAAAAGTGAAAAATACTTGCAATCTGCAATGAAAAATGGTAATATGTGGAAGTAATAACAAAGGAGGGTTTTTAATGAAAACCAATTTAAAAGTATTAATTGCTGATGATTCGGAAAGTTTCGGCAGAGAATGTCAAAAGGAGTTGAAAGAAGCCGGTTTCGACGTAATAATTACTGCGAAGGACGGTTCCAGGGTTATGTCCGTCATTGACGCCCAGCATATCGACGTTGTGCTCATCGACGCATTTATGCCCAATGGTGACGCTATCGACATACTCGAGCATCTCAACAGCTCCCTTAACGAAAAGCCGCTGGTCGCTGTTATATCCTCGGTGGACTCACAGGATTTTGAGGAGCAGATGATAAGCGCCGGGGCAAACTACTACTTCATTAAACCGGTCACTCCACAATCTGTGGCACGCCGTATTGTGAGCCTTGCCTCATGGAAAACTCAGAAAAGAAAGCGTGAGCAGAACAGTATAAGCGACAGTGATATCGAAATAACAATATCCGACATTATGCGCCAAATCGGTGTTCCTGCTCACATAAAAGGTTATCAGTATTTAAGAACGGCAATTAAGCTTTCAATAAATGACAGCGAGATGCTGGGCTCGGTAACGAAACTTCTTTATCCCACTGTGGCAAAAATGTATAACACTACTGCTTCACGTGTGGAGCGTGCTATCAGGCATGCCATCGAGGTGGCGTGGGACCGCGGCGACGTTGACGTTCTCTCATCTTACTTCGGTTATACTATCCAGTCGCAGAGAGGCAAGCCCACAAATTCCGAATTTATCGCCATGATAGCGGATAAGCTTAAACTTTCACTTAAAACCACCGCTTAATTATTATATATACATTAAATCTATATCTTGTGGCACAAGGCGTAACATAAGCCGATTTGCCACAAGATTTTTTATTGTGCACTTTTACAGAAATTTAAAAGCAAAATTCAGTAAATTTGCACAAGGAAAAATTTTATAAAAAATTTAATAATTGCCTTGACAACGGTGTTTCTTTAATATATAATAAGTGAGCCTGTGAAAAAGGGCTTATTATATATTATTATAAAAGCGCTTTGTTCACACCTTAGATATGCGATGATGTGTGAGGTTGCATCATAATGACCCAGATGGTAATTCACACGGAGTATGTCCGATTTTAAACCGGGCGAAAAACACCGATAGGTAACTGTGCCGTCAGCGGCTTGCGTACGCTGATATTGTGCCAAATTCTGTATGCCCGAATGAAAATCATTCGGTTTTATTTACAGAGAGGGTTGAAACACACGGTAGCGTGGAAGCTTATCGGAGCTCGCACCATATTTTTTCAGGAGGAAATAAAATGGCAGCAAGTAAAGTTAAAATTCGAATCAGGCTTAAGGGCTATGATCACAGCCTTGTTGATCAGGCAGCTGAGAAGATTGTTGAGACCGCCAAGAGAACAGGCGCTCAGGTAAGCGGACCTATTCCGCTTCCGACAGAAGTTGAGAAGATCACAATCCTCAGAGCTGTTCACAAGTACAAGGACAGCCGTGAGCAATTCGAACAGAGAACACACAAAAGACTCATCGACATTCTCAGACCTTCAAACAAGACTGTTGAAGCTCTGACAAGTCTTGAGCTCCCAGCCGGCGTAGAGATCGAAATCAAACTCTAATAACGGCTGAGGTCATGTTGGGGAAACTCAACCAATAACCAAAAGGAGGAAATAAACATGAAAAAAGGTCTTATCGGCAAGAAGATCGGAATGACTCAGATCTTTGACGAAAACGGAAAAGTAATTCCCGTAACAGTAGTTGAAGCTGGTCCGTGTCCGGTTACACAGATCAAGACAATGGACAACGACGGTTATCAGGCTGTACAGGTTGGCTTCGGTGATGTTAAGGTATCACGTGTCAACAAGCCTATGAAAGGTCACTTTGACAAGGCCGACGTTGCTCCGAAGAAAACATTGAAGGAATTCCGTCTGGACAGCATCGAGGGCATTGAGGTTGGCAACATTCTCAAGGCTGACATATTCGAGGCAGGCGAAACCGTAGATGTTAAGGGTACAAGCAAGGGTCACGGAACTTCAGGCGCAATCAAACGCTGGAACTTCGCAAGACTCAGGATGACACACGGTACAGGCCCGAACCACCGTCATGCAGGTTCACTGGGTGCATGTTCAAGCCCTTCAAGAGTATTCAAGGGCAAGAAGATGGCGGGTCATTACGGATGCGACACAGTAACGGTTCAGAACCTCAAGGTTGTTAAGGTTGACGCAGAAAACAATCTTATCGCAATCAAGGGCGCAATTCCGGGTCCTAAGGGCGGAATCGTTGTTATCGCCGACGCAGTTAAAGCTTAACGGAAGGAGAGATTAGAATGGCACAGGTTCAGGTTTATAACCAGGAAGGTAAGAAAACTTCAAAATTAGAACTTGCTGATTCAGTTTTCGGCATTGAGCCAAACACATCAGCAATGCATCTTGCAGTTGTTAGCTATCTTGCTAATCAGCGTCAGGGTACACAGTCAACTCTCACTCGTTCAGAAGTAAGCGGTGGCGGTGCAAAACCCTGGAGACAGAAAGGCACAGGCCGTGCACGTCAGGGCTCAACACGCAGCCCGCAGTGGACACACGGCGGAATCGCTCTCGGTCCTAAGCCGAGAAAGTATAAGGTAAACCTTAACAAGAAAGTTAAGAGACTCGCTATGAAGTCAGCACTTTCAAGCAAGGTTGCCGCAGACGAAATGATGGTAATCAACAAGGTTGAGCTTGAGGAAATCAAGACAAAGGCTGTTGTTGAAATGCTTGCTAAGCTTAAGGCAGCAAAGAAAACTCTTATCGTTACCGCTGAAAGCGACGAGAAGATTTACAAGAGTGCACGCAACATCGATGGCGTAAAGGTAGCTACAGTAAATACACTTTGCGTTTATGATATTCTTAATTGCGACTCATTTGTTGTTCTTAAGGACGCAGCCAAGAAGATAGAGGAGGTATATGCATAATGAAAACTGCTCAGGATATCATTATCAAGCCTATCATCACTGAGGAATCAATGATGGGTATTATGATGAAAAAGTATACCTTCAAGGTTGCAAAGGACGCCAACAAGATTGAGATTGCCAAGGCTGTTGAGGAAGTATTCCCCGGCACAAAGGTAGCTAAGGTAAACACAATCAACGTTCGCGGTCAGAAGCGTCGTCAGGGTATGAACGTCGGCTATACTCCTTCATGGAAAAAGGCGATCGTTACCCTTACAGAAGATTCAAAGGAAATTGAATTCTTCAACGATATGATGTAATCACATCTCTATATTATAAATAGTATAGCTGAATAATAATTTCGGATGATGAGGTATGAAAGGTGCCATCCTTTCGCAAAGTTATCCGGAAAGGAGAAAAAATAATGGCAATTAAAAATTACAAGCCAACCACTCCTTCAAGAAGAAACATGTCAGTAATTGATTATTCAACCGTTTCAAAGGTTGCTCCTGAGAAGTCACTGCTTGAGCCACTCAGCAAGAAATCAGGCCGCAACTCCTACGGCAGAATAACAGTTCGTCATCGTGGTGGCGGTAACAGAAGAAAGTATCGTATTATTGATTTCAAGAGAAACAAGTTTGACGTACCTGCAACTGTACAGACAATTGAGTACGATCCTAACAGAAGCGCTCACATTGCTCTCATTCAGTATGAGGACGGAGTTAAGAACTATATCACAGCTCCTGAAGGTCTTAAGGTAGGCGACACTGTTATGTCAGGCCCTAACGCCGATATCGTAGCAGGTAACGCTCTGGCTCTTAAGGATATGCCGGTAGGTACAATCGTTCACAACGTTGAGCTTTATCCCGGCAACGGCGCTCAGCTTGCTCGTTCAGCCGGCAACAGCGCTCAGCTTATGGCTCTTGAAGGCGCTTATGCGCTTCTCAGACTTCCCTCAGGCGAGCTGAGAAACGTTCCTAAGGATTGTATGGCAACTGTAGGCGTTGTTGGTAACTCTGACCACGCTAACGTAAAGATCGGTAAAGCCGGACGTAAGCGCAACATGGGTTGGAGACCTACAGTCCGCGGTTCTGTAATGAACCCGAACGACCACCCGCACGGTGGTGGTGAAGGTAAGTCACCAATCGGCCGTCCAGGTCCGTGTACACCTTGGGGCAAGCCTGCTCTTGGTTATAAGACACGTAATAAGAAGAAGGCATCTAATAAGTTAATCGTTCGCCGTCGTAACGGTAAATAAGAAGAAAGGAGAAGATTAATATGAGCAGAAGTACTAAAAAAGGACCTTATGTAGAAGAAAGTCTCTTCAAAAAGGTTGAAGCGCTTAACGCTTCAGGCGACAAGCAGGTTATCAAGACCTGGTCAAGAAGTTCAACAATCTTCCCTGAATTCGTAGGACACACATTTGCTGTTCATGACGGAAGAAAGCATGTTCCTGTATATGTTACAGAGGATATGGTTGGACACAAGCTCGGCGAGTTCGCGCCGACAAGAACATTCAGAGGCCACGCCGGCTCTAAGACATCTAAGTAATCGAAAGGAGAATTATTATGGAAGCAACAGCTAAAGCAACCTACGTCCGTATCTCTCCTCGAAAGGTGCAGATTGTTCTTGATCTTATCAGAAATCAGCCTGCCGACAAGGCAATGGCAATCCTTCAGTACACACCGAAGGCTGCCTGCGAGCCTGTTATGAAGGTTCTCAAATCAGCCATGGCAAACGCTGAAAACAACAACAATATGGACGTATCAAGATTAGTAGTAAGCTACTGCAACGCAACTGCCGGTCCTACTCTTAAGAGAATTCAGGCAAGAGCACAGGGCAGAGCATACAGAATCAATAAGAGAACATCACACATCACCATTACCGTTAAGGAAATGGAAGACTAAGCGAGGAGGTAAAGTTAAATGGGACAGAAATGTAATCCAACCGGTTTAAGAATCGGTGTTATCAAGAACTGGGACTCCCGCTGGTACGCAAAGAAGGGTGAATTCGGCGATACACTTGTTGAAGATTACAAGCTTCGTAAGTATCTCCTTGAAACCCTCTACGGCGCAGGTGTTCCTAAAGTTGAGATCGAAAGAGACGCCAAGAGAGTTAGAATCAACATCCACTGCGCTAAGCCGGGTATGGTAATCGGTAAGCAGGGTGCTGAAATCGAAAAGCTCAAGGCTATATGCGCTAAGAAGCTGGGCAAGAACGCTAACGAAGTTTTCATCAACATCGTTGAGATTAAGCAGCCCGACCTTAACGCAACACTCGTTGCACAGAATATCGCTCAGCAGCTTGAGAGACGTGTATCTTTCAGAAGAGCTGTTAAAGGCGCTATCAGAAACACAATGAGATTTGGTGCCCGCGGTATCAAAATCATGGTTTCAGGCAGAATCGGCGGTGCTGAAATCGCTCGTTCTGAAACTTATAAAGAAGGTACAATTCCGCTTCAGACTCTCCGTGCGGACATTGATTACGGTTTTGCAGAGGCTAAAACAACCTACGGCAGAATCGGTGTTAAGACCTGGATCTATCAGGGAGAGGTTCTTCACGAGTCCCGTAACAGGAACAAGAGAAGATCAAATCGTAAGGAAGGGGGAAAAAGATAATGCTCTTACCTAAGCGTGTAAAGCACAGAAAGCAGCACAGAGGCCGTATGACCGGCGTAGCTACAAGAGGAAACAAAGTAACCTACGGCGAGTTTGGTCTTCAAACAACAGAGCCGGCATGGATCACAGCAGCTCAGATTGAGGCTGCCCGTATCGCAATGACACGTTACACAAAGCGTGGCGGTAAAGTATGGATCAAGATTTTCCCCGACAAGCCGATCACGGCAAGACCTGCTGACACCCGTATGGGTAAAGGTAAAGGTAACGTTGACTACTGGGTAGCAGTAGTTAAGCCGGGAAGAGTTATGTTTGAGCTCGGCGGCGTTGACGAGGCAACAGCCCGTGAGGCTATGCGTCTTGCGGCAAACAAGCTTCCTGTAAAGTGTAAGTTTGTTAAGAAAGAAGAAGAGGGAGGCGAGCAGTAATGAAGGCATCAGAAATCAAGGCTCTTTCAGCAGAGCAGAGAAAAGCAAAGCTTGCAGAGCTTAAAGAAGAGCTTTTCAACCTGCATTTCCAGCAGGCCATCAACCAGCTCGACAATCCCATGAGAATTAAGGCTGTCAAGAAAGATATCGCTCGCATCAAAACAGTTGAGAGAGAAATCGAACTTGAAAGCGCTAATTCTTAAGAAGGAGGTAACTGAATAATGGAAAGAAACCTCAGAAAAACCAGAGTAGGTATTGTTACAAGCGATAAGATGGACAAAACCGTTGTTGTTACTATTAAGGACAGGGTACGTCATCCGCTTTACAATAAAATTGTAAACCGTACTGTAAAGTACAAGGCACACGACGAAAATAACGAGTGCGGTATCGGTGACAAGGTACTTATCATGGAGTGCCGCCCATACAGCAAGGACAAGAGATGGCGTGTGGTTAACATTGTCGAGAAAGCTAAATAATCGTTACGATTTACAGCTTTTTTAAATTTAGTCAATATGAAATAATAACTGCAACTTAGCAAAGTGTTATTTTGCAGTACGAAGGAGGAAATTGCTGTGATACAACAGGAAAGTCGTCTTAAAGTTGCTGACAACACAGGCGCTAAAGAGCTTCTCTGCATCAGAGTTCTGGGCGGTTCAGGCAGAAGATATGCAAATATCGGCGATGTAATCGTAGCCAGCGTCAAGAAAGCAGCTCCCGGCGGTGTTGTTAAGAAGGGCGAAGTTGTTAAAGCAGTCATCGTTCGTACAACTAAAGGTGTACGTCGTGACGACGGTCAGTACATTCGTTTTGACGAAAATGCTGCCGTAATTATTAGAGAGGATAAAACTCCTCGTGGTACTCGTATTTTCGGGCCTGTAGCTCGTGAGCTGCGTGAAAAGGACTATATGAAGATCCTTTCACTCGCTCCGGAAGTACTTTAATTGGAGGGCGAAAGTATGAGTAAAATGTTTGTAAAAACCGGTGATACCGTGCTGGTACTCAGCGGCAAATCAAAGGGCGTTAAGGGCGAGGTAATCGCTGTAAGTCCAAAAGAGGATAAAGTCATCGTTAAGAAAGTCAACGTTGTTACAAAGCATGTTAAACCCCGTAAGATGGGTGAGGCAGGCGGTCTCGTTGAGGTAGAGTCAGCGCTCTACGCTTCAAAGGTTCAGCTTGTTTGCCCTAAATGCGGCGAGGCAACACGTGTTGGCCGCAAGGACGGCAAGCGCGTTTGCAAAAAGTGCGGCAACGAATTTTAAGTGAGGGAGGAACATAACAATGGCAGCAGTATTGAAAGAAACATATAAAAATGATATTGCACCGGCATTGATGAAGAAATTCGGTTACAAGTCTGTTATGCAAATCCCAAAGCTTGACAAGATTGTTATCAATGTTGGTTGCGGTGAAGCACGTGAGAATTCTAAGGTTGTTGACGCAATAATCAATGACCTTCAGACAATTACCGGCCAGAGACCGGTTATCTGCCGCGCTAAGAAATCAGTTGCTAACTTCAAACTCCGTGAGGGTATGCCCGTTGGAGTTAAGGTTACACTTCGTGGCGACAGAATGTATGAATTCCTTGAGAGATTCTTCAATCTCGCACTTCCAAGAGTTCGTGACTTCAGAGGTATCAACGCTAATTCCTTTGACGGCAGAGGCAACTATGCTATGGGCGTTAAGGAACAGTTGATTTTCCCTGAAATTGATTATGACAAGATCGATGCCGTTCGCGGTATGGATATTATTATGGTAACAACTGCAAACACCGACGAGGAAGCTCGTGAGCTTCTTAAGTTGCTCGGTGCACCGTTTGCAGAGTAAGGAGGGATTATCGTGGCAAAAACATCTATGAAAGTTAAGGCGGCTAAGCCGGCTAAGTATTCAACAAGACAGTATAACAGATGCAAGATCTGCGGTAGACCTCATGCTTATCTTCGCAAGTACGGTGTATGCAGAATCTGCTTCAGAGAGCTTGCTCACAAGGGCGAGATCCCGGGAGTTAAGAAGTCATCTTGGTAAGAACTGAGAATTGCTAATCTAACAAGGAGGAATTATCAATGCACATTACAGATCCAATCGCTGATATGCTTACGAGAATCCGTAATGCTAATTCAGCAAAGCACGATTCAGTAGATATTCCTGCGTCAAACATGAAGAAGGCAATCGCTCAGATTCTTGTTGATGAAGGATATATCAAAAACTACAAAATGATCGAGGACGGTAAGCAGGGTGTTATCCGTGTAACACTCAAGTACGGCGAGGGTAAGAGCCAGGTTATCACTGGTCTTCGCAGAGTATCAAAGCCCGGTCTTCGTATTTATTCAAACGTTGAGGATATGCCCAAGGTTATGAAGGGACTCGGTGTTGCAATCGTTTCAACTTCTAAGGGCATTATGACAGACAGAGAAGCCCGCAAGCAGAACGTGGGCGGCGAAGTTCTGGCATTCATTTGGTAAGGAGGTGCAGTCAGGATGTCACGTATCGGTTTAAAGCCAATTACAATTCCTGCCGGCGTTGATGTTAATATCAATGCCAACACTGTTACCGTAAAAGGACCTAACGGAACTCTTACAATGGATGCTCATCCTAATATGGATATCAGTGTTGAGGGCAGTGAAATCATCGTTAGCAGACCTAACGATCAGAAAGAAAACAGATCTCTTCACGGTCTTACTCGTACACTTATTGCCAACATGGTTACCGGTGTTACGGAAGGTTTCAAGAAAACATTAGAGGTTAACGGTGTAGGTTACCGTGTTCAGCTTCAGGGCAGCACGCTCGTTATGAACCTCGGTTTCTCACATCAGGTTACAATGGAAGCTCCTGAGGGCATTAAGATCGAATGTCCATCGGCAAACTCAATCGTTATCAGCGGTGCTGATAAGCAGAAGGTTGGTCAGTTCGCAGCTCAGGTTCGCGAGAAGAGACCGCCGGAGCCGTATAAGGGCAAGGGTATTAAGTACTCAGACGAGCACATCCGTCGTAAAGAAGGAAAAGCAGGTAAGAAATAAGGGAAGGAGTGAAATACAATGGTTTCAAGACAGGATGCCAATAAGGCAAGAAAAAAGCGCCACACAAGAGTGCGCGGTAAGATCAGCGGTACTGCTGAATGTCCAAGACTTAACGTATATCGCTCTCTCAGCAATATTTACGTGCAGTTGATCGACGATGTTGCAGGCGTTACAATCGCTTCTGCTTCAACAGTTGAGAAGGACTTCACAGAGTACGGCGGAAATGTAGAAGCAGCTAAGGCTGTGGGTAAGACAATAGCAGAAAGAGCCAAGGCAAAGGGTATTGAAAAGTGCGTTTTTGACCGCGGCGGTTACGTTTATCACGGACGTGTGGCAGCAGTTGCCGACGGCGCTCGTGAGGGCGGACTTAAGTTCTAACGAAGGAGGTAAATTTTTATGGCAAAGATTGACGTATCTTCAATGGAGCTTGAAGAAAGAGTAGTAACAATTAACCGTGTATCAAAAACCGTAAAGGGTGGTAGAATTTTCAAATTCTCAGCTCTCGTAGTTGTTGGCGACGGTAACGGTCTTGTAGGTTTCGGTATCGGTAAGTCAGGCGAAGTTCCGGACGCTATCCGTAAGGGTATCGAAGACGCCAAGAAAAATGTAATCAAGGTTGCTCTCAGAGGAACAACAATTCCTCATGAAATCAAGGGCAAATACGGTGCCGGTGAAGTATTGCTTATGCCAGCTCCGAAAGGTACCGGCGTTATCGCCGGCGGTCCGGTTCGTGCCGTTGTTGAAACAGTCGGCATTAAGGACGTAAGAACAAAGGCTATCCGTTCCAACAATCCCTGCAATGTTGTAAGAGCAACAATCGACGGTCTGAGCAAGCTCAGAACAGCCGACGAGGTTGCAGCGGTTCGCGGCAAAGCTACAAAAGATATTTTAGGTTAAGGAGGGTGGAAAAATGGCAGATATTAAAATAAAGCTCACCAAGAGCTTAATCGGCAGTAAAGCGGATCAGATTGCCACCGCCCACTCACTTGGTCTTCGCAAAATAGGCAATGTAACAGTTCAGCCTGACAACGCTCAGACAAGGGGTAAGCTTGATAAAATAGCTCATCTCGTAACTGTTATTGACGAATAAGGGGAGGTGCAGATATGAAATTACATGAACTTTCTCCCGCTCAGGGCTCAAAGAAGAGCGTAAAGAGAATCGGCAGAGGTACTGCTTCAGGACAGGGTAAAACTTCAGGTAAAGGTCAGAAGGGTCAGAAGTCACGTTCAGGCTACAGCAGACGCTTTGGCTTTGAAGGCGGTCAGATGCCTCTTCAGAGACGTGTACCGAAGAGAGGTTTCAACAACATTTTTGCTACAGAGTATGCAGTTGTTAACCTTTCCACACTCAACGATAAGTTTGAGGACGGAGCTACTGTTGATGCTCAGGCTCTTGTTGATGCAGGTATCATCAAGAAAACACTTGACGGTGTAAAGATTCTCGGCAAAGGTGAGATCACCAAGGCAATTACCGTAAAGGCTACTGCCGTAAGTGAGGCAGCAAAGTCAAAGATTGAAGCTGCAGGCGGTAAGGTGGAGGTGCTCTAAATGATAAAAACCATCATAAATGCATGGAAAGTAGCAGATATACGTAAAAAGATACTGTTTACTGCATTTATTGTCCTTGTATTCAGGATTGGTTCATTCATTCCGGTGCCTTTTCTTAACATTGTTGATGAAATCAGCGTTGGTAAGGGAAATACAATACTGACGTATTTAAGCCTTATGACAGGTAGTGCATTCACATACGGAACGATTTTCGCAATGTCAATCACTCCTTACATTAACGCTTCAATTATTATGCAGCTTCTTGCTGTTGCCATTCCTGCACTGGAAAGGCTTCAGAAAGAAGGCGAAGAGGGCAGAAAGAAGATCGCCTCAATTACAAGAGTTGTAACTGTTGTACTCGGTCTTTTGCAGTCACTTGCTTATTTCTTCTATCTTCGTGCAAATAATTATCTTTTAATGGATGTAAACGGTGAGGCTTTCACAGGATTTGACGCTGTGTTCCAGGCTGTAGTTATTATTCTTGTTCTTACTGCCGGAACCGCTATAATCATGTGGCTCGGCGAGCAGATCACTATCAGCGGTATAGGTAATGGTATCTCAATCATCCTTTTCGCAGGTATCGTATCTCGTTTCCCGACTCTCATTAAGCAGCTCTTCCAGTATCTTGATACCGGTAGACTCGTTTACAGATTCCTTGTTCCCCTTGTATGCGTAATCTTCCTTCTTATGATTGCATACATTGTGTTTATGGACAATTCGGAAAGAAGACTGCCAATCACATACGCAAAGCGTGTTGTCGGCAGAAAGCAGATGGGCGGTCAGTCAACTCATATGCCTATCAAGGTAAATATGAGCGGCGTACTTCCCGTAATCTTCGCTTCCTCAATCCTTTCACTTCCGGGAACAGTTCAGATGTTTATTTCTGAGAGTAAGTATGAAGGTACATTCTGGGAGAAATTCTTCAACGCTTTCCAGGGCGATTCCTGGTGGTATGCGTTAATGTACTTCCTGCTTATCATATTCTTTGCTTATTTCTACAGTACAATTCAGTACAATCCTATTGAAATGGCAAACAATCTCCGTAAAAATAACGGAGCTATTCCGGGTATCAGACCTGGCAGACCGACCTCTGATTACATTTTCAGAGTTCTCTCCAGACTTACCCTTATCGGTGCGTTAATGCTTTCAATTATCGCACTGTTCCCAATCATTTATTCACTTATCTGTGATTTGGCTATCCCGCCGCTTACTGAGGGCGGAGATGACGGCGGAATGACAATTTCACTGGGCGGTACATCACTTATCATTATGTGCGGTGTTGCTCTTGAAACAGTTCGTCAGCTTGAATCTCAGATGATGATGCGTCACTACAAGGGCTTCCTTGATTAATTTAACAGGGGTGATATTTATGAAACTTATTCTTCTCGGTGCTCCAGGTGCCGGCAAAGGTACCCAGGCAGAAAAGATTGTTGATAAATACGGTATTCCCGCAATCTCAACAGGAAACATTCTTCGCGCCGCTGTAAAAGACGGCACGGACATGGGAATGAAAGCAAAGGCGTTTATGGACGCCGGTCAGCTTGTTCCGGATGAGGTTGTAATCGGTATAATCAAGGACAGACTCAAAGAAGACGACTGCAAAAATGGTTTCATTCTCGACGGTTTTCCAAGAACCATTCCTCAGGCTCAGGCGCTTGAGGATGCGGGAATTGAAATTGATAAAGTTGTAGATATCGAGGTTTCAGACGAAGCCATAACAAAAAGAATGAGCGGTCGCCGCGTATGCTCAAAATGTGCTAACTCATATCACATTGAGTATAAGAAGCCAAAGGTTGACGGAATCTGTGATTCCTGCGGCGGCGAACTTATTCAGCGAAAAGACGATGCTCCCGAAACGGTTCAGGCAAGACTTGCCGAGTATCACGAGATGACAGAGCCTCTTAAGGATTTTTATTCTAAGCTCGGCAAACTTGTGATAGTTGAGGGACAGGAAGAAGTTGCTGATACAACAGCGCTTGTTTTCGCAGCATTGGAGGATTAACATGATAGTGCTTAAAAGCAGCCGCGAACTGGAGCTGATGAAGGAAGCTTGTCAGATATCTGCTGAAGCATTAATGGTAGCAGGCGAGGCGGTAAAGCCGGGAGTCTCCACCAAGGAGATCGACGAGATAGCGTACAAGTTTATTATAAAACACGGCGCTACACCTAACTTTTTAAATTATGCCGGATTTCCTGCTACCGCATGTATATCTATTAATGATGAGGTTATCCACGGTATCCCCAGCGCTGACCGTATAATCCGTGAGGGCGATATAGTCAGCATAGATCTTGGAGCTGCTAAAAACGGCTATAACGGCGATAATGCTGCCACATTTGCGGCTGGGACTTGCTCTCCCGAAGCAAAGCGGCTGATGGACACCACCCGTGAGAGCCTTTACAAAGGCATCGAGCAGGCTGTTCCTGGCAACAGAATCGGCGATATTGCAAATGCGGTTCAGACCTACTGCGAGGAGAGAGGATACGGCGTTGTGAGAGATTTTGTCGGTCACGGCGTCGGAACAAAACTTCATGAAGAGCCAAGCGTACCAAACTTCGGTCACGCAGGTCGTGGTATCAGACTGTTACCCGGAATGACATTGGCAATTGAACCAATGATTAATCTGGGAACCTATAAGGTTAAACAACTTTCAGACGGCTGGACGGTAAAAACCGCCGACGGAAAACTGTCAGCTCACTTTGAGCACACAGTGGCAGTCACCTCCAACGGTCCGGTTATACTGACAAGAGTCTGACGGTAAAGTCAATTGCTGGCGATTACGCCGTAATGTGATTCCAGTTAATAATATAGAAACATCAATCGTATTAACATTTTCAGCGAGGTATAAGATGTCCAAGTCAGATATGATAGAAGTTGAAGGTACTGTTGTTGAGGTTTTACCTAACACAACCTTTAAGGTAACTCTTCAGAATGGCCACATTATAACTGCCCACATCAGCGGAAGGCTCAGGATGAACAACATCCGCATTCTTCCCGGTGACAGGGTAACAATTGAAATGTCACCTTATGACCTTACAAAGGGTCGTATTATATGGCGTTCCAAGTAAATTATTTAGGAGGATATTCAAAATGAAAGTTAGACCTTCTGTAAAGAAAATTTGCGAAAAGTGCAAAGTTATAAAGCGCAACGGAAAAGTAATGGTTATCTGTGAAAATCCAAAGCATAAACAGCGTCAGGGCTAAACCTGAACTAACAATCGGAGGTAAACAGTAGTATGGCACGTATTTCAGGTGTTGACTTACCTAATGACAAGAGAGTAGAGATCGGTCTTACCTATATTTACGGTATCGGTCTTACTACTTCTAAAAAAGTTATCGAAGCAACAGGTATTGATCCTAACACTCGTTGCAGAGATTTGACGGAAGACGATGTTAAGAAGCTCAGCGACTATATCACCAATCATCTTACTGTTGAGGGTGACCTTCGCAGGGATACAGCTTTTGACATCAAGAGACTTATCGAAATTGGTTGCTATCGTGGCGTTAGACACAGAAAGGGTCTGCCGGTAAGAGGCCAGACTTCAAAGAACAACGCTCGTACACGCAAAGGTCCTAAGAAGACGATAGCAAATAAGAAGAAATAAGTAGGAGGAAACAAATAGTATGGCTACTAAAAAGACCACAGGCTCACGCAAGCGCCGTGAGAAGAAAAATATAGAGCGTGGTGCTGCCCATATTCAATCAACCTTCAACAACACAATCGTAACAATTACCGATATCAACGGCAACGCCGTTTCATGGGCTTCTGCCGGTGAGATGGGATTCCGCGGCTCAAGAAAGTCTACTCCTTTTGCTGCTGCAACAGCCGCTGAAGCTGCAGCAAAAACAGCAGTAGAGTGCGGAATGAAAACTGTTGAAGTTTACGTTAAGGGTCCGGGATCAGGACGTGAATCAGCTATCAGAGCTCTTCAGACAGCAGGTCTGGATGTAAGTCTTATTAAAGATGTTACTCCTATTCCACACAATGGCTGCCGTCCACCCAAAAGACGCCGCGTATAGTATAAACTTGGAGGTAACTTGATATGGCAAGATATACAGGACCTGCTTGTAAGCTTTGTCGTCGTGAGGGCAAGAAGCTTTTCCTCAAGGGTGACAGATGTTATACAAGCAAATGTGCACTCGACCGTCGTTCATATGCGCCGGGTCAGCACGGTCAGAACAGAAAGAAGACTTCAGAGTATGGTCTTCAGCTTCGTGCAAAGCAGTCCGCTCGTCGTTACTACGGAATCAGCGAGGGACAGTTCCACAAATACTTCCTTATGGCTGAGCGCAAGGCAGGAGTTACAGGTTCAAACCTTCTCCAGATTTGTGAAAGCCGTTTGGACAATGTTGTTTATACAGCAGGTTTCGCAAGCTCAAGAGCTCAGGCACGCCAGCTTGTAAATCATGCTCATTTCACTGTAAACGGTACGAAGGTTGATATTCCTTCTTATCTCCTTAAAGCTGGCGACGTTGTTGCCGTTAAGGATAAGAGCAAGACAACTGACGAGTTTAAGTCAATCGTTGAGTCAAATGCGTCACGTCCTGTTCCGCAGTGGGTTGATGTCAACAAGGACGCTATGGAAGCGAAAATTGTTAAGCTCCCTGATAGAGATGAGATAGCAACACCTGTTGAAGAGCATTTGATCGTTGAGTTCTACTCTAAATAATAGCTGAGCTGTTATTTAGCGAAAACAAATACAACATTTAGGAGGCTTTTAAATGATCGAAATTGATAAGCCTAAAATCGAGATTGTAGATGTGTCTACTATCGGAAGCCGCAGCACCGGCAGATTTATTGTTGAGCCCCTTGAAAGAGGCTTCGGCACTACTCTCGGCAACAGCATGAGAAGAGTTCTTCTTTCTTCTCTTCCGGGTTATGCAATCACTTCCGTAAAGATTGATGGTGTTTTACACGAATTTTCAACAATCCCTCATGTTAAGGAAGATGTAACGGAAATCGTCCTTAATCTTAAAAATGTAATTCTTAAGATACATGACGAGAATCCTAAGACTCTTTACATTGAAGTTTCCGGCGCAGGTGAAATCACTGCCGGCGATATCAAGCATGACGCAGATGTTGAGATTCTTAATCCGGACCTTCATATCGCTTATCTTGATGAAGGTGCAAATGTAGTTATGGAGCTCACTGCCGACCACGGCAGAGGTTATGTTCCGTGTGACAGAAACAAGCAGCTTTTGGATCTGCCCATCGGTACAATAGCAATCGACTCTATTTACACACCTGTTCTTAAGGTGAACTACACTGTTGAAAACACCCGTGTAGGTCAGCAGACCGATCTTGACAAACTCATTCTCGACATTGAGACAGACGGTACCATCCCGGCTGACGAGGCGGCTTCACTCGCCGCAAAGATTCTCAATGACCACCTTATGCTCTTTGTTGATCTTTCCGAGGAAATCGGAAATCAGGACATTATGGTTGAAAAAGACGATGACAGCAAGGAAAAGGTTCTTGAAATGACTATTGAAGAGCTTGATCTTTCAGTTCGTTCGTTCAACTGTCTCAAGAGAGCAGGCATTAATACCGTAGAAGATCTGATTGGTAAATCAGAAGAAGATATGATGAAAGTCAGAAACCTTGGCCGCAAGTCACTTGACGAAGTTGTTGCAAAACTTGCTTCACTCGGTTTCGGACTCAGCAAGGAAGAGGACTAAAGGAGGGAATTTCAATGCCAGGTAGCAGAAAGCTGGGCCGCCCAACTGATCACAGAAAGGCTATGCTCAGAGGTATGGTTACTTATCTTTTAGAAAACGGCAAGATTGAAACTACCGTTACAAGAGCAAAGGAAGTTCGTGCTATGGCTGAGAAGATGATCACTCTCGGCAAAAACGATACTCTCCATTCAAGAAGACAGGTTCTTTCTTATGTTACTAAGGAAGACGTGGCAAAGAAACTTTTTGATGAGGTTGCTCCAAAATACAGCGACAGAAACGGCGGTTATTGCCGTATTGTCAAAACAGGCCCACGTCGCGGCGACGCAGCTGAGATGTGCATCATCGAGCTTGTTTAAGATAATACCGAATAAATTTAAAGGACAGTCAGCCGACTGTCCTTTTCTTGTTATGTTTGTATATGTTTTTAGAAGTATATATATGTATAATCAATGAATATTTGCAGTTAAATCAAATCTGAAATTTTAAACTTTTTAAAGCATATGTATGAACTGGGCTGAGCCTCATAAAGTACACCGATGTGCTCGTCGTCCACCTGTGCCAAGCAGGAGTAAGCAAAAAATCCCTTGTTTATCTCCACCTCAGAGTACCAGTTGATACCGACGGTTCGTCCTTTAACTCTGCTGAATCTGCCTACGGTTATAACTCCGTTTTCTCTCTTCTTTTCAGAAGGGTGCGAGCAGAAGACGTAATTGCCGATACTGATGACGCTCTTCTGGCATTTCGGAGCATAAAGCGCAGTTGGCTTTGCTTTTACCCAGTGTTTGCCGTTGTCATATGAGATGGAAAGGGGAGTTTTGCCGTAATGCTTTTGTCTTCCGAGTCCGAGAATTGCCCCGTCGGGCGCCTGCACAGCCTGCCACTCGTCAATATTGCAGGAGTAGGGCTGCTGGGTCATTCTGTGCCATGTCTCTCCGTTGTCAATGCTGTATACACTGACAGTTTCCTTGCGGTCAACGTACAGGGGCATAATAATTCTGCCGTCCTGAGCGGTAAGTCCTACGCCGGGAGCTACGCCTAAAAAAGTTCCGTCAGTTTTGATAAGGAAATCGCCTGTTATATCAACCGGGTCGGACCAGGTCTTTCCGTTGTCCGAGCTTTTGAGCATAAAGACATAGTTGCGCTTCGGCGCTTTCAGCGGAGCACCGAAGGTGGTCACTGCGTCAGCCTCATTACTGCCCGTCTTTCCGTTAAGATAAATATTGCCGACGTATTCGTCACCTTTGTAAAGTGAGCCTTTCCAGTCGGTCACTTTGTACTCCGTTTCATTATAGCGGTGATCCAGCACAGCGCCGTTTTCTGTGATAAGATAGAAATTCCCGTCGCGGTCATATATTACGGGATACATTTTATTTTTGTACATAGAATACGGGATTTTCTTTTTGTCAAGCAGGCGCTTGTTGTGCAGTCCCTTGCATTCGGGATAGAAATCCACTATCATGATAACCTCGCCGTTTTGCGCCACTGCCATGCACGGGTCAATAAAAAACGCCGATGCGTAGCAGTCGTCAGTCAGCTTTGTTTCTCTTGCAGGCGGCGCCGCTATTGTCTGAATATCAGTCCAGGTTTCTCCGCCGTCGCTGCTGGTTCTTACAGCCAGTTCTATGAATCCCCAGTCTGCGCCGCAGGACTGCTTGTCAATTACTGCGATAAGAGTGTCGCCAGCCTTAACAAGGCTCGGTATCCTAAACGCTGTTCCGCCGTTAGATTCGTTGCTCTGCTGCGTCAGTTCCTTTGTGAGAAAACGCTCGTTATTGCCGCAGAAAATCAGTTTTTCGTTGTCCATTATTTTACCCCCGTGCGGTTGTGTCTTATATATTTATATTAACTTTAAAATCATAATATCATATGCAATTGTTTTTTAAAAGACTATTTTTCCAAAACACTTGAAAAAAATCTGTTAAAACTGTACAATAAAATAGAAATATTTTGAAAGGAGGAACAAAATGCTCTGGACACTTAAAAAATGCTGGTATCGAATTTACCAAAGAGTTTTTAAGCTTGCAATGTGCTTTATGGACTGGTCTGAGCCTGAACTTCTTGAGGGCGCCGGCAGCATACTTAAGCTTCCTGAATTCATTAAGGGCAAGGGTATCAGCAAGATACTTGTTGTTACCGATAAAGGATTGATGAGTCTGCATCTCCTTGACCCCTTGTTTGAAAAACTCACTGAAGTGGGAGTTGAGTATGTTGTTTTCGACGGAGTACAGCCTAATCCTACGATCCCGAATATTGAGGATTGTAAGGATATGTACGTAAAAAACGGCTGTCAGGGTATCGTGGCGTTCGGCGGCGGTTCACCTATGGACTGTGCAAAAGCCGCAGGTGCGAGAGTTGTAAAGCCTAATCAGACAGTTCGCAATATGCGCGGTCAGTTAAAGGTACATAAGAAGCTCCCGCCGTTCTTTGCTGTTCCGACAACAGCAGGTACAGGCTCCGAAACAACTGTTGCCGCAGTTGTTACCGACCCTGAAACCCATGAGAAGAACGCTATCAACGATACTTGTCTTCGTCCTAAATATGCGGTGCTTGACCCCGAGCTTACAGTAGGTCTTCCGCCGCACATTACTTCCACCACCGGTATGGACGCTCTTACCCATGCGGTAGAGGCTTATATCGGCAAGAGTAATACGAAGGACACTATCCGCGAAGCTGAGCAGGCAACCAAGCTGATCTTTGACAATATTGAAACAGCATACAATGACGGAAAGAATCTTGAAGCAAGAGGCAATATGCTTAAAGGTTCTTACCTTGCCGGACGTGCGTTTACTCATGCCTATGTAGGTTATGTTCATGCAATTGCTCATAATCTCGGCGGTCTTTACGGTACTCCGCACGGTCTTGCCAATGCGGTTATTCTGCCGTATGTTCTTGACTACTATGCCGACGCTGCATATCCTCAGCTTGCTAAGCTGGCAGATATAGTCGGTATCGGTAAAGGACTTGATACAGCAGGTAAGGGCAAAGCCTTTATCGAAGCTATCAGAACTCTCAACAGGAATATGAATATCCCTGAAAAATTTGATTTTATCAAAGAGGAAGATATTCCGCTTCTTGTTAAGCGTGCACTCAAGGAGGGCAATCCTCTTTATCCTGTGCCGAAAATTATGGACGCTAAGGATTGCGAATCCGTTATTCGTAATTTTATGGCATAAAAATTTAAGCAGTCGTTATCGGCTGCTTATTTTTTATTATAATAGTGAAAAATACTCACATAATAAATCAGTAAAATTTTATACTTAGGAAGATGAATAACAATGTGTACAGCGCTGACATTTAAAACAAATGATTTATATTTCGGACGGACTCTTGACCTTGATTTCTCGTATGGCGAGGAGATTATTGTTACCCCCAGAAATTATCCGTTCAAATTTTCCGACAAGGGTCTGATTAGCACCCATTACGCATTTATCGGCACAGCTCTTGAAGCAGAGGGCTATCCGCTTTATTATGACGCCGTGAACGAAAAGGGACTTTGCGCCGCAGGGCTCAACTTTTCTGATGAGGCTCAGTATAATGAACCGGTGACAAATAAAGATAATGTTGCCGCATTTGAATTTATACCGTGGATACTTTGTAATTGCGCTGACTTAAAAGAGGCAAAGGCTTATATTGAGAAAATGAATTTTACCAATACTGCTTTTAGCAAAAAACTGCCGCCGGCGCTTTTGCACTGGATAATATCTGACAAAAGCGGTTCTATAACCGTTGAGTCGGTTAAGGACGGATTAAAGGTATATGACAATCCTGTGGGAGTGCTCACAAACAGCCCCGATTTTGAAAAGCAGATGCACAATCTCAGTAACTATATGTCGCTTTCGGCACAGCCGCCGCAAAACACATTTTCAAAAGCGATTGAATTAAAAGCCTACAGCAGGGGAATGGGAGCTATCGGACTGCCGGGGGATCTCTCCTCCCAGTCAAGATTCATAAGGGCGGCGTTTGTGAAATTAAATTCCGTGTGTGAAGCCGGGGAGGAGCAGAGCGTCAGTCAGTTCTTCCATATTCTCGGCAGTGTGGACAACCAGCGTGGTTGCTGCCGCTTAGATAACGACAAGTACGAAATAACTGTGTATTCCTGTTGTTTTAACGCCGACCGTGGCATTTATTACTATCAAACATATGACAATCACCGTATCTGCGCCGTTGATATGCGTGAGGAAAATCTTGATTCTTATGAGCTTATTCGCTATCCTATGATAAACCACGAGCAGATTTATTATCAAAACAAAGAGATTACCCGATGATTTTTTCATCGGGTGTTTTTATGGGTACATATTGTTTTTTTAAAACGGACTTAGTACAACAGATTGTGTCAATATAAAAGGTGAAAATTTTATTTATTTTTTTATTTGACATTCTCTTGACATCGGAGCTTTACTTTAGTATAATACCTCTTGCTGTAAAGATTAATTGCTTTACACTTATGCTTTGAAGGGAGAGATAGTTGTGGCTAAAAATCTTGAGATTCCGTTTTTGCTGGATTTTTACGGCGAAATGCTTACTCAGAAACAGCACGACTTTCTCGTATATTATTATGAAGAGGATCTCTCTCTTTCCGAAATAGCTGAAAACGAGGGCATTACACGTCAGGGAGTGCGTGATTCAATTAAGCGCGCCGAGGCACAGCTCTTTGATATGGAGAAACGTCTTGGACTTGCAAAACGCTTTAATGAAATGAAAAAGGGTATTGATGAGATCATAGAATGTGCTGAAATCATCAACGAGTATAACCTAAATCATTCGCTTTCAATGGAAATCAACGACTGTGTTGCCCGTATAAAAACACTTGCCTCATTCCTTAAAGAGGGATAACAAGCGTAGTCAGGAGCTGATTATTTGGCATTTGAAGGATTAAGCGAACGCTTAGAAAATTCATTTAAAAAATTACGTGCCAAGGGTAAACTGACCGAATCGGACGTAAAAGCGGCAATGCGCGAGGTGCGCCTTGCTCTGCTGGAGGCTGATGTTAACTATAAGGTTGCCAAGGAATTTACCGTCAAGGTAACCGACAGAGCCATCGGTGCTGACGTTATGGAGTCGCTGACTCCCGGTCAGATGGTTATAAAAATAGTAAACGAAGAGCTGACCGAGCTCATGGGCGGCAACGAAGCTCGCCTTGCAATAGCAAATCATCCACCCACAGTGGTTATGATGTGCGGTCTTCAGGGCAGCGGTAAGACTACTCACTCAGCAAAGCTTGCCCTTAAGCTGAAAAAAGAAGGGCACAGACCTCTGCTTGTTGCCTGCGACGTTTATCGTCCCGCAGCTATCAAGCAGCTCCAGGTAGTGGGTGAGCAAGTTGGCGTTCCTGTTTTTGAAATGGGTAACGAGAATCCCGTTCTGATAGCTCAGGAGGCAGTTAAGTTCGCCAAAGACCACGGCAACGACTATGTTTTCCTTGATACAGCAGGAAGACTTCACGTTGACGAGCAGCTTATGGAGGAACTGCAGAATATCCGTTCAACAGTACATCCCCATGAGATACTGCTGGTAATCGACGCTATGACAGGTCAGGATGCCGTTAATGTTGCCAAGAGCTTTAATGAAACACTCGGTATTGACGGCGTGATTCTTACCAAGCTTGACGGTGACACCAGGGGCGGCGCAGCGCTTTCCGTAAGAGCTGTAACAGGTAAACCGATTAAGTTTATCGGTACAGGCGAAAAGCTTGACAATCTTGAAACCTTCCACCCCTCACGTATGGCTTCACGTATACTCGGCATGGGCGACGTTTTGTCGTTTATCGAGAGGGCGGAGCAGTCGCTGGACGAAAAGAAAGCGGCTGAGCTGGAAAAAAAGCTGGCTAAAAACAAGTTTGACCTTAATGACCTTTTGGACCAGTTCGACCAGATCGAGCGCATGGGAAGCCTTAAGGACACTATAAAGATGATTCCGGGAATCGGCAGCAAGATCAAGGACGAGGATATTGACGAAGGCGCTTTCGGCAAATTCAGGGCAATAATCTATTCCATGACCAAGCAGGAAAGAACTCATCCGGATATAATCAACCCCTCGAGAAAACGCAGAATCGCAGCAGGCTGTGGTATGCAGGTTGAGGACGTCAACAAGCTTCTTTCACAGTTTAAGCAGATGCAGAAGATGATGAAACAGTTTGGCGGCGGCAAGGGCGGACCGAAAATGAGCAAGAAGATGCGCCGCATGATGCAGGCAAATCCCCAGATGGCTGAAAAAATGATGGGCAAAATGGGCGGCTCTAATCCGTTCGGATTTTAAAACAAGTAAATAAACCTAATTTGGTTTTAATAATAAAAAAAGATTTATATTTTTTGGAGGTAATCAAAATGGCAGTAAAAATCAGACTTCGTCGTATGGGCGCTAAGAAAGCTCCTTTCTATCGTGTAGTAGTTGCAGATTCAAGATATCCCCGTGACGGACGTTTCATCGAGGAAATCGGCACATATAACACAATGACCGATCCTGCTGAAATCAAAATTGACGCCGACAAGGCTAAGAAATGGATAGCAAACGGAGCTCAGCCTACAGATACAGTTAAGAGCATTCTCAAAAAAGAAGGCATCCTTTAATCTTTGATTTTCTTTTACAAAGTTTAACAGGAGGTGTTTTCTTTGAAGGATTTGTTAATTTCCATCACTAAGGGATTAGTTAATGATCCCGACAAAGTTTCTGTTGATGTTAGCGAACCTAACGAAGAGGGCGTAACTGTTTATCATCTTCACGTAGCAGAGGATGACATGGGAAGAGTAATCGGAAAGCAGGGCAGAATTGCCAAGGCGATCCGTGTTGTTATGCGTGCTGCGGCAACAAGAAACGACGCAAAAATATCCGTAGAAATTGACTGATTAAAAAGGACTGTGATTTTTCACAGTCCTTTTTTCTTTTATAGTATATATAAGTTAATACCACAAACAAAAAACCACCCGTAAACCGGGTGGTTAATTTTTTATCCGCAGATAAGGAGTCCGTAGCCTTTTTTGCGCTGATAAACTATCTTTGTCTGACCGTCGATTCCGAGATAAACGAAAAAGCTGTGCCCCAGCATTTCCATCTGAACAATTGCCTCGTCATCTGTCATCATCTGAGGAGTAATTGTCTTTTTCCTTTTGATTTCAGCTGAGGAAGCGTCGTACTGCTCAAAGTCATCCATGGTTACTTCCTCTTCAAGCGGAGCGAATGCGTCTGCCAATTCATCAAGTCCGCCTTTGCGCTTTTTGTCTACCAAGTAAGTTTTAAGCTTTCTTATCTTCCTCTTGAGGTCGTCTACTGCCATATCAAGCACCGGCTCGATTCTGTCCGCCTGTGCCTCGCCTCGGATGAAAGAACCAACATTGATAACAGTTATGTCACATTTATATCCGTCTTTAACCTTAGAAAGCGTAACGTCAAATGAGGCTGCGGGCGGCAGCATTTTCTCAATTCTCTTAAGTTCCTTGTCAATTCCGTCCTTTGTGCCCTGCTTAAGTTCAAAGCCTCTTGCCGTAATATTGATCATAATATCATCCTCCCGATGAAGTGAATTTGATAGACGAAGTATAAATAAAATTATATTTCGCTGATTTAATTATACACCCAATCAAATATAATTAACAGTATTTACTTTGCTGGTATAATTTGATATAATATTATAAGTGAGCGTATTCATATGAATACGCTCACTGTCAGTTTTATGAGAAATTCGGTGATTTCTATGACAAAGAAGAGAAGAAATGTTCTGGACAAGCTAAATACTTTGCTTAGGGGTAAGGATTTGAGGGTAACCTGCGGTGAGCCGTATACTGCTGTAAGGGAGTATGATTTTTCATCGTATTATCCCGAGGATAAGTATATCAGATATCAGGATGTTCCTGACGGGAAAGTCTTTGACATAAGAGATTTCGGCGCAGATACCGGCAGTACGGATAATTCAGATGCTATAAATCAGGCGGTTGACGCTGCAAGCACCGTAAGCGGAACAGTTCTTATAAGCGGCGGCGATTATCTTTCCGGTACTGTGGTTCTTAAATCCGGGGTTACGCTTTTTATTGATAAAAATTCTTCCGTTACTGCAAGACCTGACGGCGAAAATCTGCGGGAAAAGTCGGCGCTGATGTATGCTGAAAATGTCAGCGACATTAGGCTGACCGGCGGCGGAAGGCTTAACGGCAACGGCAATCTTTTCGGCAGGGAGCCTGTGGCGCCGTGCAATAACACAAAGCCTGCCGAGTATATCGACGTTATTGAGATGCGCCGCGATTACCGCTCTCAGCTGCGTTTTGCTCATCCCTCAAAGTATGGCTGTCTGATCTATTTTAAGGATTGCAGAAATATTATGGTAGATAATTTTATTATAGAAAACAGCGCTTACTGGAGTTTTAAGCTGTCAAACTGCGACGGAGTAAAAATAACCGATTTTGTTATAAATAATAACCGCAACGTTGCCAATGCCGACGGTATTGATATTGCCGGTACCAGTAATGTTATAATTGACCACTGCTTTATTTCTACTGCCGATGACGGCATAGTTATGAAAAATGCGTCCTGGCTCTTGAATCATAATAAAATGAGCAACATCAAGATAACAAACTGCGAAATTATCAGCAGAACCAACGCAGTTAAGGTGGGCACGGAAACTACATATGATATCAGCGACATAACAATAAGCGATTGTAAATTGTTTATGACCGACCTTTATCCGGGCAGCGTCAGCGGTATTTCGCTGGAGGCGTGTGACGGAACGGCGCTCAGTAATATCAGAATCAACAATATTACTATGGACAGATGCACCTGCCCAATTTTTATAAGGCTTGGTAACAGAAACCGTGCCAAAACAGTGAACGCTCAGAGTGCCAACGCCATTGAATTTGGTGCCAAGGCGAGTAAAGGCGGAGAGCTTGACAAAAAGATTTTTAACTCCAAAAGCAGTATCAGCGATATATTGATTACAAATATCTCTGCCTCAGGGGTTGAAATACCGATAATAATAGCCGGATACAGGCAGGGCGGCAGAATTAAAAGAGTCGAAAACGTGATTTTGAGGAATATTGAGCTTGAATACGCCGATATTCCCGAAACCGTTGACAGAAGACTTTTTATACCTGAATATGCGAAAGAATATCCCGAATGCTGGCGATTCAGAAATCTTCCTGCCTATGCTCTGTGGATCAGGCATGCGTCAAATATTCAGACTCAAAACTTTGTTTGCCGCCATCCGCGTAAAACATGGAAAAAAGAAACAATATATCTTGATGTTATATAATTAATTATTTATATTAAAAAATTATTGACTTATTACGCTCAATTAAATATAATAATACAGAAAAAGGGAGTAGTTTGCATTTTATTTTGATAAAATGATGTGCTGGTCGTCAATACGGGAAACCCGGTCAGCGCTACACTGATTGCAGTTAAAACGAGACTTTTGTCACTTGGTGATGAGGTCTCGTTTTTAAAAATTACGCAGCCATTTTTTGCCCGGCAACGGGCTGATTATAGGATTATAGTAAAAGGAGAAATGAAAATGGTAGAAACAATTCTGATGAACTCATCTGTTTTGTCAGATTTTGCCAATTTGTTTTCCAACGTGCTCAACATTGAATGGAGAATGGTTTTAATGTGGGCAGTAGGCGGAATACTTATCTTTTTGGCAATCAAAAAGCAGATGGAACCGACATTACTTTTGCCTATGGGCTTTGGTACAATCCTTGTAAATCTTCCGATGTCAGGCGCAATTACGCAGGATGCGGAGGCGGTGCTCAAGGGGCTTGAGTCAAACGGACCTCTGACAGAGCTTTTTAATGCAGGTATCGCAAACGAGCTTTTCCCGCTTCTTCTGTTTATCGGTATCGGCGCTATGATAGATTTCGGACCGCTGCTTAAGAACCCGTGGCTTATGCTTTTCGGTGCCGCAGCTCAGTTCGGTATCTTCTTCACATTCTTTGTAGCAAGCTTCTTCTTCGATGTAAACGACGCTGCGTCAATTGCTATTATCGGTGCTGCTGACGGTCCTACATCTATTTTCGTTGCTAACGAGCTTGGTTCAAAGTATCTCGGCGCAATCATGGTAGCCGCTTACTCTTACATGGCTCTTGTTCCGATTGTTCAGCCGCCTGTAATCAGGGCTGTAACAACCAAGAAAGAGCGCAGAATCAGAATGAAATATAAACCCGGTGAGGTTTCAAAAACCACAAAGATTCTCTTCCCGATCGTTGTAACCATTATCGCCGGTCTTGTTGCTCCGAAGTCAGTTGCACTTGTAGGCTTCCTGATGTTCGGTAACCTTATCAGAGAGTGCGGCGTGCTCAATCAGCTTTCCGAAACAGCTCAGAACGCTCTTGCTAACCTGATTACAATACTTCTCGGTATCACAGTTGCTTCTCAGATGCACTACGAGCAGTTCGTACAATGGGATACTATCCTCATTCTTGCTCTCGGACTTGTAGCATTTGTATTCGATACCGTAGGCGGTGTTCTGTTTGCTAAGGTTATCAATATTTTCCTTAAGGGCGACAAGAAGATTAATCCTATGATCGGCGCGGCAGGTATTTCCGCATTCCCGATGAGCGGACGTGTTGTAAACCAGATGGGACTTAAGGAGGATAATCAGAACTTCCTTCTTATGCAGTCAATCAGTGTAAACGTATCAGGTCAGATCGCTTCCGTAATCGCAGGCGGACTTATCCTGACACTCGTATCATAACAGGAGGTTATTGGGCATATGTATAATTTGTTAATGACTGTTCTCATGGCAGTATCAATTAATGCCGACAGCTGGAAGAACTCCCTGCCGGTTGTGCTTTTCGGTATGGTCGGTATTTTCATTGTAATCGGCGTTATTGTTCTTTTAACTTATCTGCTTAATAAGGTAACCTCAAAATCCTCAAAAAAGAAGGATAAGAACAAGGACGAATAAGCTTCGCAACCAGCGGTTGACAGAAAAATAACCTTATGTAAACTCAAATATGTGGACATTTTGCCGATTAAAGGGTAAAATGAGATTATCAAACAGAAAGGAATTTTGATATGAACTTATTGACAGCAAACAGACTGCAGCAGCTCAGAAAAATGAATGGGTACAGCCAGGAAGTCCTTGCCGAAAAGCTTGGAATTAGTCGTCAGTCCATTTCAAAATGGGAACGTGCCGAAGCATCTCCCGAAATTGATAATCTTATGGCTCTGGCTAAAATATACGGCATCACCGTTGACGAATTGCTTGATACAAGTAATGATAAGGTGGTAGTCGCGAATACTAATAAGAAGGACAGGGATATTAAAGGAAAGCTGAAATCACTTCTTTCAAAAGCTAACGATTTCGGTATTTATCCGAATGTCGCAAAGGCTCTTTTGATATTCCCGTTCCCGATTATCTTAGTTATTCTTTATATTGCACTGTCAATGATATTTGATATATGGCATCCTCTTTGGATAGTATTTCTGACACTGCCTATGTATTACAGATTTGCTATCGCCTGTAAGGCTAACAATAAAAAAGTATTTATGCTTTTGATGCCTGTTCCGGAATTCATTGTAACTGTATTTTTACTTCTCGGAATTTTGACCGGTGCCTGGGGCTATGCATGTATATTATTTATAATCATTCCTCTTTACTATTGGTTAGCTATGTTTATAAAAAGTAAATAAACCTTGGAAAGGAAGATTTTTATGAATAAGAGTGAAAAAAAGGTTATTACCATTATCGCACTTGTAATCGTAGTTTGTATTGCCGCTGTTACTGCTGTGGCATTTGCTAACAGACAAAACAGTATGGTGCAAAAGAATGAGAGTTTCAACGGTACCGTTCAGAGCAGCACAATTACAGGCGGCGCTTTGAGTACTACCGCATCAAACACTGCCGGCAGTGACACGACGGTCGCTTCCCAGCAGTCCGCTTCTTCAGCAGGGGATGTTTCATCATCCGCAGCCCAGCAGGCTGCTGCTCAGATTACTATCGATCAGGCTAAGAGTATCGCCCTGAACGACAGTAAAGCTGACCAGAACGCTGTAGTTTTTGAAAAGCAGAAGCTTGATTTTGAGCACGGCGTATACGAATACGAAATTGAATTTCACGATTCAGCAACGGAATACGAGTATGAAATTAACGCCCAGACAGGCGATATAATTTCCAGATCTTCCGAACCGTATGATTTTCATTAATCTAAATAAAACAATAAAAGGCTGTGAATAATCACAGCCTTTTTATTTTAGTTATTTCTGATTAAGTTGAGCGGCAAGCTTTTTTATGGCTTCAAAGCTTTCGTTGCTGATTATGTGTTCCATTTTGCAGGCGTCGTCCACTGCTGTTTGAGAATCAACTCCCAGACTTATGAGCCAGTCGGATATCGTAGTGTGACGCTCATACATTTTCTCGGCAATCTCAAGTCCGCTCTCCAGCAGGGTAATATATCCGTTTTCGTCCACATCAATGTAACCGTTTTGCCTTAAGTTCTTCATCGCCACGCTGACGCTGGGTTTGGAGAATTCCAGCTCGTTTGCTATGTCAATAGACCGAACAAGCCCTTTCTTGTTTTTTATCATCAGTATTGTTTCCAGATAATTTTCTGCGGATTCATGAATCTTCATGCCGTCACGCTCACATTCTTTAATTTAATTATATTTTATTCATTATATCATTTTAGTATGTCATTTTCAATAACGGCAGGGCATATAATTATTGTGTAAAAATATTTGAAATATTTAAATTTTTATTATTGACAAAATAGTTAGCTAATGCTAACATATACGCGATTAGTAAAGGCTAACTAAAAACATACATCAGACGAGCCAAGTCATATGTTAAATTGATTTGACTCTGGACAGAAAGCGGAGAAAAATGAAAACACTCAAACAGATTAAAATAGGCAAAAGTGCAACTGTAGTTAAGCTGCACGGAGAAGGCGCCTTGAAAAGAAGAATTATGGATATGGGCATTACCAAGGGAGTAAACGTCTATGTCCGCAAGGCTGCACCGCTGGGCGACCCCATTGAAGTTACTGTTAGAGGTTATGAGCTTACACTCAGAAAGGCAGACGCCGATATGATTGAGGTTAAATAAAAATCACTTCATATTATACAGATAGCGAAATGATATAGGACAGTTACAGGTTAGCAGCCACTAACTCATATAAGACAGTGTGATAAATTAGTGAAGGGAATTACATATGGAAATCAAAATCGCTCTTGCAGGTAATCCGAATTGCGGAAAGACTACACTTTTTAATGCGCTGACAGGCTCAAATCAGTTTGTCGGTAACTGGCCGGGTGTTACTGTTGAAAAAAAGGAAGGCAGGCTGAAAAAAGACCAAAATGTTATTGTTACGGACCTGCCCGGAGTCTATTCTCTTTCTCCGTATACCCTTGAGGAGGTAGTCGCCCGAAATTATCTTGTCGACGAGCGGCCCGACGCCATTTTAAATATAATTGACGCAACTAATCTTGAGAGAAATCTGTATCTTACAACTCAGCTTATTGAACTGGGCATTCCGGTGGTTGCGGCTCTTAATATGATGGATATAGTGAAAAAGAACGGCGACAGAATACGTATTGACGAACTATCACGCCGTATCGGCTGCCCGATTGTTGAGATATCCGCCTTGAAGATGACGGGTATTGACGAGGCTGCTCAGGCGGCGACAGAGGCGGCAAGGTCTCATAAAACCGCAAAGCTACAGACATTTTCCGCCACAGTGGAAAATGTTATTTCCGATATAGAAAAAATCGCCCTTCATGGAGTACCCGCTGTGCAGAAGCGCTGGTATGCCGTTAAGGTTTTTGAGCGTGATGAAAAGGTGCTGGCAAGGCTGAAGCTTAGCACAGATACGCTAAAAAAAGTAGAGCGCCTGATAAGCGATACAGAAAAAAAGCTTGACGATGACGCCGAAAGCATTATCACAAACGAGAGATACAACTACATAACAGATCTCATTAAAGGAGCGTATAAAAGGGCTGGCGCTGGCAAGCTTTCCACCTCGGACAAAATCGACAGAATTGTTACAAACAGATTTTTAGCGCTGCCGATATTTGTTATTGTAATGTTTCTTGTTTATTACATTTCGTGGACTACCGTGGGTACATTTGTAACTGACTGGATGAACGACGGCGTGTTCGGCGACGGCTGGCACCTGACAGGGCAGAGCCAGTACAACGACGCTATGAATGATTTCGCCGCTGAGTATATCTGGACTCAGGATGTTGTTGACACGGTTAATGCAGCTGCGGCTGATGACGCTGTCGGCGCTAAGGAGCTTCAGTCAGCTATGACGGACGGGGATTATGCCGCTTTTGAAGAGGCATATGCTTCTTACGGAGATTCTCTTGCCAAGGACGGCTATGATATTTCCTATGCTGTTAATGATGCACTGACTTCTCAAAATGTTCCGCAGTCGCTGGATTACGGAATTTACGTGCCCGGTATACCTACCATTACAGAGCACGCCCTTGATTCAATAAACTGCGCCGACTGGCTTAAAAGTCTTGTGGTGGACGGAATCATCGGCGGTGTCGGAGCAGTTCTGGGATTTGTTCCCCAGATGCTGGTGCTCTTCATTTTGCTGGCGTTTCTTGAGGGGTGCGGATATATGTCCCGTGTTGCGTTTATCATGGACAGAATTTTCAGAAAATTCGGTCTTTCCGGCAAATCCTTTATCCCAATGCTTGTAGGCACAGGCTGTGGTGTCCCCGGTATAATGGCGAGCCGAACCATTGAAAATGAGCGCGACCGCAGAATGACTGTAATTACCACAACCTTTATACCCTGTAGTGCTAAAATGCCGGTTGTTGCGCTTATTTCCACAGTGCTTTTTCACGGCGAATGGTGGGTGGCGCCCAGCGCTTACTTTGTCGGAGTGGCGGCAGTTGTGATTTCAGGAATTATGCTTAAGAAAACACGGCTGTTTGCCGGTGATACGGCGCCGTTTGTAATGGAGCTTCCGGCATATCATATGCCCACGGCAGGCAATGTGCTTCGTTCAATGTGGGAGCGCGCCTCGTCATTTATAAAAAAAGCAGGAACGGTCATTTTGATTGCGACGGTGTTCGTGTGGGTAGCGTCTCATTTCGGAAAGCTGGAAAACGGCGGTATCGGATTTGATACTGATATGCAGCTGGAATCATCACTGCTCGGTATTATCGGTAACGCTATAAAGACGATATTTATACCGCTGGGCTTCGGAAATATAAAAGCCGCTATTGCCACGATTATGGGACTCGTCGCTAAGGAAGAGGTTGTCGGAGTATTCGGAGTGCTTGATTTTGAAGAGTTCACTCCCGTGGCTGGTTATTCATTTTTGGTATTCAATCTGCTTTGCGCCCCGTGCTGTGCCGCAATGTCAGCAATCAGAAGAGAAATGAACAGCGCCAAATGGACTCTCTTTGCCATCGGCTATCAGTGTGTTTTTGCTTATGCTGTATCCTTTATGATTTATCAGTTTGGTATGCTGTTTATCGGTCAGGCAGATATTCTCGGAGTAATAGCGGCGGTAGTTGTTCTCGGCTTTATGATTTATATGCTGGTTCGTCCGCAGAAAAAATACAATAAGCCGACGGTCAGAGCGGTTGACGCATAAGGAAAGAAAAAGGTGAGGATATGTTAAATTTTATTTTTGAAAATATTGGTACCATTGTTGTTTTTTTGATGGTGGCGGCGTCAGTGACGGCAGCCGCCGTAAAAATGGCGTCGGATAAAAAATCAGGAAAATCAGGTTGTTGCGGTGACTGCGGCAAATGCGGCGGATACTGCAACTCAAAATAAAAGTGGAAAAACCCGCTGTTGTTTGATATAATGAATAACAGCGGGTTTTATTTTGTGATAATATTTTTATGTCATCAATTGCATATCACATACTGAAATCATAACACAGAGGGGGAGAACATGGTGATCAAAAACGTACTTCTTGATCTTGACGATACAATCCTTGATTTTAAAAAAGCGGAGAGTCAAGCTCTTTGCAAAACTCTGCGTTCTCTCGGAATTGAACCCTCACAGCACATAGTACAGCTTTACAGCGATTATAATCTTTCCCAGTGGAAACGTCTTGAGCGAGGAGAGATAACCCGAGCTGAGGTCAAAGTCAACAGATACAGGCTTTTGTTTGACGATCTTGGGGTGGACGTTTCGCCTGAAAAAGCAACGCAGATATATGAGGACAACCTGTGTATCGGTCACTATTTTATTCAGGGAGCACCTGAAATGCTCAAAAAGCTAAAGGACCGCTTTGACTTATATCTTGTTTCTAACGGAACAAAAAGAGTTCAGGAGGGGAGACTTTTCAGTGCAGGCATCAGCGGATATTTTAAGGAGATTTTTATTTCCGAGGATGTGGGATACAATAAACCAAGTAAGGAATTTTTTGATTTCTGCTTTTCATGTATTCCTGATTTAAAAAAGGAAGAGACTGTTATAATCGGCGACAGCCTTACATCGGATATACTTGGCGGTATTAATTCCGGCATAAAAACCGTTTGGTTTAACCCGAACAGAAATAAAAACGATTCTGATATAAAGCCTGATTATGAGATTTCAAGCCTTGATGAAGCAGAGAAGCTGCTGGAAAATCTGTAAATCTGTATAACAAAAGGACAGCGAAATAATCGCTGTCCTTTTTTGCTGTTGTTTTTTATCCCAGTTCTTTTACGTATTTATTTATCTTTTCTGCAATCGGTTTAGCCTCGTCTTCTGATACAGGAAGGAACGGACTTCTGGGCTGACCGCAGTCGATGCCGAATCTCAGTGAGATTACCTGCTTAGCGGCTCCGTAAAGGGACTTGCAGGCAAGAAGGTCAAATATGCAGTCGTTTATTTTATATTGAAGCTTCTTGGCTTCCTCAAACTTGTTTTCATTAACAAGCTTGTCCAAAGCTACGAAAAGCTCAGGCATGCAGCCGTAAGTTCCGCCTATACCGGCATCGGCACCCATAATTCTTCCGCCGACAAACTGCTCGTCAGAGCCGTTGAAGATTATGAAATCATCACCAGCCGCAACACGGTATCTTTCCATAAGGAATACGGGGTCAGCGGAGTTTTTAACGCCGATAACCTTTTCGTTCTTGGCAAACTCAGCAAGCATGGCAGGAGAAAGGTCAAATCCTGTAAGCTGAGGAATGTTGTAGATGATGAATGGAACGTCCGTGGCATTTATTATAGCTTCCCAGTGAAGCTTAACGCTTTCGGCAGGAAGGTGATAGTATACTGAAGGCACAGCGCTGACAGCGTCAGCACCTATGGACTCGGCATGCTTGGCAAGCTCAATGCTCTCTTTTGTTGAGGCACATCCAACATGCACAATCACAGTGAAATCGTCGCCTGCCGCTTCTTTAACGGCGGCGGCAACCTGCTTTCTCTCTTCGGTAGAAAGAAGAAATCCCTCGCCCGTTGAGCCGCAGGCGTAAACGCCCTTAACTCCCAGTGATTTATACACCTTTACAAGCTCTTTAATTTTTTTAGCGTCGATATTGTCATTTTTATCATATATCGCGTTGAGGGCGCAGAAAACGCCTCTGAATTTACTTAAATCTGTCATAGTTTTCACCTCGGGTTCATTGTATCATACTATATTTTAATATTCAATAGACAATTAATTTTTATTGTGCTATACTACTTATAAATATGAAATGTGTTTTCGGGGGGTGTCCTTATGACTAATAAAGAAATTCTTGACCAGATAAAAGGCGGACTTATAGTGTCCTGCCAGGCGCTGGAAACCGAGCCGCTTCACGACAGCTATATAATGTCAAAAATGGCTTGGGCGGCTTATCTTGGCGGTGCTGTCGGTATAAGAGCAAATACTGTGGAGGATATTAATGCAATCAGGGAAAGAGTCAGCCTCCCGGTAATAGGAATTATCAAGCAGGAGTATGATGACAGCGAGGTCTATATTACCCCCACAATGAAAGAGGTTGACGCTCTTGCCCAAATCGGCTGCGATATCATAGCCATTGACGCCACCAAAAGGCTCAGACCCGGCGGCGTAAGCCTTGAGGATTTCTTTACTGAGGTGAGAAATAAATATCCTAATCAACTTTTTATGGCTGATACAAGCTGCTTTGAAGAGGGCAAGAAAGCTCAGGAGCTGGGCTTTGACCTGATAGGAACCACAATGGCGGGCTATACCCCGTATACAAAGGGAACAGTTATTCCGGATTATACGCTTATGGAAAGGTATGTGAAGGAGCTTGATACTCCGGTTATTGCTGAGGGAGGCATATGGGTTCCCGAACAGCTTAAAAAAGCCATTGACCTTGGCGTTCACGCGGCAGTAGTCGGAACTGCCATAACACGCCCTATGGATATTACAAAAAGATTTGTAAACGCAATTAAATAAAATTATTAAATGAAATAAAACCGCCGTGTTCAGTAATGAATAACGGCGGTTTATTTGTTGTAAAAATTGTTGCAAAGCGTGATTTAATAATATAAAACATAGAATGATGTGTTGAGCCAGTTGAACCATCAGTAGAAAAGCAGATGAAAATAAAAAGCCTGCGATGATGCGTCATGCCCACCGCAAAGACCACAGACCGATATGTATTAATTATCGGTCGGAAAGAAATGAAAATAAAAAACCTACGATGGTGCGTAATGCCCACCGCAAAGACCGCAGACGGATTGTGTTAATCAACGGTCGGGAAGAAATGAAAATAAAAAAATCTGCGATGGTGCGTAATGCCCACCGCAGGTGTGGTCGAGGCAACAGGATTCGAACCTGCGGCCTCTACGTCCCGAACGTAGCGCTCTACCAAACTGAGCTATGCCTCGATTTCGTGATATCTATTATTGCACATTATTATTCATTTTTCAACCCCCAAAATTATTTTTTTTTGACAAAACATTATCGGCAATGGTATAATTGAGCCATAAATCACAAGGAGAAAGACTAATGAGAAAGATAGTAGCCTTTTTGACTGTACTTATTTTAACAGCAACCATGTGTGCATCTCCGGCAGCTGCCGATGAGACGCTGACTCTTGACGTTTCGGCTGAGGCGGAGTCACGCAGTATATCCGACAAGCTGTACGGACTTTTTATTGAGGATATATCATTTGCCTGTGACGGAGGGCTTGTATCAAATCTCGTTAATAATAATTCTTTTGAGTATCAGTTTAATAAAACCACTTCGTGGACTGCTGATAATATTGATTTGTCAGTCGATGATACTCAGACTCCGCTTAATGCCAATAACCCGACCTATGCCACAATAACCGTGGACGGAAAGGGAAGCCTGACGAACCTCGGATATACGGAATTATATGATTATAAAACATATGATATGAATGAGAAAAAAGCGGCAACAGCCGATATGGGCTTTAAGAAAAACGCTAAATATGACTTCTCATGTTACATAAATAACAGGGATTTTGAGGGAACCGTGAGAGTTTATCTGGACTCTGATTCCAATAAGGTGAATGTTACTGAGCTGGATATTTCCAGATGCGGCAAGGTGTGGAACAAGCTTTCAGCCACACTTGAGTCGGTAGCTCAGGAGGACGGAGCGCTTACAATCGAGTTTGACGGAACAGGAACATTGCTCATAGATTTTGTATCGCTGGTGCCTGAGGATAGCCACGGATATGGTACGCCGCAGTGGAAATACACAACTCTCAGGTCGGACCTTTATGAATCTTTGGAGCAGATGAATCCCGGATTTATCCGCTTCCCCGGCGGCTGTCTTGCAGAGGGCGACAGCCTTGAAAATCTCTACGACTGGAAAGAAACTATCGGCCCGCTGGAGGAGAGGGTTCAGTTTTATAACCTTTGGAGGGATGATGCCGGCAGGGATTATATAAATACCATGGCAATGGGATACCACGAGTATTTTCAGCTTTGCAAGGATTTGGACGCTCAGCCGCTTCCGATACTTAACGTGGGGCTGACCTGTCAGGGCAGAGCCGCTTATGACGATTACGTTTTGGCGCTTGAAAAGAACTCCATGACTGACGAGGAATGGGAAACGTACCTGACCGAAAAACGTGAGCTCGATCCTAAAGACACAAAGGAAAGGGAAGAGTTTACAAGTTATATCGAAGGACTTAATATTAATTCTCGTGATGATTTTGAGGCATATCTTGATACAATTGCCCTTCGTCCCGGCACGGCTGAATGGGACGCATACGTCCAGGATATACTTGACCTTATTGAATATGCCAACGGCGACGCCAACACTACATATTGGGGAGCAATACGTGCGGCAAACGGCAGCACGGAGCCGTTTGATCTTAAATATATCGGACTCGGAAACGAAAACTGGGGCGAAATATATGAGAGAAATTTCAAAGCTCTATATGAGGAAATCAAGGAAGCTTATCCTGATATAACGATTATTTCCTCAGCAGGAACATACCTTGAGGGCGAAGCTTACGATTATAACTGGGACTGGATTAGCAAGGACTATCCGGATACCATAGTCGACGAGCATTATTATACAAATGACGGATACCTCTTTGACCATAACGACAGATATGATGATTTTGACCGTGACTCGGCGCATGTTTTCATAGGCGAATATGCCGCTACTGCCAAGGGAGTAGGAACGATCCAGACAAAATCAAATCTTTATGCCGCTGTTGAGGAGGCAAGCTATCTCACCGGAGTTGAGCGAAACGGAGATGTGGTGGAAATGGCGTCCTATGCCCCCACCTTTGCCAAGGTGAACGCCCAGAGCTGGAATGTTAATCTTATCTGGTTTGATTCTCAGGAAATTGTGCTGACTCCAAGCTATTATGTCCAGATGCTCTTTGCCAACAATTACGGCACCAAGTATCTTGAGTCCACATTCTCCGGCGGAGATACTATCCAGGACGGAGTGTATGAGTCGGTAACTGTTGACGAGGATTCCCAGACGCTTTATATCAAACTTGTCAACACTAACGGAAGTGCTAAAAGTGTTAACGTAAATCTTACAGGCTTCGGAGATATAAACCGTATCTCAGCGCAGTCACTGACAGGAAGCTATAAATCAGCCTGCAACGAGATTGGCAGCAATACCACTTATCCCGTTGAAAAGGAGCTTGCAGCAGGCGAGAGCGTAACAGTCGATATGGATAAATACGACGTTACTGTATTGCGTGTGGCATACGGTTCAAACGACGGAGCATCCTTGTATGCGCTGCCTGATTTTATCAGCACAATGACTACCGAAACAACAGATTATCTGCCCGACGCTATAAAAATCGGCGTTCCCTGCGGTATTGTTGCAGGAGTTGTGATAATAGCGGCAGTTGTTGTTATAGCTGTTAAAGCTAAAAGCAAAAAATCCAAGAAGAATGGTGAATAATGAACATAACCTTTTATTCCAACGTTACTACAAAAGAAGAAGTATTAAAGCATATTCCTAAGCTTAACGAGCACAATGTCCGATTTGTAAAGCTCAGCGATAAAGAGCTTTTGACGGGGGAGTGCAGTGATACTCAAATACTAATCGTTGACGCAATGGGCGTTGTTGACAAAGAGGTAATATCCTCCATGCCCCAGCTAAAACTTATACAGTCCGAAGGGGTTGGATATCAGGGCGTTGACGTGGATTTTGCCGAAAAATGCGGCGTTGCCGTCTGCAACAACAAGGGCGTAAACGATACCGCCGTGGCTGAGGATGCGCTGCTTCTTATGCTGGGATGCCTGAAAAATATAATTACCGGGCATCAGAGTGTTTATGACGGCAGACAGATGGAGGTAAAAAAAGCATCCTTCGGAGTGATTAAAGAGCTGAGTCAGTGCACTGTAGGTCTTATAGGCTTTGGCGATATAGCGAGAGTTACGGCTAAATACTGCAATGCGCTGGGCGCAAGGGTTATCTATTCCAACAGAACAAGATACAAAGAGCTTGAAGCTGAGCATAATGTTGAATATTGCAGCATTGACGAACTGCTTAGGCAGGCGGATTTTGTTTCACTTCACGTGGCTGTAACGGACGACACAAGGAAAATGGCAGACAAGTCTTTCTTTGACAAAATGAAAAAGGACGCATATCTGATAAATACGTCGAGAGGGGATCTCGTGGATAACGAGGCGCTTTTAGATGCTCTGCTTGAGGGGAAAATCGCAGGTGCAGGACTGGACGTTATTTCGCCTGAACCTGTTCAAAAAGACAATATCCTGCTGGACGAGAGAATAAAGAGCAAGCTGGTCCTTACACCACATATTGCAGGAATCACAAATCTTACCGTAGAAAAAATTTACCGCAATATTCAGGAGAATATAAATAGAACAATCAGCGAAATGCCGCTGATTAACAGGGTGAAATAAAATGAAAAAAATTATATGTTTGCTTCTGAGCGTATTACTTGTAGTCGCTTCTTTTGCCGGCTGCGCAAAGACAGAGGAGATTACATTCAGCCGTACTGTTGACGCAGGTGATATTGCAGTGGTGTCCTTCAACTGTGCCGCCCCCTGGGGAAATATACTCGACGGCACATCAAGCTCTGTAAGAGTAAAACGCTTTGCCGCTTATATGAATTCCGTCAGACCTGATTCTATAGGCACTCAGGAAATGAATTCCGACTGGATGGAAAAGCTTTCAACGCTTATGGAGGATTATGATTCCTACGGCGTTGTGCGAGGCGGTGACGACGGTGAAAAAAAGAGCGAGATGAATTCCATTTTCTGGCTCAGGGATAAATATGACTGTATTGACAAAAATACTTTTTGGCTGTCTGAAACACCTGAAACCGAGAGCAAATACGACGGCGCAGGCTGTAACCGAATCTGCTCCTATGTTATGCTGCGTGATAAAGAGACCGGTCAGACTTACCTTCATATGAACACTCATCTTGACAATGCCAGCGACGAGGCGAGAGTGTTCGGGGCAAAAGTCATCAAGGACAAAATAAACCAGCTTAAAGAATCCTATGAGTACGATTTTAAAATTGTTTTGACCGGCGATTTTAACGATATTGAAAGCGGAAATCCCTGTAAAGAAATAAGCAGTATACTTACAAGCTGTTCCGCGGCTAACCCTGAAAACAAGAAGAGCACATACACCGACTGGGGAAATCTTGAAAACGACGGCGAACCTATTGATTTTATATTTACCGACGGCAAACCGGCAGGATATATGATACTCGACAATACAGCGGACGGCTTTGTGTCAGACCATTACGGCGTGTATGCCACCATAAAGCTGTAAGTGTATTATGCTCTAATCTGTTATAAAACAAAAGCGGAAGTAACCTTGAGTTACCTCCGCTTTTTTATCAGCTATATTATTTTTATCCGAAGAAGAAGGTGAGCAGCAGGGCGATTACTGCTATTGCCGCAACACAGCCGAAAAATTTAAGCCCTTTGTTTACTGCGTCGCCGACTCCCGTGGGCATTACCTGATTAAATATGTATCTTATAGGCTCCTTGACCTTTTTGCCCACAAGATTTCTGAATCTCAGGTCGTATGTATCCAGCGTGCCGCCTTTTTTCAGCTCGATTATTCTGACGCCTCTGTCAATGCCCGGTCCGTATACGTGGAATCCTGCGCCCTGAGTGTATCCCAGGTCAATGCCGTCCACCTTTCCGTGGAAGGAATTGTTGTGGTCGTGACCGAAATAAACTCCGATAACCTCGCCCTTTTCTTTGAATGCTTCAAATTCGCCGCTGTTCTCCTCCGGGTCGGCAGGGGACTCTTTCATGAAGCCGTCGGAATTAACAAGATCTCTGTTTAATGCGAAATGCTTGTGGGCGTGGTTGCCGTAACCTCTTACGCAGCCGCGGGTGGTCATTCTTACTTCCCTGAGCAGTCCCATTACCTCGCATACAGGGATATGCTGAATAACTACCGACGGGATAAGCCTGCCGTATTTTTTTTCATATTCGTCCCTGGTTTTCCTGTACCATTCAATCTGGTTTTCGTGCACGTGGTCGTAGCCCAGCTTCAGGTTAGAATGGCTGTCAATGAGATAGAGCAGAAATTCCGGTGTCTCGCCGTCCCCGATTTCAATAACGTGATTTGCAACGCCGTCAATTCCTTCAACGCTTTCTCCTATAAAATGGTCAAAGCTTTTGTATATCTCAAACTGTTCTGCATTTGACATTCCCACCTGCCTGTCGTGATTGCCGAAGCATATCGTAAAAGGTATGTTCCTTTTTCTCACAGGCTGAGTAAGAACATCAAGTACGTTTTTTATAGTGTTTGCGTCAATCTTTTTGCCTATGACTCCGCCCCAGATTTGATCTCCGGAATATACCACAAGATCAGGATTTTCACGGTCAAGGGCGGCGTTTATTAAATCAAGGGTATCGGGGCTTACCTTTGTGCCTTCCTGTGTGTCAGCTATCTGCATAATTTTGAATGTCTCATTCTTAAAAACCAGCATACATATTCTCCTTGTATTGTTGATGTTATAATTTTAACACATATTTTGCTTGACTGCAACTTTATGTGCAATTATAATATTAATGATATTTCTGCCTGTAGCATAATGGCTGATGCATCAGATTCCGATTCTGAAGATTGGGGGTTCGAGTCCCTTCAGGCAGGCCAAATCAACGGCGGTTTGTTTGACGAATGAACCGCCCTTTTTTATTGTGCTACCTTTGATGCTAAGTTAAAAACAGCAATATTATAGGTGTGAAGATATGAAGTATAAGTATGTTATTTGGGATTGGAACGGCACTCTTTATGACGACGTGCAGATAGGCGTTGACGCCATGAACGAGATGCTCAAAATAAAAGGATACGACAAATTTCTGACGGTGGAAAAATACCGTGAGATATTTTGCTTTCCTGTTATTGAGTATTACAGACAGGTGGGCTTTGATTTTAGTGTGCATCCGTTTGAGGAGCTGGCGGAGCTTTATATCAGGCTTTATTCTCCGCTCCAGAAAAAAGCCAAACTGTACAGCGGCGCAGACGATGTGTTAAGGGAGATAAAAAAACGGGGAGCCGTGCAGACGGTTATCTCTGCCTGCGAGAAAAACAGACTGGCTTTTCAGATAAATCAGTTTGATATTATGGATTATTTTTACGGTGTTGCCGGTATTGACGATAATTTAGCCCGGGGCAAGGCTCAGCTTGCAAAAAAATGGATGCTTCAAAACCGTGTTGACCCAAAGGAAGCGGTATTTATCGGCGATACTGTTCATGATTTTGAAACAGCAAGCGCCGTGGGGTGCAGGAGTATTCTTGTGAGCAACGGTCACCAGAATTATGACAGACTTAAAAGCACGGGAGCAGAGGTAGTAAGGGATATATCGGATGTGCTGAGCCTTATTTAACTGATAAATTTTAATTATTTTTTAATTTAGCAGGTTGTTATTGTGTTTTTAATAAAGTTATGTTACAATTCTTTTGTTATTAATAATTAAGTAGAGTAATGAGGGGTAAAACTATGCTTAATCTAATTCCGGCTCCGCTTAAATGCCTTGATGGCAGCGGCTATTTTGTTTTTAAAGATGACTTGAAAGTAAAAAGCGATTTTGACCTGCCGCTTCTTGAACTTGAGAGAGCAGACGACGGCAGATTGATAATAAAAAAAGATGATTCGCAGCCTCAGGAGGGTTATGTGCTAGATATAACTCAGGAGTGTATCACAATTACGGCAAGCACTGAAACCGGCGCTTATTACGCTCTTCAATCCCTCAGACAGATAAGTTCCTATGAGTTCGGAAAAAGAAGAGTAAACTGCTGCCGAATCACTGACAGACCTTCTTTTAAATGGCGCGGACTTCAGCTTGATGAGAGTCGTCACTTCTTCGGCAAAGAAGAGGTTAAGCGTCTGCTTGATATGATGTTTATGATGAAGCTCAATGTCTTTCACTGGCATCTTACTGACGACCAGGGATGGCGTGTTGAGATAAAAAAATATCCTCTTCTGACCGAGATCGGCTCCGTGCGCCAAAGCACCCAAATTAACGGCTGGCAGAGCAAGGACGTAGTTGAGGAGGAGTACAGCGGATATTATACCCGTGAGGATATTGCCGAGATAGTTGACTACGCCGATAAACGCGGCATAATGATAGTGCCTGAAATTGACTTTCCTGCTCACAGTGCGGCGGAAATTGCTGCTTATCCTAAGCTTGCATGCCGTGAGCTTGACAGGGGAGTGCCCGGGTATTTCGGAAGCTCGATTCCTGAGCGTGTTTTGGGTATAAAGGACTGGAACAGAACGATATGCGTCGGCAGGGAAGAGAATATTCAGTTCGTGTTTGATGTTATTGACGAAATATGCGAGATGTTCCCTGCGCCGTATTTCCATATCGGCGGCGACGAAGCTCCCAAGGACGAGTGGAAAAAATGCCCCCATTGCCAAAAGGTGATTAAGGAAAATAACCTTAAGAATGAAGAGGACCTTCAGGGCTGGTTTAATAACCGTGTTTTGGAACACCTTAAATCAAAGGGCAAGAGGCTTATCGGCTGGAATGAAATACTTAAAGCAGGAAACCTCGACAAATCAGCTATTATTCAATACTGGACGCCGCAAAGAGATAAAAACGCAGAAAATCATGCCAACAGCGGCGGCGATATAATTCTCTCAAATCACCAGGCGTTCTACTTTGATATGACATACGCCCAGTACCCACTTACCAATACATATAACTACTCACCGGTAAAATACGGCGTTAATAAGGAGAATATCTCAAACGTTCTCGGAATTGAGGGCGAACTGTGGACGGAATGGATTGACGGCAGGGAAAAGCTTGATTTGCAGACTTATCCGAGAATGCAGGCGCTGGCAGAGGCGGCTTGGTCCGACGACGCAAACAAAAATTGGAAAGATTTTAAATCAAGGCTTGACCGGTTTAAGCCGTATTACAGCCTGCTGGGTATAAATTATGCTGTGGATAAAGTGTCGCTTATAAAAAATCCCTTCAAGCGAGCGGATATCCAGCGTAAATTCTACATCTGTGACACTCATTATGAAGTGAAACTTAATAAAAAATACAAGGCTAAAGGAGAAAAATAAGTATGAAAATCGCAGATTTTCCTCAGTCAGTCATTGATGAAAATGTTGACTACACCGTAAAAGAGATTACAAATGTAATCAAAAAATACGGTCCCCGTGAGTCAGGCAACGAAAATTGCCTTGCCGCTGAAAAACACATTAAAAAGGAAATGGACACATTTTGTGATGAAACACGTTTTGAATCATACAAAATGGCGCCCAAGGCATTCCTTCACTGGACAAAGCTTGTTTCCGCCGCTGTATTTCTGGCAGTCGTAGTGTGCGGAATACTGGTATTCACCAGCGTTATCAGCTTTTTCGTTGCTCAGTGCATAGTGGGCGGCGTGCTTTTTGTAAGTCTGCTTATCACAGTAATGGAATTTCTTATGTACAAGCGCTTTATGGACCCGCTTTATAAGAAAGTTGAGGGACATAACCTTCTTGGCGTAAGAAAACCCACCGGAGAAGTAAAAAGACGTATAATCATCAGCGGTCATATCGACTCCGCTTATGAATGGCGCCATATCTATTACGGCAAAAAGTTTCCGCTTATGACCATACTTATGGGCTGGACTATCGGCGGCGCCATTATTTCTTTCGTTTTGGCGGTAATTACTATCATTGCAAACTTTGTGGATATGGGAGCATTCGGTGAGTTTATGCTCAATTACAGCTATTTCTTCCATTTCCTTACGGCTCTTGCAATGGTTACTTTGTTCCTCTTCGTTGACTTTAAAACCATATCACCAGGTGCAAACGATAACCTTACCGGCACATATGCCGCTGTAACTGCGCTTCGTATGCTTGATATGGCAGGCGTCAATTTTGAAAATACCGAGGTTTGCGCTATGATTACCGACGGTGAGGAAGCAGGACTCAGAGGCTGCAAGCAGTGGGCAAAGGACCACTATGACGAGTATGTAAACAGCGGCGTGGAGACAGCCGTTCTCTGCGTTGATACGCTTACCGACCTGGAATATCTGAATGTTTATAACAGAGATATGACCGGTACGGTTAAGCATAACGAAAAATTCAGCCAGCTTGTTATGGATTCTGCAAAAGAGGCAGGTCACGACGACCTTAAGTTTGCAAATGTGTTCTTCGGCTCATCAGACGCCGCCGCATTTACTCAGGCAGGTATAACCTCCACATGCCTTGCCGCTATGGACCCGGCTCCTGCCGATTATTACCATAACCGCCGTGACAGCTATGACAGACTTGTTCCTGAAGCCATTAAGACAGGTTATGAGGTTATCCTTTCAACTATTTTCAACTTTGACGAAAAAGGCCTTGGATAATAAATATAATATTTTGTAAATGAGTATAAAATAAGCGCTGCGGATTATTCCGCAGCGCTTTTGCTATGTAATTTGGTCAGCATATCATGCCGCTTTCGATCCAGCGAAGAACTGAGGGATACTCTTCCTTGTAGTTATCAAGCTGGTCGTGGTTTGTGTCGATGAATGCCTGCATTTCCTCGTAATCTTCAAAATCAAACACAAAGTCCTGCTCGAATTCGTACGTTGCTGTGAACATATAGTCAAACAAATCCTCCGCAGAAAATTCCTCAAGCATTTTGTCTGCGGTGATCTCTGTGATATAGTCAAGAGCATTCTTTACCGTGATTTCAAAATCGTCATCGTCTGTTTCGATATTTTCGTTACTCTTGCAGTATTGGATAACATCATCCTCATAAAATCCTATGTTTTGCAGGTGCTCAATAACATCCTCAAAGCCTGTTTCGTTTACTTCGTCATAGAGCCTGTAGACAAATTCGCCAAGAAGATTTTGTATTGCTACTGCTTTGATAACAGCGTCTATTTCATAGCCGTCCTCATCGGTCACAACAAAACCGTCCTCTTTAAAATTATCCCAAATAAGCTCGTAAAAGCATCTGTGCTGTTCCTTTTCTTCAAAAATTGCTTCGTGAATGTAATTTTCAATATCCATTTTCGTTTCTCCCGGTTTAATGATTTGTGCATGCCAAAGATAGCGTGTATGTTATGATCGCAGTTTCACGCCCTGCGGTTTTTACATCCATATTGTAACCCATATATACCACAATTTCAATATTGCATTAAAAGTTTATATAAGTTATAATTATTTTTGATTGGAGTGATATTTTGTGAAGATAAAAATCACAAGCGGTGAAAGCGCTGCGGTAGTTAATACCGAGGGAGCTCAGCTCAATTCCCTGAAAAAAGACGGCAGGGAATATCTCTGGCAGGGAGATCCGTCTTACTGGGCGGGACAGGCGCCGGTGTGTTTTCCTATTGTCGGGGTACTGCCTGACGGCGAGGCTTCGGCTTTTGGCAAACAGTGCGTTATGAAGCGCCACGGCGTGGCAAGGATAAATCCTTTTGAGGTCTTGGAGAAACACAGTAACAGCGTAACGTTTATTCAAAAAAGCAGTGACGAGACCAGGGCTCAGTATCCTTTTGACTACGAGCTTAAAATAAAATACACGATAAACGGAAATACCGTGACTAACGAATATATAATTACAAATACGGGCGAGGACAAGATGCCCTTTGTTATCGGCGGACATCCTGCGTTTAACTGCCCGGTGGACGGCGGCGAGAACTTCGAGGACTATAAAGTAGTTTTTGACAGACCTATCAGCAAGGCCTGCCTGCGCCCGGATCATCACACAGGGCTTGTTGACCCCGAAAAGAAATATGACATTATGGCAGGGGGCGATACTTTGCAGCTTCGCCACGAACTTTTTGAGGAAAACGACGCTCTGATATTTGAGGACTGCGCTTCAAAATCCGTAACTCTCATAGGCAAAAATGAGAGGGGAATACGCATTGATTTCCAAGATATGAGCAATCTACTTATCTGGTCGGCAGTAGGCAATGCTCCGTTTGTTGCTCTTGAGCCGTGGACAGGTATATCAAGCTGTCTTGATGAGGACGGGATTTTTGAGCATAAGAGGGGGATGACGGTGCTTTCCCCTGACGAAACTATATCTTTTAAATTTAAAATAACAATGATTTAACAATTTATTTATAAAATACTGATAATATTAACTTACAGGTGATGGGATGAATTACGGCTTTTTCAGGGTTGCCTCCGCTTCATTGAAGCTCAGAGTTGCCGACCCTGATTTTAACAAAGAGGAGATAAAAAAAGCAATCGACACTGCGCTTGAGGAAAACGCCAGGCTTCTGGTTACTCCTGAGCTTTCGCTGACGGGGTATACATGCGCAGATCTCTTTTTTAAAAAATCGCTGCAGCAGTCTGCTGAAAATGCGCTAAAAGATATCGCCGCTTATACTAAGGGCAAGAATATCTGTGTTGTGGTAGGCATGCCGGTGCCTTTTTATAACAGCCTATATAATTGCGCTGTTGTTTTGCATGATGGCACGGTGCGCGGTATAGTTGCTAAAACTCATATTGCTAATTATAACGAATTTTATGAGAAGCGCTGGTTTGCGTCCGGCTCGCAGTTTAAAGCTTGCCAAGATATAAATTTCTGTGGCTTTGATACTAAAATCGGGAATCAGATTTTTGATTTGGGTGACGGCGCTGTTCTCGGAATAGAAATTTGCGAGGATCTTTGGGTTCCCGTGCCGCCCAGCAGTGTGTTGGTTCAGCACGGTGCAAATATTATTGCTAATTTGTCTGCCAGCGACGAGTATGTTTCAAAAGCGCAGTATCGCAGCGATCTTGTGGCAAATCAGTCCGCAAGATGCATCTGCGGTTATGTTTACGCAGGCGCTTCAGTTTATGAAAGCACGACGGACCTTGTTTTCAGCGGCGCAACGCTTGTTGCGGAAAACGGAGCTGTAATTTCTGAGGGCGAGCGTTTTTGCCGTGAGAATGTTGTTACCATTGCCGATATTGATATTGAAAAACTGACGGCTTTAAGACATAATAATATATCATTTGAAAATCTTTCCGACGAAAACGTAGGATTGGTTAAGATTTCGCTGATAAATGACAGCAACGATCTCAAATACAGATTTGTCGACCCATTCCCGTTTGTACCTCAAAACGATGAAAAACGCCGTGAGAGGTGCAGGGAGATATTTGCTATTCAGGCATCCGGGCTTGCAAAAAGGATTGAGCACGTGGGCTCAAGCGGTGTTGTCGTAGGAATTTCAGGCGGACTTGATTCCACCCTTGCACTTCTTGTCTGTGATCAGGCGATGAAAATGCTCGGCAGGGACAGCCACGATATTCTCGGCATAACCATGCCGGGCTTCGGTACCACCGACAGAACGCATGACAACGCTGTTGCGCTTATGGAGTCCCTGGGAGTTACTGCAAAGGAAATCAGCATTAAAGATGCCTGTGTTCAGCATATGAAGGATATAGACCACGATGAGAGAATAAAAGACGTAACCTACGAAAATACGCAGGCAAGGGAGCGTACTCAGGTGCTTTTTGATATGGCAAACAAGCACGGCAAGCTCCTTGTGGGAACAGGTGATTTAAGCGAACTTGCTATGGGCTGGTGCACCTATAACGGCGACCATATGTCCATGTACGGCGTCAACGCTTCCGTTCCGAAAACGCTTGTAAAGTATCTTGTGGAATATGTTGCTGACGTAAGTGACGATAAGACCTCCGCAATTTTGCGTGATATACTTGACACTCCTGTGTCGCCTGAGCTTCTGCCCCCTGATGAAAACGGCGAAATTGCTCAGAAAACGGAGGAAAATATCGGACCTTATGAGTTACACGACTTTTTCCTGTATAATTTTGTGCGCTTTGGATTTGACCGTGAAAAGCTTAATGTTTTAGCTCTTAAGGCTTTTGAGGGAAAGTATGACGAAGCGGTTATTTCAAAATGGTCGCAGGTCTTTTTTAAACGATTTTTCATCAGTCAGTTCAAACGCTCGTGCATTCCTGATTCACCCAAGGTGGGTACGGTTTCGTTAAGCCCGAGAGGGGATTGGAGAATGCCCAGCGACGCATCATATAACGTGTTTGTTTAAGGAGTTTAAATTTATGAAAAAGGTTATTTCTGTTTCATTGATTGTTGCACTGCTGTTTGCCTTTACCGCATGTTCTTCAAAGGAATATAAGGATATTCCTGTAACCGATGAAAACGGACAGACTGTCACTGATGAAAACGGTGACGTGGTTACTGAAAGAATCAAGGCGGACAAGGACAGTGAGGACGAGCAGGAGAGCTCTGATACCTCCACAGGCACAACTGCGGCAGGCGGTCAGAGTGATTCTGACAGTCAGAACAGCTCAAATAACAGCGGCAGCAGCGGTTCGGGAAGCGGCACTACGGCAGGGAATTCCGGTTCAGGTACTACTCAGGTGAATAACAATAAAGAAACAACAACCGCAAATACTACTACCGCCAAGCCAAAAAAACGTGATATCGACGTTTCAGTAGTTCTCCCGTTTTATAATAACGAGGAAACTAAACTTACCGTTTACTATATGGTGGACGGAGACAAAAAATATACCAAGCTTGAAACACGTGATGTAGAACTAAAGGATTATAAATTCGGTAAAGAAGAAAAATTTGTAATAGAAAATGTAAAGGGCAAAGTAACCGTAAAGGTTGAGTTTGAGGGTATTACTATTACTAACGACACAGAAGAAGTCGCAGCCAACGAGGATTCTGTTAAAATTAAGCCCGTTACAGGTATTGAAATAATGGAAGGCGGATGGGATTAACCCCGGTGAGCAGCAGGATTTTTCTGCTGCTTTTTTGTTTTTATCATTGAATTTGAAAAAGATTAGTGATATAATTAATAAGGTTAGGTAGGTTTACCTATCAGTGCACAAATTCACAATATTTTTATTTACTTTAGGAGGATCTTCCAATGGCAAGAAAAAAGAAAACCATGGACGGTAACACTGCCGCTGCGCATGTTAGCTATGCGTTTACGGAAGTTGCCGCAATTTATCCCATTACTCCTTCTTCAAACATGGCTGAGGAAACTGACGCCATGGCAGCAAGGGGAGTAAAGAACATTTTCGGTCAGACCGTAAAGGTTGCCGAAATGGAGTCTGAAGCAGGTGCCGCAGGTGCCGTTCACGGCTCACTTTCAGCAGGCGCCCTTACAACGACTTATACAGCTTCACAGGGTCTGCTCCTTATGATCCCTAATATGTACAAGATCGCCGGAGAGCTTATTCCATCTGTTATTCATGTATCAGCACGTTGCGTTTCAACTCACGCACTCAACATTTTCGGTGACCATTCAGACGTTATGGCTTGCCGTCAGACAGGTTATGCAATGCTCTGCTCTGCAAATGTTCAGGAGGTTATGGACCTTGGTGCCGTAGCTCACCTTTCAACACTCAAGAGCCGTATTCCTTTCCTTCACTTCTTCGACGGTTTCCGTACCTCTCACGAGGTTCAGAAGATCGAAATCTGGGACTATGACGACCTTAAGTCAATGGTTGATATGGAGGACGTTCAGGAGTTCCGTGCCCGTGCTCTTAATCCTGAAAGACCTGTTCTCAGAGGTTCAGCAGAAAACAGCGACGTATTCTTCCAGCATCGTGAAGCATGCAACAAGTATTACAACGACGCTGTTGCCACAACTGAGATGTACATGAATATGGTTAACGAAAAGCTCGGTACAGACTACAAGCTCTTTAACTACTACGGAGCTGAGGACGCTGACAGAGTTCTTATCGCTATGGGTTCAGTTTGCGACACCATTAAAGAAACAGTTGATTTCCTTAATACCCGCGGCGAAAAGGTTGGTATGATCAAGGTTCATCTTTACAGACCGTTCTCTGTTAAGCATCTTCTTGATGTTATGCCTGAGTCAGTTAAGACTATTTCCGTTATCGACAGAACTAAGGAACCTGGTTCACTGGGCGAGCCGCTTTATCTTGACGTTGTTGCCGCTCTTAAGGGCACAAAGTTTGAGAACGTACCTGTTTACGGCGGACGTTACGGTCTTGGTTCAAAGGATACTCTCCCGGCTCACATTATCGCTGTTTACAACAATATGAACGCAGACGAGCCGAAGCAGAGATTCACACTTTCAATCCACGATGACGTTACAAATCTTTCACTTGATGTTACCGAAACTCCTGACACCACACCTGAGGGCACAACCTCATGTAAGTTCTGGGGTCTTGGCTCAGACGGTACTGTCGGCGCCAACAAGGATTCCATCAAGATCATCGGCGATAACACTGACATGTACGCACAGGGCTATTTCTTCTACGATTCTAAGAAATCAGGCGGTATCACCGTATCTCACCTGCGTTTCGGTTCATCTCCGATTACATCTACTTATCTTATCAATAAGGCAAACTTCGTTGCCTGCCACAATCCTTCATACGTAACCAAGTATGACATGGTACAGGATATTGTTCCGGGCGGTACATTCCTTCTCAACTGTATCTGGACTCCGGAAGAGCTGGACAAGCAGCTTCCTGCCTCAATGAAGAAATATATTGCTGAAAATGATATTCAGTTCTACACCATTAACGGTATCAAGATTGCTGAGGAAGTTGGTCTTCCCGGAAGAGCGTCAACAATTCTTCAGTCAGCGTTCTTCACAATTTCAAACATCCTTCCTGTTGACAAGGCAATCGAGCTTATGAAAGCAGCCGTTGTTAAGAAGTTCTCCAAGAAGGGCGAAGCTGTTGTAAACGCTAACTTTGCCGGAATTGACAGAGGTTCAAAAGAGCTTGTTAAGATTGACGTTCCTGAATCATGGAAGGACGCTAAGGATGAGCCTGTTGAGCTTGAGATTCCTACAGACCGTCCTGAGATGAAGAAATTTGTTAAGGAAATCCTTGATCCTGTAGGCAGACTTCACGGTGATGATCTTCCTGTTTCAACATTCGTTGACTCTGCTGACGGCGTATATCCTCAGGGCTCTGCCGCATTTGAAAAGAGAGGTATCGCCATCACAGTTCCTGAGTGGGACAGCACAAAGTGCGCTCAGTGTAACCTTTGCTCAATGGTTTGTCCGCACGCTGTTATCCGTCCTGTTTGCCTTAACGCTGAAGAGGAAGCTAACGCTCCCGAGGGCACAAAGATGGTTAACCACAAGAGAGCTCCTTACAAGTTTGCTATCATTGTTTCTACTCTCGACTGTACCGGATGCGGCTCTTGTGCAAACGTATGTCCTACAAAGTCACTTACAATGAAGCCAATTGCCTCACAGCTTGACCAGCAGAAAGTATTTGACGCTCTTGTTGATATTGACGCTAAGCCTGAGGTTCTTGCAAACACAACTATCGGCGTTCAGTACAGAAAGCCGTATCTTGAGTTCTCCGGCGCATGCGCAGGCTGCGGTGAGACTCCTTATGCAAAACTTGCTACTCAGCTTTACGGCGACAAGATGTATATCGCCAACGCTACAGGCTGTTCATCAATCTGGGGCGGTTCAGCTCCTTCAACACCTTACACAGTTGACAAGAAGGGTCACGGTCCTGCTTGGTCAAACTCACTGTTTGAGGATAACGCTGAGTTCGGTTACGGTATGATGCTTGCTCAGAAGCAGATCCGTGAGAGACTTGCCGCTGATGCTCAGGTTCTTCTTGACACACCTGTTGCCGACAAGGTTCAGGCATGGCTTGATACTTATGAAAACGCTGAGACAAACACCGCAGCAGCAGATGCTCTTATCGAAGCTCTTAAGAATACTTCATTCGAGGGTGAGGCTGCCGATGCAGCTGCTGACTTCCTTAAGGATGCTGATTATGCTGCTAAGAAGTATACCTTCATCTTCGGCGGCGACGGCTGGGCTTACGATATTGGCTTCGGCGGACTCGACCACGTTATCGCTTCCAACGAGGATGTAAATATCGTAGTATTCGATACTGAGGTTTATTCAAACACAGGCGGTCAGGCTTCAAAGTCTACTCCTACAGGTGCAGTTGCCAAGTTCGCTGCTTCAGGTAAGGTAGTTAAGAAGAAAGACCTTGCTCAGATAGCTATGAGCTATGGTTATGTATATGTTGCTCAGGTAGCAATGGGCGCTAACCCTGCTCAGTGTCTCAAGGCATTCCAGGAGGCTGCCGCTTATAACGGACCTTCAATCATCATCTGCTATGCTCCTTGTATCAACCACGGTATCAAGATGCCGTTCAACCAGACAGAGCAGAAGAAAGCAGTTGCAGCAGGTTACTGGAACCTCTTCCGTTTCAATCCTGCACTTACAGCTCAGGGCAAGAATCCGTTCTCACTCGACAGCAAGGCTCCTACAGCCGACTATGTTGAGTTCATTGAAGGCGAAACAAGATATTCCGCTCTCAAGAGATCATTCCCCGGCAAGGCAGAGAAGCTCTTTGCTATTGCAGCTGAGAATTCTATCGAGAAGTACAATAAGCTTGCTAAGCTTGTTGATTACTATGCTCCCGAAGAGAAATAATTTCTAAGGCTTAAAGCCCGGTGATTTTCACCGGGCTTTAATTTTTGTGAAATATAATTATTACAATGTTATTTGAAGATAGAAAATTATAAATTTTTTCTGCCGGGGCAATAACAATTCAGTTAGTGGTTGACAAAACATATTGTCTGTGTTAATCTATACATAGAAACTCTATGCATATATAAAAAGGAGGTAATATTATGAAAATCAGCAAAGAACTTTCAAAAGGAACAATTCCTACGATGGTTTTGTCCGCCATTAAAAGTGAAGACATGTACGGCTATAAAATAATCAAGACTGTTGAAGCGAGAAGCGGCGGTGTTTTTTCATTAAAAGAGGGCACGCTTTACCCGATACTTCACTCACTTGAGAATGAGAAGATGCTTGAGAGCTATTGGGACAGGTCCACCGGCAGGAACAAGAAGTATTATCATATAACTAAAAAAGGTCTTAAATACTTAGAGACTAAGGTTGAGGAATTTGAAGAATTCACGGTTGCCGTAAAAAGAGTGCTTAATTTTGCATAATTTTTTATTGAATGAGGAGTATGAATGAATAAAAAAGACTATTTGTCTGAGGTAACCAAGCGAATATACAATATTTCCGAAAAGCAAAGCGTGTCAACTGAGCTGGAATCCCACATTGATGAAAAAACCGATTTTTATATTGAGATCGGCTATGATGACGAAACGGCACAGGAGAAAGCTGCCGAGGCAATGGGCGAGACGGAAACTGTTGGCGACCAGCTGGCTCAGCTTCATAATAAGTTTTATAATCCGGCTTTAGATATTATCGTTTTGATTCTGCTGGGCGGAATTTTCGGCTGTATGTACTATTTTGCTGAGAAATATGCCTTCGGCGACGAGGGTATGGCGTCAGTGCTCTTGGGGGCGTGCTGTTTTGCCGTTGCACTGATGACCGGTTACTGCGGAATATCCCTTTACAGAAAAAAACTTGTGCCGATTCTCTTTTCCGTACTGACTATCGGTTCAGCCTCAGTTTTCAATTACTATATTCTAAGTGAGCTCGATTTGCAGATGAGCTCCGATTTTTCCAATCTGATGTCGTTTATAATCAGCACCGATATTGACAAATCAGGATACGCGGTAGATGAGAAAAATATTATAATATCAATAACGGCGCTGTCGTTTGTTGCGCTGGCGGCAGTTTTGTTTGGAATTATCTATTATATTAAGGTTCGCAGGCTTGCAAATACACTGACGGATAACAGAATTATGCGGGGCATATTCAGAATTTCAATTGTAGTTTCCGCGGTATCGCTTCTGCTCGGCGTACTGTTTTGTGTAAAATGCGCTTACGATGTAAGCAAGCTGCGTGACGAATATGTGCAGGCATATTCGGATGTGTATGAAATGACGGCTGACTGCAATACTCAAGAAGATATAATAGCCGCGGTGGAGAACTCCGACTATAATTTTGACGAGTTAACTGACAAAGACGGAAATCTGACAGGGTACAGCTACAGCCATAATCTTGTGAAAATTGATATATCTTTTTATGAACTTAGCAGTATGGAAGAGATAAAGCAGGATTATTTAGACGCCATGGACAAAGCGTCCGACTGGGCAATTCTTTTGGAAGATACCGAAAAAACTAATCAGGATATTTATTTTGAAAATAATAATCTCTATAATCAGCTTGCAGCGTTGCTATACGATAATGCTGACGCATATGCTCAATTGCAGTATGCAGAACAGTGTTTTTGCACCGTGGAGCTTCGTCCGAATACAGGCTATTTTTCCGATAGCTACGACAAGGTGACGACTTCATTTTTGGAAATAGTAGGGGAGGATGAAACCGAATTCCGCCTTCCTGAAAACAACAGGCTCGGATTTGAGGAAAAATATGATTTTTGCAAATCTCACGTTTCCTCATACAATAAGGTAACCTTTAAGCTGGATGAATTTGAAAGATGTACATATAAAAATGACTACCTTTTCGGCAACGGTAGTTTTAAGATAGTTGAGTCGTATTATTTCAGAAGACCTGACGAGAATATAATCGCCATACGTGATCGTGCTATTGACATAGCTTCAGCGCTCAGGGATAATCCCGATATGACTTCGTCCGAAATCGCCGCCATGAGTAACAGTACTGCTGTTTATCCTGAAATAAGCAAGGACGAGCTTATGAGTACATTCAATATACTTGGAACTGCGTTTGACGATTTAAAGCAGTTTCTTTATGATACTTATGACTATATGGTTAAATACGACTGCGGCGACTGGTCGTTTATGGTAATCGGTAAGCCATATAAGACGATATATGTCTATGACAGTCGGGATAATTATTTGTTTAGTCAAAGCATAACAGATAACTATGATTATGCAAACTATGATAATCTCAGCGATATTGAAAGTGTTGAAAATTTGAAAAAGGTCAGCGTCGGCGGACTGTTTTATGACAAAGAGGGCTATGCTTACAATAAGGTTGAGACTGTGCCTTATTATACGTCTGACGGGCGAAAATATTATTACTACTGCAAAACGATTGAGGACAAAACTCATACTGTAGGTAATATGAAGGAGTATTACCTGACTGACAGAGAGGGGGGTTTTATAAAGCGGACAACTGCTTTATTGATGAAAACGGATATCTTTATTTTAATACGTTAGGTAGCCTGACATATGATAAGGATGAGAAGAAATTTGTCTCCTCATCAGGTGAAAAGTTTACTAAAGCATTTCAAACAAGCTGGAATGAAAAAGGCGAGATGATCTATCAGAGCGATGATTATAACTTCCCGTTTTAGATAATAAAAAAGCACGGCAATGCCGTGCTTTTTATATGCTTATTGCAGTAGTTTATTTATTTTCGTTTTCTATAAAATCAATTACTTCATTAAGGTCGCTGCATTTTGCCGCCAAAAACGAGTCGGTTTTTTCTTCTCCCTGCCAAAGGTCCGGCACCATTATCACACGGCATCCGGCATTATGAGCGGAGAGCAGTCCGTTTCTTGAATCCTCCACAGCGTAACATTCATATGCCGGAAAATTTAAAAGCTCCGCCGCTTTCAGGTAAATATCAGGCTCAGGCTTAGATTTTTGAACCATATCACCGCACACAACAACGTCAAAATAATCCTTTATTTTTGCGTCATCCAGATGATGAAAAACACTTTTGCTGCTGGTGGAGGAAGCCAGAGCGATTTTAAAACCGTTGCTTTTTAAGTAATTCAGTATGTCGTTTACGCCTTTTTTCATAGGCACGCCGTACTTGTTAAAATAATCGTAGGAATAATCCCTGCCGATTTTTTTGAATTCTACCGCGTCAAAATCGTCTGAAAATTCCTTGCGGAGTATTTCAATCGCAGCTTCCGCCTTAACTCCCAGTGTTTTCATAACCATATATCCTGCCTTGCCGACGCCGAGCTTTTCCCCGGCATAGTCCCAAGACTCCATACATAGCTTTTCGGTGTCAAACAGGACTCCGTCCATATCAAAAATTACTGCTTTCATTTGCTGTTCCTTTTCTGTTTGATTTTTTTGCTTATCCGTGAGACAAGCAGAGCTATACCCGTCCCTGCAAGTATAAATATGTACGAGCTTACCAAATGGATAAATCCGTAAAACAATGCTGTTTCAAGCGCATCACTGCCCCAGTAAATATAGTTTGACGGCAGAAATGCCACAGTGACTATCCAAGGATAAATGCTCTTATATTTGAACTTTATTCCCGTCAAGCCGAAGAGCAGGGAATTTAACTGCGTTATCAAAACAAGTCCGATGAGCAGTCCCATAGCGTCTGAAGGCGTGGCGGCAAATGTCAAAAAGTAAATTGAAAATATCTCAACAACCACAAAGAGAATATAAATTACAATGTTGAGCCGGCTGATTTTGCTATTATTTTCTTTGATAGTGCTGACGATAGTTTCTTCGTATTTTTCTATCTGGTGTTCTTTTTTTATCTCCTCGCCCAGCAGTATTTCATTAACGGACACATTCAGTATTGATGAAAGCTCAATGAGAAAAGATACATCTGGGGCTCCTTTTCCTGTCTCCCATCGTGATACTGCTTTGTCAGTGCAGCCGAGTTTTTCGGATAGCTCTTTTTGCGTGAGGTTGAGCTCAGTTCTCTTTTTACGGATAAATTCTCCTGTTTTCCTGCTGTCCATACTATCGCCTCCCGGTTTCATTATACCTTAAAGACGATTGAAAGTCACCCTATGTATCGTAGAGTTGCGGCAAGTTTTTGTAAAAAGAATTTATACTTTAATATCTTCTTAGCTATTGAACACATATGGACAATTTTTTGACAGTATGATATAATCGTAGTGAGGGATAAAATAATTTTAATTTAATACGGTGATGGTATGAAAAATACAAAGACCTGTAAAATTATTTGCAAAATACTATACGCTGCGTCGATAGTTTTGGCGGCGGCTTTTGTTATCAGCATCATTGTTGACAGATATACTTATGATAATGTACTGACATCTGCGCCGTTTTATGCAGCAGTGCTGGCAAGAACGGTGGAATTCCTTTTGCCCGGTGTAATAGCGCTTGTCGCCGCAATTATAATTAATAAAAAAATAAAAAACAACAGCTCACAGCATTAGCGAGTGAGCTGTTTTGCTTGGAGCGGATAACGGGAATCGAACCCGCCTTCTCAGCTTGGGAAGCTGATGTTCTACCAATGAACTATATCCGCATACCGCATTTGCGTCTTTGTTTATAATATACTTATTTAAGTTTTCAGTCAAGAGGGAATTCAGCACAGGCACCATGGTTGCTTGTGCTGAATTTTTGCTGCTTTAATTTTATTCTTTGCAGGAGTTTTCTTTTATTTTCTTTTTAATTGCTTGCAGACGGGATCGCACGGCAGAAGCGCTCAGCCCCAGTATACTGCCGATTTCTCTGCTGCTTAAGCCCTGTTCTTTCATAGCAAAAAGCCTGCGCTCATAATATGTAAGTCCGTTTAAATAAGACAGATAAAAATCAACGTCGCAGGAAAAATCAGAATTATCCCTGATTTCAAACTCTTCGCTAATACATACTGTGCTTAACATCAAAGCGCTTTTTCGGTAAAAATCACAGCGTACATTTTTTGCAATTTTAAAAATGTATGCTTTTTTATTTTTAACAAACTGTATGTTTGGTATCCAGCTCCATAGCTTCAAAAAAGTCTGCTGAGTAAGGTCCTCCGCCTCGTAGCTGTTGAAATCTTTTTTGAAATAAGCCAAAACCTTGTGGTAATATTCATCGTAAAGCTCGTTAAAAATTGTGACGCAGTTATCATTATTCATTGACCTGTATTTTGTCTCCTGCTGTAGCCACAGTCTGTATATAACCCAAAATGCTGTAATCGCACTTAATAAGTTTGCCAGCCGTGAAATAAATGTTTTTGCTCTTTAAGAGCTGAAGCGAAACATCGTTGTAAATTACAATATTATGCCCGGCAGTAACGACAGTGTTGTCAGGCAGATTTTCAATAAAAATACTGTCAATGCCGATATCACGGGGATATATCCGGGCGCTGGCAATTTCAAAGGGAGCTTCGGCGCAAAGACCGTTTTGCGAAAGAATGTTTGTTTTGGAATTTTTGCCGTATACCATAATGCCGTTGGATATTATTTCCACCGGTGTGTCAGCCTGAAAATACTTTAATACAGTTATGCCGTTTGAAATATGGATAGCATCAGGTACAACATTTTCGCTTCCCAGCACGCTGGAGCCGTTGAATATGACGATTTTTTTATCGTCAGGCAAATTAAGAGTTAACGAAGTGTTTTTAATTTTAACATTTGCATATGCTTCCATAAGCTCGCCGCTTGGATTCTCCGGTAAAATCACGATAGCGGCATTGATAATCTTAACGTTTTCGAGTCCTGACGGCGTGTACTTTCTCAAATCAAGCAGGGATTCATTGATGATATTCTTTCTTTTTTTTAAGCTGAAAAACATATATCTCACCTTTTCTTAAAATATTTTTGAGAGCTCTCACTTATATAGACGAATAAAATATGCAAACTGTCCGACAAAATGTAATTTATTTTAATTTTTTCATTTCATTAACAAAGGATAGCTCGCGCTGAACAGATGAGGATAAAAAATTAAGGCACGGGTTGCACCCGTGCCTATTGTTTTATTACCCGTTAAGGATTGCGAAATTTTCCTTGTTGCATTTATAAAGATTCTGGAAAACTTTGAAATTCTTATCGTAAACAGCCTTGTTTCCCTTGTTAGGATGATAAACAAGTTTTGCAGGGATGAGCTTTTTAACGTCCTTCATTGTGGGGATAACGCCTGTGCCCACTGCAATACAGGCAGCCGCTCCGACTGCTCCGACATTTTGCGGAGAATCAACCACTTCCACGTCACGCTGAAGTATATCAGCAAGTATCTGGCAGGTTGTAGCGCCCAGCGCACCGCCGCCGCAGAAACGGATTGACTTTGAGGTCTGAACCTTCTTTTCCTGTCTTTCAAGCATCCAGCGCATATGGAATCCTATTCCCTCAACAACAGAGCGGATAAGTTCTGTCTTTCCTGTGTCAAGCCTAATGTTAAAGAACATTCCAGCAGCATTGGGGTCTTCGAAAGGACAGCGGTTTCCGTGAAGCCACGGTGTGAATATAACGCCGTTTGAGCCTGCCGGGATGGAGTCGATGACTTCCTCAAGATAGTCATACATATTAAATTCTATCTGCTCAAGGCTGTCTGCTGCGTTGCCGTATTTTTTAAGGAAAACGCCGATTTCGTCCAGCGCAAGATGATCTTTGACCCAGCCGACGCATTTGTTGGAGGTTTCAAGCTCGCCGAAATAATTGTAGGAATCAGGGTCTGCGCCTACGATAGCCGCCATCATTGCTCCGGCGTCAACTGTCTGCTCGGCGCATACTGTGCCGACCCAGCCCGATGTGCCTGAGTAAATATGAGTGTCGCCGTTTTCAACTGCTCCTGAACCCACGCAGATAAGGGAAGCGTCGCCGCCGCCGCCGTAAACAGCAGTGCCTGCCGCAAGTCCAAGCTCTTTTGCGGACTGTTCAGTGATTTCTCCGACTTTATCCGTACACTTCTTAATAGGGGGGAGATGCTCAATGTTTACGCCCACCATATCGCAAATAGGCTTGCACCAGCCCTCGTGACCTTTTCTCGTATCATAAAGGAGAGTGGCAAATGCCGAGTCGGTAGTCATTACGAATTCTCCGCTGGCACGGCAGATAAGATATTCCTTGATATCAAGCCACTTGTAGATTTTTTTGAAGTTTTCCGGCTCGTGAGCTTCAACCCATTTGTATTTCCAAATAGGGTCTTTTACCGAAGAGGAAACAGCTCCTGTATATTTCAGGTATTTAAGCAGCTTTGTTACCTCGGCTCCGGCAATCTGAAATCCGTGAGCAATACCTTTTTTAATCTCGTCTCTTGCTCTCTGGTCCATGTATGTCATGGGGCGGCGAATACACTTGCCCTCTTTGTCAACAAGCACAAGACCCTGCATGGCAGAGCAGAAACTGATACCCTCTATCTGCTCTTTATTTATTCCGGGGGATTTTTCAAGAACGGTCTTTGTGGTCGAACACATGGCGTCCCACCATTCGTCGGCGTCCTGCTCGGCTCCTCCCTTAACTCCAGTTTCCTCGTCAACGTAAAGATTGTAGCCTGCTGTTGAGGATGCAAGAATGTTCATGGTCTCGTCAATTTCAATCAGGCAGGTTTTGACGCCGGTGGTGCCGATGTCATAGGTGATTACGTATTTGCTCATATTGTCCTCCTTAAAGCATTCTTATTTTTCATAAGAGAATGCTGATTCGATAAATTTGAGAAGCTGGCTTATGACCTGCTCGTCATCACTTTTGTTTATATCTATATTAGTATATATTCTGAATTTTTCACGGTAATAATCACACGTGTATGCAAACTGAAGCGATGTCAGTAGATTGTCAAGAAACAGTGCAAACAGCTTCGGGTCAAGGTCTGAACGAACGTCGCCGCTTTTAAGAGCACTGGTGATAGAGGTTATGTATATAGAACTGCGCCTGCTCTCGATTTCCTCGGCAATTGAGCGCATTCTTTCAAGAGAGCCTTTTTCTGAGCATATCTCATTATACATCTTAATATAGTTCGAGTGCTTTTTTGAATGCATACATATGGTGCGCACAAGCTTTTCCGCTTTTATCAGCAACTTATCGTCACTGACCATTATGTCGTAAAGAGCCTTTTCAAGTATGTCCATACCGTATTTCAGGCAGGTGATGAACAAATCCTCTTTAGTTGCAAAATATTTATACATAAGTCCTATGGAAATTCCGACTTTTTTGGCTATGATATTTATATTTGCGTTTTCATAACCTTTGGATGAAAATTCCTCTATACCTATTTCAAGGATAAGGTTTTTCCGTTCCGGGTCGGCACGTTCAAAGGCTTCCTTGTAATATTTTTTTTCCAGCATTTGACGAATTTTGTAGCATTGCACAAAAAGATATTTTTTTATTTGTACAATGTAAACAAATCCCCCTTAGTTTTTTATATTTATTAAAGGTATACTAACATTATTTTAATATTTTTGCAATAAATATTGCTAAATTTTTACCTTAAAGCATTTGACAAATCACAAAAAAATGATATACTTAAAGAGTAAATTATGTGAGTCATTGCTCACACCCGCTAAGTGAGCGGCTACTCACAGGAAAAATCAAGGGGGTAATAACAATGGATACAAGATTCGCAATCACAGAGTATCCTGATGCAGCCATCCTTACCGCACAGCTGGATGCGCTCATCAAAAAACCAATTTATTCAATCAACCGCAATGCTCTCAAGAAATATGTTGAGGAGTATTTCGACAAAAAATGCGCCAAATCAAAGGAAATGATCACTGAAGCTAAAGAGATCATTCCGGGCGGCGTTCAGCACAATTTGGCATTCAACTATCCTTTCCCCATCGTAATGACAAAGGCAAAGGGCAATAAGCTTTATGATATCGACGGTAATGAGTATTACGACTTCCTTCAGGCAGGCGGTCCTACTATTATCGGCTCAAACGACGACGTAGTAAAAGAGAAGGTTAAGGAGCTCCTTGATGACTGCGGTCCTTCAACAGGTCTTTTCCATCCTTATGAGTACAAGCTCGCAAAGAAGATCTCCGACTGTGTTCCTTCAGTAGAGATGTTCCGTATGCTTGGTTCAGGCACAGAGGCTTGTATGTGTGCCGTTCGTGTTGCTCGTCTTGCTACAGGACATAAGAATATAATCAAAATGGGCGGCGCTTACCACGGCTGGTCAGATCAGCTTGCTTGGGGTATGCGTGTTCCCGGTACTCTCAATCTTCAGTCACACGGCGTTCCGCTCTTCGTATTCAAACATACTCAGGAGTTCTTCCCGAACGACCTTAAGAGCCTTGAGAGAAAGCTTATACTTAACAAGTTCCGCGGCGGTACAGCTGCTGTATTCATTGAGCCTATCGGTCCTGAGTCAGCTACCCGTCCGGTAGACAAGGACTTCCCGAAGGGCGTTCAGGCACTCTGCCGCAAGTACGGTGCTCTTCTTGTATGCGACGAGGTTGTATCCGGTTTCCGTATCGGTCTTTCAGGCGCTCAGGGCTATTACGGCATTGATCCTGATATCACAATCTTCGGTAAGATTATTGCCGGCGGTTATCCTGGTGCAGGCGGTATCGGCGGTCACAAAGAGGTTATGAAGTATCTTGGCGCCGGTCTTGATAAGGCTGAGGGCAAGAAGATTCATAAGGCTATGTGCGGCGGTACAATGGCTGCCACTCCGATTTCATGCTGCGCAGGTTACACAGTAATCTGTGAGATTGAAAAGAGAAACGCTTGCCAGGTAGCAGGTCAGATGGCTGACAGACTTGTAAAGGGTATCAACGAGTCTATTAAGAAGTACGACCTTCCGTTCGTATGCTACAACATCGGCTCAGTATGTCATCTCCACACTGTTGCAACAATGCACTTCAAAGTTGACTGGAAGAGACCGTGGACAATTCCGCACGTTCTTAAAGAGACAGGTCGCCGTCAGACAGAAATGCAGTACATGGGTGCAGCTTACATGGCAGAAGGTCTTGTTACACTTGCAGGCTCACGTCTTTACACCTCAAGCGCTTATACTGAGGAAGATATAGACGAATGTATCCGCAGATTTGACAAAGTACTTTCACAGTGCGAGAAAATCGACGTTGAGTAATCTTAAATAATGCAGGGAGCGGATAATTCCGCTCCCTTTAACAGCATATGGTATAAGGAGAAAAATTTATGGCTTATGAAATCGAAGAGGCAAAGAGATTAGTAGTCGAAGCCGGCAAAAAACTTTTGGAAACCGGTTTAATCGCACGTACATGGGGTAATGTTTCCGCAAGGATAAGCGAGACTCAGTTCGTAATCACTCCGTCAGGACGTGCCTATGATACTCTTACACCTGACGAGGTTGTAGTTGTCAATATTGACGACTGCTCATATGAGGGCGACATAAAGCCTTCATCAGAAAAAGGAATTCACGCCGATTCCTACAAGCATCATCCGCTTGTTAATTTTGTTATCCATACTCACCAGAAGGCTGCCACAATCGTCAGCATTACCGGTATGGAAATCAGAAATGTATATAATGAGTTCAAGCCTGTTTTGGGCGACACAGTACCTGTTGCAGAATATGCAATGTCAACCACGAATCCGCTTCGTAAAAAGGTTGAGAGATGTATTATGATGAATCCCAGCAGCCGTGCAATCCTTCTTAAGCATCACGGCACACTTTGCATGGGCAACAGCTATGAAGATGCATTTAAGGTTGCCGAAACCCTTGAAAAGTGCTGCGAAAAGGTAATTAAAGACAATTATCTTCGTCACTCATGGGACAAGGTATATTCAGAAGACGCCAAGAGAAATTATTTCCTTGAAAAGAATAACAGCGGCAAAATGCCTGAGTCAATTTGCGACCTGGGCTCTTCTATCAGAAACGGTCATATATTTACACTTACATATGACGGCGGCAAGAAGGTAGACGTTGATATTTCAACAGGACTTGCAGTTTGCGGTATTGCTCCTAAGTGTGCAAAAATACACAGGGAGATTTATCTCAGCCAGAACTGCACGATGATTGATCATCTTACAAATCCGTATGTTGTGGCTGTATCCTGCCTCGGCGAAACAATGTATCCGATGATTGACGACTTCGCTCAGATAGTCGGTGTTGACGTTAAGACATGTCCGTGGATTGACGGCGAAACAGACGAGTGCGCAAAGGATATTGCTGACAAAATCAGCGGCAGAAATGCTGTTTTAATTGAAGGTAACGGCGCTCTTGTTACCGGAAATAATGATGGAGATATGCAGGCTCTTGAAATTATTATGGAAAAGGGCTGTGAGGCAGCAGTGGATGTTGATGTATTCAACCGTCCGCATTATGTGCCAAAGGCAGAATGCTTCCTGATGAGAACAGTATATCTTGCAAAGTATTCAAAGCAGATCAACAAATAAATTAATATGATTGCGGCGGCGGGGTTTGCCCGCCGCTTTTTTATTGCATGAGCATTTATGCTGTCAAAGCAAAAAGTTACGCTCAAAATACCCGTAACAAAAATATTTTAGCGAATTTGTACATTTCTTGTTAAAATGCTTGACTTTTAGTTTTTTTTTGTATATAATCTTGCTCGGATATTAAAGAGGTAGAAAATACCCCCGAATGTAATCGGAGGGAGGGAATTGAATGAGTCAGGTAAAAGTCAAAGAAAATGAATCTCTTGACAGCGCGCTCAGACGTTTTAAGCGCCAGACTTCCCGTGATGGTATCATTCAGGAAGTACGTAAGAGAGAGCATTACGAAAAGCCTTCAGTAGCTCGCAAGAAAAAGAGCGAAGCGGCTCGTAAAAGAAAGTATAAATAATTATACATATGGGAGCGTCTATGATGCTCCCGTATTTTTATTGACTTGAAAACCGTATTGGGTTATTATTTAACAAGGTGATAATGTGAAAAAGATACTTGTGCTCAACGGTCCTAATCTCAATATGACCGGAATCAGAAAGAAGAATGTATACGGTGGCGAAACACTCAAGCAGATTAACGAGGAGCTTAAGCTGTACGGCAAAGCAAACGGCGCCAAGGTTTCATTCTTTCAGTCAAATCATGAGGGCGACATCATCGACGTTATTCACGAAAGCAAGGACGAGTTTGACGGCGTTGTGATAAATGCCGGAGCCTATACCCATTATTCGTACGCGATTCGTGATGCCATTGAGGCGGTTCAGGAGTATACTCCCTTTGTCGAGGTGCATATGTCTGATATCCATAAACGCGAGGATTTTCGCAAGGTTTCCGTGATAACAGATGTGTGCGTTAAGCAGATATGCGGCTACGGCAAGGACAGCTATAAAATGGGTATTGATTTATTGATGGAAATAATATAAAATATACTAAGTAAACATATTACGAAGTTAAAATATTGCGGAGGTATAAAAATTATGGTAACAGCAGGCGATTTCAGAAACGGCGTTACATTTGAGGAGGACGGCAACGTATTGCAGGTTATTGAATTCCAGCACGTTAAGCCGGGTAAGGGTGCCGCTTTTGTAAGAACTAAGACTAAGAATGTTATTACCGGCGCGGTTACTGAAAAGAGCTATAATCCGTCGGCAAAATTTCCTACTGCGTTTATCGAGAGAAAGGAAATGGCTTATTCATATAACGATGACGGACTTTATTACTTTATGGATAACGAGACCTTTGAGATGGTTCCTGTATCTGAGGAAGATCTTTCCGACAACTTCAAGTTTGTAAAGGAAAATGAGATCTGCCGTGTTCTTTCCTACAAGGGCAAGGTGTTTGGCGTTGAACCGCCGACATTTGTAACTCTTGAGGTAACAGAGACAGAGCCCGGTCTTAAAGGCAACACAGCTACCAACACACTTAAGCCCGCCAAGGTTGAAACAGGCGCTGAGATTCGTGTTCCTCTCTTCATTAACGAGGGCGACATGATCAGAATTGATACAAGAACCTGTGAATACATGGAAAGAGCTTAATTAATAAAATTTAAGGAGTTAATATTATGCAGACAACTGAAAGCTTAGGTTATCTCAAGGGACTGCTTGACGGTCTTGACCTGGATGATAACAAAAAAGAAACAAAGGTATTCAAGGCAATAGTTGACGTTCTCTCTAACCTGGCTGAGGATGTTGACGACATCACTGACGGCATGGAGCTTCTTGCTGAGCAGATTGACGCTGTTGACGAGGACCTTGCAGATGTTGAGGATTATCTTGCTGACGACGAGTGCGACGACTGTTGCGACTGCTGCGACTGCGATGATGATTATCAGGAGTTTGAAGTAGAGTGCCCTTGCTGCGGCGAGGAAATTGTCGTTGATGAGGATACAGTGCTTAACGGTTCAATTCCGTGCCCCAACTGCGGCGAAATGCTGGAGTTTGAGGTTGAGTGTGAGGACGAAGAGGACGACGCTCAGGAATAAACGGCTGTTTCACGTATGATATGTGGAAAGAGGGTATTCTTATCAAAAAAATATTAGCTATAATTTTATCAGCTGCGGTGATAATTACAGTATTCACTGCTTGCTCCGGCAATAGTGCCGATGAAACTGATGAATCAGCGACTCATGTAACGGAGTCACATATTCCCACTCAGGATGCGGTTATCAAAGAATCTGACGCAGCTAAATTTATAGAAGAGAGCTATTCTGCCAAGGAGCTTGGACTTGAGGATGTTGAATCCGACTATTCCTTTATGGTGGCGTCAAGCGGCGTTGATATTGAGGGTGAAAACTATATTAAAGTAGTTGCCAATATCATTACCAAGAAAAATTCCACCACTCCTGACGGAAAAGAAACTTTTTCACTGGAGACGGTAGGGGAATACTATATTTCCTACGACGGTGAAACTGTCCTTAAAAAGGATATTGAGTCCGGAAGTTACTCAAATCTTGAAAATAAGTACGACCAGTATAAGGAAAAGGCTGAAGCAGAGCAGTCTGCATCAGAAACGAAATAATGTACTGCGTAAAAATATTTGTTATTCAAAAAGGTTGACAGAATGTCAACCTTTTTGTTTTAATATAAATATACATATACATATTTCATCAATACTGGAGGGGTTTTATGAGTGACAGCGGCAAGGAAGTCAGGTATGTGGGCGTCAGAGAAAATCTGGCGTACGGATTTGCCAATGCAGGGCAGGTTTTCGGCTATAATCTTGTAGCCGGCGGATATCTTTCTTTGTTTTTTACAAAGGTTTTCGGTATCCCTGAAGAGGCGGTCGCCACAATGATACTGGTGCTCGGTATATGGGATACAGTAAACGACCCTATTATGGGCGGTATCATTGACCGAACAAGAACCAGATACGGAAAGCTCAGACCGTACCTCCTTATAGTTCCCATTCCGTTGGCGATTGCAACTATAATGCTTTTTGCCGGTCCGGAAATTTTAGCTGACACAAAATCAACTGTCATAAAAATAGTATATATGTATATTTCCTATTTTATATGGGAGTTTTTCTACACCCTGGGCGATGTCCCTTTCTGGGGTATGAGCACGGCTATTTCACCGTCTCCTTCTGACAGAACAAGAGCTATATCCAGCGCAAGATTTATTTCAAGTATTCTGGGCGGACTGTCTACCACAATACTTGTGGTTATGATGGACCTTTCAAATAGCGGCGCTTGGGGATTGACTCTTTCACAGGATTTCCTTATTCTTGCTGTTGTTGCCGCAGTTATGATACTGGGACTGTTTTCCCTTGCCGGCAGAAAGACAAAGGAGAGAGTAGTTCAGTCTGTTAAAGAGCCGTCTGTTCTTGAAGGCTTTAAGGTGATGTTTAAGAATAAGCCGCTTATGTTTATAATTATTGGCAATGTTATCGGTGCGCTTTCGGGACTTGCGGGTGTTTTCCAGACATATTATTATTCAGAGGTTTTGAATCTCAATTCCGCTGTTTTGTGGATAAATCTACCGGGAACAATTTTCGGTTTCCTTACATATTTGCTGATACCGAAGGTTAAGAAAAAACTTGACAACCGACAGATAGTTATGCTCAATCTTGTGTGCCGTTTTGTTGTGGGTACACTGGTGTTTGTTTTAGGATTGAAATTCTATAACACAAATATTCTTGTTATATCAATACTGCTGATGATTCAGAATTTCGTCTTCAGCTTCTTTAATACAATCAATATGGTTATCCCGACAGAAATGATTGGCGACACCGTCGACTATATGGAATGGAAAACCGGCGAAAGAAACGAGGGTGTATCATTCTCTGTACTCACCTTCGTGGGCAAGCTTACCGGTTCTGTTTCAACCTCTCTGGGCACAGCGCTTTTGCCGGTAATCGGTCTTACGTTTACCACAAATCAGGCAGGGGAGAGCGTGACGATGAAAGGAGAGCATACGGATTTGTTCGTATGGGCACTTTTCACCTGTATACCGTATTTGCTTGGACTTTTGTCCATAATTCCTTATCTCTTCTATGACCTTACAGGCAAGAAGCTCGAAAAGATAAGAGCTGACATGAAGGTGCGCAGGGAGCAGCTTTCAAAGGAAGTATCGGGAGGAAACGCTAATGAATAATAATACCTGCCCTAAATGCGGCAAAAAAATCAGTCCTTTCTATATGAAAGAAAACTGCCCGTACTGCAACGTAAATCTTCTCTACTTTAATATGGAGGAGAATTTAAAATCTGATGCTTTAAATGCTCAGAAGGAAGTTGACGCTGTAAATAAATTTTTAAATATACTGAAATCGTCTACCATAGCCTCGCCTGTTCTTATAGTAAGGCTGGTGCTGTTTTTCACACCGCTTGCGGCTATGTGCCTGCCTATGTACGGTGATGTAAACCTTATAAGCATAATTACGGGGCTGATTAATTCAAGTGTTGAAATTGAGTCGGTGCTTATGCCTCTTATCAGCATGGGGCTTGTGGTTGTGCTGTCACTGGCGGTTATAATCTCTTCGCTGTTTTCCGCTACAAAAAACGGTTTTTTGAGGAATATGATATTCAGTGTTATCAACACGGTGGTTTTTATGGTTCTGGGCGTTATAATCGGCGATATGGGAGCCGGCTGGTACGTGACCCTTGTAATCTATATTGCTGAAATTGTTATGCACATAATATGCCGCAGAGTCATAAATAAAAATGTTGACTAAATTATTTTAACGTGTTATTATATTTGCAATAGAAATAAACTTTGATCAGGGGAGTAACCGTTTGCCGCTGTTAAAGAGAGCTGCCGCCCGGTGCAAGGCAGTACACGCAAACTGTGAAAAACACCTGTGAGTTCCCGGAAGAAAGCCAAAAGCGAGTAGACCCGGGCGTGTAGGAGCGTTAATCCCTTGAGTGAGTCGGAATTTTTCGGCTAATTTAGGTGGTACCACGGAAGCAGTCTTTCGTCCTATTGGACAGAAGACTGCTTTTTTACTTTTTATTTTATAATGAAACAAGGAGTAGTGCGACATGGAATTTTCAACACTTTACAGGACGAAGACTATGGATATGTTCTCCGAGGCGGATATTGACAGCAATGTTAAGGTAGCCGGCTGGGTAGAAAATATCCGTGACCACGGCGGCGTGTCCTTCATTGACCTGAGGGATATGTACGGCGTTATGCAGATAGTTATGAGGGATACCTCACTGCTGGACGGAATATCAAAGGAGGACTGCCTTTCTATCGAGGGCATTGTGGAGAAGAGGGACGAGGATACTGTAAACCCGAAAATCGCCACAGGAACTATCGAGGTAGAGGCTAAGAAAGTAACGACTCTCGGCAAAGTGCGCCAGCCGCTTCCCTTTGAGATACAGACATCAAAGGAGACCAGGGAGGACAAAAGACTTCAGTACCGCTTCCTTGATTTGAGAAATCAGAAAGTCAAGGATAATATGATATTCAGAAGCAAGGTTATCTCATATCTCAGACAGGAAATGACCGATATGGGATTTCTTGAGATTCAGACGCCTATCCTCTGTGCGTCATCACCGGAGGGCGCCAGGGACTATGTTGTTCCAAGCCGTGTTCACAAGGGCAAATTTTATGCGCTTCCCCAGGCTCCGCAACAGTACAAACAGCTTCTTATGGTATCAGGTATTGATAAATATTTCCAGATAGCTCCTTGCTTCAGGGATGAGGACGCCAGAGCCGACCGTTCACCGGGTGAATTTTATCAGCTTGACTTTGAAATGAGCTTTGCCACCCAGGAGGATGTTTTCAGAGTCGGCGAGGAGATACTCACAAAGACCTTTAAGAAATTCGCTCCGAAGGGCAGCAAGGTTACCGAGGCTCCGTACCCTGTTATAAGCTACAAGGAATCAATGCTCAAATACGGCACCGACAAGCCGGATCTCAGAAATCCGCTGGAGATAATAGATGTTACAGACTTCTTCCAGCGCTGCACGTTCAAGCCATTCCACGGACAGACAGTAAGGGCTATCAAGGTGCATCAGGATATCTCCAAGGGCAAGCATGAAAAGCTGCTTAAATTTGCTCAGTCAATAGGCATGGGCGGTCTGGGATATCTTCTTGTTCAGGAAGATAAGACATATAAGGGACCGATTGATAAATTTATCCCCGACGATATGAAAACAGAGCTTGCGGATATTGCAGGACTTGAAATCGGCGACACTATCTTCTTTATCGCTGACACCGAGGAAAAAGCGGCAAGCTATGCCGGTCAGATAAGAACAAGACTCGGCGAAATGTTTGATTTGATAGAAAAAGACGCTTACCGCTTCTGCTTTATCAACGATTTCCCGATGTTCGAGTATAAGGAAGAGGAGAAAAAGATAGGCTTTACTCACAATCCTTTCTCAATGCCCCAGGGCGGACTCGAGGCGCTTGAAAATCAGGATCCGCTTACAGTGCTCGCTTATCAGTATGATATTGTATGCAACGGCATTGAGCTTTCCTCAGGCGCTGTTCGTAACCACGATATTGATATAATGAAAAAGGCATTTGAAATTGCCGGCTATGACGAGGAAGTGCTTAAGGAAAAGTTCGGCGCGCTTTATACCGCATTCCAGTTCGGAGCGCCGCCTCACGCAGGTATGGCTCCCGGTATTGACCGTATGATAATGATTCTGAGAAATGAGGAAAACATCAGAGAGGTAATTCCGTTCCCGATGGACGGCAAGGCACAGGACCTTATGTGCGGAGCACCAAACGAGATCACGGAGCAGCAGCTCAGAGAAGTTCATATTAAAATCAGAAAATAATTTGTTCGTATATAATTACGGCACGGCGCTTTGTCAAGCATTGAGCGCTGTGCTAATCATAAGAATATTTATAACACAGAGGTGCAGTAATGATAAGTAAGGACGAGGTATTAAAGCTTGCTCATCTTGCCCGACTTGATTTTTCGGACGAGGAGCTTTACAAGATAATAAAAGATATGGACGAAATCATTGCGTTTGCCGATACTATAAATAATTCGGTTGAGGGCGACGCCGAAAAAATCAGAAACGTATCGTCCGGCGCAACCCCTGCTGAGGATTTCAGGGAGGATACAGTCATGGAATCACTGCCCAATGAAAAAATCCTTTCCAATGTCAGCGGCTCAAAGGGCATGTTTTGCGTGAAGGGAGGAATATAAATGAGAGAAGTTATTTCCACCCTGTCACAGATGCTTAAAAATAAAGAGATATCATCTGCCGAGCTGACGGAGAAATATATCAGCGTTATTGAATCAGATAATAAAATATATAACGCTTACGTGTCTGAGACCTTTGACAAGGCACGCAGTCAGGCAAAAGCGGCGGATGAAATGATAGCAAACGGCAGCGCGACTGCCCTTACCGGTATCCCGATGACTCTTAAGGACAATATATGCTCCGACGGTGACCTTACCACCTGCGCATCGAAAATACTCAGCGGTTTCAGACCTTATTATGATTCCACAGTGTGGACAAAGCTTAAGGGACAGGGAGCAGTAATGCTCGGCAAAACCAATATGGACGAATTTGCCATGGGCTCCACCAGCGAAACCAGCGTCTACGGAGCGCCCCTTAACCCGAGAAACACTGAGCACGTTACAGGCGGCTCTTCAGGCGGAGGTGCGGCGGCAGTATGCGCTAATATGGCGGCGTATGCCCTGGGCTCAGATACAGGCGGTTCTGTACGTCAGCCTGCGTCTTTCTGCGGAATCATGGGACTCAAGCCAACCTACGGCGCGGTTTCGCGTTACGGACTTATCGCTTACGGCTCGTCCCTTGACCAGATTGGTGTTCTTGCAAACTCTGTTAAGGACACCGCTGTGGTGTTTGATGCCATAAGCGGCGTTGACCCTCACGACCAGACAAGCGTTGATTTTGATTTCGGAGATATTGCAAATTCTCTCGGTCAAAAGGATGTTAAAGGACTTAAAATCGGCGTTGCAAAGGAATATTTTGACGGCATAAACGGCGAGATAAAAGATGCGATTGATTCTGCCATAAAGTTTTATGAGGCAAACGGCGCTGAGATAGTTGATATCAGCCTTCCTGTATTAAAGCAGGCTCTGCCGGTTTATTATATCATCGCCTGTGCCGAGGCGTCTTCAAACCTCGGCAGATATGACGGAATACGATACGGCTACAGACCTGAGAGCTTTAACGACGTGGAGGAAATGATACTCAAAACACGTACCGAGGGCTTCGGCGACGAGGTGAAGAGAAGAATTATGCTGGGCACCTACGTGCTCTCCTCAGGCTATTATGACGCTTATTATAAGAAAGCCTGTCTCCTGCGTGAAAACCTTATTGCGGACTTTGAGGATATATTTAACGAGTGCGACGTGCTTATTGCGCCTACTGCTCCGAATACAGCGTTCAAGCTGAATTTCAATTCGGCTTCTCCTGTTGAAATGTATCTTTCAGATATCGCCACTGTACCGATTAATATCACAGGCGTTCCTGCAATCAGCGTTCCCGTTGGTACTGACGGCAGCGGACTTCCTATCGGTATGCAGATAATAGGTAAAAAATTCAGCGAAAAAACAATACTTGACGCTGCGTATTTTTATGAGAAAAATGCCGACTGCGGTGTTGAGGACTTTAAAGGGGGTGTGGTACTTTGAGTTATCAGTTAGTATGCGGTATTGAAACACATATTGAGCTTGCCACAAAAACAAAGATATTCTGCGGATGTACCACCCAGTTCGGCGGAGAGCCTAACACTCACTGCTGCCCCGTATGCACAGGTCAGCCTGGTGCTCTGCCTGTGTTGAACAAGAGAGTAATTGAATACGCAGTAAGAGCAGGACTTGCCGTTCACTGCGATATCAATAACAACTCCCATATGGACAGAAAAAACTACGTTTATCCCGATTTGCCTAAGGCTTATCAGATTTCACAGTTTGACGAGCCGGTATGCGTCAACGGATATGTTGAGCTTGATTCAGGCAAAAAAATAAGAATTGAACGTATCCATATTGAGGAGGACGCCGGCAAACTTGTACACGACGGCGGATATACCTATGTCGATTATAACAGAGGCGGAGTTCCGCTTATCGAGATAGTTTCCATGGCGGATATCTCCACTCCCGAAGAGGCTAAGGAATATGCAGAAAAGCTTCAGCTTATTATGCGTAACGTAGGCGTGTCCGACTGTAAGATGCAGGAGGGCTCTATGCGCTGCGACGTTAACGTATCAATCCATCAGCCGGGCGAGCCTTGGGGAACAAGAACTGAGATAAAGAATATCAACTCTCTTTCAAATATTGTTCGAGCCATCGACCTTGAGATGGAGAGACAGGAAGATATAATCGAATCAGGCGAAAAGGTGGTTCAGTCCACAATGCGTTATGACGCTAACAGCGACACGGTATACGTGCTGCGCACCAAGGAGAACGCCGACGATTACCGCTATTTCCCTGAGCCTGACATTCTCAGATTCTACATTTCCCCTGAAAAGGTGGAGGAGATATGCGCTTCACTTCCTGAACTTCCGGACGCAAAGCTCAAGAGATATGTTGAGGATATGGGTCTGCCTGAAAACAATGCCAGACTTATCTATAAGTACAGAAATGTAACAAATTTCTTTGACGACGCAGTAGGCGAAGGCGCAAGCCCGAGTAATGCGCTTAATATGATTATCGGCACTATCTACGCAACGCTTCAGACAGAAGAGGATAAGGAAAACTTTGAAATCAAGACCACGCCCAAGCAGCTTGCCGAGCTTGTTAAGCTGATAGACGACAAGAAAATAAGAGCCAATAAGGCGAAGGACGTTTTGTCCAAAATGCTGGAAAACGGCGATGACGTAAAGACGTTTATAAAGGAAGAGGACCTTGCAGGTCTGTCTGACGATGATCTCAGAACATTGTGTCAGGGAGCTATCGACGCCAATCCCAAAGCTGTTGAGGATATCAAAAACGGCAAGGATAAGGCAATCAACGTAATGTTCGGATATGTTATGAAAAATTCCCGCGGAAAAGCCGACGTTAAAAAAGCGGAAGCTATGATTAGGGAAATGATAGGATAATTTTAAGCGGTCGGTTTAGCCGGCCGCTTTTGATTTTCTGCTTCCGCAATGCTATAAAATATGGTGAATTTATACAAAAATAGTTGTTGATATGCGCATGGTTTTATAGTATAATGTATTTTGGTAAAAATTTGAGAGGAGCGTTTTTATGAAACACCCGGAAATTATTAAAAAAATGAGCCTTGAGCAAAAGGCAGCTTTTGTTTCAGGCTTTGATTACTGGCATCTTGAGGAGGCGCCTGCACTCGGTCTGCCTAAAATCATGATTACTGACGGACCTCACGGTCTGCGTAAACAGAACAAGGACAAAAAGGCGTCTGACGGAATCGGACTCGGCAATTCAGTGCCTGCAACCTGCTTCCCGCCTGCGTCAACATCTTCCTGCTCTTGGGACGAGGATCTGATCAGGCAGGAGGGCGAGGCTCTCGGCGAGGAATGCCTTAAGGAAGAGGTTTCCACAATCCTCGGACCAGGAACTAACATTAAGCGTTCTCCCGTGTGCGGACGTAACTTTGAGTATTTCAGCGAGGACCCGTACCTTGCCGGTAAATGTTCGGCAAACCTTGTAAACGGCGTTCAGTCAAAGGGCGTTGGTACATCGCTTAAGCATTTTGCTTGTAACTCTCAGGAAGCGTTTCGTATGGTTATCAACGAGGTAATTGACGAAAGAACCATGAGAGAGCTTTATCTCACGGCTTTTGAAATCTGCGTAAAAGAAGCTCAGCCGTGGACTATTATGAATTCATATAACCGCATTAACGGCGTTTATGCTTCCCAGAATGAATGGCTCCAGGAAAAAGTGCTTCGTGACGAATGGGGCTTTAAGGGACTTATTGTAACCGACTGGGGCGCTTCTGTTGACCGTATTCCGGGACTTAAAAACGGAACTGACCTTGAAATGCCGTCATCAGGAACACTTAACACTCAGAAGATTATTGCCGCAGTAAAGAGCGGCGAGCTTGACGAGGCAATCCTTGATAAGAGAGTTGACAATGTTGTTGACCTTATTGTTAAGTCAAAGCCGGCTCTTGAAAAGAAGCATACATACGACGTTGAGGCTCATCATAAACTTGCACAAAAAGTTGCAGAAGGCTCAATGGTACTGCTCAAAAATGACGGCGGCGTTCTTCCTCTTAAGAAGGGTCAGAAGATTGCCGTTATCGGCGAGATGGCAAAGGCTCCCCGTTTCCAGGGTGCAGGTTCATCTGTTATCAATCCCACCAAGCTTGACAACGCATATGACGAACTTTCAAAGCTCGGCGTTGATATGATCTATGCTCAGGGCTACGAGAAGAGCAAGGACGAGGTAAACGAGGCTATGTTCACCGAGGCTGTGAAAGCCGCTGAAAAAGCAGACGTTGCAGTAGTATTTGCCGGTCTTACCGAGGCATTTGAGGGCGAGGGCTACGATAGACTTAATATTGAGATGCCCGACTGCCATAACCAGCTTATCTCAAGAATTGTTAAGGCTAACCCGAATACAGTTGTTGTACTTGCCGGCGGTTCAGTTGTGCATATGCCGTGGGTAAATGATGTTAAAGCGCTTCTTAATTCCGGACTCGGCGGCCAGGCAGGCGGTGCGGCGGTAGCTAATATCCTTACCGGTGCTGTAAATCCGTCAGGCAAAACCTCTGAAACATATCCTCTTGAATTCAGTGACAACCCGACTTACGGCAATTATCCGGGCGGTCCTGTTACAAGCGAGCACAGAGAGTCTGTTTATATCGGCTACCGTTATTATGACAAGGCTGACAAGCAGGTGCTTTTCCCGTTCGGTTACGGTCTTTCTTATACAACCTTCGAGTACAGCGACATCAAACTTTCAGCCGACAGCATCAAGGATACAGATACTGTAAAAGTATCATTTAAGATTAAAAACACCGGCAGCGTTGACGGAGCTGAGGTTGCTCAGGTTTATGTTGCCGATAAAGAATCCACAATTTTCCGCCCTGTTAAGGAGCTCAGAGCATTCAAAAAAGTATTCCTTAAGGCTGGGGAGGAAAAGGAAGTTTCTGTTGAGCTTTCAAAGAGAGCCTTTGCATTCTATAATGTTAAGCTCGGCGACTGGATGGTTGAGACAGGCGAGTTCGATATCCTTGTGGGCGCGTCAAGCCGTGATATCAAGCTTGCTGCTACAATGACGGTTACATCTACCGTTAATGCTGAGATTCCGGATTACAGAGAGTCCGCTCCTGCATATTATACCGCTGATCTTGATGCTATGAAGGGCGCTCAGTTTGAGGCGGTATACGGTCAGAAATTACCTGATCCTAACCCTGATACCAATAAGAAGATTGACCTCTACTGCTGTCTTAATGACGCACGTCACACAAAATGGGGCGGCAGAATATGCAGGCTTATTGAGAACATTATGTCAAAGATGGGCTCAGACGCCAACGGCGACGGCAAAATGCTTGCTGCAATGGCTACTCAGATTCCTATCAGAAACTTCATTGCAATGTCCATGGGCGTTATGTCAGAGCCTATGGCTCAGGGACTTCTCATGATTCTTAATGATGACGAGTCCAGCTTTGTTGGCTTCAATAAGCTGTTTTGGAGAATAGGCGGAGCGCTTACAAGACTTCCCGCACTTCTCAAATCAATCTAAGCATATTTTAATTGTTATCTTAAAAGGCTGTGACTTAGTTCGCAGCCTTTTTTATTACAATATTGTAATGGAATAGTTATTTGTATTGTGATACACTTATAAAGAGGTGGTATAATGAGGCTCTTTGTTCTTGAAGACGACGACGCTATCGGTATCGGTCTGAAATATTCCCTTGAAAACGAGGGCTACGAGGTGTGCCTTGCCAAGAGTGTAGCAGAGGGCGAAAAGATTATCGACAGCGATGACTTTGCACTGTACATTCTTGATTTGACGCTTCCCGACGGCAGCGGCTACGATATGTGCAGAAAGATAAAGAAAAAAGGCGACCTGCCGGTTATATTCCTTACAGCCTACGACGACGAGGTGAATGTTGTCATGGGCTTTGATTTGGGAGCGGACGACTATATCTCAAAACCTTTTAGAGTTAAGGAACTTATGGCAAGAATAAAAAGCGTTCTCAGGCGTTACAACAAGGATTCACCGGACGGTATTGTAAAGCTGAAAGAGCTTGTCATAAACACCAATGAGGCAAAAGTCTATAAAAACAAGCAGGAGATAGTGCTGACTGCTATGGAATATCGCCTTTTGCTGATTTTGCTGAATAACCGCGGCAGCGTTCTCTCACGCAATCAGCTTTTGGAAAATATTTGGGATATTGACGGCGATTTTGTTGAGGATAACACGCTGACAGTTTATATAAAAAGGCTCAGGGATAAAATTGAGGAGGACCCGGCAAACCCGGTCTATATCAAGACTGTAAGGGGAATGGGGTATATGATAGAAAATGACTGATAATAGCTTAAAAATTATTGCGGCGGCTGGAGTGATAATAACCGTCGTTTCGGCAGTTGTGTGTATTTTTATCCAGCCGTGGTGCGCTTTGGTGTGCGTTTTGACGGGGTTGTGCCTTACAACTGTTTTTCTTGTATATACAAAAAAGCGTATTGACAAGTTAGCGGAGCTTAATAATTATCTTTCCCTTGTGTGCTCGGGGAATTTTGAGCTTGATATAGCTGATAACGCTGAGGGCGAGCTGTCAATACTGAAAAATAATCTTTATAAGGTAATAATACTTTTAAGGTCGCAGAACGAGCAGCTTAAGAAAGACAAGGTCTATCTTGCCGATTCGCTGGCTGACATATCTCATCAGCTAAAAACACCGCTTACGTCGATGATGGTTATGACGGATCTTATCAGTAAGGACAGTGACCCCGACAAGCGCGCAGAGCTGATTGGCATTATGGAAACACAGCTTGACAAAATGAAATGGCTCATTACGAATCTGCTGAAATTGTCAAAGCTTGATGCAGGCACGGCTGGATTTAAGCACGAGATTTTTTCAGTCAAAGAAGTGATAAGCCAGAGCGTAACGCCGTTTCTTGTGGCAATGGATTTGAAGGGAATCAATTTTATTGATATGACCTCTGATTTTGAAATCAAGGGCGACGACAACTGGAGCACGGAGGCTTTTGCCAATATAATCAAAAACTGCCTTGAGCATACCGAAAGAGACGGCACCATTACAGTATCCAGCGAAATTACGACGCTTTACAACAGCATAATTATTACGGATAACGGCTGCGGTATCGCTCCTCAGGATCTGCCCCATGTTTTTGAAAGATTTTATCACGGTAAAAATTCCGGCGGCGACAGCGTCGGAATCGGACTTGCGCTGGCTAAAGCTGTTTTTGAAAATGAAAACGCTAGCATAAGCGTTGAGAGCAGGGAAAACGAGGGCACAAAATTTGAAATTAGATTTTATAAATCTGTTATATAAATTTATTATGTGACAAAATTGTAATTGAAAAGTCACCGACGAGTAATTACTGCTTGATATGATGGGTACAACGAAAGGAGATAAATTATGAAAATTCTTGATGTAAAAAATTTATCCAAGGTATACGGTAAGGGCGATACCATGGTAAAGGCTCTTGACAATGTATCTTTTTCTGTTGAGCAGGGAGAGTTTGTGGCAATCATAGGTCCCAGCGGATCGGGCAAATCGACGCTTCTCCATATTCTCGGCGGTGTGGATACACCCACCAGCGGTCACGTCATTATAAATGACACCGACATTTCAACTCTTGACGAAACGGCGCTGGCTATATTCAGGCGCAGGCAGATAGGACTTGTCTATCAGTTTTATAATCTGATTCCTATTCTTACGGTAGAGGAAAATCTCACCCTGCCGCTGCTTCTTGACGGCAGAAAACCTGACAAAAAGCAGATTGCTTCCCTTGTTGAAAGGCTCGGACTTTCCCAGAGGCTCACGCATCTTCCAAACCAGCTTTCAGGCGGTCAGCAGCAGAGAGTGTCCATCGGCAGAGCGCTGGTAAATAATCCTGCTTTGATGCTTGCCGACGAACCTACAGGAAATCTTGACAGCGAAAACAGCCGCGAGATAGTCTCCCTGTTAAGACAGTTTAACAAGGAGCTTAACCAGACGGTAATTATCATTACCCACGATGAAAAAATAGCCCTGTCCGCTGACAGAATTATTTCTATAGAGGACGGCAAGATTACCAGGGATGAGGTGAGGATGAGTTGAACATCGTAAATAAATTAACTCTCCGCCACCTCAAAGAAAATAAGGGCAGAACCGTAATCACAACTCTTGGTATTTGCGTGTCTGTTGCAATGATAACGGCAGTTTTTGTTGCAGTGGCGTCTTTTATGAATCTGTTTGGTGAAATAACATATTTGTCAATGGGTCATTGGCACATTAATATGACTGTTAATCAGCAGCAACTTGAACAGCTCGAAAACGACGACAGATTGGCAAGCTTAGGACTTAGAAACGAGAGTTTGAGCAGTTCGTTCTTGCTTGAAAAAAGAGTTTCCGACAGAATGGGAACAGGAGATATATACACCGGCAACAAGGCAAATCTTCAGCAGATGCTCACCGGTGTTTATGAGGGAAGTATACCTGAAAATGAAAATGAAATAGCTGTTGAGCAATCCCTGATTGAAAAAAATAATCTTGATTGGGAAATCGGCGATGTCGTTTCAATTCAGGTGGGAGCACGTTACGCTACTGACGAAGAAACAGGAAAGCTGGTAGCAGTAAACGGCGGCTACGGATTTTACGGCAATGAAGAATTTGTTGAGTCCGGCGATGAAAAATTCAAAATCACAGCCATACTCCACGACAACCCTGCTACATGCAATTCCTACGATATTATCAGGGGCTTTGATACCGATAAGCTTTATTTGTCCCAAGGCGAGAGCGTGACTGCCTATGCCGAGCTTAAAAATGTAAATTATAAATCCCTGGATACTATTGATGATATAATGCAGGAGTACGGCATTAAAGACTATAGTGTCAATAGTGACTACCTTGAAACAAAATTTGCAATAGATGAAAACAGTGCTCTTGCTACAACTATAATTCCGATGGCGATGATAGTTCTTGCTATTATAATGATTGCTTCTGTTGTACTGATTTACAATGCCTTCGGTATGTCACTTTCGGAGCGTATTAAATATATTGGCATGCTGGCATCTGTTGGAGCCACTGCAAAACAGAAGAAGGCGTCGGTTTATTATGAGGGCATGATTTTAGGCGCTGTGGGTATTCCTGTCGGCATTGCAGCAGGTATTATCGGAATTGGAATCACGCTTAAAGCAGTGGGTGATGAAATAATAAATACCGGAATGATAAACGGAGTTTCTGCGTCGAATATGGAAATGGATGTTGTTGTTCCTGTATGGGCAATTATCGGAATCGTTTTGTTCAGTATTCTGACAATCTTTATTTCTTCCTTTATTCCGTCTCACAAGGCGTCAAAAATTACCCCCATTGACGCTATCCGTCAGAGAGATGAAATTAAGATTAAATCAAAGAAACTCAAATCACCGAAAATTGTCCGTAAAATATTTGGTTATGAGGGCGAGCTTGCGTATAAGAATCTTAAACGCAACGGCAGAAAATCAAGGGTAATTACTGCCTCTATCGCACTGTCTGTAGTTTTGTTTTTGAGCTGTAATTATTTTTGTACTATATTTACAAGGTCAATTGATATGGAGGTAGAAGTTCCTTATCAGATTCAGACATATGTTGATTATGACAAAAAAGACCAGTTCTATGAAAAACTTGAAGAAATTGACGGCATTGATGATTATTATTGCGTTAATAGCGATTACTTTGTGCTTTCGGACAAATCTCCGGATGACCAGAGTCTGAGAAACAAGGATTTCCTGACAGGAACATATAAAAACCTGTTTGATTCAAAATCCAATATGTATATAAACTATATAGAAGATGACGCGTTCAAAAAACTGTGCCAGGATAATAACATAGATTATAACGATTATTACGGAGATACAGTAAACGCCCTAATAATGAATAATATCAGTCACGAATCAGGCGGCGGTGCAGTATTTAATGACAAAATTCTGGGCACGCATATAAATTTCAACGAACGCACTATTGCAGTAACCGGCTTTGTATCCTATAATCCTGATAATTATGTGTGTGGTCTCAATCCAAAAAATACGATTTCGTTATATGTTCCTACATCAAATTACAGAAACGTATATGCCGATTCTATGGATAGCTACACATATATGATAGGAATTGAAACCGAAGAACACAAAATCGTTTATGAAGAGGTCTACAATATACTTGAAGAGGGCGACTACGGCTCAATGTATGTATCGGATTACGTTGAGAGTTTCAAAACCATGAATACGCTGGTGTTCGTTTTAGAGGTATTTGTATACGGCTTCATTGCGCTTATAACTCTTATAACAATTGCCAATATTATTAACACTATTTCAACCGGAATCGCTTTAAGGCGAAAGGAATTTGCTATGCTTAAATCAGTGGGCACAACCCCGTCCGGCTTCAGAAAGATGATAAGTCTTGAAAGCGTTTTTTACGGGCTTAAAGCACTGGTGTTTGCTTTGCCGATAAGTATAGCTTTGTGCTATGGTATGAATGTTGCTTTATCATCAAATATGATTCCTTTTGAGATAAACTGGCTGCTTTATTTGGCTGTCATAGCGGTTGTGTTCTTAATAATAGGATTTACCATGCTGTTTGCAGTTTACAATCTCAAAAACGATTCAATAGTTGAAACGCTGAAAGAAGAAATAAATTAAAAATTAATCCGCCGCATTTTCGCGGCGGATTTTTGTTGCCTATTAGAAAATTACCGTTGACACATAAACCGCATAACCGGCTAACATGACGGCTCCCTGCCATTTCCTGAATTTTCGGCTGACCACGGTGGGTATTACCGCAATTCCTACTGCGGCAAGGCATACCAGCATATCGACAGTTACAGATGATGACGAAACTGCCAACGCTCCTGTTCCTTTCCCCATTGACACAAAGGAGCACACCGGAAGTATCAGAGTCAGGTCTATTATGTTTGCGCCGAGAATGTTGCCCACGGAAAGAGCACCAAGCTTTTTTCTGATAGCGGTCAGTGCTGTTACCAGCTCCGGCAGGGAAGTGCCTATTGCTATTGCCACAACGCTTATTACACGCTGGGGGATATTAAGATTTATAGCAATCTCCGTGCCGTATTCTACCAGCAGATCAGCGCCTACAATTATGCCTGCCGCACCCAGTACAAAAAACGCAATGTTCTTTGCCCAGTCGCCTTTGGTTGCGGTTGATTTTGTGGGAGTTATATCATCCTCAGGCTGAATTCCGATGCCGTGGGGATCGGGTTCAATCTGGCGGTGCTCTCTTTTCATTGATATATAGTTTTCAGCAAAAAATATTAAAAATGTAATAATCAGCAGTAATACTCCCACGGTTGAAAGGGTATAATAATCCCCGGTTTCACCCTCAAAGGTGAGCTGACGCTTTTCGGTGAAAATGCATCCCCCCACGAGTATTGCAGCCGCCGCAAGCATCATAAACGCCTTGGGAGCGAAATCTCTGCGCTTTACGGCAAAGGGCATAAACAGTATCAAAAGCCCCATTATTAGTGCTGTGTTTGCCGTAACGGAGCCTATGGCGTTGCCTGCCGCCATATCCACATTGCCTTTAAGCGTCGCCTGAACACTGACTATCATTTCAGGAAGAGTAGTGGCAATTGAAACTATCGTGGCGCCGATAATAAATTTAGGTACGCCCAGCACCTCCGCTATCCAGCTCGAACCGTCCACAAACCAGTCTCCGCCCTTAATAATAAGCGCAAGACCGATAAAAAACAGTACGTAAATCAGTATTGTTGCATCCATATTAGTCACCTTGTTTTCTGCTTTTTACTTTGTTTTCTGTTTCTTTCACAATAAAATCAATATTGTGTTAATAATAAAATTATGATACAATTACTTTAAAATATAAAAATAATTTGGGCGGTGAGCGCTTTGAGCGATAAAAAGAAAAATAAAAATCTGTGGATACTCCTCCCGGTAACACTGGCGCTGGCAGTGTTCATAGGCTTGTCAGTCAGCGGTAATATCACAAAAAATTCAGACAAAAATACCCCCACAGCCACCACCGAGGTGTCAGTGGTAAACGAAGACCAGACTCAAAAACAAAACGATGAGGTCGTCAACAGTAAGGTTACCCTTGTGGCGGTGGGCGATAATCTCATCCATAACACGCTTATAGCAGCAGGCGAGCAGGAGGACGGAAGTCTTGACTATACCTCCCTTTATGCGAACATAAAACCGGAGATAGAGAAGGCGGATATCGCTGTAATCGACCAGGAAACAATACTCGGCGGCAGTTCCTTTGAATATACCGGTTACCCACTGTTTAATTCCCCATGGGAGATCGGCGACGCCGCAATTGACGCCGGCTTTGATATATTCAACTGTGCCACAAACCATACTATGGATATGGGCTGGGCAGGAATTGAAAAAGAGCTTGAGTATTTTTCAGGCAAGGAGAATGTTGTGGCCCTCGGTATCAATGCAGATGAAAGGGATTATAACTCCATAACTTATTATGAGAAAAATTCAATCACCTTTGCTCTGCTCAATTATACTTTCGGAACAAACGGAATTCCTCTTCCCGAGGACAAGCCGTGGTGCGTTAACCTACTTGATAAGGACAAGGTTACTGCCGATATCAAGGAAGCCAGGGAAAATGCCGACGTAGTAATAGTCTTTCCGCATTGGGGAACAGAAAACAGCCACGACGTGTCTGACTATCAAAAAGAATATACACAATTGTTTTCAGACCTGGGAGTTGATATAGTAATCGGCTGTCATCCCCACGTGCTCCAGCCTGTGGAGTGGGTTACAAACGAGAGCACCGGCAAAATAATGATTGTATATTATTCCCTGGGCAATTTTATTTCCCATCAGATTGAGCTTGACCAGCTCTGCGGCGGTATGGCTCAGCTTACAATTGAAAAGCACGGCGACGAGATTGAGATTTCCAGCGCCAAGCTTGTTCCCATAGTTTGCCACTATAACAGGGGAGAAAATGACAAATTCGTCTTTGATGTTTACAAGCTCAGCGATTATACAGACGAGCTTGCCGCAAGCCATTCCCAGAGCGGCGGCACGGTGGAGTATTACACAAATCTTGTTAATGATGTAATTGATGAGGAATTTATAAGTATGTAAATATTGCACAAAATCATTTAACTGTTTTTGCAACGCTCAATTGATATTAAACAAACTTGTGAAATTGTGTTGACAAAAAATATTTGCGTTAGTATAATGACATTGTAGTGAGAACGAGGGCGTTCCGCATTAGGCGGAGTGCCCTCTTTTTTATTTGAAAATTAATTAGAGAGGAGTATTTACTATGAGTAAGTACACAAAGGAAGACATTCTTAAAAGCGCCGAGAAAAATGCCGTTGAATTCATTAGACTTCAGTTTACTGATGTTTTCGGTATTATGAAAAATGTGGCTATCACAAGCTCACAGCTTGAAAAAGCGCTTGACAATGAGTGCATGTTCGACGGTTCATCAATTGACGGCTTTGTTCGAATCGATGAGTCAGATATGTATCTGCATCCGGATTATGACACATGGACGATCTTCCCATGGAGAAAACACCAGAACGCCCAGACAGCCCGTCTTATCTGCTCCGTATACTGTGCAGATAACAAAACTCCGTTTATGGGTGATCCCAGAAATGTTCTTCAGAAAGTTATGAACGAGGCGGCGGAAATGGGTTACACATTCAATGTAGGTCCTGAGTGTGAATTCTTCCTCTTTAAACTTGACGAGGACGGAAACCCAACCACAGTTACAGGCGACGAGGGCGGTTACTTTGACCTTAACCCTGTTGACCACGGCGAGAACTGCCGCCGTGATATCTGCCTTGCTCTTGAGGAAATGGGCTATACCATCGAAGCTTCTCATCACGAGGTAGCTGCCGGCCAGCACGAAATCGACTTTAAGTTTGATGAGGTAATGACAACAGCTGACCGTGTAATGACATTTAAACATGTTGTAAAGACCTATGCTACAAAGCACGGACTTCACGCTACATTTATGCCAAAGCCGGTTTACGGTATTAACGGTTCCGGTATGCATACCAACATGTCACTTATGACTACTGACGAAAACGGAAAGACCGTTAACGCTTTCTACGATCCTGAAAGTCCTGACGGACTCAGCAAGATTGCCCACAATTTCATTGCCGGTATCCTTGCTCACGTAAAGGGACTTACCGTTTACTCAAACCCGACAGTAAACTCATACAAGAGACTTGTTCCGGGATATGAAGCTCCCACATATATTGTTTGGTCTGCTTCAAACCGTTCTTGCCTCGTTCGTATTCCGGCAGCACGCGGTATGGGTACCCGTGTTGAGCTTCGTTCTCCGGACCCTGCCTGCAACCCGTATCTTGAGATGGCGCTTTGCCTTGCAGCAGGTCTTGACGGTATAAAGAAAGGAATGGAGCCGGCTCCTGCTGTTGATTACAATGTTTTTGAGCTTACCGATGAGGAGATGGCGGCAAACGGTATTGATTGTCTTCCAGGCTCACTTGAGGAAGCTGTAAAGGCTTCTGAGGCTGATCCGTTTATCAGGGAAACAGTAGGCGATCACGTTTTCAATGCTTATACTGAAGGTAAGAAAAATGAGTGGGATAGCTATCGCACAAAGGTTTCACAGTGGGAGATCGATGAATATATTGTAAGATATTAATTTATCCTCTCTTTTGGCTTTATGCCATTAGCAAACCGGCATTGGGTATGCCGATGCCGGTTTGCCGTTTCAGGCACAATGGGGTGTCCGTATAATACGGACACCCCTATTTTTTTGCTTTTGTCATAGAACAATTAAAGGAGGACTTTTTATGACATTGGAAAGCATAAGTAGTGACGTTTGGGGCATTTGGTTTTTAATCGGTGCGGCATTGGTATTCTTTATGCAATGCGGATTCGCTATGGTTGAAACAGGCTTTACCCGAGCTAAAAACGCAGGTAACATTATAATGAAAAATCTTATGGATTTTTGTATCGGAACTGTAGTGTTTATGCTCTTGGGCGGCTCTTTAATGCTTGCAGAGGATTACGTAATGGGACTTATCGGCGTTCCGAATTTGAATATATTCTCTGATTACGGTAATTTTGATGCAAAAAGCTTCGTGTTTAACCTTGTTTTCTGTGCTACTGCTGCAACTATCGTATCAGGCGCAATGGCAGAGAGAACAAAGTTCATTACTTATTGTATTTACAGCGGAGTTATCAGTGCGGTTATTTATCCCATCGAGGCTGGCTGGGTATGGAACAGCCAGGGCTGGCTGGCAGAATTAGGCTATATTGATTTCGCAGGTTCGTCCGTAATTCATATGGTCGGCGGTATAACAGCGTTTATCGGCGCAGCTCTTCTCGGTCCGCGTATCGGTAAATATACAAGAGACAAGAACGGCAAGGTTACAAAAGTAAACGCTATACCCGGTCATTCCCTTACAATAGGAGCTTTAGGCTGTTTCGTTCTTTGGTTTGGATGGTACGGATTTAACGGCGCCGCATGTACATTCCTTGAGGGCGGCGTAGGCTCTCTGGCTTCCGTATTCCTTACCACTACTATTTCACCGGCTGTGGCTTGTTGTGTAACAATGATATTCACCTGGATCAAAGACGGCAAGCCCGATGTTTCGATGACCCTTAACGCTTCACTTGCTGGACTTGTAGGTGTAACGGCAGGCTGTGCTAATTTAGACGCACTTGGCGCAACAGTAGTCGGTGTTGTTTCAGGTATACTTATCGTTGTAGCGGTAGAGTTTATTGACAAGAAACTCCATGTTGACGACCCGGTCGGAGCTGTTGCTGTTCACTGTGTAAACGGTTTTTGGGGCGGTATCGCAGTTGGTCTGTTAGATACTGAAAGCGGTCTTTTCTACGGCGGAGGCTTTAAGCAGCTTGGTATCCAGTTTTTAGGCGTACTTTCAATCGCCGCTTACACTGCCGTAACAATGACTATTGTATTCCTTATTCTTAAGAAGACAATCGGTTTGAGAGTCAGCAAAGAGGAAGAGATACTTGGCCTTGATACAACTGAGCATAATCTTCCGTCAGCGTATGCAGACTTTATGCCTGTAACAAGCTATGTTCCTGAAGTTGAAATTCCTGTACCTGCCTCAACTCAGAAAGCGCCTGTTGAGAAATCTGTGCCTGTTGAAACATATACTACAAAAACAGACGCAAAACTTACAAAGGTTGTTATGATATTTAACCCAACAAGATTTGAAGATATCAAGAACGCAATGAATTCAATCGGCATTACAGGTATGACTGTTACCAATGTAATGGGCTGCGGTGTTCAGAAGGGACATATCAGAAAGTACCGTGGCGTAGAAATTGAGGAAATGAGCCTGAATCCAAAAATGAAACTTGAAATGGTCGTATCGGCAGTACCTGTTGATGAGGTTGTAAAGACTGCGCGCGACGTTCTCTATACCGGAAATATCGGCGACGGAAAGATATTTATTTACGACGTTGAAGATGTTGTGAAAGTAAGAACCGGAGAAACGGGATACGATGCTCTTCAGGGGGAAGAGGACTTATAAATTAATAACGAAATGAAAGTAACACCCTGTTTCAAAAAAAACGGGGTGTTATAATTATACAATCATATTCGTAAAAAGTTGTATAAAAATACAAAAATTAGATATTTTTATGTTAAATCATACATAAATTTACATAACATTAACCAAATTTTCTATAACTTGTGGAATTGACGGCATATACATAAGTGTTGTAAAATTTATATAGCTTATATATTTACTGATAAGCTGTGTTTATTATTTTGATTAAGGAGAAATGATTATGCTCAGAGAGGGAGAAATAAGAATTCCTTCCGGTTGCGCCATTGCCGCAATAATAGACAGAAAGGGCAAGCGTATCAACGGCTCGGAAATCATTAAGTCAATTGCACTTATGCACGACCGTTCCAACGGACTGGGCGGAGGCTTTGCCGCCTACGGGATATATCCCGATCATAAGGACGATTATGCCATTCATGTTTTCTATGATACTAACGACGCAAGAAAACGCTGCGAGGATTTTTTATTCAGACATTTTAATATAGATGTTGCCGAAAGGATACCCACAAAGCAGGTTCCCGCTATTGAAAAGGGACCGGATATCTGGCGTTATTTCGGAAAAGCAAACAGAGTACGCATGAAAGATGCAAGACTTGACGAACAGGAATATGTGGCTCAGTGCGTAACAAGAGTTAATAATGAGATTGAGGGAGCGTATATTTTTTCCAGCGGAAAGAATATGGGTTGCTTTAAAGCAGTAGGATATCCTGAGGATGTGGGAGAATTCTATATGCTCGACCAGTATGAGGCATATATCTGGACTGCCCACGGACGTTTTCCGACGAATACACCGGGCTGGTGGGGCGGTTCACATCCATTCAATATTCTTGACTGGTCCATTGTTCATAACGGCGAGATATCATCCTATGACGCCAACAGAAGATATATAGAGCAGTTTGGCTATATCTGCACCATGCAGACAGATACAGAAGTTATAACCTATCTTTTTGACCATCTTCTGCGTCATCACAATCTTCCTATCGAGGTTGCCGCCGATGTTCTTACGGCTCCCGAATGGGACGAGATAGACAGAATGGACCCTGAAAGAAGGGAATATTTCACCAACCTGCGCTCAATTTATAACGGCGCTCTTGTAAACGGTCCGTTTTCCGTTATCCTCGGCTCAAACAAGGGTCTGCTGGCTATTAACGACAGACTGAAGCTTCGCTCGCTGACTGCGGCAATCAAGGGCAACAGGGCATATTTTGCCTCCGAGGAATCTGCTATCAGGATTATCTGCCCGGACCCCGAAAAGGTTTGGTCCGTATCGGGAGCTGAGCCGGTGTTTATTCCTCTTGAGATTGACGATGAGGAGGTTGAGGACTGATGATAAATTATATTCCCAGAAGATTTACTATAGTTCGTGATAAAGAGCGCTGCATCAACTGCGGCTGCTGTGTTCGTCAGTGTGCCAACGAGTGCCATTATTTTGACGATGACGCAAAGACAGTTCTGAGCAATTCTGACAACTGCGTTGCATGCCACAGATGTGTGGACCTCTGTCCCACAGGAGCGCTTCGTATAGAAAAATATGTGTGTGATTACCGTGAGAATGCCAACTGGACTCCTCAGTACCAGCAGGAGATATGCCGCCAGGCTGAAACAGGCTCCACTCTCCTTTCGGCAATGGGTAATCCAAAACCGTTTCCGATTTACTGGGACAAAATTCTTCTTAACGCTTCCCAGGTAACAAATCCGTCTATTGACCCTCTGCGTGAGCCAATGGAAATTCGCACCATTCTCGGCAGAAAACCTGAAAAAATCGAAGTTGAGAAAAAGGGCAAATCCGTTACAAAGATGCCGCCCCAGGTTATGCTTGAGACTCCGATAATGTTCTCAGCTATGAGTTTCGGTTCTATTTCACTTAACGCTCAGAAAACGCTTGCCATGGCGGCAAAGGAGCTGGGAACACTCTTTAATACCGGTGAGGGCGGACTTCATCCGGATCTTGTGCCCTTCGGTGATTACGCTGTGGTTCAGGTGGCGTCAGGACGTTTCGGCGTTCATAAAGGCTACCTTGGAAATTCAAAATTCATTGAGATAAAAATAGGTCAGGGTGCAAAGCCTGGTATCGGCGGACATCTGCCGGGCGAAAAGGTAAATGTTGAAGTATCAAACGCTCGTATGATTCCCGAGGGCTCTGACGCAATTTCACCTGCTCCGCATCATGATATTTATTCAATCGAGGACCTTCGTCAGCTCATATGGTCGCTCAAGCAGGCAACAGACGGCAAAAAGCCCGTTTCTGTAAAAATTGCGGCGGTGCATAACGTGGCGGCTATCGTTTCCGGCTGTGCCAGAGCGGGAGCCGATATCGTGGTTATCGACGGCTTCAGAGGCGGCACGGGAGCGGCGCCTACAAGGATTCGTGACAATGTTGGTATTCCTGTTGAGCTGGCGCTTGCGGCTGCCGACCAAAGACTTCGTGACGAGGGAATCCGCTCAACAGTTTCGCTTGTTGCAGCCGGTTCGTTCCGTTGCTCTTCCGATATCGTAAAGGCAATTGCCTTGGGCGCTGACGCTTGTTATGTTGCGTCTGCGGCGCTTATAGCTATGGGCTGTCATATGTGCCAGACCTGCAACACCGGCAAGTGCAACTGGGGTATTGCAACCCAGCGTCCTGACCTTACAAGACGTCTTAATCCTGAAATTGCGCATAAAAGAGTTGTTAACCTTATCAATGCCTGGAATCACGAGATTAAGGAGATAATGGGCGGTATGGGTATCAACTCCATAGATTCACTCAGAGGCAACAGACTTATGCTCAGAGGTATCGGCTTAACTGAAAAAGAGCTTGAGATACTCGGCATAAAGCATGCCGGAGAATAAGGAGGTAGAGATTATGAAAAAAGTATTCGCAAGAGAAGAACTTTGCATAAACTGCCGACTTTGCGAGGTTTACTGCAAGACCAATCATTCAAAATCTAAAGATATTATTAAGGCATATAAATCGGAAAATCCTGCACCTGTAAGCCGTATATCGGTATACGGCGACCGTGTGGCGTCTGTGGCGGTAAACTGCCGTCACTGCGATGACCCGGCGTGCGTTAAGGCGTGCATAACAGGCGCTATGACTAAGGATAAAAAAACAGGTATCGTTTCCGTAAACGAGGACAAATGCATAGGCTGTATGACCTGCCTTGCCGTTTGTCCCATCGGATGCATCAAGACCGGTGACATTGCCTTTAAGTGCGATTTGTGCGGCGGCGAGGAGCCTGCCTGTGTTAAGAATTGCCCCAACAGAGCGTTGGTATGGCTTGAAGCAGGAGGTAACAAGTAATGAAATACGTTATTATCGGAGCTTCGGCAGCCGGACTTGCGGCGGCAGAGGCAGTCAGAAAAGAAGACCCTCAGGGTACCGTTACAATACTTACTGAGGAAGCGTATATGCCTTACTCACGTCCGTCTATAAGCTACTACCTTAAGGGCAAGGTAAAAGAAAGCGATATGGCGCTTCGTAAGCCGTATTTTTATAAAGAGAAAAAAATAGACGTTGTAACAAATGCCAAGGTTACCGCAATAGACACTGAAAAAAAGACTGTAAAAGCAGGCAGAAAAAGCTATCCGTATGACAAGCTTTGTCTTTGCACCGGCTCAAAGCCGTTTGTGCCGCCTATGGAGAATGTTAAGGGCAAATCAAACGCTCTGACGTTTCTTGATTTACAGACTGTTAAGGATATCAAATCAATTGCCAATGAAAAGACAAGAGCAGTTGTAATAGGCGCAGGACTTATCGGTATGAAAGCTGCCGAGGGACTTGTTAAAATATGCAAGAGCGTCGACGTGGTCGAGCTTGCACAGAGAGTTTTGCCGTCAATACTTGATGAAAAATCGGCTAAGCAGGTTAAAAAACACCTGGAAAATAACTCCATCAGATTCCATATGGAAAATACTGTTGTAAAAGCCTCATCAAAGGGGAAGATTATTACCTCGGTTACTCTTAAGAGCGGCAAAAAGCTGCCCTGCGACCTTTTGATACTCGCAGTGGGAGTAAGACCTCAGACTGAACTGGCAGAAAAAGCAGGTCTTGCCGTTGACAGGGGAATAATTACCGATACTCAGACCATGCAGACCAGCAACCCGGATATTTACGCAGCCGGTGACTGCTGTGTGTCGGTGGATATGCTTGACGGCTCAAAGAAGATAATTGCGCTTTGGCCCAATGCCGTTCAGCAGGGCAACGTTGCAGGTTCCCGGATGGCAGGCGGCGATACAGTAACAGGCGGCACTTATTCAGTAAATGCCATTGATTTTTTCGGTTTGAGAATATGCACCTGCGGTCTTATCAATGCTGCCGGAGAGCAGTACAGCGATAAAATCAGCAGGCACGACGATTCATATAAGCGCCTTGTGTTTGAGGGCGACAAGCTTGTTGGTTATGTTCTTATAAATTCAAGCACAAGCGCAGGTATTTATACTAATCTTATTTCAAACGGAGTTTCCCTTGATACACTTCAGGGCGATATAATGGATGACCCGTCCATCTTCCTGTTTGATAGGGCGACGAGAATTACCAAGCTGAGAGGTGGAATTATATGACTGTTGAAGCAGGACTTACACGTTACGAGCAGGTAAATGAACAGATAAAAAAAGAGCTTGAATCCCACAACAAGGTTACAGTAAAGGACGTAAACGGACAGCGTTATATAGGCTGTGCCCTTGACGAGGGAAAAACAATTGAGGTTTACGGTACTCCGGGCAATGACCTTGCGTGCTATCTTAACGGCGGCAGGGTAGTGGTTTACGGTAACTGCCAGGAGGCAGTCGGCAATACCATGAACGGCGGCGAAATCGTAATTCACGGTCATTCCGGGGACGCTATGGGCTACGGAATGCGTGACGGTCAGATTTACGTCCGTGATAACGTTGCCTGCCGCGGCGGAATCCATATGAAAGAGTTTCGCCAGATGAAGCCGTTGCTTGTAATCGGCAAGAATGCCGGCTCATTCCTGGGCGAATATATGGCGGGGGGAACTATCGTGCTTTTAGGACTCGGGCTTAAAAGAGGCGAAAAGCTCTTCGGTACCCACTGTGCCTCAGGTATGCACGGCGGCAAGATTTTTGTCAGAGGAAATTTCCCTAAGGAAAACCTCAGCGATAATATAAAAATAGTAAACCTTACCGATGAAGATAAAAAAGAGCTTTCAGCATATGTTAAAAAATATTGCAGATATTTTGATGAAAGCTATGACAAGGTAATGTCAAAAACCTTCAAAAAACTGGTACCGGCCACTTCAAGACCGTATGCAAATCTTTATACACCAAATTAACAGGAGAGCATATGTTTGATAATATTCATGAGGAATGCGGAGTTTTCGGCATTTTTGAAAAAAAGACTACCCATGTTGCAAGATCGGCTTATCTCGCTCTTTTTGCCTTGCAGCACCGAGGTCAGGAAAGCTGCGGTATTGCTGTAAATGACGACGGTGTGTTCAGACACCAACGGGGCGACGGACTTGTGCCGGATGTTTTTTCAAAAGAACGTCTGGACAGACTGGGCATGGGTAATATGGCAATAGGTCACGTGCGTTATTCTACCACAGGCGGTAAGAATGTTAATAACATTCAACCCCTTGTTATTCGACATATCAAGGGTAATCTTGCTGTTGCCCACAACGGCAATCTTGTAAACGCGCCTGAACTCAGAAGGCAGTTTGAGCTTAAAGGCGGTATATTTCACGGCACGTCGGACACGGAGTCAATAGCATATTCAATCGTTTCCCAGCGCCTTACAAGCAAAAGCACTGAAGAGGCAATTGAAAAAGTTATGTATTCACTTAAAGGTGCTTATTCCTGTGTGGTTATGACCGCCACAAAGCTGATTGCGTTTCGTGATCCTAACGGCTTCAGACCCCTTTGTATGGGCAGGACTGAGGACGGCGCATATGTTGTTGCGTCGGAATCCTGTGCCCTTGATACCGTGGGAGCGGAATTTATAAGGGACATCAAACCGGGAGAGATAGTAGTTATAGGTCCTGACGGAGTAAACTCAATAGAAACCCATTGCACCCAAAAGGGGAATCTCTGCGTGTTTGAATATATATATTTTGCACGTACTGATTCTGTTATTGAGGGCTCGTCGGTACAGCATGCCAGAATGAAAGCAGGCGAATTTTTGGCTAAGGAGCACCCTGTTGACGCCGATATTGTTATAGGCGTTCCCGATTCCGGACTTGACGCCGCGCTTGGCTATGCTAATGAGAGCAAAATACCCTACGGTATAGGATTTATCAAAAACCGTTATATAGGCAGAAGTTTTATTCAGCCATCTCAGGACCAGCGTGAGGACGCTGTGAAGATTAAACTCAATGTGGTTAAAGAGAACATAGCCGGAAAAAGAGTAATAATGATTGACGACTCAATAGTCAGAGGAACCACCTGCGCCAGAATTGTAAGTCTTCTCAGGGAGGCAGGGGCAAAGGAGGTACATATGCGAGTGTCGTCACCGCCGTTCAAATATCCCTGCTTTTTCGGTACTGACGTTGATTCTCAGGAGAATCTGATTGCCTGCCAGTATGATACTGTAGAGGAAATCGCTGAGAAAATAGGCGTCGACAGCCTCGGATATCTGTCGGTGGAAGCCACAAATCATCTGGCAGAAAAGACAAAATGCGGTTTCTGCAACGGATGCTTTACAGGCAAATATCCTATTGAAGTACCTAAGGAACAGCCGAAAAATAAATTTGAGGAAAAGCTCAATAATTTTTCTCCTTATTATCAGGTGCTTGATTAATTTAGTATTTGACAAGTTAATTTTTATAAAATGCTTGCAATTTCTGCGTTTGTAATGTATAATATCAAACGCAATGTGCAGGGTTGTCCGAGCTGGCCGAAGGAGCACGATTGGAAATCGTGTAATGCTTCAACGAGTATTCGAGGGTTCGAATCCCTTGCCCTGCGCCAAAAAACTCCCGAAATCAGCGTACTTTCTGCGCTTTCGGGAGTTTTTCTTTTATACTGTATTTTAAAATGGTTGTAAAATGAAGCTTAATTAACTATAATATATATAATTAATACGTGCAGCGGAGGAACATTATGAAAAAATGTCTTATCGTAGTCGATTATCAAAACGACTTTGTGTGCGGTTCTCTGGGAAATGAAAATGCCAGGGAAATTGATGAAAGAATTGCCTTCAAGATAAATCAGTACCACGATAATAATGACTGTGTGATTTTCACCTTTGATACCCACGGCGCTGATTATCTTTCAACTCGTGAGGGCAGGTATCTGCCTGTTGAGCATTGTATCCGGGGAACAGAGGGACACCGCCTCTACGGCAAAACAGCAGATTGTGCCCGAGATAATGATATAAGATTTTATAAAGGAAGCTTCGGCTCTGATGAGCTTTATGAATATATTAAGGCTAATCAATTTGATTCAATTGAGCTGGTGGGAGTCGTTACCGATATTTGTGTTATCTCAAACGCTGTGCTTGCCAAGACTGCCGCGCCTGAAACTGATGTGATTGTGGACGCTTCATGCGTGGCGTCCAATGACAACGAGCTTAACGACGCCGCTTTAAAAGTTATGAAAAGTATGCAAATTGATATTATTAACGGAAAAGAGGAAGATAAAAATGAATGAGAGAAATCTGTCACTTCTTTGTGATTACTATGAGCTTACAATGAGTAACGGATATTTCAAAAAAGGAATGGCTGACAGAATTGCATATTTTGATGTGTTTTTCCGCACCGTACCCGACGGAGGCGGATTCGCTGTTGCAGCCGGTCTTGAGCAGGTGGTTGATTATATTAACGATCTCCATTTTTCTGATGATGATATTGATTATCTGCGCTCCAAAGGAATTTTCGACGAGGCTTTTCTTGAGTACTTGAGTGATTTTCATTTCACCGGCGATATCTATGCTGTGCCTGAGGGAACTCCCGTGTTCCCCGGTGAACCTATTTTAACGGTAAAGGCGCCTGTTATTGAAGCTCAGCTTATTGAAACATATCTTCTCCTGGCAATAAACCATCAGTCGCTGGTTGCCACAAAGGCAAACAGAATTGTCAGAGCCGCCAACGGCAGAGCAGTGCTCGAATTCGGTTCACGCAGAGCGCAGGGAGCTGACGGCGCTGTAATCGGTGCCAGAGCGGCATATATAGGCGGCTGTAAGGGAACTGCCTGCACCCTTACTGATAAACTTTACGGAGTGCCTGCCAGCGGTACTATGGCTCATTCCTGGGTTCAGATGTTTGACACGGAGTACGAGGCGTTTAAAACTTACTGCGAGCTTTACCCTCAGAATGCAACATTGCTTGTTGATACCTATAATACTCTTAAAAGCGGTGTGCCAAACGCTATACGCGCGTTTAAAGAGGTGCTCCTGCCAAAGGGGATTACGAATTTCGGCATCCGTCTTGATTCCGGTGATATCTCCTATCTCTCAAAAAAAGCGAGAAAGATGCTTGATGAGGCAGGACTTGAGCAGTGCAAGATAGTGGCGTCAAATTCTCTTGACGAGCATCTTATCTGTGATTTGATGATACAGGGCGCCAAGATTGATGTTTTTGGAGTGGGCGAGCGACTTATTACTTCCAGCAGTACACCGGTGTTCGGCGGAGTTTATAAGCTTGTAGCCGTGGAGAATGAGGACGGAGAAATAATCCCCAAGATAAAGGTAAGCGAGAATGTATCTAAGATTACCAATCCTCATTTCAAAAAGGTTTACCGCTATTACGACAACGAGAGCAAGAAGGCAATTGCCGACGAGCTTTGCGTTTATGATGAAACAGTAAATGAAAATGAGCCCCGCACAATATTTGACCCAAACGCTGTGTGGAAAGCAAAAACCCTCACCGATTTCACGGCAAGGGAGTTGCTTGTTCCTATATTTAAAGAGGGCAAATGCGTTTATGATTTGCCAAATCTTGACGATATTCAGTCCTACTGCAAGGAGCAGATAGACCTGCTCTGGGATGAGGTAAAAAGATTTGAAAATCCGCATACCTATTATGTTGATTTGTCAGGTAAACTGTGGAAGATAAAGCAGAAACTTCTTAACGATATTAAATAATATTTCTTATGCATCCGCGTCGGCTTTTTCGGCGCGGATTTTTAATTCTTCCATTATCCTTTTGTGGTCCTTTTCATTAAGATTATAGAAAAGCATCGGTATAACACAGATAACGCAACTTATTATTGTGGTTATTATAAGTATGTTAAATATCGGAGTCCGCACAGAGGCTTCATATAAAACGGTATAGTCTTCTTTAAGCCCGTAATGCTCATAGAAATAGGGCAGTATCAGGTTGGTGAACATTCCGGCAACGGTAACGAGCATTGAGCCAAACTGTGTGATAAAGCCCTCAAGCCTCACGCCTGTTTTCCATTGCTGATAGTCGTAAATTTCCGCCGTCATAGAAGATGTGACGATGCTGTCGCCGCCCATCATAGCCGTGGCAAGGTAAAGACAGATGAAGAACAGCGCCGAGGAATCCATGGTAAAAAGCATAAGGGCGGCAAAACCGGCACGCAAAAGATTTGACCATATAATTATGTTCTTTTTTCCTATCTTTTTTGCCAGGAGGGGAGACAGCAGCATCCCTGGAACGGAGGCTGTGCCGATTACCGTGTTCATTATCCCCAGCATGTCCTCGTTTTGTATCTGATATACGCAGTACCACGCAAGAATAGAGCCGATACCGGATTTGAGTCCGCCGAGTATTGAATAGAGATTGATAAGCCAGAAATATTTGTTTTTTCCGGTGTGTTTAATTCCCTGGAAAAATTTAACTTTTGCCACGTAATCCTTTGGAACAACGATTTTTTCTTTAGTCCCGGCAAAGGTCATGATACCCAGCAATACGCCGGCTGCGGAGAATATCGGGAAGAATATCCTATATGTCTTAAAATCAGTCATACCGCCTGTAAGCCCTGCTAAAATAGGCAGTAAGAGATTGACTATTGACGGGCCGAGGTTATATATGAATGCGCTTATTGACAACAGGGTAGTTCTTTCCTCGCTGTTTGGAGTGAGCACCTGTGCCAGGCTTGAAAACGCTACTGAGTAAAGCGACTGAAATATCATTAAAAATGCATACGTAATGCCAATTAGCGTTGCCTTAGTCCAGTAATTAATATCGTTTGGTATGAATGCCATCAGACATAGTAGAACAGCAGTCGGCAGTCCTGTAATAAGCAGATACGGTCTGAATTTTCCGTATTTGGAGCTTGTGTTGTCTATCAGCATGCTGATAAAGGGTGTTTTAATAAGATTTAAAATGCCCATAATAAGGTTCATATAGGCAAGGTGCGTGGGCTTTATTCCGTAAGCTGAGCCGATAAGCAGGCAGTTGGCGCTCAGCGCCACGTATGTAAAAAGTGAATTGATTGTATTTACGCCGATACCGCCGACGCTGTAGGCGGAAAATTCACGGTAGGAAATATACTTTCCCTCGGCAGGAGTGTTCCAGTGCTTTTTTATATCGGATGGAATATTTTTTAACTTTTCTATCATAGCTTTTAATGCGCCGGGCATACCTTTCCAAGTGTTATAGCAATTTGATTTTATCACAACTCAATCATTATTTTCAATAGTCTTTAAAATAAAAGACGGTTCTGTTACGAACCGCCTTTTTTCTTTATCAATTATCTATTTTCTTTATTGTCAGGGATGCGTTTACGTCATTTTTGAAGAAGAGACCCTCTTCGTCAGCAAGAGCGAGCACCATGTCTATCACATCGCCTGCCACCAGAGGAAGTATGACGCTTCCGCTAAATATAGTGTTCATTCCCGTGCGTATATTACGTGTAATGGTTGCGTTTGGAATGTTAACGGAGTTCACTCTTATTGAGAGCGTAACTGTCTTTGCGCATACATCAGCCAGCTCTACCCAGTAGTTCAATTCATAGTCGCCGGGGGTCTTAATAGTAAGACTGTTTGCAGGTTCATAGCTTACGTTGTTTGACGACATACCGTTGGGAAGATTTATCTGGATTGTGCTGATTGCGGAATTTCTGAATGCAGCCGCAGCTGCAGTATCGGAGGTCGTGTTGGATATTCCGCCGTAGGCGGCAAGACCGTTTTGACTGTCAGAGCCTGTAGGTCCGGTTGCACCAGTAGGACCCGTCGGACCTGTAGGACCTGTCGCACCTGTAGGTCCTGTCGCACCTGTAGGACCCGTAACACCCGTCGGACCTGTCACACCGGTAGGACCTGTAGCACCGGTAGGACCCGTTGCACCGGTAGGACCTGTAACTCCTGTAGGACCTGTGGCTCCTGTGAATCCTGTAAGACCAGTAACACCTGTGGCTCCTGTTGAGCCTGTGGGTCCTGTTGGTCCTGTGGGACCCGTCGGACCGGTTGGACCGCCTGCCGGACCTGTCGGACCGGTCGCTCCTGTAGCTCCCGTGGCGCCTGTTGCTCCGGGAGGGCAGCATAAAACATTTCTTACACAACAGCAGTCCTGCGGCTTGTCGCATTTTGAATCTTTGCATTTGCTGCCGTTGTATATATTCGTATTCAAAGGCATAATCTGTTCTCCTTATTAAAACTGAAGATGTGAGTTATCACATCTATATCAGTATATTCATATCATACCTTTTTTGTGAAGCTGTTCAAAGTATTTAAGATTATACAGATAAGCCTCGCTGTGCGGACGTATGGCTCCCGCCTTTAAATTATATTCCTGAGCTTTTATATGGTCGTTTAGCTTGTCATAGCACACGCAAAGCTGTATGCACGGCAGAAAGCCATGACAGTCAAGTTCAATAAAGCCTCCGCTTTCGTTGTTCTGGGGCAAGTCAAGCGCCAGCTTAAACCAAAAAATTGCGCGGCTGTAAAGGCTCTGTTCCATAAAAAGATTTCCTATAAGGCAGCATATTTCAGCTCTCGGATCGTCATACATAAATGAATGGGTCAAATCGTCAAAAGCTTTTTTAAAATCACCGGTCTGAGAATGGCAGTAAGACAGAATTTTGCAGGCTTCGATTTTGTTTTCAAACCAACCGCCGTCACTGTCTATAAATTCACCGAGCACTTTTATGGCTTTGCTGAATTTTTTGTGATAGTAAAGCTCCCTGCCGTAGTAAAAATAATCTCTCGGCGTCATCTTCTCGTCAGCGGCGATCTGCTTTTCGTAAATATCAAGATTTCTTGTGCTGTATTCTTTTTTGACAGACATGTGATTGATTTCAATATCCGAATATACCGCCTTACCGCTGTAAAGCGCTGTTTCATGAACTCTGCCTTTCCATGCGATGAAATTTCTGCGGTTTATAAGCCGCTCCCTGTAGTAGGAGAAAATCGGATTGCCGTCCTCGTCAAACGCTGTGTTGTATTTCATCATAACGGCGCTTTCATCCTTTAGCTGATTTTTAAGCGCTGTCAGCTTTAACGAATTGTCTTCGGTAATAACATCGTCGGCGTCAAGCCACATGATATAGTTCATGCTGGCCTTGGAAAACGAATAGTTTCTTGCGGCGGAAAAATCATCCATCCATTTAAAATCAAACACCTGCGGTGTGTAGGAATACGCAATTTCTTTTGTTTTGTCGGTGCTTCCCGTGTCCACAATAATAATTTCGTCAGCTGCCGCCTTGACGCTCTCAAGGCATCTTGAAATGACCGCCTCCTCATTTTTAACAATCATGCATAAGCTCAATGTAGCCATGGTATCATACCTTTCAGAAAACATTTCGCTTTATAATATGCAAAAAAATAAAAGGAGGAAGCCCTCCTTTTATTTTTACAATGATCATTAATAGTCTTTTCCGCGGTTATTGCCCTTGATAAAATCGTCCTTGTCGTTGAGCATCCATACGCATTTGCCCCACATGTACTGCAATTTTTCTTTGGCAGTCAGGTAGAAGGTGAACGGTCTGTGGTTTTCCACCTCGTCATAAGTCGGAGTAGAAAGCTCAGCCGCCTGCCCAGTGACCTCGGCGGCAGAAATAATAACTATCTGATTGTCCACAGGCAGCATAACCGTTTTTGCATTGCTGATATCCAGCTCGACAATATAGAAGTACATGCTACGGGCAACGGCGTCCTTGCCGTCTTTATGGCTGTGGGTGGCTTCAAATCCGATTTTTCCTGATTTGATATAAGCCGTCTCTCCGAAATCGTAGAGATCCCATCCTGCAAACCTCTCAGAGCTGGAGTTTACCGTCACGCTGACAGGCTTGTCTTCAACAAGAAATTCTGCGTTTCTGTCGCCGTCCAGAGATGCGCACAAAAGTACAAGCTTGTCGGCTTTGCCTGAAAGTTCAATCGTCTGTCCGTTGGCAGTAACAGCATTGTTGCCGTCCTTGTTGATGACAAATTCCTTAGCGTTTGCGGTGATTTTTTCAGGTATGATTTCGTAAGGCACGGTGTATTCAAAGTCGCCCGTTTCGCCCTGTTTTGTGATTATGTTTTTGTCATATTCAATTGCAGCAGGGGTGAATACTGCTTTGTTGCCGGTTACTGACGACTGCTTGAGTTTCAGCGCAAAGCTCTTTATTTCATACGGTTTAAAGTCGGTTACGAGTTTTCCGTCTGACACTACTGCGTCACATTTGTATTCTTCGCTTGCATATATTTCTTTTGCTGACTCAATGCCCTCGCCGAGAGTCAGGCTGAAGCCTTCTGACGGCTTGTTGGCGCCTTCGTTGAGCCTTACTATAATTTCGTCGCTGTCCTCCGCTTTCTTAATGGCACGGATGATTACGTCGTTTGTTGACACACTGCCGAAGGAGTATTCGCTTTTGAGCACACCCTGATGTTTGTCTGTAATGTATGCAGTCATCGGTGTAATGAATTTTCTTGCCTCAAGCTGTGTTGCCGCGCCGACTTTGCCTGAGTGGCTGTAAAGCGCATAGGAATATCTGTTAAGTCCCAAATCCATAAATGACTGCATGGAGTCGATACGGTAATTCTTCTTAGGAGTGTGAAGAACGGTGAGTCTCAGTGTATTGTCCTTAAATTTGTCCCAGCCGTATTTGCACTCGCTGATAACGGAAACGCCGAATTCTCCGCTTCTGTCGGTAATGTCAGCCCATTTTTGAGCAGGCACTTCAAAGAGCTTTTCGCTCATGTTTTCTCTTTCAATTGCTCCCAGACCGAGGTCAAAGGTGGCTTTATCGTTTTCACAGGTGAATGAAAACTTGTTTTTAGCCATTGTCCTGAGTGACTGCCACTCGATTTCGCTGTATACCTCAACAACGTCCGAACCGTCAGTAAGAGCCACAATGTTTGTGAAAGTACTTCTCTTGTCGCTCTGGATTACCTTGAACGCAACCCTGGCAGGTCCCTGCTCAAGAATAGTGATGGTGACTATGTTCGGCGTTCTGTCCGCTTCCTTGTTTGCCTCTTTGAAGTTCATTTCCCATGCCGGCCAATCTTTTGAGCCGGTGTATTTGAAGAGTCCAAGGGTAACAGGCTCTTTCAAAAGCTCTTTTTCGTCAAGCTCTTTGTCAATAATTGAGGTAATGTTGCCGCGGGTGTTGAGAGTGACAATATATTTCTGATTTTCCATAATATTGTCGGTGTTGATTGAGATGTTGCTCTTTACCGAACACGGTCTGTCAGACGCTCTGAAATCGTAAACCCTTGCCCCAAGGCTCTTGACCTGAGCTATGAAAACGACCTCGATGGTGTCGTCGTCAACAGTGTTTATCTGCGACTTGACTTCCTTTCCGCTGTCGTCAAAGACACGAACGTACGATCCCTCAAAGTTTTTGAGCCTTACTGTAACTGCTCCGCTTCTCTCAGCTTCGATGGGGTTGTATACCATTACCGGAGTTCCCGTGCAGAAATCTGTTTTCATAAGTCCTGATAAGGACGCCGCCGAAGCCTCCAGCTCATTGGTAAACTGGTTCATGGAAACTGCAAGGTCATTCCAGGAGCGTTTGTATACCCGCTGGCAGGAGGTGCCGGGCATATCATCGTGAAACTGGTGTGCAATTGTCCTTTTCCACGCCCTGTTAAGTGCGTCCTGATTGTAGTCAAATGCACCGAGATAAGCCGCCGTCACACTGCTTCTCTCAGCGGCGTCTGCAAGCTCCTCACAGCGCCTGTTCCAGCGTTTTCCCACCGCCCTTGACGTGTAGCCGCCTACAGCGTGATTCTGCATTACAAGCTCGTTGTTCCAAACAGGGAGCTTTGCTTTCTGCTCATCTGTAAACTGGCTGTCAATATCGTGGTATATCTCGTCCGCCGCAGTTGCAACTACTTCAATGTCGCTGCTGTCATTCTTCTTGATTTCCTCTTCAACAAAGCGTATTGACGGCTCTTTCGGAGCGCCGCCTCTGTCGCCTATGCCGTGGAAAATATATGTCCAGTCCAGGTCATATTTTTCGTTTTCCTTGAATTTATTTAAAACAAAATCCCAGTCACGCAGCTTTTTAAGCGTGAAGTAATATGAGTGAGGATTAACGCTTGCGTATACTTGGTTTCCGTCAACGCCCTGCCACTTGCCGATATCAAAGGGTACGCCGTAAGCACTGCCCCAGGCAAGCTTCTGTGTGGTGAATCCCATAAGATTTGCATGGTGCATAATGCTGGGAAGCGCCCAGCCGAAACCAAAGCAGTCAGGGAGGTAAATGTCAACGGAGCGCTTGCCGAAATTTTTTTCAAAATAAGAATTGCCGAAAAGTATGTTTCTGAATAACGCTTCGGGAGAGGGGATGTTAACGTCGCCGTTTTCAAAAGCCGAGCCGCACACATTCCATCTGCCTGCTTTTATGTATTTTTTCATCTTTTCAAAAAGCTCTGGATAGTATTCCTGCATAAGCTCGTATCTGTATGTGCCCTCGAAAGAGAAGGTGTATGTGGGGTATTTTTCAAACATCTTGAAATTATCTACAAGAGTGTTATAAATGTATTTGCTTATGGTTTCTTCAAGGTCCCAGCACCATACTGTGTCAAGATGGGATGTTGCCACGGTGTAAATTTTTTTCTTGTTCATATTAATTCTCCTTAATTCAGATTACTTCCAGCCGTTGCTGTATTCTTTGTTGTGCTCGATATATTCGTCAATCAGCTTTTTAGCCAGCGAATAGGAATTGACCAGCGGATGCAGGGTGAGTGCCTGAACAGCCGTTCTTTTGTCCTTTTGGCGAATTGCCTTTGAAGCAAGGCGCTCATAAATTTTAACTCGCCTGATTATTTCAAGGTTCTGTTCGTCAACCTTGCCCATACGGTGCGGCACACAGCCGTCGGCGCTGACGTCGCAGGTGATTTCTACCACGTCGTCGTCCCTGAGCCCGTCAATGGAGCCGTTGTTTGGTATGCACATTATCATAGTGCCCGTTATGCCGCTCTGAGCATTTTCTATAAATTTCAGCGCTACTCCGGCATAGCCGCCGTCATCCTCTTCGTAAATGTCAAATTTCCATGGCTGGGTGCGCTTTACGCCGGTTTCGCTTGCCATATAGCTGCCTTCACGCATGCCGTACCATTTGCTGAATACCTCAAGACATCCTTCAAAATCGTTTTCTATATCCATTTTTGAAAGCTCGTCTGTCATGCTTTTGTTTATGTCGCGTATCTGTTCGCCGCGTGTTTTGTCCGCATTTAAAATATTTTCAACTGCTTTTTCACGGTAGTAGAAATAGTAGAGATATTCGTTTAATATGCACTTTCTGTCCCTTAAAAGTTCCTTGTCAAAATAGCGCATGTCGGTTTTTATATATGCCTCGTCATTTTCAATGAGCTGGGGCATGATTTCCTTGCCGTTCAGCATAATGCTTTTGAAATATGACAGGTGATTAAGTCCGTATACTTCGCCGCTGATGTCGTCGGGTGACGCATTGTAAAGAAGGGCAAAGGAGCGCAGCATTCCTGAGGGAGCGTCGCATATGCCGTAGGTGAAATCATAACCCATGTCCCTGAGCGTCTGGGATACCACGCCTGCCGGGTTTGTAAAATTAAACACCTTAACATTCTGTGATGAGTATTTTTTTATCAGCTCACAGTACTCAGCCAGTGCCGGAACGCTCCTCATTGCAAAGGAGAATCCTGCGGCGCCGGTGGTCTCCTGACCGAGAATGCCTTTATTAAGAGCGATTCTTTCGTCCTTAGCCCTCATGTCGTCTTCGCCCACACGTATGGTGGTGATTACATAGTCGGCATCCTTTACAGCCTTAACTGCGTCGCTTGTCAGAGAGAATTTCATTTGCGGACACAAAAGCCTTGCCACGTGGGCAGCCATGCCGCCATAAATCCTCAGCTTTTCTTCGTTATTGTCCATAAAGCACAACTCGTCAATGCCTAATTGCTGCGCTTTTCGGGCGATGCTTTTTGCAAGAAACATTGAGCGGACTCCGCCTCCGCCGATGACCGTTATTTTCACCTGCAACACCTCTTTTTTTAACCTAACTTTATTTATAAGTATAGTGTTTTTTGCAAGAGAAATAAAGATGACAAAGCGACAAATATTTAAAAATAGTGACGTATTATATATTTTTATTGATAAAGTGATTTTCTTTTGATATCATTTATATTACAGGGACGGGGGTGATATCATGGCTTTGACTTTCTATTTTAATAAAAGCAAAATTCAGATATTCAAAGTTTTTTCTGGCACGCTTGACAATAGCATAATGATGCATTCGCATACGAAGAACAGCTATGAGCTGCACCTTATTGACAGCGGCAGGGGAATACTTGAAACTGAGGACGCTCGGTATGAACTTGTAAAAAACATTCTTTATGTAACAGGGCCAAACGTTGCGCATAAGCAGACTCCCGATAAGGATATGCCGATGCATGAGCTTTGCGTTTATTTTAAAATTTTAAACAGTCAGGAAAACGACAGGGCAGTCAGCATGTTTTGTTCACGTCCTTTTTGGATAGGCAAGAGCAATGCCGCTGTCCGCCGTATATTAAAGCAAATGACTGAGGAAAGCAGAAAAAACGGACCCTGGAGGGATAGCGTTTTATCCTCCCTTGGTATCAGGCTGATAGTGGAGATGGCTGGTCTTTATTTCCCCGGAAATAGCTTGGAAGCGCCAAACCCTGATAATACCGACCTTAACGAAAGCCGTTCATGGATTCTCGACCAGCTTTTTCAGGAGGACTGCAGCAGCGTCAGTCTGGAGGATTTTGCCGGTAAAATGGGGGTTTCTCCCCGACAGGCGGAAAGGATAATCAAAGATTACTACGGCTCGTCATTCAAGAAACTTCGCAGTCAGGCGAAACTTGCAATGGCGGCAACTCTGCTTGAAAAGGAGAATACGACAGTACAGGAATGTTCGGTAATGTGCGGATACTCATCAGTAACTTCCTTTTCAAATGCTTTTAAAAAAAAATACGGCGTTACACCAAAGACATATAGAAAGCAATATTTTGAGCAAATTTGACTGACTTACTTAATTGAGTAGGCAATATTTATAAAAATAATTAAAATTTGCTTGCAATTTTAGGCAATAATTGTT
>DXDN01000026.1 GCA_019115455.1 Candidatus Eubacterium faecigallinarum
CTGATGCCACTCTCCAGCAGCTTTCAGTCCATCTTTGCTTCTTCCCATTTCCGCATATGCGGCAAAAAATTCACTATTATCGTAAATATTTCTCATTGATAATTACCTTCACAACTTCCGGTTTGTCTTACTCTTGATTCTCCATTATACATCAAAATTATGAATATTTCTACCCGCCGTCTATTGACCTCAATTTTGGGGAAAATAGACGGCTTTTTTGTTTGCAAAAAAATTTTTTCAAGAAATTTTGAAAAAACACCCCCCAAAAACGCTCTCCCATTTCAAATAAGTGAAGGGGTTAATTCCGAACCACGAAAACGGAAGTCTTTCACTTGTATTTTGACAACTGAATAAATCATTCACTAAGACTTTATTTCTGATGATTTTAGCCACCTTATCGGGTACGCCGAGACTTCTGCATTGCAGAACAGCGAGAACTCCCGGTATAAGTAACAGGTTGCCCCTGTTACGGCGATGACAGTCAGAAGGATAATGATACTTCTCTACGGAGCAGGCGGAGTACCCGGCAGAGGTGAAATTCCTATGATACAGATTAGCAAAAACAATTTAGTCATACAAAAAAGGCAATCCGTCAGGGTTGCCTTTTGTAATACCTGAAAAACCTTGAAATCAAGACGAAAAAACATTATAACATTTGAACGCAGATTATTTATTTGCATAAAAGAATGCTTAAACTTGAAATGCGTTTCCTGTGATTTATGGGTTACAGATTAACTCAATGATGTTTCCCATATTTCTTTGCATTTGCTAATACCCTGCTAAAAGGAAGGCAAAAAACCACGAAAAATTAGCAAGTTTTGGACGGGAATTTACTAACAACGAAACCCCGGAAACGCCAGTAAAATCAAGGATTTTCGGGGATTTGCAGGGAGTCAAAAATGCCCCTCGGGGGCTTCTCCTAAGCGGTAGGTCGGAGGTTCGAATCCCCTCAAGCGCGCCAATACTGCGGTGGCATTATGCTTACCGCAGTTTTTTTAGGAAATATTAGGATACGAAGTGTCACTGTATATAGTCTCGGCAATGATTCTGCACCTGTTAAAAAAGCATATTATTATAAACGCAAAAGCATGTAGAAAAAAACGCGTAATATTTTATTATAATTAATTCTATATAAGTATCACATAAATCTATTGACTATAATCATATAAAACTTTATAATTTAAATAGATATGCCTACTACTTTTATAAAGGTGATTTTTATGAAACATGTCAGAATGAGTGTGGCTTTTTTTCTGGTTTGGATAATATTATTAACAAATTCTGTAACTGCTTATGCGCAGGATGATGGAACTGTTGCAGAATCGATCACTTTTTCAGAAGAATATACAGCGGATTTGGAAATGAGCAGACTTGCTGAAGCGGGAGAGGATAAAATCGCTTTGGCTGTTGGAGGTAAAACGGATTTTACAGTAGTTCTGCCGGATAGATATTCCGAAACACTTTTGGAGGCAGTTGAAACTTTTCAGTCCGTATTTTATGAAATGACCGGTGCGCGTATTTCAGTCATCAGCGATAAAGAAGCGGATGGCGTTGGGAGCTATATTTGTATTGATACTGCAATGGGGACGAAGCGCCCGGACGAAACGGGTCTGAGTGATGGCTATCGTACCGTTGTGACAGATGATTTGATATCAATCTGCGGAGCCACTCAGGCGGCAACCAGAAACGGCGTATATGCTTTTATGGAAGATGTTCTGGGGTGTATGTTTTTGACTCCTGATGATACATATGTGCCGCATCAAAAAACGGTCTGGATTGATAAGAGCGATACAACAGTAACGCCTGCTACACAGTGGCGTGATGTTTATGCCTATGAAACTGTGCAAAACAAGTGGGCGGCAAAGTTGCGGCTGAACGGCATTGACGTGGAATCGGAGAATCCCGATCTGACAATAGAGGAGCTGCAGTATGAGGGTTGGGGTACGTGGTGTCACAACTGCTATGATTATCTCTCGCCTGACGATTATTTTGAAGAACATCCGGAATATTTCTCCGAAAAAGACGGGGTTAGGGTTACCACCTATGAGGGCAGGGATGCTTATCTTTGTCTCAGTAATCCGGAGGTTTTTGAGATTGTAAAAAATTCCCTTGCGGAAAAAATCAGGCAAAATCCAGAGGAATTGTACTGGGACTTCAGCGGAAGCGATAATCCGGCACTTGCCGGTTGTGAGTGCGAAAAATGTAAAGCGGCGGATGAAGCGGCAGGGGGTACAGGCATGGGCACGCTTCTGCCGTTTCTCAACAAACTGGCCAAAGCGTTTCCGGATAAATATATTTCTACGCTGGCTTATCTTCATACGTTGAAAGCGCCCGAAAATTTAAAGGCAGAGCCGAATGTGGTTATCAAGCTTTGTTCTATGCCCGGAGATCAGGCGTCTTCATATTTGAACGGTACCAACATGAATGCAAAGGAATTTCAGCAGCAGGTTGAGGAATGGTCAAAGATAACCGACAAGATTGTTGTTTGGGATTATGTGGTTAATTTTGCGCATCTTCTTATGCCGTTTCCGAATTTCGCGGTGCAGGCGAAAAATCAAAAATTTTATGAGGATAATCATATTGTGGGCGTTTTTCATCAGGCATCAAGAGAAAAAGGAGGAGAATTTGCCTGTCTGAGAGCCTATGTTCTGTCCCGCTTAATGTGGGAGGGTAGCAATATGAACGTGGCGGAATGTGTTTCCAGATATGTTGTTGCGTATTATGGGGATGCCGCACCTTATATATTGGAGTATATGAATCTTTGCGCTTCCGAACTTTGTCGATCAGGAAATGCTCTTGGGCTTTATGATGGTATGACGGCGCACTGGAAAGGCTATTTGTCAGAGGAAAGCATCCGCAAATATCAGGATTTGACAGCGCAGGCGAAATCTGCGGTTTCCGGTGATTCTGAAATGGAGAGCCGTGTGGAGGAAATAGAACTTTCCGTTCTTTACGCCGAAATTTTGCAGCCGCGCACAGACGAGAAAGAAAGAGAAGATGCCCTGACCGATTTCAACGCGCTTTGTGAAAAGCACGGCATTACTATGGTCTGCGAGTGGGACAGCCTTGAAAATTTTAATAAAATCGGTTTGAAAAACACTCTTTCATCTGACAGAAAGGAATTGATGCAACCGTATGTTACGGGTCTGATTGTTGCCATAGTCGCTGTGGCGGTGCTGGTGATCGTTATTATTACAGTTGTTTTTATTGTAAAAAAGAAACGTCAAGTTCATCTGTCTTGAATATACGGAAATTAATTGTATAAGTCCGTAAAAATCTTTTGTTCTGGATCGGAGATTGCTGTAGCAGAAATTTTCGTGATTGGAAACACAGCATGGGCGTATTTTGAAAAAAGGCTGATGGCAAAGGATAAATGATAATACAACCGTTAAAAATCATGTTGTTCCCAATCTTTTGCTTTTTTCTGCACCATATTGTTAAAACAATATCAATCTTTTGTAAATTTCTACAAACTTTACGATCTATCATTGACAAAATATTAAACAACAATATAATGGAATAGTACGGTTTTTACGTAATAAATTATTTTTGATTAGGAGAAAAATTATGGCAAGAGTTTATAACTTCAGCGCAGGCCCCTCAACTTTACCTGAAAAGGTGCTTGAGCAGGCAGCTGCGGAAATGATGGATTACCAGGGCTGTGGTCAGTCTGTTATGGAGATGAGCCACCGCTCTAAGGAGTTCGACAAAATTATCAAGGACGCAGAGGCGCTTATGAGGGAAGTATACAATGTTCCCGACAATTACAAGGTGCTCTTTTTACAGGGCGGAGCGTCAGCTCAGTTTTCAGCTATTCCGCTTAATTTCATGAACGGCAGCGGTAAGGCGGATTATATCATCACGGGACAGTGGGCGAAAAAGGCATTCACCGAGGCGCAGAAATACGGCGACGTTGTTGCCGCGGCTTCGTCAGCAGACAAGACTTTCAGCTATATCCCAAAGACAAAGCCTGAGGATTTCCGTGATGACGCCGATTATGTTTATATCTGCATGAACAACACCATTTACGGTACAGTTTATAAAGAACTTCCGCCGGTTGGCGACAAGGTTCTTATTGCCGATATTTCCTCATGCGCTCTCTCTGAGCCGCTTGATATCAGCAAATTCGGTATGGTTTATTTCGGCGCTCAGAAGAATGTTGCACCGGCAGGACTTGTTGTTGCAATAATCCGTGAGGACCTGCTGGGTAAAGCAAGGGATATTACTCCGGTAATGATGAATTACAAGATTCAGGCGGACGCAGATTCCCTTTATAACACCCCTCCTTGCTGGACTATTTATATCTGCAAGCTTGTTCTTGAGTGGATTAAGAACGATATCGGCGGACTTGAGAAGATGAAGGAATTAAACGAGAAGAAAGCGGCTGTGCTTTATAATTTCCTTGACAGCTCTGAGATGTTCAAGGGCACAGTAGTGCCTGAGGACCGCTCGCTCATGAATGTTCCGTTTATTATCGGCGATGAGGAACTTGAGAAGAAATTTATCGCTGAAGCAACTGCGGCAGGTTTTGTTAATATCAAGGGTCACAGAACTGTCGGCGGCATGAGAGCTTCTATCTATAACGCAATGCCGATCGAGGGCGTTGAGAAGCTCGTAGAATTTATGAAAGAATTTGAAAAAAACAACAAATAATTAATCGGAGATAATATTTATGTTTAATATAAAAACACTTAATAAAATTTCAGACGTAGGTCTGTCAAAATTCGATCCGGCTAAGTACACTTACGCCAATGAAATCGAAAACCCCGACGCAATTATGGTGAGAAGCGCGTCAATGCACGATATGGAAATGCCTAAGTCATTACTGGCTATAGCAAGAGCCGGAGCCGGTGTAAACAATATTCCCGTTGCCGATTGTGCAAAGCAGGGTATCGTTGTTTTCAATACTCCCGGTGCAAATGCAAACGCTGTTAAGGAGCTAGTTATCTGCGGTATGCTTTTGTCAAGCCGTAAGATTACGAAGGCTATCGAGTGGTGCAAGACTATTAAGGACGAGGGCGATAACGTAGGCAAGGTTGTTGAAAAAGGCAAGAGCGCCTTTGCCGGCCCTGAAATCAAGGGCAAGACCCTGGGAGTTATAGGACTCGGCGCTATCGGAAGACTTGTTGCGGAGGCAGCTGTTGACCTTGGAATGAACGTTATCGGCTACGACCCGTTTTTGCCGGATGATGCTCAGTTTAAGCACGGCATTACAGTTGAAAAGGACCTTGAAAAGATATTCCCGGTAGTTGATTATCTTACTCTTCACGTTCCGCTTACTCCGGAAACCGACGGACTTATCTGCCAGAGCAATATAGAGAAGATGAAAAATACTGTAAGAGTTATGAACTTTGCACGTGGTGATCTGGCAGTATCTGCTGATATTGTTGCCGCTTTGGAAGAGGGTCAAATGGCGGCTTATGTAACTGATTTCCCGTCAGCTCAGCTTATCGGTATTGACGGTGTAATCGCTATTCCTCACCTTGGTGCTTCAACTCCTGAGAGCGAGGAGAACTGCGCTTCCATGGGTGCAATGGAGCTTATTGATTACCTGGAAAACGGAAATATCAAAAACTCCGTTAATATGCCGGCGGTATCAATGGCAAGAACAGGCGTGGCAAGAATCACTGTAATTCATAAGAATCAGCCTAATATGATAGCCACAATTACAGATACTATCAGCAGGGACGGCATCAATATCGCTTCGTTTGAGGATAAGAACCGCGGTGAGTGGGCTTATTCCATTATTGATACGGACAGCCAGCCGTCACAGCAGGTCGTTGACGATATCACCGCCATCGAAGGCGTTATAAGAGTAAGAGTAGTAAAATAATCAGTTTTTTATGATTTTTGGCGCAGACTGCTTGTCTGCGCCTTTTGTTTTTCCTTTTTTAGGTATAAGCGGATTATTTTTACACAAGTTAAAAATGTACAAATTGATGAATAACATTAACAAAAGTTATTTAAAGCTGTGTATATTGTTTAATTTTTTCTGACATATGCCAAAAACTGTTGATTTTTGGAAATAGTTTCTGTATAATGGACTGATAAATAAAGTATAAAAGGAGCGACTAAAATGCTTGAGTTAAAGGATCTTACCTTTACCGTTGAGGAGAACGGCAAAGAAAAGGTCATTATAGATAACCTTAGCTATACGGTTGAGGATAATAAATTTACAGTTATCACAGGCCCCAACGGCGGAGGAAAATCAACCCTCGCAAAGCTGATTGCCGGAATAGAGATTCCAACTTCCGGTAAGATCGTCTATAACGGTCAGGATATCACCCATATGAGTATCACAGACAGAGCGAATATGGGCATAAGCTATGCTTTTCAGCAGCCGGTAAGATTTAAGGGCATAAAGGTCATAGATTTGATTCGCCTTGCTTCAGGCGAAAATCTTTCAGTGGCAGGAGCCTGCGAATACCTTTCCGAGGTAGGACTGTGCGCCAGGGATTATATTAACAGGGATGTTGACGGAAGCCTTTCCGGCGGTGAGCTTAAGCGCATTGAGATTGCCGGAGTAATTGCCAGAAAAACACCGCTGTCAGTTTTTGACGAGCCTGAAGCAGGCATCGACCTCTGGAGCTTCCACAACCTTACTAAGGTTTTTGAGAATATGCAGGCTAAGAAAGAAAATACGATAATTATAATATCTCATCAGGAGAGAATACTGAAGATTGCCGACGAAATCGTTATCCTTGCCGACGGCAAAGTCAGAGAAAGCGGCAGCAGGGACGAGATGCTCCCGAAAGTTCTGGGTACAACCGAGGGTTGCCGCTTTTATCAGTAAATAATCAAAGAGGTGAACAAAATGGATCAGATACAGAAAACTCTGTTGGAGCAGGTGGCAGATCTTCACGAAGTGCCCAGCGGCGCATATAATATCCGTTCAAACGGCGCCAGCGCGGCAAGAAATACCACAGCCAATATTGACATAGTAACCAAAACGGACAAGCAGGGAATTGATATCATAATCAAGCCGGGCACTAAGCACGAGAGTGTCCATATCCCGGTAATCATAAGTCAGAGCGGACTTGAGGAATGTGTGTATAACGATTTTTATATCGGCGACGACGCAGACGTTGTCATTGTAGCAGGATGCGGAATTCATAACGCAGGCGACCAGCTTTCCAAGCACGACGGTATCCATACATTTCACGTGGGCAAGAATGCGAAAGTAAAATATGTAGAAAAGCATTACGGCAGCGGCGACGGAAAGGGCGGCCGTGTTATGAACCCTCAGACCATTGCTGAAATTGCCGAGGGCGGTTTTCTTGAAATGGAAACTGTACAGATAAAGGGCATCGATTCCACCAAACGCTTTACCAAGGCTACACTTGATAATGACGCCAAGATTGTTATTACAGAAAAACTGATGACCCACGGCGACCAGGTGGCTGAAACCACGTTTGAGGTGGATATGAACGGTGAAAATTCTTCAGCAAATGTAATTTCACGTTCAGTGGCAAAGGATCGTTCCAGACAGACCTTTATTTCAAAAATCAACGGTAACAATAAGTGCTCAGGTCATTCTGAGTGCGACGCAATTATTATGGGCGACGCCGTAATAAGCGCAATACCTGAAATTACAGCAAACGACCTTGACGCCGCACTTATTCACGAGGCGGCGATAGGAAAGATTGCCGGCGAGCAGATAACGAAGCTGATGACTCTGGGACTTACTGCCCAGCAGGCTGAGGAGCAGATAGTCAACGGATTTCTTAAATAATTAATGATTGCAGGATTAAACAGGTGTGGCAAAATCACACCTGTTTTTTGTTTTTTACTATGTGTTGAAAATGTATCATTAATTATCATAATTTTACTAAAAATTGACAATATAAATAAATAATTTGTATATATTGACAGAAATATGCGTAATATGATATTATGAAGTAAATTATTAGGAAAAGCTGAATAAAATGAATTATCAAATAAGAGCAAAGCAAAATTTCCCGTACGATAAAATCAAATCAGCAGTAAAAAACGTGTTAATATTGCTGCTGGTTATTGCTTTGACGCTGATTTTTTATAAGTGTCCGTTTAAGATGATTACGGGTATAGATTGTCCCGGGTGCGGTTTGACGCGTGCTTTCTGCTGTATTCTTTTATGTGATTTTTCCGCAGCTGTGCAGTATCATCCGCTTTCACCGCCGATTTTTTCTGAGCTGGTATATCTTCTTTATTATCAGTTCATTCTTCGCAGGAAGATTAATAATACCGCTGTGGCTGTGGGGATAGCGGTCAATGTTTTTGTTATGCTTGCCTTTTGGCTGTATAAAATATTTTAATTAAGGAGAAATAATATGCCTGATACAGTATTTATCAATGTTCCGCCGAATTTTAATTTGCATATGTTTGCGGGGCAGCTTGCCGAAAAATACAGAAAGGAAGGCTTTACGGTTACAGTTGCCGATTTTAATAATACCGTAGTCATCACCTTTGACAAAAACACCGGTGGTATCAATATGCTTCTGGGTCTCGGTGAGGGAATAAAGGCTACGTGCATGGTGGCAAACGGCGTTTTGTCTATCAATTTTTCAGACGGCGACTGGACGGGGAAGATCATCGGTCTTGTTGTCGGCTGGTTTATATGCCTTATTCCGTTTATTACAGCGATTATCGGCTGCGTAAAGCAGTCCCAGCTCCCTAAAAGTATAGGAAACGACGCTGTGATATTTGCATCTCAGCAGGCGCCTAATTTTAATGCTCCGTATGAGCCGCCTTATCAGCAGGATAATTATCAGCAGCCGCCTAATGACGACTTCAATCAGCAGTAAATAATTATAATATAGTAAAAAAGCTCATCCGATACTAACGGCAAGTTTTAAGCCTGCCTTATGTCGGATGAGCATTTATTTTTTCTTATTTATAAAATGAACTCTTTGACCACGCCGAGAACCTCTCTTAAGTAAAACGTCGGTTTGTCAAATTTAGTGGATTCGGCGCTGATTCTGTGTACGTTTTCAAAACCGTTTTTGCGGCATATCATTGTCGCTCGCTTCAGATGATAGTCGGAGGACACCACCGCTATGTCCGTGTCAAGATCGTTTTCAATAATTATTTTTTTAGAAAAGGCGATGTTTTCATTTGTGTCAGTGCTTTTGTCCTCAAGATAAAGGCGGCTTGGGTCAATGCCCTGCTCTGTCAGGACATTATATATGCACTGGGCTTCCGATATGTTTTCGCCGTCGCCCTGACCTCCGGAAAGTACGGCAACGCTGTCGGGATTCTCCTGAAGATAGTTGTATGCGGCGTTTATTCTGGATTTTAACGTGTAGCTTGGCGTTTCTCCCCTGACGGAACAGCCGAGGACGATTATTGTTTTTTGCCCCTGGGCGTTGGTGTTCGCGCTGACGGCAACACTACCCAGAGCTAAGCAAAAGCATACAACTCCGACTGTAAAGATCGAAAAAAACGTGTTGAGCAGTATTTTTCCTCTTTTGCTTTTGTAATGCTTTTTGCAAAATGCAACGATTTTGTTAAAAAATATTCCCACAAGAATTGCGGCAAGGGACATTACCGTGCCGATTATACTGCCGATATTGAATATTATTCCGAACACGGGAATAACGAACATTGCCAGAAAATACCCTCCGCCGACTATAAGAACAAGCCGTAAGAGAATTACAATAAATTTTTTCATTTTTTATCACCTAATTTTCTGCTGATTAGTATACCGATTGATACAGTAATTAAAATCAGCACCGCCATAATGTAAACGGTGTAATTACCCCATCTTGAAAAGTCAATTATTCTTGCTGCGAATGACAGCGGAAACAGCATGAGCACTCCTGCAAGAATCAGACCCTTTTTCCCTGCCTTTAAAAGAATTTCTTTTTTGGAATATTCTACGTGCAGTCTGATAATCCCCACTGAAAAAAGCATTGCGCTTAAAACGGTTGTAAAGAGCGACACTGCCACAAAAATAATTTCCCAATGGGTGTAAAACAAAACGGGGAATGCCCAGATTGAATATATTTCCGTTACCACTCCCAGCACAGCGCTGAAAATTCCGAGAATAAGGGATAAAGCGTATAGGATGTGAAAAAGGTTTTGCGTGGATTTGACAGGAGCTTCTTTTGCTTTATGTTGGCTTTCCTTTCCTGTAAGCAGTTCGTCGATTGATACGCTAAGGACTTTTGATATCTCAGGCAAAAGAGTTATGTCGGGGAAACCGTCGCCGTTTTCCCATTTTGACACCGTTCTGTTGCTGACGTTTAAAAGCTCGGCAAGCTGGGTTTGGTTAAGTCCCATTACCTTACGCCTTTGGGCAATAATTGCTCCGGTGGTTTTTGCGTCCATATCATCTCCTCCTTCTGTGCTTATTTTAGCAGACGCAGTACAAATTTACAATGCACGCTTTAAAGAAGAAGTCCACGGAGCGTGGAAATAAAAAAAGAGAGATAATACTGAATTATCTCTCTTTCATTATTCTTGCTTTTGTGTTAATTAACCTTAACTGCAATATCGTTATCTAAAAGCGCTTAGCAGGTGTTTTTATTTAATGCAGTATACCTACAAGTCCTACTCCGAGTCCGCTTACCGCCATAAGCGCAGCAAGTACTATTGCGGTGATTTTTACAAAATTTCTGTTCATTATATCTCCTTATTTCATAAGTGCGTCAGCGTCGGCTATGAGCCTGTCGGCAATTTCCTTTGCCTCTTCCTTAGTCTTGCCGATGGCTGTTATATACGCCTTGATTTTCGGTTCCGTGCCGGAGGGACGAACGATAATCTTGTTGCCGTCGGTCAGCGTGTAAGCCAGAACGTTTGACTTTGGAAGATCAATTTTTGAAGTGCTGTTGTCGGCTAAAACGGTGGAAACTGAGGTCTTGTAGTCGTCAATAACTGTTACGTCCATTGAGCTGAAACTTGACGGTGCATTGTTCCTGAGACCGTCCATGATAGCCGCCATCTTCTCCATTCCCGAAGCGCCTTCAAAGGTGTAGCTTGAAACGGTGTTGTAATAGTAGCCGAATTCGTCATATATATCATCCATAACCTCGGCAAGGCTCTTGCCCTGGGTCTTATAATATGCCGCCATCTCACATATGAGCATGGAAGCCACTACAGCGTCCTTATCCCTTGCGTGAGTTCCTGCAAGATATCCGTAGGATTCCTCAAATCCCATTACGAAATCATCCGCTCTGCCCTCAGCCTCAAGCTGGGTGATGAGCTCGCCGATATACTTGAATCCTGTAAGCAGATTCTTGAAAGTGCAGTTATATTTACGTGCAATAACTTCTGCAAGGTCAGTAGAAACAAATGATTTTACTGCAATGCTGTTTTCTGAAAGCAGTCCCTTTCCTTTCTTTTGAGAAAGAAGATAGTTGAGCATCATAGCGCCGACCTCGTTGCCGCTCATGAGCTTGTATTCTCCGTCGTTATCTCTGACGGCGATGCCAACTCTGTCGCAGTCCGGGTCAGTTGCCAAAAGCAAATCAGGCTTGATGGTTTGAGCCATTTTGAGAGCGCATTCAAACGCCTGCTTTATCTCAGGATTCGGGAAAGGACAGGTGGGGAAATTTCCGTCGGGCATTTCCTGCTCGGGTACAACGGTAACGTCCTTTACGCCGATTCTGTCAAGAATCTTTCTTACCGGCTTGTTACCTGTTCCGTTAAGGGGAGTGTAAATTACCTTGAGTCCGGCATTTTTCGTTACCTGCGGATTTACGCACTGTTTAATAACCTCGTCAAGGAATGCGTCGATAACCTCTTCGCCCATGTATTCGATAAGACCCTTTTGTACAGCCTCGTCAAAATCCATGGTCTTGATTCCTGTGAAATAATCAACTTTTTTGATGTATTCGTATGTTTCGTTGGCTTCCTCATCCGTCATCTGATAACCGTTGGAGTTGTAGCACTTGTATCCGTTATATTTGGCCGGATTGTGGGATGCGGTGAGGATTATTCCGCTGGAGGTGTGAAAATATCTTATTGCAAAGGAAAGGCACGGAGTCGGCTCCAGCTCCTTAAACAGATAAACCTTGATGCCGTTGGCGGCAAGAACCTTGGCTGCCTCCTTTGAAAAATAGTCTGATTTTATTCTTGAATCATAACCGATTGCAATGGACGGCTGCTCATATTTGGCGTTGAGATAATCGCTCAAGCCTTGGGTTGCCTGGCAAACAGTATAATAATTCATTCTGTTTGTGCCGGCGCCGATAACGCCTCTGAGTCCGGCTGTGCCGAATTCAAGGCAACGGTAGAATCTGTCAAGAATTTCGTCGTCGTTGCCCTTAACGCTTTCGAGCTCCGCCTTAAGGTCCGGGTCGGCTGTGGCTTTCTCAAGCCATTCGTTGTATAACGCGTTAATGTTCATAAAAACACATCCTTATTTAATATAGTTATATCTTAAACCTATTAAAATATATTGTCAACATTATTGTTAAATGATATAATCAAATCGGTGATGAATTATATGTACGCGAAAGTTAAAAGTCTTGGAATATTCGGACTCGATACATTTGAGGTAACGGTGGAATGTGATATCAGTCAGGGGTTGCCCCGCTTTGATTTGGTGGGATTGCCTGACGCAGTGGTCAGGGAGAGCCGAGAACGTGTCCGTGCCTCGGTTAAAAACTGCCATTTTGACTTCCCCGTTTCGCGTATCACGGTAAATATAGCTCCTGCTGATATAAAGAAAGAGGGTTCTGTCTACGACCTGCCGGTGATGGTGGCGATTTTAAAAGCCAGCGGCCAGCTTAAGGCTGATACCGACGGCTTTGCGTTTATCGGTGAGCTTTCTCTTGACGGAGATATAAGGCGGGTAAACGGTGTTTTGCCAATGCTCCTGAAAGCGGCTGAAAAGGGCGCCGACAGCGTTTTTATACCTTACGGCAATATGCTGGAGGGCAGCGTTGTAGAGGGAGTTAAGGTCATGCCGGTAAAAAATATATTCGACGTAGTAAATCACCTTACAGGCAAAAAGAAAATTTCCCCCTGCTACAACAGAGAATTGTGTGAAAAAGAAGTAAAATATAACGTGGATTTTTCTGACGTCAGAGGACAGGCAGAGGCAAAAAGAGCGCTTGAAGTTGCGGCGGCAGGAGGGCATAACTGCATTATGGTGGGTCCTCCCGGTTCAGGTAAATCAATGCTCGCAAAGCGAATCAGCACAATTTTGCCGGATATGACTTTTGAAGAAAAACTGGAAACCACAAAGATTTATTCCATAGCCGGCATGATTCCTGACGGAACTGCAATAATCGGCAACAGACCTTTTAGATCTCCCCATCATACTGTGTCCGCTCAGGCGCTTGCCGGCGGAGGCACAGCAATACGTCCGGGGGAAATCAGCCTTGCCCATAACGGAGTTTTGTTTATGGACGAGTTCCCGGAGTTTGACCGCCGCTGTAAGGAGGCACTTCGCCAGCCGCTGGAAGATTCAGTAGTGAATATTGCGAGGTCATCAGGTTTTGTATCCTATCCTGCTGATTTTATGTTGGTGGCGGCTATGAATCCCTGCCCCTGCGGATACTTCGGGCATCCGGTAAAGGAATGCAGATGTACGGATGCCGCAAGAAAGCGTTATCTGCATAAGGTTTCAGGTCCTGTCCTTGACAGGATAGATATACATATCGAGGTTGCTCCCGTGGATTACGAGCAGCTTTCAGGCAAGTCCGAGGAGGAAAGCTCCGCTGATATAAAGCAGCGTGTCGATATGGCAAGAGCCGTGCAGTCTGAGCGCTTTAAGGGTACGGAAATTAAGTGCAACGCAGGTATGACTCCGGCAATGACACGAAAGTTCTGCCGCCTTACCGATGACGCTGACAGCCTGCTTAAGATTAGCTTTGACAAGCTTGGATTATCGGCGAGAGCGTATGACAAAATTCTCAGAATGTCAAGGACTATAGCTGACCTTGACTCAAGCGAGCTGATTGAAACAAGGCACGTTGCCGAGGCTATCCAGTATCGCTCCCTTGACAGAAAATACTGGAACTATGACGAAAAATAATATATACGGAGGTATGATTATGGATATCAAAAAAACAATGGAAAATCTTGAGAAAAACGGCTTCAAGCCATATTTTGTTGAAACAAAGGAAGAGGTAGTGCCTCTGGTTAAAACGCTTATCAATAAGGGCGAAAGCGTCTCAAACGGCGGCTCGGTATCCCTTCAGGAAACAGGTGTTATGGAACTCTTGAAAAGCGGCGACTATGATTTTATCGACCGCAGCGGACTTGAGGGCGAGGAGCTTCGCAACGCTTATATCAGGGCTTTTGGCTGCGATACGTTTTTCTGCTCGTCAAATGCTGTTACTGAAAACGGCGAGCTCTATAATGTTGACGGCAACTCAAACCGTGTGGCTTGCATAGTTTACGGACCGAGGCAGGTCATTATGGTAGTGGGCGTCAACAAAATTGTCAGCAATATCAATGAGGCGGTTAAACGTGTTAAGGAGCAGGCGGCTCCGCTTAATACAAAACGGCTTTCCTGCAAGACACCGTGCCAGGTCACAGGCAAATGCATCAGCCTTAATAAGGAAGATGCGATGATCTGCGACGGCTGCGCAAGCCCTCAGCGTGTTTGCTGTAATTATGTAATATCAGCAAAGCAGCGCCACAAGGACAGGATAAAGGTTATTATCGTAAATGAAAACCTTGGTTTTTAATTCTATTATTAACGATAATTTATATTATTAAAATAATTCCTCTTGACAATCTCCGTTTTTATGTTATAATCATTAAGCCGCATATTATAGGCTTAAGTTATATCCATTTTTAGATATACGCCTATCGTAGCGAGTCTTATGAAGGAGAAAAGATACTATGTACGCTGTTGTTGTAACAGGCGGTAAGCAGTACAAGGTTGCCGAGGGCGACGTTCTTTACGTCGAAAAGCTCAGTGCTGAGGCTGATGCAGAAGTTACCTTTGATAACGTTCTTGCTGTTTCCACAGATGACGGTTTCAAGGCTGGTAAGGACTGTGCAGGCGCAACTGTATCCGCTAAGGTTCTTAAGAACGGCAAGGGTAAGAAAATCACTGTATTTACTTACAAGCCCAAGAAGGACGAAAAACGCAAAAAGGGTCATCGTCAGCCGTATACAAAGGTTGAGATCACCAAGATCAACGCATAATGGTTGAAATAGAATTTTTCAGAGGCGTCAACGGCTTATGCGGTTTTGAGGCAAAAGGTCATGCCTTCGGCGGGGACGCAGGCAGTAATGTTATCTGCGCATTCGTATCCAGCGCGTGCCTTATGGCGGCAAATACCGTTACGGAAATAATAGGTCTTGATGCTGACGCTCAGTCCGACGACGGTTATCTCAAGCTTATGATACTTGAGGACTCATCGCCGGCGCAGGATATTCTTAATGGTTTGAAGCTTCATTTAAGCGAACTTGAAAAGGATTATCCTGAAAATATTAAAGTGATTTATCGGAGGTGTAACAATGCTTAAGTTAGATATTCAGCTTTTTGCTCATAAAAAAGGTATGGGTTCTACAAAAAACGGCCGTGACTCAGAATCTAAGCGTCTCGGCGCCAAGAGAGCTGACGGTCAGTTCGTACTGGCAGGCAATATCCTTTATCGTCAGAGAGGCACCCATATTCATCCCGGTAACAACGTAGGTATCGGCAGAGACGACACTCTCTTTGCTCTTATCGACGGTACCGTTAAATTCGAGAAAATGGGTAAGGACAGGAAAAAGGTTTCTGTTTATCCTGTTGAGCAGTAATATTTGCTAAGTATAAGGCACGGACATTAGTTCCGTGCCTTTTTTGCTTTTATTCAGTCTCAAATTGGTGATATGCCTTTGACTAATCCAAAAAAACAATAAATTATACCCAAAATGTAGCAGAATCAGTAATTATTTCTTGCAATGCCGGGGAAAATAATATATAATTGTAAAGGCAAAAATTATAATTATGTAAATATTAGTTACAGAGAGGTTGATATAATGAACGCATTAAACAAAAAAACTATCGAAGACATTGACGTAAAAGGTAAAAAAGTTCTCGCTCGCTGCGATTTCAACGTTCCGCTTAAGGACGGCGAGATTACAAACGACAAGAGAATTGTTGCGGCTCTTCCCACAATTAAGTATCTTATGGAAAACGGCGCAAAAGTTATTCTTTGCTCACATCTCGGCAGACCTAAGGGAGAGTACAAGCCTGAGTTCAGCCTTGCACCTGTTGCAAAGAGACTTTCCGAGTATCTCGGCGTTGAGGTTAAGCTTGCCGAGGATGAGAACGTTGTCGGCGAAAATGCCAAGGCAATGGCTGCTGAGCTTAAAGACGGCGAAGTGATGCTTCTTGAAAACGTACGTTACAGAAAGGAAGAAACAAAGAACGAGGAGAATTTCTCCAAGGAACTTGCTTCCCTTGCTGATATATTTGTAAACGATGCTTTCGGTACCGCTCACAGAGCTCATTGCTCCACCACCGGCGTTGCTTCATATCTGCCGGCAGTATGCGGCTACCTTATCCAGAAGGAAATCAAATTCATGGGCGGCGCTCTTTCTGATCCAAAGCGTCCGCTGGTTGCAATTCTCGGCGGTGCTAAAGTGTCCGACAAGATCGGCGTAATCGCTAACCTGATTGAAAAGTGCGATACAATCATCATCGGCGGCGGTATGGCTTATACATTCATGAAATATCTCGGTCACAATATCGGCGATTCTCTTCTTGAGGCTGACTGGATTGAAAAGGCAGGCGAGATGATGAAAACTGCTGAGGAAAAGGGCGTTAAATTCCTTATTCCTGTTGATAACAAAGTCGGCAAGGAGTATGACGAGAATACTGAGTATAAGATCGTAAACAGCGATGATATTCCGGACGGCTGGATGGGTCTTGATATCGGACCTAAGACTGAGGAGCTCTTTGCAGACGCAATTAAGGGCGCCGGCACAGTAATCTGGAACGGACCTATGGGCGTTTCTGAATGGGAGAACTTCGCTTCCGGCACAATCGCTGTTGCAAAAGCAGTTGCTGATTCAGGCGCTATCTCAATCATCGGCGGCGGCGATTCTGTTGCAGCAGTAACAAAGCTTGGCTTTGCAGACAAGATGAGCCATATTTCTACAGGCGGCGGCGCTTCACTGGAATTCCTTGAGGGTAAGGATCTTCCGGGTATCTGCGCTCTTGCTGATAAAGACTAATAATACTGATTAATATTAATATAAAGAGGTATAGTGTGATGAACAAACAACTTCGTAAAGCTGTTATTGCAGGCAACTGGAAAATGAACAACACACCTGCTCAGACAACAGCTCTTATCAATGAAATGAAACCACTTGTTGCTGACGCTAACTGCGACGTTATCATCTGCGCACCGTTTGTTGACCTTCAGGCAGCGCTTGATGCCGCTGATGGCTCAAACATTATGATCGGCGCTGAGAACTGCCACTGGGCTGAAAGCGGTGCTTTTACCGCTGAGGTTTCCGCTCCTATGCTTAAGGCAATGGGTGTTCCTTATGTTATCATCGGCCACAGCGAAAGAAGACAGTATTTCGGCGAAACAGATGAAACTGTAAACAAGAGAGTACGTGCCGCTCTTGACAACGGACTTAAAGTTATCCTTTGCGTAGGCGAAGTGCTTGAGCAGAGAGAGCAGGGCGTAACCTTTGAGGTTGTCGGCATGCAGACAAAGATCGCTCTTCAGGGTGTAAGTGCTGATGAGCTTGAAAATGTAATTATCGCTTATGAGCCTGTTTGGGCAATCGGCACCGGCAAGACCGCTACCGCTGACCAGGCAGACGAGGTTAACGGCTATATCCGTCAGATTATCGCCGAGCTTTACGGCAAGGATGCCGCTGACGCATTTGTTGTTCAGTACGGCGGCTCAATGAATGCCAAAAATGCTGAAGAGCTTCTTTCCAAGGAGAATGTTGACGGCGGACTTATCGGCGGAGCTTCTCTTAAGGCTGAGGACTTTTCAATCATTGTAAAGGCTGCAAGCAAATAATTCAGTGGGTGGGATTATCCCACCCATTTAAACTGTGTAAAACTACGGAGGAATAGATATGAAAAAACCGGTTGTGCTTTGTATTATGGACGGCTTCGGCAAGAATTCGTCTGATTACGGCAATGCTGTTGCCGCTGCTAATAAAGTAAACCTTGACAAAATAATGGCTGAGAACCCATACACATATATAGGCGCGTCTGGTCTTGACGTAGGTCTTCCTGACGGTCAGATGGGCAATTCCGAGGTTGGTCATACCAATATCGGCGCCGGTCGTATCGTTTATCAGGAGCTTACAAGAATCACTAAGTCTATCGAGGACGGCGATTTCTTTGAAAATGAGGCGCTCAGAACCGCTGTGCAGAACGCTATCGACAACGGTACCGCTCTTCACCTTATGGGACTTATGAGCGACGGCGGAGTCCACTCTCATAACACTCATGTTTGGGCAATTGTTGAGCTTGCCAAGCGTATGGGACTTGACAGAGTGTATCTTCACTGCATAATGGACGGACGTGACGTTCCCCCCACCAGCGGCAAAGACTATGTTGCCGAGGCAATTGAGAAGCTCAAAGAAATAGGTGTTGGCAAGGTTGCCACCGTTGTGGGCAGATACTATGCTATGGACAGGGACAATAACTGGGACAGAGTTAAGAAAGCGTATGATGCGCTTGTTTTCGGCAAGGGCATACAGACATCTGACCCTGTTAAGGCTATCGAAGAATCATATGAAAAGGTAGACGCTGAGGGCAAGAACGTAACGGATGAATTTATCGAGCCGACCGTATGCCTTGAAAATGAGGGCAGAATCGGAGCAAACGATAGCGTTGTTTTCTTTAATTTCCGCCCCGACAGAGCCAGAGAGATTACAAGAACTTTTGTTGACGATGATTTTAAGGGCTTTGAGCGTGACCGCTTCCCGGTTACCTATGTGTGTATGACTCAGTACGACGCAACAATGCCGAATGTGCTGGTAGCTTTCAAGCCTCAGAGTCTTGAAAATACCCTGGGCGAGTATCTTGCAAAGAACAATATGACTCAGCTCAGAATCGCTGAAACAGAAAAATATGCTCACGTAACATTCTTCTTCAACGGCGGTGTTGAAGCCGTAAATGAGGGTGAGGACAGAATCCTTATTCCTTCACCCAAGGTTGCGACTTATGACCTTAAGCCGGAGATGAGCGCTTATGAAGTTTCTGAAAAGCTTAACGAGGCTGTTCTTTCAGATAAATACAATGTAATTATCGTTAACTTTGCAAACTGCGATATGGTTGGTCACACAGGTATTTTTGACGCCGCTGTAGCCGCTGTTGAGGCAGTTGATAAGTGCGTAGGTTCACTTTACGAGGCTGTAAAGAAGATGGGCGGATGCCTGTTTATCACAGCTGACCACGGCAACGCAGACCAGATGAAAGAGCCTGACGGTTCTCCGTTTACTGCTCATACAACTAATCCGGTTCCGTTTATTGCTGCTAACTGCGGCGACTCAGTGCAGCTCAGGGAGGGCGGCAGACTTTGTGATATCGCTCCCACAATGCTTGAGATGCTTGAGCTTCCTCAGCCTGAGGAAATGACAGGAAAATCACTTATAAAATAAATTAAAGAGCCGATTTTTTCGGCTCTTATTTTTTGGGAGAAGATATGAAAAATTATAAAACTATTTTATTTGATTTGGACGGCACTCTTACGGATTCCTCTTCGGGCATAATAAATTCAATAATCTATTCCATGAAAAAATTTGGCGTGACAATTGAGGACACGGCACCCCTCAGGAGATTTTTAGGCCCGCCGCTCCATGAGTCCTTTATGGATGTTTTCGGCTTTGACAGCGAAAAAGCCATGAAAGCGGTTGAATATTACAGGGAATATTACACCGTAAAGGGTATTGAGGAAAACAGCGTTTATGAGGGAATAGAGGATCTGCTGGCTTCTTTGAGGCTGGAGGGCAAACGCCTTGTTGTCGCCACTTCAAAGCCGCAGCCCTTTGCAGAAAAAATAATAAATGACTTCGGCTTAAACAAGTATTTTGATTTTGTTGCAGGTTCAAATCTGGACGGCACACGCTCAAAGAAAGTACAGGTTATTAAATACGCTTTAAAAAGCTGCGGTATCGGCGACATTTCCCAAGCCGTTATGATAGGCGACAGGATGCACGACGTAGCAGGCGCCAAGGAAGCAGGAATTGACTGCATAGGCGTTGAATACGGCTACGGTGATTATAACGAGCTTGAATCCGCCGGCGCTGACTATATTGTGAAAACCGCTGAGGATTTAAAAGCACTTTTGTGTAAATAATTAATCTTATAATATGTAAAAAGGAACTGCTAAAATAGCAGCTCCTTTTCTTTTTGTTGTTATGAGAAGTTAAAACAATTCCTTTTTCAGCTCTATTGCGTCTTCTTCCGTGATTTTTCTAATCACTTTGCACGGATTTCCTGCGGCGAAAGAATTTTCGGGTATGTCCCTGGTGACCACACTGCCTGCACCGATTACGCAACCGTCGCCGATGGTAACTCCTCCCGTAACGGTAACGCAGCTGGCAATCCAGCAGTTGTTGCCGATAGTTATAGGCTTTGCATATTCGTCGTCATAAAGAGTGCCGTCAGGTTTTGCTTTTATATTTCTGTCCTGATATCTCATGGGATGAATCGGGGTCATGAGCGATACATTAGGTCCTATGAGTACGTTGTCTCCGATTTTTACAGGACAGACATCAAGGACAGTAAAATTGAAATTGGCGTAAAAATTTTTACCGACACTGGTGAAAACTCCGTAGTCGAATTGCACAGGCCCCTGAAGATACGCCCCGTCCTTTCTCTGAGGCATTAGCTCATTAAGTATCTGTTCACGCTTTTCTTCCTCGTCTTCAAAAGTGTCGTTAAACATTTTTGAAAGTTTGTGTGCCTTTAGTCTCAGTGCTGCAAGCTCGTTGTCGCTGGGGTCATATATTTTCCCTGCAAGCATTTTTTCCTTTTCTGTCATAATGTTTTCTCCCGTGATTTTAAGATCACCTAATTATATCATATCTTATTTATATAAACAATATTTCACATTTCGTATTATTTAACAAACGATAAAAATTAATGCTAATCATCCATTTTAATGGCTGCATCTGCGGCAATCATAAGAAGACGCTTAAATTCTGCCTGCTCATTTTCCGTCATCTGCTGAGTCATTTTTTTAAAACATATGTCTACTTGCTCTTTAATGAAAGGATATACCTGCCATGCTTTCTCTGTCGGACTGATATCATAAGTGCGTTTGTCCTTGGCGTTAGTAGATCTCACCATAAAATTTCTTTCTTCAAGCTTTGTTACCGTTTTGGCGACTACGCTTTTATCAAGCTTAAGACGTTTGGTAATGTCATCCTGAGTCAATATTCCGAATTCGCAAACTATTAAAATAACAACTGCCTGAGCGGCGGTAAGACCGTATTGCGCGCAGTTGCTGTTTAACCACATTTGTGATTTGCGGTAGAGAATAGAAACGGATTTAAAAGGATTGTCCATATTATTGAGCATATTGCAAACCTCCTTGCTGATAAAATTATTATAATCCAAAATGATGGCAGTTGCAACCAACTGTTGACGGAATAATTTTTTGTGTTATATTAAAAGGTGGCAATTGCCACTATATTACTTCACATATCTTACATTTGCAAAGGAGTGTTGTTATATGGAAAAACCACAAAAAATATGGAACAAAAATTTTATTCTTTTGTTTATTACAAATTTACTTGTATTGGCGGCGTTTTACGCTTCCATTCCGATTATACCTGTTTACTGTCAGGAAATAGGTATAACCGGTTCAAAGGTAGGTATAGTGTTAACGGCAATGTCCGTTGCCACAATCCTGTTTCGTCCCGTTGCAGGGTATTTGCTGGATAACTTTAACCGTTACCGTGTGTATATGATATTTTTAGCCTTGTTTT
>DXDN01000027.1 GCA_019115455.1 Candidatus Eubacterium faecigallinarum
AACAGGACTGAAAGGCAACAAGAAATATTATGTAAGAATAAGAACATATACGCAGACAAAGTTTAACGGTTCAAATTACAACATCTATTCACCTTGGTGCGCTGTTAAGAGCGTTGTTACAGGTAAATAATAAAATCAATTTAAAAAGCGGCGGGATTATCCTGCCGTTTTTTGAATTTTTTTATTGCATTTTAAATCTTTTGTGGTATCATACATAATGAGGAAATTTTGCGGAACGTTTTCTCATTTATTCTGTTATACAAATGGAGTTAATTATGAAAGATATTACAAGAAAAACTAAGATAATATGTACTCTCGGACCTGCTACGGACGATCCGCAGGTGCTGGAAAAAATGATACTTGCAGGACTGGATGTTGCAAGATTTAATTTTAGCCACGGCGCGTATGAGGACCATGAAAAAAGGCTTGAGGAACTCGTTGAGCTGAGAAACAAGCTCAATATGCCTATAGCCACTCTTCTCGATACCAAGGGTCCTGAAATACGTCTCGGTGATTTTGAAAATCCAAACGGTGTTGAAATTAAGGACGGTGACAAATTCGTCCTTACTACCAAGGAGTGTCTTGGTACAAAAGAGAGATGCTTTGTCAACTATGACGGCCTTACGGGCGATGTTAAAAAAGGCACGACAATTCTTATCAACGACGGACTTATATCAATGACTGTTGACAAGGTAAAGGGCTCTGATATTCACTGTACGGTTGTTGACGGCGGACTGCTTACAAATCATAAGGGCGTTAATGTCCCTGGAGTAGAGCTTAAAATGCCTTATCTGTCTGCCAGGGATATGGCGGACCTTCAGTTTGGCAAGGAGCACGATTTTGACTTTATCGCCGCATCCTTTGTCCGCAACGCAACCGATATTACTATCCTTCGCAACTATACCGACGCTATCGGCTGGAAAAATGTAAAAATTATTGCAAAAATCGAAAACTCTCAGGGCGTTGACAATATTGACGATATAATTGCGGCTTCTGACGGTATAATGGTTGCCAGAGGCGACATGGGTGTTGAAATACATTTTGAGCTTATTCCGTCTATTCAGAAGATGATAATTCAAAAGGTATATAAGGCAGGAAAGATTGTAGTAACGGCGACTCAGATGTTGGAGTCAATGATAACTAATCCACGCCCCACAAGAGCTGAGATCACCGACGTTGCTAACGCTATTTATGACGGTACCAGCGCTATTATGCTTTCCGGTGAATCGGCTGTGGGTAAACATCCTGTTGAGGCGGTGGAGGCAATGGCTTCAATTGCCAGAACCACGGAGCAGGACATTGACTATGTAAGCAGATTTAATAAATTTTATCCTGAAAGCGGGGCAAAGGATATTACCTCCGCTATCAGTCATGCCACTGTTACCACATCTCATGACCTGAACGCTTCCGCTATTATAACAGTAACAAAAAGCGGAACTACCGCAAGAATGATATCAAAATTCCGCCCGTATACCAGCATTGTAGGAGCAACTATTGACGATAAGGTATGGCGTCAGCTCAATCTCAGCTGGGGAGTTACACCTGTTAAATGCGAGGTTAAGAACAATACTGACGAGCTCTTTGACCATGCTGTTGAGGTTACCTATAAGGCAGGACTGATTCAAAAAGGCGAGACGGTGGTTATCACTGCCGGCATTCCGCTTGGTATATCCGGAACCACCAATATGCTTAAGGTACAAGAGGTAAATGTATAATATTAAGTTTATAAATCACAATGACAGTGATTTCTCCAAAGTAAAGATGATAAGAACCGCAGTCTTTACCCGAGAGCAGGGAGCGGACCCCGACGGTGAATTTGACGGTTATGACGACGGGGCGGTTTTTGCGCTGTTATATGTCGGAAACGAAGCAGTCGCCACCGCAAGAGTAGCTGTTACTGATAAAGGATATAAAATCGGCAGAATAGCTGTTTTAAAGCAGTATCGCGGAAAAGGACTCGGAAGCGCCGTCGTCAGAGCGGTAACGCAGAGCGCCTTTGATAAAGGTGCCCAAAGAGTATTTGTGGATGCTCAAAACCATGCCGTACCATTTTATGAAAAAATGGGATTTAAAGTTTCGGGAAGTGAGATAACCGACAGGGGACTTCCTCATATCCCAATGACGCTTGAAAAGGGAGATTACCATGGCAAAAAATAAAAATAATGCCGCAAAGATTGTTATAGCCGTACTGATTGTTGTTTTAGCGGGCATCGGCGCGTATTTCGGATACACTTTTGTAAGCAATGATATTAACGGCAACGAGGAATATAAAACAGAGTATAATCTTTATATTTCCGACGGAGATACTCAGTACGACGTTTCTCAAAGGCTCTACAGTAACGGCATTGTCGCTAATGACAGCCTTTGGAGCAACTGGATGGACAGGCATTATCCAGATTATGAGTATTGTGCAGGGGAATTTCTCCTTACAAATGATATGAGCTATGAGGAAATCGCCCAAAAGCTGCAAAATCCGGACGTGTCCCACAAGAGTGTCAGCGTGTGTATCCCAGAGGGATATAATGTATTTGACATAGCTACCGCCCTTGAGGAAAACGGCATATGCTCAGGAAATGACTTTCTTGAAGCCTGCCGCAGTAAGGACGATTATGACTATTCTTTTATTTCGGAGATTCCTGAGTCGGATACCATCGCTTATGAGCTTGAGGGATTCCTTTTCCCGGCAACCTATGACTTTGAGGAAAATATGGACGCCGGGGAGGTTGTGGATGAGATGCTGGCGGCATTTGCCGACCGCGTAACCGACAGTTGGCGCAGTTATTGCAGTGAAAATGATATTACCCTTTATGAACTGGTGACTCTTGCTTCCGTTGTGGAGAAGGAAACGCTGGGCGAGGGCGTAGCGCAGAATATTGCCTCGGTATTTATTAACAGGTTAAATAGCTCCCACAAGCTTCAGTCGGACGTTACGATAGATTACGGAAACGCTCTGAGAGCAAACGGATTTGACGACAGTGTTGTAACATCCTACAACACATATAAATGCAGTGCGCTTCCCAGCGGACCTATCTGTAATCCGGGTGTTGCTAATATTGACGCTGTTGTAAATCATACTGATACAGATTATTTCTATTTCTTCTCGTATAACAACGGCGCCGATTTTTACTTTACTGACGATTACAGCGATTTTTCAAAAAACTGGGAAAAGCTAAAGGACACTAATACTTATTAATGAGAACAAAAATATTTCTTGACAAATAACATGACTTGTGGTAATATATTGCCACAACAAAGAAGAACGCAGCCGTTCTCCCCATCAGCATTGGCAAAATGGGCAATAGTTATTTTGTTAATTATTGAAGTGCGGGCGTTTTGCGTTCGCACTTTATTTATTCTTTTTTCAGAGGTGTTTTTTATCAGCAAGGAGACTCAGCAGATCAACGGTGAAATCAGAGATAAGGAAATACGTGTAATTTCCGCAGACGGCGAGCAGCTCGGCATTATGAGCGCCTCCGAAGCTCTCAAAATTGCTGAAGATAACGATCTTGACCTGGTTAAAATCGCGCCTCAGGCAAAGCCGCCTGTGTGCAAGATTATGGACTATTCCAAGTATCGCTATGAAAAGGCAAAGCGTGAGAAGGAAAACCGTAAAAACCAAAAGCAGATTGAAATGAAGGAAATTCGTCTTTCTGTTACAATAGATGTCGGAGATTTCAACACAAAGGTCAATCAGGCAAAGAAGTTTCTTGCGTCAGGTCATAAGCTCAAGGTATCCATCAGGCTTAAGGGCAGAATGATGACTCATTCCGACCTTGGTATTGAGAATATGAAGCGCTTTGCGGCTTCTCTTGAGGAAGAGGCAAATGTTGATAAGGCGCCGAAGCTTGAGGGCAGGCAGATACTTATGTTCCTGTCACCCAAACAAGGAAAGTAATTTATAGTACGGAGGAATAATTATGCCAAAGATTAAAACACACAGCGGCGCTAAAAAGCGTTTCAAGACAACAAAGAGCGGTAAGGTTAAGCGCGCTCATGCTTATACCTCACATATTCTGACTAAGAAATCAACAAAGCGCAAGAGAAATCTTCGCAAGACTGCTGTTGCTGACGTTACAAACCAGAAGCAGTGCAAGAGACTCATCCCTTATAAATAAGAATTTCTTAGTATCTTAAAGTATTATCCGCCTGCCGTTGCAGGCTAAACTATAACTCGGAGGTATATTAAAATGGCAAGAATCAAGGGCGCTATGGCGACTCGTAAGAGAAGAAAGAAAGTATTAAAAGCAGCTAAAGGTTACTACGGCGGAAAGCATCGTCTTTTCAAAACAGCTAAGCAGGCTGTAATGAAGAGCGGTCAGTACGCTTATATCGGCAGAAAGCAGAAGAAGAGAGATTTCAGAAGAATCTGGATTACTCGTATTTCTGCTGCCTGCAAGATGAACGGTACAAACTATTCAACATTCATGAACGGCCTCAAGAAAGCCGGTATCGACCTTAACAGAAAAATGCTTTCTGAGATTGCAGTTTCTGATCCGGCAGCTTTCACAACTCTTGTTGAGACAGCTAAGGCTGCTTTATAATCATAATTAACAGATCAAAGGACTTGTTTTGAACAAGTCCTTTTCTTTATGTATAGTTTTAATTATAATTTTAGTCAATTATTATTAACAAATATTAAGTATTCTTAAGTTATGTTGAAAAGCAGCATGGGCTTTGTTATAATATATACGTTCTAATTATTATTTATTTTGGGATGTGATTTTTTGAAAAAGGTAATTAGCTTTATGCTGGCAGCAATTATGATTGTCAGCGCCACGCTGGGCACGTGTCTGAGTGCATATGCCGGTGCCCCGATTTTCGGAATCGATGTTTCGGAGCATAACGGAACAGTCGATTTTGTGGATGTTAAAAATGATGATAAAGAATTTGTCATGATAAGACTGGGTTATTATAACCATATTGACAAAAATTTCTGGCAGAATGTCCAAAAGGCAAGTAACGCCAAGATTAATTTTGGCGTGTATCTCTATAGCTATGCGTATTCAGTAGCTGAAGCAAAAATTGAAGCAAACTTCGTCATTGAAACGCTTAAGGAGATAGACTCAAAAGGCTACGGTAAATATTTTACTCTCCCGGTGGCTTACGATATGGAAGATGACTCCCAGGCTAAATATGGCAAGGCTCAGCTGACAAAGCAGATGACAACCTTCTGTGATATGATAGATGACGCGGGCTATGTTCCCATGATTTATGCAAACCTCAACTGGTTTAATAATTATTTAGACATTAAAACCGTCGTGTCAAAGGGCTATAAGATTTGGTACGCTAACTGGGTGAGCGGCAATCCATCATTCACCGACCAGAGAGAAATAGGTAATACCGGCGTCAAGGCTGATATGTGGCAGTATATCAACGGTGAGGGACAGAGCGACGGATTTGACAAAAATGTCATTTATAATGCTGATGATCTGGTTAAATGCCGCCACAATTATAAACAAAATTCAGTAACTCCGGCAACCAAGGACGCCGACGGCAATGTCAGAAACGTTTGCGCCTGGTGTAATAATGTAATCAACGCTGTGATTCCAAGAATTTCGAGTGTTTCACTTTCTAAGACATCGTATACATACGACGGAAATCAGAAAAATCCATCAGTCATTGTTAAGGATAGAACCGGAAAGACACTTAAAAGCGGTACGGATTACACAGTAAGTTATGATGCGGGCAGAACAAATGTAGGAACTTACAATGTTAAGGTAACGTATAAAGGTAACTACAGCGGAACTGATACCCTGAGTTTTAAGGTGATTCAGCAAATTCCGGAAAGATGCGAGCCTGTACTGTCTAAGACCTCATATACATATGACGGAAACGAGAAAAAGCCTACAGTAACGATAAAAGATGTTGTCGGAAATGTGCTTAAAGAGGGTACTGATTACACCCTTTCATATGATGAGGGCAGAACAGATGTCGGTACATATAATGTCAATATTACCTATAAGGGCAACTACAGCGGAACTGATAAGCTAAGCTTCACAGTAATCCAGCAGATACCGGAAAGGTGCACACCGAATCTTTCAGAGACAACATATAAGTACGACGGAAGCGAAAAGACCCCGACTGTAACAATCGTTGACGTAGTAAATAACGTTCTCGAAGAGGGTAGAGACTATACACTCACATACGACGAGGGAAGAACAGAACCCGGCACGTATAACGTAAAGATAACGTATAAAGGAAACTACAGCGGAACAGATACTCTGAGCTTTGATATAGTGGATAAATCAAGCGCAAGTTTGACCGCCACACTGTCAAAGGAGTCATACACATATGACGGAAACGAGAAGAACCCGACAGTAACAGTAAAGGATTCCCAGGGTAACACCCTTGTAAAGGGAACGGATTATACAGTAACATATGATGATGATAGAACAAATGTAGGTACATATAATGTGACTGTAACATATATCGGCGA
>DXDN01000002.1 GCA_019115455.1 Candidatus Eubacterium faecigallinarum
GTTATTTTTTATAACGTCGGCAAGCTTTTTAAGGCACTCTCCCGTATCTGCGTTCTTAAACTCGATAGTATTTCCGGGATTTGCGGTTTTTATCTGCGCTTTAGTTATCAATATGCCTGAAGCTTTTTTAGCCTCCGTTTCAAGCACCTTAAAGTTGTCATCCAACAGGATATATTTTTTATCCTGCTTAATTGAATACTTTGGCGTTGCTTCTGTGATTTTTATTTCAATGGTATATGGTAATTTTCTTGTAATCTGAGCGTTATATATATACGGGAGGTTTGTTTCAAGCTTTTGCTTTGCTTCTTCAGTATCCGACAAAAAGAGATTTTCGCCTATACTTATTGGGCATTGAGCGATTATCTCATCCTTAGTATAAATCTCATTGCCCTTAACATTAATTGTATCGATTTGGAAGAAAACAGTCAGCGAAAGAACAGTCCCTACCACAGCAAAAACCAGCAGAGCAACAAACCATATTATTATTTTTCTTAATGTATTTCGTTTTTTGCGTTTCTTGCTGTCCAGCTGTCGTTTCTCGGATCTTGTCAGCTCTTCAGTGCGTCTGCTCCTCTTGCTGACCTTTTTATTATATGAATACTCTGCCTTCTGAGAATCCCTGTATAATTTCGGAGGCTCGATTCCAAGGTCATATAAATTTTCAGAGCCATTATAAGCTTTCTGTTTCCTTTTGGACTGCGGGCCCTTTTTCTTCTCTGATTTCTTCATCTTTAACCCTCTTGATATCAGCGCCTAACTGCTGCAATCTTTTTTCAAATTCTGCGTATCCCCTGTCTATGTGCCTGATACTGCGGACAATGCTGTTCCCCTCGGCTGCCAATCCTGCTATCACCAATGCCGCACCGCCGCGTAAATCGGTGGCATACACATCAGCACCGTGCAGTGATTTAACACCGTTTATTACAGCCATCTGTTCCTCGACCTGAACATCAGCACCGAAACGGTTGAGCTGATTTACAAATCTGAACCTGTTTTCAAATATATTTTCCTTTACCACCGACGTTCCCCGTGCCACTGTAAGCGCCGCCGTAACAAGCGACTGAGAATCGGTGGGAAATGCCGGGTAAGGCATTGTTTTTATCATTTTTACTCTTCTGAGCCTTTTGGGCGCCTGTATTTTCAGTTTATTATGTTCAAGGTATAACCTGCATCCCATTTCGCCAAACACCGGAAAAACCGGAGAAAGATGCGTTGGTCTGACGTCGTTTATTACAATATCGCCGCCGGTTATAGCGCAGGCGCTCATGTATGTTGACGCTAAAATCCTGTCAGGAATTATTCTGTGCTCGCATGGGTGAAGAGAGCTTACGCCCTCGATTTCAACAATGCTCTCCCCTGCGCCATAGATACGCGCGCCGCATTTATTAAGGAATTCTGCAAGGTCGCATATTTCCGGCTCTCTTGCAGGGTTTACTATCGTTGTTCTGCCTACGGACACCGCCGCGGCTATCATTATATTTTCTGTTGCGCCCACGGAGGCAAATGGCAGAATTATCTTTGTTCCGGTAATTTTATCGGCACAGCAGGTTATTGAGGAACCGTTTTCCTTAACAGCCGCGCCAAGACTTTTAAGGGCGCTTATATGCATATCAACCGGTCTTGCTCCTATGTCGCATCCACCCGGAAGATAAATTGAAGCACAACCGGTTCTTGAAACAAGCGAACCTAAAAACAATATTGAGGAGCGCATAGTACGCATAACGTTCTCATCAATCTGTGAGCCTGTAATTTCTGATGAGTCAACCGTTACGGTATCCCCCTGTCTTTTAACCTTACAGCCAAGGCTTTCAAGAATTCTTATGGTTGTTCTTACGTCGCTGAGATCGGGACAATTATGTATTTCACACTCGCCTTTTACAAGAACGCAGGCGCACAAAATAGGCAGTGCAGAATTTTTTGCCCCGTGCAATTCCACCTCGCCTTTAAGCGGAACCTGACCTGAAATTTTGAATATTTCCACTTTATCACCTCTGCATCATATGGGAATAAGAAAATCTTATTGCCATACATCCTATGCACAGGTGTATTTTTTGCCATTAATCGTAAAAAGCCATACGTTTATCAAGCGTTATCACTTAATCAGTGAAAGTATTATCTGAGCTATGCGCTCACGCGAATCAGTCACCGCCATTGCTTTGGCGTTTTGTCCGACTGATTTAAGAAGTTTTGCGTCGGACAACAGCTCGTCTATTTTTTTGCCCAGCACGTCCGAGTTCAAATCTTTTTCCTCAATTATAAATCCGGCATTTCTGTTTACCAGCGCCATTGCATTATGATACTGATGATTTTCTGAAACGTAGGGCGACGGGATGAGGATTGAAGCTTTGCCCATTGCCTCTATTTCAGACAAGGACGAAGCCCCTGCTCTGCCGATAACAAGATCAGCGGCTGCCATGCACACGTCCATATTGTCAATATACTGACGGACCTCAACCGTGCCTTTTTTGCCGTTTATAAATCCTTGTTTTTCAAACTTTTCAAGATATTTGCCGCCGTTAGTACCGACTGAATGAATGTGGCAGTACCTTCCTGTTTCAGCACTCTTTAGAAGAATATCATACATAGCCTCGTTGATTGGTTCTGCTCCGAGAGAACCGCCGAAGGAAAGGACCAGGAATTTATCATCGGGTATACCGAGCTGAGCTCTGGACATTTCCCTGTCTGCATTAAGGAGCTCGCCTCTTACAGGAAGACCTGTTACCTCAGGTTTGTTCTTTGAGTCAAGGTATTTTGCAGCGTCCTCAACGGTAAGCATTACCCTGTCCACCTCTTTGGCAAGGGTTTTATTCGTTATGCCGGGAAATGCGTTTTGCTCATGAATACAGGTGGGTATACCCATTTTAACCGCTGTCTGAAGCACCGGACCTGAGACGTAACCCCCAAAACCCACAGCTACGTCGGGTTTAAATTCGTTTATTATTTTTTTACTCTCACCTGAGGATTTCATTATCCTTACAACTGTTTTCAGATTATGAGCGATTGCCTTTGGAGAGAAAGAACGCCTAAAGCCTGATATATCTATCGTTTTAAAATCAAATCCTGCTTTCGGAACGAGGGTGGATTCCATATGGTCCTTAGTTCCGATAAAAAGAATTTCGGCGTCCTTTTGTGTTTCTCTTATATAAGAAGCCACGGCGAGCGCAGGATTTATATGTCCTGCCGTTCCGCCGGTTGCGAATAAAATTTTCATAGCCTTACACTCCCGTCTGTTTTATAGTTCAAATTATTCCCTGCCGTCGCTAAACCTTTTTTTGGCTCGCTTTTCGCGACACGGACAAGACCACTCCTATCTCAAACAGCAGTACCAGCATAGCAGTACCTCCGTAAGAGAAGAACGGCAGAGCGATACCCGTATTCGGTATAGTATCTGTAACTACCATAATATTCAGCGCCACCTGAAGTCCTATCTGCGAAACAATGCCGATAATCAGCAGTGAGCCGAACTTATCATGGCATCTTGCCGCAATGTAAAAGCCCCTTGCTACCAGTGCGCCGAACAGAATAATTATTGCGGCAGCTCCGATAAATCCGAGCTCCTCGCACACAATTGAGAAAATAAAGTCGTTCTGCGGCTCGGACACGTAGAGATATTTCTGCTTTGAATTACCGAGTCCCACTCCGAAAAATCCGCCTGAACCTATGGCATAAAGGGAGTTATTTGTCTGCCATCTGCTTCCGGTAGGGTCATAGTCCTTGTCAAGCCATGCCTTGATTCTGTCGCCTGCATAACTCTCAAGCAGTTCAGGAAAAGAGATAACAATAACAACAACAATTATCAAAACCGCCGCTCCGAAAGCAAACAACTTCCAGTCGCTGCCGCCGACCCACATCATTGTGGCACCGATAAGAAACATCAAAATAGTACATGACATATGGTGCTCCAGAAAAATAAGTCCGCAGAACATTACGATTATTCCCAGGGGATATAATATGCCGTACTTGAATGTTTTCATCCTGTTATAATACTTACTTATATAAACTGCAAAAAGCAGTATGATTGCAAATTTAGCAAAGTCTGACGGCTGGAAAGTAAGCCCTCCGGGAAGCGGAATGAACCTCTTAAAGCTTGAGCCGTCGGCACCGGGAATATTGGTGTGATAAAACAGTACGATGACAAGACAAATCAAAGTAACCGCAAGGTAAGGAAGGTTTGCTACCATAAGCCACTTATAATTTATCTTTGACATTATAAACATTGCCACAAGTCCCACAACGACAAAAATAAACTGACGTGTAAAATAGTAGTATGAATCGTGATTGTTATTATAGTAAGCATACGGATATGTCGCCGAAAAGAGCATAATAAGTCCTATTGTCAACAGCGCTATGGTAAGCGCAAGAAACGGAATATCAATGCTGCCGGTAATAAAAAAATCTTCCTTGGTAAAGCCTTTAATGCTTTTGACACGTGATTTGATAATTTTATTTCCGTCACCTGATGTTTTTCCAGACATTCAGTACACTCCTTTCTAAAAAATTACAGCGGCAATTTTCCGCATTTCAAATATAAATAAGCCAAAATATCCCGTGCGCTGAACAGCAGTCACCGCATCGGGATACAATATTATTTCACAATACCGAAATAAAGAAGAATAACTCCCACTATACAGCCCACTGCATTTACGGCGGAAAATACTACGCATATCTTTTTCTCTTTCCAGCCGCACATTTCAAAATGATGGTGAATGGGCGCCATTTTAAATACTCGCTTGCCGTGAGTTAGCTTGAAATAACCAATCTGAATTATATCGCTGAGAGTTTCGCACACGTAAACAATTCCAATCGGCAGAAGCAGAAGCGGGCACTTGCACATATAACCGAGAGCAACCACCATACCGCCCAGGAAAAGTGAGCCGGTATCGCCCATAAAGGTCTTTGCAGGATTCCAGTTCCAGCAAAGGAAGCCGAGAACGCCGCCCAGAAGAGCTCCTGCGAATAATTTCATTCCTGTAAAATTCTGAATAAAACCAATAACGATAAACGTTATGGCAACTGTTGCGGTTACTGAGGAGCAAAGTCCGTCAATACCGTCAGTAAGGTTAACGGAATTTATACATCCGTAAATTATAAAGAACGAAACTGCCCAGAACACAATAGCAGTAAACAGATTCTTTTCAAAATTCACTGTTCCGAAAAACGGAATATACCAGCTTGTGTTGTGGGAAAGCCAAAGAGTCAGAATATAACCTACAGTCATAATAACCTGACCGATAGTCTTTTGCTTTGCCGTCAGTCCCTCATTTCTCTTAAGCTTGATTTTGATAAAATCGTCGGTAAAGCCTACAAGTCCGCAACCCAGCGCAAGTACTAAGCCTGCAATCATCAAAACTGTTTCACGTCCTGTGATGAGGCTTGAATACTCGCTTTCAAGGTTGCCGCCTGTTAGATGAACGGTAACGGCAGTGGCGGCAAAGGAAAGGATTATACCAATTATAAACATCAGTCCGCCCATATTAGGCGTGCCCTGCTTTGACTTGTGCCACGACGGACCTATATCTAAAATAGTCTGGCCGAATTTCAGCTTTCTAAGCCACGGAATGATAATAAAGCCAAGTCCGGCTGTGACGCCGAAGGATATTACTATACTTATAATCAGAGCAATTGTAGTATTCATTTATTTTCCCCACCTGTCATATAAACTATGGATCACATCCTCAAGTTTCATACCTCTTGAAGCCTTGAAAATTACTGCGTCACCGGCTTTTATTATCTCTAAAAGCTTTTCGGTAAGCTCTTGCTTTGTATCAAAATGGAAGACGTTTTCCATTTTACACTCCTTAGCCTCCAGCGCTGTAAATCTGCTCATATCGCCCACGGTAAGAAGATAATCAATTCCTGCCTCAGCCGTCATTCTGCCCACTTCTCTGTGAGCTGTTTCGGAATAGTCGCCAAGCTCCAGCATGTCGGAAAATACGGCGATTCTCCTGTTTGCTGTGATTCCTGCCAGCGTGTTTACAGCCGCTCTCATAGAGTCGGGGCTTGCGTTATAGCAGTCTTCAATAAATGTAACGCCGTTTTTTACCACTGATTTTTGTCTCATACCCTCAGGCGTATATTTTTTAAGCCCGTCGGCACATTTCTCAGGTTCAATGCCAAGGCAATAGCCAACAGCAAAAGCAGCAAGGGCATTATATACATTATGAATACCGATTGTAGGTATCACAAGACGCTGAGTTTTGCCGAAATACTCCACATCAAATGATGTTTCATTTTCCGATGAGGAGATGTTCTTAGCTTTGAAATCACCGTTTTCCACACCGAAGAAAAGTATATTATAGTCGTCGTTTTTTACTTCTTTAAGCAGGTCGTTATCGCCGTTAAGTATAAGCGTTGAACCTTTTTCCAGCCCGTCAAGTATTTCAAGCTTGGCTTTAAGTATTCCCTGCCTTGAGCCGAGGTTTTCAATATGCGAGGTGCCTATATTCGTAATAAGTGCAATAGTGGGCTTTGCCGCTGCGGTCAGCCTGTGAATTTCGCCAAAATGGTTCATACCCATTTCAATAACCGCCGCCTGAGTACTGCTGTCAAGATGAAACAGCATTTGCGGTAAACCGATTTCATTATTGAGGTTACCCAGCGTCTTAACGGTCTTAAATTTTTCATTAAGCACAAGATACACAAATTCCTTGGTAGTGGTCTTGCCCACCGAGCCTGTGAGCCCTACGAGATTAAGTTCAAATTTTGAGCGGTAATATCCGCCCAGCGCCAAAAGCGCTTTTGACGTATCGTCCACCATAACAAACGAACCGTCAACATCGGTTTTCTGATGAATCATTACTGCGGCGGCGCCTTTTTCAAGCGCTTCGGCGGCAAACTGATGTGCGTCAAACCTTTCGCCTTTAATACAGATAAACAAGCAGCCTTTGGTTATTTTTCTTGTGTCGATACAAACGCCGTTTATCTCGCAGTCGGTATTATACGTACCGTTGCAGGCGGCGGCAATTTCGCTTAATTTTAATTTTTCCATAATTCTTAATATCAGCCGAGTTTTTCAAGAATTTCGGCAACTACTTCTCTTTCGTCAAAATGAATCGTTCCTGTGGGAAGAATCTGATATGTCTCATGACCCTTTCCGGCAAGAAGGATTATATCGTCTTTTTGAGCATTTTTGATAGCGTATTCAATAGCATCCCTGCGGCTTTCTATAACTACATGCGGTGTATCGATTCCTTCCAAACCCACAAGGATATCCTTAATAATATCGCCCGGTTTTTCCGAACGCGGGTTATCCGACGTTACTATACAGAAATCGGAAAGTTCTGCAACAATCTTGCCCATTTTCGGGCGTTTTGTTTTATCCCTGTCGCCGCCGCAGCCAAAGAGTGTTACTACTCTGCCTTTGGCTATCTCCTGAAGGGATGAGATGATATTTTCAAGTCCGTCAGGCGAATGAGCGTAGTCGATTATTATTGTGAAATCACGTCCGCCTGTGGGCACAACCTCAATTCTGCCTTTAACACCCTTTGATTTGCTGATGGCATCAAGGACGTCGTCAAAGGGAATTCCCAGAGTAAGCGCACAGGTGGCGGCGCAAAGAGAATTATAAACTGAAAATCTGCCGGGTATCGGACAGTTGCATCTGCCGATTCTGTCTCCAACCAGCTCATATTCAACTCCTGTCGCCTTAAAGGCAACATTTTTAGCAACGTAGGTTGCGTCATTGGTATTTACAGCATATGTTACGACCTTGTCAAAATTAAGACCTTCAACTATACGAAGTCCGTTTTCATCATCCGCATTTGTTACTGCAATATCTGCGTTTTCAAAAAGAATACGCTTTGAATTAAAATAATTTTCCCATGTTTTATGGTAATCAAGATGGTCCTGTGTAAGGTTTGTAAATGCAGCCAAGGTAAATCTCAGTCCGTTGACCCTGCCCTGGGCAAGTGCCTGAGAAGATACCTCCATTACGCAGTATTCGCAACCGTTTTCCACCATCATTGAAAACAGTTTCTGAAGCTCATACGGGTCAGGAGTTGTGAATTTAGCAGGATATATTTTATCCCCTATCATATTCTGTACAGTACCGATAAGACCTACCTTTTTGCCAGCATGTTCAAGTATCTGCTTTATCAAAAAGGTTGTAGTGGTTTTGCCGTTAGTACCTGTAAGACCTATCAGCTTGAGCTTATCTGCCGGATTGCCGAAGAAATTAGCGCACAAAAGCGAATATACCGCTCTTGAATTATCAACTATTACCTGACCTGACAGTCCCAGATCGTGGTCCACAACAACTGCTGCGGCTCCCTGTTCGAGCATCTGAGCAGCTACGCTGTGACCGTCAAATGCCGCACCCTTAATGCATACGAAGAGCGACCCCTCCTTTACAAGTCTGGAGTCCTGTGTTACATCAAGCACTTCAGTATCTGTGTATGAATTTTTAACTTCAATACCTTTTAACATTTCCGAGAGCTTCATTACTCATTTCCCTTTCACACCGGCACAGCCGTTTATTTTTAGTCAAGTACACTTTCTGTATTTTTAAACGTAACCGTAATAACTGTTCCCTGCTCAACAGAAACGCCCTTGTCATCGCTCTGTCTGTCCGCTATTACGGAACCGCTGCTGATATCATTTCCGCTTATTTCAATATTAAGATTATTTGTCTTTGCCAGGCTCTTAGCCTCGTTTACCGTAAGCCCTGTAAAGTCGGGCACTGTGGTCATTTTCTTATCGCTGTCATCTGTATAGATATAAACCGTTCCACCCGACGGAATCGTTCCGGCGCTTGTGGGGCACTGTCTTGTTACCGTGTCGCCGTCTCCGATTACCGTATATTCGAGTCCGTACTGCTTGAGCTGAGTTTTTGCGTCCTCAAGAGTTTCGCCTACAACGTTCGGCGTATACGATGACAGATTCTCTATTTCCTCGTCATCATACTTCGGCTCGATTCCAAGAACGCTCATTGCTTCTTCAATAACTTCGGATGCAATCGGAGCGCAAAGAGCGCCGCCGCCGAGGTCCTGATTAGGCTCATCAATAATGATTATCATTGCTATTTCAGGATCGTCACTGGGTGCTATAGCAGCAAAGGAAACTATGTATTTATCTCCCTCACCCTCTTTCGATTCACCGAGCTTTGTAGATGTACCGGTTTTTCCGCCGACTCTGTAACCGGCAACGTAACCGTTCTTTCCCGTTCCGTTATCAACAACGCCCTTCATCATTTCACGTACTGTTTCGGAGGTCTCACTGCTGATAACCTGACGAATCACCTTTGGTTCCGTCTTTTTAACGGTCTTGCCGTCGGCATCAACGATTGATGAAACAAGGTAAGGCTGAACAAGCTTGCCGCCGTTTGCAATAGCGCAAAGTCCTGTGCAAACCTGAATAGGCGTCAGCGAGTTTGTCTGACCAAAGGAAGCTGAGGACAACTCAACAATACCGTATTCGTCCTCTTTATAATACTGAGGAGTCGCTTCACCCGGCAGGTCTATTCCGGTAATCTGGGTAAAACCGAAAGCGTCGAAATATTTGAAATAATTATGCACGCCGAGTTTCTGACCGACTGTGATGAAAAACGGGTTGCAGGAATTTGCAAGTCCCTGAGCAAATGTCTGTGTGCCGTGACCGGCATGATAGTGACAGTTCATTGTGTGAACGTCTACCTTAATTGAACCGGTACAAGTGTAAGTGGTTTCAGGGGTTACAACATTCTCCTCCAGCGCTGCTGCGGCAATAAACGTCTTGAACACAGAACCGGGAACATACGTATCGTTTATTGTGAAATTTCTCCACTGATTCAGTGTTGCGGCACTCTCGGCTTTCTGCTTTTCCTCTTTATCCTTTATTTTCTTTATCTCATTTTTATCCTTGCTGTATGTAAGAGTGTACGGTTCATTACAGTCATAGTCCGGAAGCGACGCCATTGCAAGAACGCCTCCTGTATTGCAGTCCATTACTACTCCGTATGCGCCTTTTGCCTGATACTCCTCAAGGGTATTTCTAAGTCCCTTTTCAAGGTAATACTGTATCGTCTGGTTAATCGTAAGCACCAGTGAATTACCGTCGGTAGCCTCAACCGATGTTTCATAATCGTCCGAAATATCGTTTGAAAAAGCGTCCTTTGCGGTAATCACTCTGCCGTTGGTGCCTGTAAGCTCCTCGTCATAATAAGATTCTATACCATAGAGTCCCTGATCATCATCACCGGTGAATCCGATAACTGTTGAAGCCAGTGAGCCGTATGGATAATATCTTTTTGACGACTGCTCCATACCGATAAAGTTAATATCATTCTCGGAGATAAATTCAGATATCTCCTCCTTAACGTTATTCTCAACCTTTTTTTCAACCATTGTATAATGGTTTTCTTCAAGCGTTTTTTTGTACAGCTCTTCTTTTTCTTCCTCGTCATAATCAAAAAGCTCCGTGAACTTTTCAACTAAGAGGTTGCGCCTTTTTTCGCTTTTCGCCTCTTTTTCGGCGATATCCTCGGCGGTATCTTCCTCTTCAATCTCAAGATCGATGGCAAGGGGGTCAATATAAATATCCCAAACCGTTGCCGACTGTGCAAGCACATTTCCCTCCGAGTCGTATATCGTGCCGCGCATGGCGGATATCTCCGTATCTCTCATCTGCTGGGATTCTGCTTTGCTTGAAAGTTCCTCGCCCCGCACTACCTGAAGATAAAACACCCTTACTGTATTGCTGCAAAGGAGGAATATTATCACCGCCGACAATGCCAGCAGCCTTTTTAACATACTTTTACCGGTATTTCTTTTCATAGGGCATCCTCCTCTGCGATATTCGACGGGGCTTTGTGATTTAAGCAAATCGAAATTTCCCGCCGTTTCTTTTAATAAAACTATATTGAGAGTCAGCTTTCCGACTCTCAATATTTTACGCAAAACATATTAATATTATTACTTTGCGGCAGCCTTTTCAGCCACGTATTCCACCGCGGTTTTATACTCCTCTTTAAACTGTGTAACGTCAATATATCTTATCTGGTGGGACTGAATCTTAGTCATTCCCAGCTTCTCAACGGCATACTGGTCTATCATGCTCATGGAAACAAGTGAATTTAATTCACTGTTTATTCTCGTGTTTTCACTCTGTGAAACAGATAGCTGAGATTCAAGGTCAGCTATTTCGTGATTAAGCTCATTTTTAGTTGCAAAAGTCTTTATCACGCCGAAAAACATTGCCAGCACCAATAATGACGCTGTAACTATCATTACAATATTTGCAAAGCCTACGCGCTGTTCCTTTAAAAGCTGTTTTTTGCTTTTGCGTTTTTCGTTTTCACGCACTTTAAGTCTGCGCTGAGTGTCAGGCGCATACGCCGGCGCAGCGGACGACCTGCTCACATCAAAAGAATTAATAAGATAAGTAGTGTCACCCGAATATGAATAACGTCTGAAATCACCTGTATTAGTCATCCTGCTCACCTCTTTACAATAATTTAATGATTAGTATTTTTCAAAAACCCTGAGTCTTGATGATCTCGCTCTGGGATTTTCGTCAAGCTCCTGCTGCGACGGAGAAATCGCCTTAAACGCCTTCCCCTTCGGTTTATTGCCGCAAACACATACCGGAAATTCTTTCGGGCAGGTACAGCCCCTTGTCCACTCTGCGAATTTTTCCTTTACAATTCTGTCTTCCAGCGAATGGAACGTGATAACTGCTATTCTGCCTGAGCTGTTAAGACAGTCAAAGGCGTCGTCAAGAGCGGTTTTAAGAGCGTCAAGCTCGCCGTTTACTTCAATACGTATCGCCTGAAAAGTTCTCCTTGCGGGATGAGAATCTCTCATCGCCCTCTGGGGCATTGAAGCTTTTATAATATCCACCAGCTCAAAGGTGGTAACTATGGGCTTGTCCGCCCTTGCTTTAACTATATTTGCCGCTATCCGTCGAGAAAATTTTTCTTCACCGTATTTATATATGATATCGGCAAGTTCCTGCTCGCCGTACGTATTTACAACGTCGTAGGCGCTCAGTCCCGTCTTACTCATACGCATATCAAGGGGAGCGTCCTTATGGAATGAAAACCCCCTGTCCGCCGTATCAAGCTGAAAAGAGCTTACGCCAAGATCCAGCAGAAGTCCGTCTATAGCTTCAATCTGAAGATCGCTGAGTATATTTTTTATATCCGAGAAATTGCCGTGGACAATCGTAACGTTGTCCATACCGCCAAGCCGTTCATGCAAAACCTCAATGGCGTCAGGGTCACGGTCAACGGCAATCAGCCGTTTTGCGGTTTTTGCAATCTCCTTAGAATGACCTCCGCCGCCGGCGGTGCCGTCCATTATTATTTTTTCGCCGGTAAGAACCAACGCTTTTACAGACTCGTCAAAAAGCACACTCTTATGATTAAATTCCGTACTCATCAAGAATGTCCTCTACCTCTTCCTCATCAATACCGTTAAGCTGCTCGTAGAACAGGTCACAGTTCCATATCTCAATTCTTCTGTTATTGCCGAACACCTCAGCCTCTTTCTGACCGAGAAGTCCTACCTGACGGCGAAGATTTTCATTAAGCAGCAGTCTGCCCTGACCGTCAAGGCTCATTTTTTCGGCATTGGCTGAAAAATAAAATTCCAGCTTCTTTCTCTTTTTCTGATTTATGGTGCTTATTTCTTTCATAAATCTGTTCCACTCATCCATCGGATAGAGAGCAAGGCATTTTCCGAAACCTCTGGACGCGATAAATTCCTGACCGAGATTTGCACGCATATCGGCAGGGATTGAAATTCTGCCCTTGGCGTCAATCTTGTGTGTCTTATGGTTTACAAACAGCTCGTCCACTTGCTCTCCTCCTTTCTGAAAAATGGGATTTTGATTTCAAATCGAATTATTTTTGGATTTTTATGGGATTTGTATTTACTTTTATGGGATTTCGCACCACTTACCTATATTATAGATGTGCATACCCCCGTTGTCAAGAATTTTATTTTTACTAATATTTTTGTAAAGAGTTGTAATTCTTTTGTAATTTTTATAAAATTTGCCTTAGGTGATTTATTATGTTATAATTGTTTTATAAATTTGCCACGGAGGAAAATATATGAGTGAATACAAAACTACTTGGCGCGAAAAAATAGGATACGGCGTCGGAGCAATAGGTCTTGATTTAAGCTACGGAATGTTTTATTCTTTCCTGAGCTACTACCTGTCCAGCGTTCTCGGACTTAAGGAAGGATTTCTTCTGCTGCTTACTCCGCTGGCAAGAATCTGGGATGGTATCAACGACCCGATGATGGGAACAATCGTTGATAACACAAGAAACAAGCACGGAAAATATCGCCCGTGGATACTTATAGGCGCTGTTTGCAATGCTATTGTACTGTTTCTGCTTTTTACAAATTTCGGACTCAGCGGCACAAAACTTTATATCTACATAGGCTTTATGTATGTATTTTGGGGTATGACAAACACTATGGCGGATATTCCCTACTGGAGCATGGTTCCGTCCTTTACCAGCGACCCGTCGGACAGGAACATGGTATCCACGGTTGCACGTACCTTCAGCGGTCTCGGTCAGGGAATAATCACCATTGCCACGCCGATAATCCTCCCGCTGCTTTCCACCGGAATGACCACCGACCAGGGATACAGCGCCACGGGATTTTCTCGCTGGGCGGCGATTTGCGCAGTTATGCTGGTTCTGTTTGCGCTGATTTGCGTTTTATCCACTAAGGAAAAGAACGTAGTTTATGACAAAAAGACGAAATTCTCATTTAAAAAGATATTTAAAGTAATTGCCAAAAACGATCAGCTTGTTGTATTCATGGTAGTTGCCATGCTTTCAAACGCAGGCTGGTATCTCACCTCAGGCACGGCGGTATATTATTTTACCGATGTACTGGGCGACCCCAAGGGGCAATCACTCTTCCAGACTGTCGGCGCAGTCGGTTCTGTTTTAGGTCTGCTGGTTATTCCGATTCTTTCAAAATGGATGAGCAAAAAGAAAATTTATCAGGTATCGCTTTTGGCGACAATTCTCGGTTATGTGCTCATGTACATATTCGGACCGGTACTTAAGATAACAATAGCTCTTGATATTGCATACATAATTTCCTCCACCGGAATAGCGTCAATGTTCGTTGCTCAGACAATATTCCTTGCCGATATAGTCGACTACGGCGAATACAAAAACGGCGAAAGAAACGAATCAATCACCTTCTCCATGAAAGGTTTTCTTCAAAAAATGGCTTATACCATTCAGACCATCATTCTTTTCTGCGGACTCGGTCTTGTAAACTACAACGAGCAGATAACAAGCGCCGAAAGAATTCTGGATTCCACCACAAAGAATGCTATCGGATTTATTTGCTTTGGCGTACCTCCGATTCTCATACTGATTTCCCTTGCAGTATTTTCAGCTAAGTTTAAACTCTACGGAGAGCTCGCCGACAAGGTTCACAGCTTCATTGTTGAAAGACGAAGCAATGATTCAGCTGAACAGTAAAAACTAAATCTATAAAACAGAAACCTCCGAGCGGTGTTACCGTTCGGAGGTATTTTTATGCTCTGATATTAATTTTTTAACTATGCCCATTAATGCAACAAAATATAATTAGGCAACAAAAAAGGACGGATAACGAGCACCCTTGATAAAGAGGGTGCTCGCAGGGCTTCAATGATTACAGCATAGTTTAGGCTATGCTGTTTTTTCTTTTAAGTACTTTTGTTTAAAGCTATGTTCCCATTCTTCAGCGGTTGGCTCTTTGATTATGCCAACACCGTTGTAATAAATATCAACTTGTTGATACCGTTTGCCGTTTATCTTTTTAGGTGCTGATACAACAATCTTTTCAATGAATTCGTGAACAAGCTCAGGTGTCAGTTCATTTGGCTGCGTTACCTTTTTGACATTCATAATAAAAGATTGCAGACTGTCAATTTTACTTGTTTCTGTATTGAGCTCTTGTTCTAATGCGGGTACTGTTTCTCTTAGTCCTTTTTGCTCTGTTTCAAGAGATATTGAAAGCGTAGCAAATCTTTCATCGGAAATCTTACCGCTCGCATTATCTTCATATAGCTTCTGTATAAGTGTATCAATTTCTTTGATACGCTTTTTTGATTTCTCAAGTTCTTTTTTCTTTGCTGTTAACTCTTTCTCCCTTTGAGCTGTAAAAGCATCTAACTGAAGCATAGCAAATTCTTTTTCGTATGCCGTAACAAAATAGAACACTCTTCTCATATTCTCAAGGACAAGATCATATATTACCTTTTCACGAATGTAGTGCATTGAACATACATCGGTGTCTTTCCTGAAACTTGAACAAAAGAAGTTTGCCTGTTCGTGCTTGTAGTTGTTGGTTGAAGAATAGTACATCTTTTCCCCACAGTCAGCACAGTATACAAGTCCTGAAAACACACTGATTTCTCCTGTCCTGTTAGGTCTTCTCTTGTTCTTTCTTAATTCCTGAACAAGTCTGAAATCTTCTTCACTGATAATGGCAGGATGAGTATTTTTAAATACCTTCCATTTTTCTTTTGGATTATCAATTGTTTTCTTGTTCTTAAAGGATTTTCTTGTAGTTCTAAAATTAACAGTATCTCCGATATATTCCTGTTTTGCAAGTATGCTTGAAACTGTATCTCCGCACCAGTTAAAAGGCTTAGCAGGCGGTGTACTGCAATTTCTGCCGATACTTGCCCAATACTCGCAAGGCGTCATTATCTTTGCTTCTCTTAACTGCCTTGCAATTTGTGTAGATCCGTACCCTTTAATACAGAGATTAAATATCTTCTTTACTATCTCTGCCGCTGGTTCATCAATCTGCCAGTCCCTTGTATATCCGAATGGCGGATTGGTTGTAAGGGGTACTCCTGAATTACCTTTGTTCTTGAAAACATTTCTTACCTTTTGACTTGTGTTCTTTGCGTGCCATTCGTTAAACAAGTCCTGCATAGGTACAAGGTCGCTTATACCTTTTGCAGTATCAATGTTGTCCATAATTGCTATATACCTAACACCAAGCCTGTCAAAATCTTCTTCAAGCAACTGTCCCACAACAAGTCTGTTTCTACCCAGCCTTGAATGGTCTTTTACTATTAGGTTTTCTATTCTGCCTTGTTCTGCAAGTTCCATTATTTCCATAAAGGCAGGTCTTGCAAAATTTGTACCCGACCAGCCGTCATCAATGAATACCTTGCAGTTAGTAAAACCGTTTTCCTTTGCATATTTCTCTAATATTGATTGTTGGTTTTTAATACTGCCTGATAAACCGTCCTGTTCATCATCTCTTGACAGACGGCAGTACAGTGCAGTTATTCGGTCTGTTCTATTGTTCAAACTATTCTCCTTTCCACAGCCGAATATGTTTGATTGCAGGTTAACTGAATAATAACATATTCTCTGCTATACTTCAACACTTTAAAGTGTAATTTCAATATTGCTTTTCTGTCTGTTCTAAAATACGGACTGTCTTTTCTTCAATACTTTCTGTTGAGGTTTTGTTAAAATGTGTATTGACTGTATAGATTGTGTTATCTATTTCTTTTGTAAAGTTGATAGGCTTGTAAAAAAGAGAATAGTTATACCAATTTATTCTTTCGGCAGGTGACATTTTCTTTAGCTTTTCTATTTGATTTTTCATCAGTTCATTGACATAATTGTATTCACTTTTAGTCAGATAAAGTTTAATCATTTTACGCTCCTTTCAAACGGGTTTCAGGGTGTCCCTGACAGGCACTGTTTGGAATTTGTAATTACAAACAGTCTGCTGGTTATGACAACGCAACGGGTTGAACATCGGAATGTTTGCAAACAACTTAGATATTTCTTCGGTTGGTAAAATAGGGATTTTCTACTGCTCAAGTATCAAGTTTATATCTCAATTTTACAGAATTATTTTCCCTTTTTTCAAGCGGACAGCTTCACGGCATCGTGAAATAAAGGACTTGACAAGCAGGCATTTATGTGCTACCTATCCTCACTATATTACTGAATAAACAGGTGCAAATTATTAATCTATTCAAACTATTTTTAAGCAAAAAAACAAAGCCGTTTACACAAATCAACTCACTTTCGGTGGGTTAATTTAATATGTAAACGACTTGATTAAAGTCACATTTTGCTTTCGGCAAAAGCATTATTTATGTGTATTAAATTGTGGTTTTGTATTGTTAATTTTCAGTTTTTCTATTTGAATTTTAACATATTTAAAAGCGAAATACAACCCGAACAAATCAAATTCAAAAAGATAAAATCATAGACCTAACTGTCCTTGCTCTGCCTTAACGAGCAGACTGTTTGTAATTACATTCGTAATTCCAAGCAGTAAATGCTCGTTAGGGGTAAATCCCTAAGACCTTTTTATAAAACTTAAATCCGCACAATCTGTACAGATTGTGCGGCAAATCATATTCAAAAGAAGTCGAAGTTCCAACTACCATAAAAAAAGGTGGTAACCGAAAACGTTAAAGAAGAGGAAGAAAGCAAAAATTCACTATGGAGACCGTTCATTCTTACAGGATTTGCAGTAGGAGGCATAATATGCTTTGCAATTCCAACGGCAATTTATAAATCATGACCACGACTCAGCCGATGGTTTGCCCTGCCCCTGTAAGGGGCTGTTACCGTCCGCCACTGAGGTGGCGCTGAAGCGGTTTGCCAACCGCATTACTTTTTCACGCTTACGCTGAAGCGTTTTTTCTTACTCTTTTGTACCGTCTCACCCATAAACGGGTCTATGTATTCTTTGAGTGACAGTTGACCAGCTACAAGATCTTCTTGTAGCTGATTTTTTATGTACTCTTTTATCTTTTTACTGTTCTTTCTTACTATATCTACGTAATATCCTCTACACCAAAAATGTCTGCTTCTGCTGTTTCTGTTGAAAGTTCTCGTAATATTTTGCCTGCGTCATCCCTGTTTTTCCATATATCACTTGTCTTCTATACTTTGGTACGAATACCCAACGGTATTTGCATTCCCGTGTTGTATGTAATAAACTGTTTTTATCCATTGCGGACACCTCATTAATATTTTTGTGCGGTCGACCACATTCATTATATCACGGAGGCTTTTTTCCTTTTATCTAAAGTACTTTGTCTCCACCTGCATAGCAGATGGTTTATTTGTTGATACCAAAAAGCGTGTAATGATTATAAAAATCATTACACGCTGATTTAATTATACAATATTAAAATAATTAAATTATGCTGTTTCTTTTTTCTTTTTAGAAATGAGAATTACTGCAAAAGCCATAGCTCCTGCACCAACAGCAGCAAGGAATATCGGCGTCTCGTTTCCCGTGTTTGGAGACTTTTTGTCTTCATTTTTTGAAGCAGTATCGCTCGTTCCTGCGCTGACAGTTGATGTATTTGCTTTAACGGTAAAATCAGCAGTTGCAATACCTGTTGCCGAAACAATAGAAATTGTATGCTTGCCGGGAGACAAAGTTTCAAGATAGTCAGCTTTGAGTGTAACTACTGTACTGCCTTCCTTAACTGTATAGTTTGAATTGTTAAGGTCTTTGCCGTCTACCTGAACTTTCTGAAAATCAGCAAATGCTGCATTAGATGTAAATGCAAGCCCATCGCTTGAGCCTTTCTGCCATGTGCCGTTTGCACCTTTAGTAATTTCTATTGACTGTGTTACAGTCTTTGCTTCCTTATATTCAATCATAATTCCATATACTGAAGCGCTGCCGTATACTACATCAATAGTTAATGGAAAACTAACTGAAGTTGCTGTATAACCGCTTGCTGACGCACCGTTCTCAATACGGGCAGTAGCTCCATCATAACCATTTGGAAGAGGAACAGTAAGCGTTCCGCTGAGGGTTTCACCTTCGTAGTCAACTAAAGGAATACTTACATGATATTCAGCATGCATATCATAGCCTTCGCTGGGATTTCCCATCTCGCTGTGCATTGCATTATAGTAATCAATACGAAGTCCGTCATATTCGCCCATCTCTCCCACATTCACTGAATTGTCAGGCGTAAATGTAGCAGAAAGTTCCGGTCGAAATACATAATCAATATCTGATTCCGATTCAATAGTCCTTACCGGCAAATCAATGGATTGTGCCGCAAACACTGTGGTTGGAACAAAACTTACAAGCAGGCACATACTCATAAGTAATGCTGCCAAGATTGTTTTTTTGCTTTTCTTTTTTGTTATCATGATAATTTTCCTCCTTTTGATTTATAAAAGCCGATACTTAGATTTTTATATTATCGACATAAATCACTTTTTAATTTTATATCTCTTTTTGTAAACAGCCGCAGCTGAATAAGTGCTGAATATAGATACGAAAAGTACTAATACCCACATATAAACGCCGCTTTCATTTCCTGTCTGCGGAGATTTTACGTTATTAGGCTTATTTGTTTCCGTATTTGAATTTTCAGTTTTTGTGTCAGCCTTGTCCGATTGCGCATGTGTTGCGGCAGCAGGAATCACAACAGCAGTTTTTTTGTAACCGCAAACCTCACATTCTTCATGCTTGTAGCCGTTTTCAGTTTCTGTTGCGTCTTTATCAATTACCCACTTAAAACTATGTTCCGCCTTGCTGTCTTCATAAACAAAGCCACAGCCTGCTGTACATCCATGCCAATGGTTATCTGCATCATAACTCCACTGAGTACTTTCGGTATGACCGAGAGCCTCGCCCTCAGTAATGCCGCAAACAGAACAGGTTTTAGGAGCAGTGCACGTAGCCGCCGTCCATGAATGATCTGCATATTCTCCGTACTCCGTGTCACAAACATCGCACACTGCTTTCTTCTTGCAAGTTGCAGCATTTGCACCTGTAGAGGAATGAGCTGCTTTGTCGATTATTTCACCACAGACAGTACAACGCTTATAATGCTCGTCATCAGTTTTTGTCCAGTCTTCATCGGCAGTATGTTCTAATTTAGGTATAACGAGTAATGATTGGTCTTTTATCAGCACAGTACAGTCTGCATCCTCAAACAATTGACCGCAGTCAGCACATTTATAATGACTTTTTACACCTTCCTTTGTGCAGGTAGCCGCACTCTCAAGAACTAAAATACCCGTATGCTCACTTACAATAAGATTTCCGTTTTCCCAGCTTCCTGACTTGAGTTCTACTGAATTGTCAATTTCGATATTTTCTTCCAGAATATTCGTCACCTTACAGTCTGATTTTGTCTGGAAAGTACCGCCGTTGATTGCAATAACACCTTGTTCCATAGGGTCAAAATATATTGCACATTTGGGATCATCGTAGTAAGCTACGCCGTCCATTAATGTTAAGGTTCCGTTGTTCATCACAAGCTTGCTTTCCGTTTGGTCGCTGTTGCTGCCGTTACCCAAAGAAAGAGCCTTTCCCGTAACAGAGGTAGTATCTCCGTCAACCGTGACAGTACTCTGGTGATTGGCGGTAATTTTTTCCGCCACATCTACCGTTGCGCCGTTTTTAAACGTAATATTGTGGTGAACAAAGAGATAGGTTCCCACATTGACGGTTGCGCCGTCGATTACCAAATCACCCGTGTCGTTGTTTCCGCCGTAACCACTATCCCGACCTAAATCCATCTGCTTGTTGGTAGTAAGAGTACCGTCTCCAGTTATAACAAGATTGCATCCAACATCTGAGTTTATACTGTCACCCTCGGAATTGATTGTATTTTCTCCCACCAAAACGATGGTAAGATTTTCAAATCCTGAGTTTATTGCTCCGCAATAGCCGTATTTACCGCCGTATTCGGTAATGGTTGCATTGGTCAGTGTAAGGGTATTTGTATCAGGGTCAAACGCTGCCGTGCCGTCCCCGCAGGCTACGGTCAGCTTATCGCTGCGAAAACGTTCTCCATTAACAAAAAGAGGATAAAACAATGTGCCGCTATCCAAGATATATCCGGCAAAATCCTCACCCAGTGCTGCAATATATGCTTCTTCCGAGCCCTCTGGTACGTGAATACGGAAAGCCGGCTGTGAAGGATTAAACACATTATAAGAAAATGCAGGCGGTGTAGCGCTTTCAAAAGTTACGCTGACAAGACCGGTACAGCCATCAAATGCGCTGGAATCAATACTTTTGACGGTGGAAGGAATAGTGATTTCAGCCAGACCGATGCAGTCGGCAAACATAAAACCGCTGATATGATTTGGAACCTGTATCTCTGTCAGGGAAGTACAGCCTTTGAACGTCCTGATCCCGCTGTCAGAAATCTTGTTAAACGGAAAAGACGTAAGAGACGTGCAGTTTTCAAAGGCGTACATATCAATGTAGAAGCTTTCTCCGCCATTCACTGTTACTGTAGTGAGTTTTTTACAGTTGTAGAAAGCCCAATCGGCAATACGAACAATTTCATTTGCGGAAAAGGTTTCAATGGCGCTCCCGGCAAATGCCTGAGACGCAATTATCACTGCATTTGCCGTGATGTTTTTCAGTTTTGTGTTTTCGTAAAAGGCTTTATAGCTGATAGAATTTACAGCGCTTGGGACAGTAAAATCTGTATCTGTTTTTCCTCCGGGATATGCCTGAAGCCACACTTTGCTTGCGTTATACAAAACGCCGTCCTCTGCACAATAAGACGTGTTGCCGTCTTCCACCGTATAGGCGGCGAGATTCGGATATTCATTTGCCGGGAAGTCACGACCATCAATGACGCAATTCACATCTTTCCAAATATTCACGCCAACAACGCTTTCTTTATACAGCATTTGATAAAGGGTATTCTGTGTTTTCAGCCAGTTTTTCCAGTTGGCAAGTCCCTTGTCTGCCTCAATATGTAAAATCCCGTTTTCGTCCAGTGTCCACCAGTCCCATTCGGGGATATTGATAAGCGTTACCTCGCTCTCCGTTCCGTCTTCGCCCTTTACCACGAGAAACAACAGATAAAGGTCGGTAGTAAGATTTCCTACGGTAACCGAAACTTTTTCTCCTGCAGCACAAGGAACTCCTTCACCCGTAGTATCAATTTCCAAGTCTTGTGTAAACTCGCTTGGCAGTATCGCCGCATAATAGTATTCTCCCGCTGTATCGCTGGTAAATTCTACCACCGCCTCAGTTCTTGTAGTGCGGTATACGTCACCCGGCGTCACTGTCGGCTCCGCCGCAAATACGGTCACAGGCATCAAGCCCACCAGAAGACACAGACTGAGCATTAACGCCCCAAGTTTTGACATTAGTCTTTTCTTTTTTATTTTCATGCAGGTTTATCTCCTTTCTGCTTAATAAAAACCGATATTTTCAGCTCATTTTCCAAAAGCTGTTCCACACGATCTGCCAAATACTCCACCGCACGCATTTTGCCCTTGTCTGACAGCCCTTCTCTCGGGCTTTTTATTTTTACTGTCAGGACTGTTGCAGGCGGTTCGTCCGATATGGTTAATTCAAATCCGCTTGTGTTTCCGAAAACCGAAATACTTGCGTCGATTTGTCCTGCATTTTCTTTTTTATAAACGCTGTTTTCGGAATCCAAAACATCATAAAGCGCATAAAGAACCAGCTGTTTGGTATACGGCAATATACGCCTGACGGATTTCATGATTTTTCACCTCCCTTATTTATTTACCTTTAAAGTACGTCTAAATAGTAACTTGCCGAGAAAATTTTTTGTAGTCCACATTAGTGACATAATGTCAAATTAAGAGGTTCACATATGTGACTTTTTAAAAAAATCACATAAAAAAGCACCGTTTTCTGTGGAAAACAGTGCATAAATAAAAAACATTTATTTTTCTTTTATTTTATTTCAAAACTTGTATAGCTTTGGAACAAACCGATACGACTTTTTGTTTCAGTCTTTTCATAAATCGAAGCTATGTACCGCTGAAGCATTCTGCGGGAAATATAAAGGCTGTCGGCAATTTCCTGAACACCGTCCTCGGTTGTAAGCAATTTCTCCAGGACCTCGGTTTCACGGGGAGTCAATGAACAACTTTGCGCATACAGACTCAATCTTTCCTGAGGTGATAATGCAGAATCGCTTAATGACTCTTTTGATTTTTCCGTTTTATTTCCGAAATGGAGATATCCGCCGACAGCAAAGGATAGGACTAATACAACGAACATCAAAATATCTATTGTTATAATTAGATTTAAAGGAAGATCGGCAATACACGCAGCAGCCAGAACGCTGTCAGCCAATCCGCTTATTACACGTCCCATTCCCGCCCAAAGCTCGGGATATTTGGTTTCCTGCGCAATATTCCAAAACATTAAGTTGAAATAGGAAACATTTGCGCCGAGGCAAACGTAGTAAAGGCACATATTAAGATAATAATTTCCAACCTCGCCGAACAAAATCGGATTAAACACGGCAAACATTGCCATACACAAAGTGGCGATAGGAACATACTTTTGCTTCTTTATATCGCCAATAAATCCAATCAAGACATAACTCGCTATAATAAAAAGACGAGGCCAGGCATAATAATTAAATTCCTGATAATTTGTCTGCACGTTAAGACGCATCATCTGGGTATCATAAAAAGTTCCGATTACGGATAGCGCCACAACTGTCAGCGATAGTATAATAAGCCTTTTGCGTATATCGCTTTTTGTTTTCAAAGACTCTTTTTCATAAGGCAGACAGTCTTCTCCCAGCCATGACCACGGTTTTTTGACGGCAAGCCAGAGAGTTACGGCAAAGCCCAAAACAAGCACAATGGGAAGCCCGAACATAATGTCCAAATGCTCCTGTAGCAAGTATTGAAATAAAACAGCTATAGATGCACCGATTGCCATCACTTTTCCGATATAATGTGTCTGTGCCAAAGCCAGGGACATACAAAAATAAACCGTTCCGCCGAGGACTCCCAAGGAAAATGCCGCCAGCATTGCCATAACAGAATATGTAACAACCCAATTCATAAAATAAAGTGCAAGCACACTGACAAAATATACAATGTTGGGAATAACCAGCATCCTAAGCCGTGCTTTTTCAGACTTAAATATTTTGCGCTGTAATGAAAAAAACACAAATCCAGCAGCTACCAGTATATAGTCAATATAATGCAGTGCAAGCTGCCACGAGGAATCAGAAACGCTGATATTTCTCTGGTCAATAAAAGAAAGCGTTACCATATATTCAAACATATAGGCGGAAAAAAACACAATCAAGAAAATAATTTTATGTTTCTTTATTTTATGCTTAAATAAAACCAAGTCCATTATTATTTTCTCTCCTTTTAGCAGAATGCACAAAACTTTTTTCAAGACGTTCTCAAGATATACATATGTTTATTATATAACAGAAACATAATGCAAAGCAGACGAAATTTATCAAAATCCAATACCTGTTTCAGGCAACTCAACATTGAATTACTAAAGGTTAGACGTCCTAATTTACTGTGCTTTAACCGTATTTATTCGTTAATGCCAACATCAGTTAACATTGTTTATTAAGCCGTATTTTTGCACATTTTTATCATATCTACTTTGACCGCAGTATATCACATTTTCTATAAAAAATCAATGAGGCGAAAGACTTGCCCTAATTAATATATGTCTATAACTGTAAAAAATCACACTCCTGTCATATAACAAATATTTCAGCACAACAGAAAAAGGTAGAACAATATCAGTAACACAAACAAAGCAACTTAATTTTCTTAAATTTGGAATAATAATGTCAAGCATCATCACCACAGGCGATAAAATCATGCATTCCAAAAAAACGACATATTACTGATTAAATATTTAATCATCTTTTAATATTGGCTTGTGCTAAATTTATAATTCTGTTAGCGTCTTTGCTGAAAAAGCCGTTTGTAATCAATTCTCTATTAGAGATATTCATTTTTTCGTTACAGAATGAATTTTACAAACTATTTCAGGATACAGCAACGGGTCGCTGCCAAAAGTCATAAGAGAATTGATTTTATAATGCATGCAAATATCGTAAACTACTTTTTCAAGAATTTCGCCGTCGATGTGCATTTGAAATATAACTGCCTTTTGAGCAATGCTTGCACTTGCCTATACAAATCATAGTTATTACAAGTTCAATTCTATTTATGTTTTTCAAATATTTATTCATTAGTAACTACTGCTTATGCCTTTGTCCTCCAAAATCCGATTGTGTAATTTGTATTTGTTGCAACAAAGTTCGGAATTTGTACTTCTCCTACATGTCTATAACCGATACCCATTTCTTCCATTAATGATTTCATTGCTTTTTCTCAAATAAAATTATTTTCTTATAACCTGCAATCAAATCATTTTAGCTGTTTACAAAGTTTTAGGGCACCCTCTTTATCAAGGGTGCCCTAAAATCCGTCCTTTTCATTATTAAAACTTATTTGTTTTTGTTCTGGCTGTTCATGATGCCCTGTCTGATTCTTCTTACATCTGAAAGAGCCTTGTAGAGAGAATCGTCAATTGCCAAAAGAGTATCATCGGCATAATTATTAACAGCGGTGAGCATTTCACGTGATTTATTCTGAGCAGTTGTTACCATCTCGTTTGCCTGATTGGTAGCGTTGCTGAGAATTTCAGAAGCCTGATTCTGAGCGTCTGTAATATAAGCGTCGCCCTGTTCCTTAGCCTTAGCGATGATATCGGCTGCTTCAGCCTGTGCGGTCTGAGTAATCTGATCCCTGGCAACAAGCTCCCTTGCCTGCTCCTGAGCCTTGGCAACGATATCGGCTGCCTGCTTGTTAGCCTCTTCAAGGATGCTGTTTCTTGAATCAACAATAGCCTTAGCCTGCTTTGTTTCCTGAGGAGTGTTCAGACGTATATCCTCAATAATTGTTTTGATTTTATCTACGTCAACAGCATACTTTTTGCTGAGCGGTATTGAAGTAGCGTCGTCAAGCACATCTTCAAGATCTTCAAGCAAAATATCGGTATTTGTCATTTTAATTATCTCCTTTACATCTTAAATAAATATCTTTTGCAATTTCCTTTGGAACAAAGGGTGAAATATCTCCGCCAAGGCTGCACACCTCTTTCACCATGCTGGAGGAAAGAAACATATTTTCGCTCCTGGCTGTGAGAAACACCGTTTCTATCTCAGGAAAAAGACTTTTGTTTATCAGCGCCTGCTGAAATTCGTAATCAAAATCGGACACCGCTCTAAGCCCTTTTACTATAGCTACGGCTCCATTTTGCTTTGCGTAATCCACCAACAGTCCGTCATACGTGTCAATCTCGATAGCGGGATTGGATACGCACTTCTTAAGCAGTGCGATCCTCTCATCTATAGTAAAGGCACAGTGCTTAAGGCTGTTGCTCATTACAAGGATAATCACCTTGTCAAAAAGCTTTGTGGCTCTTTGGATTATATCAAGATGCCCCAGCGTAACCGGGTCAAAGCTGCCGGGACAAACCGCAATCTTCATTTTTATTAGTCCTTTCGGTAAAGGGTAAGTTTAGTTTTTCCGTACCGTCTTGAACGCTGAGCGCTCCAGCCCTCTACACATTCAGGGAGTGTTTCGTCAGCCGCAGTCTCACACACGACTATACCGGAATCCGTCATCTTTGGCAAAACAAGGGAAAGGCATTTTTCCACAAGTCCCATATGATACGGCGGATCGAGAAAAACTATGTCAAAGCTGTTGTTTCTCATCAAAAAAGAAACGGCGTCTGACTGGAGAATTTTTGCCCTGTCGGCAAGTTTGCAATGGGAAACATTGTTCTCAACCACCTTGACAGCTTGTCTGTTATTCTCAACAAATGTACAGCTCTGTGCTCCTCTTGACAACGCTTCTATTCCCAGCTGACCGGATCCCGCAAAGAGGTCAAGAACTCTTTTACCCTCTATCTCAAACTGTATCATTGAGAACAGCGCCTCTTTTACAGATTCAGTTGTGGGTCTTGTGACATCCTCGCCGGGCAGCGTTTCAAGCCGCCTGCCCCTGGCAGTGCCTGTAATAACACGCATCATTTTTATCTTCCTCGGTAAATGGCTAAGCTGTTTCTGTAAATAGGCACACTTCAGCCATTACTAATCTACATTATACAAACAAGCGTTTTATTAGTCAAGATGATTAACATTATTTTTACAAAATATATCATCCGTGGTAAAACTCATATATCTTTTGGGCATTATTTTTGCTGATACCGGGCGCCTGCTCCAAGGCTTCAACCGTGGCTTCCTTGATTGCACCCACAGTTTTAAAATGCTTTAAAAGCGCTTTTGCCTTAGCGTCGCCGATGCCCTCAATTTTTGTAAGAGATGTTGAAAGCGAGCTTTTTTTGTGCTTTTTATGGTGATATGAAACGGCGAAGCGGTGCACCTCCTCCTGAATGGAGGAAACAAGAGTAAACACCTTTCTGTGGGAATTAATTTCAATTTCGCCGCCGCTCAGAGCAATGGCTCTTGTTCTGTGTTTGCCGTCCTTAACCATTCCGAAAACAGGTATATCAAGTCCCATTGATTTTATCACAGGGAGCACGGCATTCACCTGAGGCTCGCCGCCGTCCAGCAGAATCAAATCAGGAAGAATCTTAAATGTGCTGTTTTCATCTTCGTCGTTATAGTAATGATTAAATCTTCTGGTGAGGACCTCTTTCATTGAACCGACGTCGTTTTGACCGTCAAATCCTTTGATTGAAAAGCGTTTGTACGCGCTTTTCATTGGTCTGCCGTTATGGAACACAACCATGCCGGCAACGTTGTCAGCGCCAAAAGTGTGAGAAATATCGTAAGATTCAATATATTCGGGCAGTTTATCCATTCCCAAAAGGTCACGGAGTTCCTCCAGCGTCGCAAGTTCCCTGCCCAGACGACCCTGCTGCTGTGCCAGATGCTCGTTTGCATTTTTGATACACATATTGACAATGGAAAGATGCTCACCGCGCTGGGGATGAATAAACTCTATCTTTTTTTCTCTCCTGCTTTCAAGAAATTCTTTAAGAAGTTCCTCATCTGCGATTTCACCGTCCACGGCTATTCTTGACGGGATACGGCTTCGCATTGAATAGTACCTCTCAATAAGCTCAAAACGAGCCTGGGAAGGATCATCCACAGGGTCAATCAGCCAGTATTCAGTATCGGTAAGCTTGCCGTGCTCGAAGCGAATCACCTCAAAGCAAGCTTTTTTATTTGAGCTTACCAGGGCGAACACGTCCTCCTCGGGCACATTTATTGATACTACCTTCTGCTTTTCCTCAAGATTTTTTATTGATCTTATTCTGTCACGGAGCTTTGCCGCCTCTTCAAACTGCAAATTATCCGACAGTTCAAGCATCTGAGCCTGCATTTCCTTAACAGCATTTACACTTCCGCCCTTAAGAAAAGCAATGGCGTCTTCCACGTTTTTAGAGAACTCCTCCTGAGTAACACGACCGGCGCAGGGCGCGCAGCAAATCCCCATAAATCCGTTCAGGCAAGGTCTGCTTTTGCCGTAATCCCTGGGGAATTTTTTGTTGCACCGGGGAAGTTTAAAAATTCTCAGCGTTTCCTCCACAGCCTGCTTTACGGAAAAATTAGACGTGTACGGTCCGATATAAACAGCATTGTCATCGTCAACACGCTTACATTCACGGATACGGGGAAATTCCTCTTTTGTAATTTTTATATAATTATAGCCTTTGTCATCTTTTAAAAGAATATTATATTTAGGCTGGTGCTGCTTTATCAGCGAACACTCAAGCACCAGCGCCTCAAACTCGCTGTCGCACAGAATATAGTCAAAATCGTCAACGTTTTCGACCATTCTTATAACCTTAAGGGAGTGATTTGAATGTGAGCCGAAATATGACGAAACCCTGTTTTTTAATTTCTTTGCCTTGCCGATATAAATTATTTTTTTATCTTTATTTTTCATTATATAGACTCCGGGCTGCAGCGGCAGCGCCATTGCCTTTTTTCTCAGCTCATTTTCTGTCACGTTATACCCCCTTTCGGCAATCAGATTTACTTAATAGAATTATACCACAATCAAGCAAAAAAATAAAGGCGTCTGCCATATGACAGACGCCATAACCATTCACGTTCCAATTATTCGGTAAATCCGCTTTTTACCAGTGCAACAAGTCCCTCAACGGCAGCCTCTTCGTCTGATCCGTCAGCGATGATGCGTATATCTGTACCGCCCATGATGCCCAGTGAAAGAACACCCAAAAGGCTCTTGGCATTTACCCTTCTCTCTTCCTTCTCAACCCAAATGGAAGATTTAAATTCATTTGCTTTTTGAATAAAGAAAGTTGCAGGACGTGCGTGAAGACCAACTTGATTTTCAACCTTTACATCTTTTACAAACATAAAAATAACCTCTCATTCTTAAAATGTACAATATCTTGTATAATGTAAACCTTAACCTTTCTTCTTTACATATTATACCACCAAATTCAATTCGGTCAACAAATTCCTATTAAGTTCGTTTGACGTGTTAATTTTAACCAAATTATTATGTGGTTATTTGTGCAATTTACACATTAATTTTTAGTCTTTTTCCAATTGCGACAAAAAATCCTTATCTTCGTCAGAAAGTTCGGCTCTCTCTAAGAGATCAGGACGGCGACTGGCGGTACGTTTTAACGACTGCTCACGGCGCCATTTGTCGACCTTGGCATGATTCCCGGAAAGCAGTATCTCCGGCACCTGCCTGCCCTGCCACTCAGCGGGATGCGTATACTGGGGATATTCCAAAAGAGAATTATAATGGCTTTCCTCCTGAAAGCATTCATCATCGCTGAGCACTCCCGGAAGCATGCGTGACACAGCGTCCGCAACAATAAGGGCAGGAAGCTCGCCGCCTGTGAGCACATAATCGCCTACAGATATCTCCTCAGGCTCAAGCGCCTCAATGACTCTTTCGTCAATTCCCTCATAGTGTCCGCATAAAAGCGCAATATTATCCAGCTTTGAAAGCTGTTTTATCCTCTCCTGCGTAAGAGTTCTGCCCTGGGGAGTCAAATATATAAGATGCGGTCTGCACCCAAGCTCGCCGCATAGACTTTGAAAGCAGTCATATATCGGCTGAGCCGCCATAACCATTCCCATACCTCCGCCGTAGGGCTTATCGTCAACCCTTCTGTGTTTATCCTGGGTATAATTGCGTATATCTATACAGTTTATCTGCACTTTGCCGTTTTTCCTGGCTCTTCCTATTATGGATTCGCTCATTACGGTATCGCACATATCCGGGAAAAGAGTCAGAATATCAATCCTCATCGAACAATCCTTTCATTTTCTTTATAAGTATTTCTTCTTTATCGGTATTTATCTGTTTAACTATATCTGCCGTTGCAGGTATCATCAGCCGCTTGCCTGCCGCATTTATCTCATAAATATCACACGAGCCGTAATTGAGAACATCCGTAACCTCACCGTAATTCTCACCGCTGTCGATATCTATAACACTGCACCCGATAAGATCGGCAATGTAATTAGCGTCTTCGCTGATCTCAGCGTCGTCACGATTGCAATAAAGCACCCTGCCCTTGAGAGCCTGAGCCTTTTCAATAGTATCAATGCCGGAAAGCTTGATAATCGCCGCATTTTTCTGCGGACGAACAGCCAGCACGTCAACAGACTCTTTGCCTTTATCGTCAAGATATAATGTTTTAAACTGCTTTAGATATTCGATATCGTCGCACCATAATATCAGCTTGAGTTCTCCTCTTATTCCGTGGGTATTGTTCATCAGCCCTACTTCGAGAAATTGTTTCATATAATCACCTGTAAGACATTATATATTTTTTTATTTGCTTTGGCAATAAAAATATCATTGACATTTCAAAGAATTTGTTATATATTATACTTACTTTGCATGGGGCATTAGCGCAGTTGGGAGCGCATCACACTGGCAGTGTGGGGGTCAGGGGTTCAAGTCCCCTATGCTCCACCAGATAAATTCCGGAGCCGATTCGTGCTCCGGAATTTCTTTTTGCCTAAACAAAGCCGTCCGTGTATAAAACGGCAATTTGTTTTTTGTTAAACTTTTTCAGGCTGAATCAGTCTTTAGTCAAAGCAATGTAAAATCAGGCAAATATCAGCCTTTTATAATGCAGTATAAATAAATTACTACTTGAACACGATAATATTTTGTGATAATATATTTTAAGCACGGGCGCGTAGCTCAGTTGGGAGAGTGCTGCATTCGCATTGCAGAGGTCGAGGGTTCGACTCCCTTCGCGTCCACCAAAAAAGCAACACATTTTGTGTTGCTTTTCTTATTTTAGGGAGTCGAACCCGTGAGGGTCTGAGCGTTAAAAAAACAATCCCGTGAATTGTTTTTAGCGAAGAGCGGCGAGGCGGGTACCGACATCCTTGTCGGTCGGCGAGCCATCAGTATGCAAGGCTTGCCGCCGCATACGCCGACTCCCTTCGCGTCCACCAAAAAAGCAACACATTTTGTGTTGCTTTTATTTTATAAGCCTTATAAGCCATTATGCAGTTTACGAATGACCAAAACATAAAGATTATAATGCACAAAATACATCACCATAAAAAGCGCATATTATAACCATAATTAATTCAATATTTCTTACACAAAAATTTTTAATTTAAAGATTTTTTAACAATTATATGTTAATATAAAATTACAAAATAAAAGTAAAGGAGTAATATTTATGGCAAACAGATTTGTGTTAAATGAAACGAGCTATCACGGCGCAGGGGCTATTAAGGAAATAGCAACTGAGGTCAAAGGCAGAGGCTTTAAAAAAGCTTTTGTTTGCTCAGATCCCGACCTTATCAAGTTCAATGTAACCAAGAAGGTTACCGACGTTCTTGACAATGCCGGAATCGACTATGCGATTTACAGCAACATAAAGGCTAATCCCACAATCGAGAATGTTCAGGCAGGCGTTGAGGCGTTTAAGGCAAGCGGCGCTGACTGTATTATCGCAATCGGCGGCGGCTCATCAATGGATACTGCCAAGGCAATCGGCATTATCATCAAGAATCCTGAATTTGCAGATGTTCGTTCACTTGAGGGAGTTGCCCCGACAAAGAACAAATGCGTGCCTATTATCGCAGTTCCCACCACAGCAGGCACTGCCGCTGAGGTTACTATCAACTACGTAATCACAGATGCAGAAAAGAACAGAAAAATGGTTTGCGTTGACGTTCACGACATTCCTGTAGTTGCTGTAGTTGACCCGGATATGATGGCATCAATGCCTAAGGGACTCACTGCCGCAACCGGTATGGATGCACTTACTCACGCAATTGAGGGCTACATTACCGCAGGCGCCTGGGAGCTGTCCGACATGTTCCACCTGAAGGCGATAGAGATAATATCAAAGAGCCTTCGCGGCGCTGTTGAAAACACTCCTGAGGGAAGAGAAGAAATGGCACTCGGTCAGTATATTGCCGGAATGGGCTTTTCAAACGTTGGTCTGGGTATCGTTCATTCAATGGCTCACCCGCTGGGCGCTCTTTATGACACACCTCACGGCGTTGCCAACGCTATCATTCTTCCGACGGTTATGGAATACAACGCTCCTGCAACCGGTGAAAAGTACAGAGATATAGCAAAGGCAATGGGAGTTAAGGGTGTTGACGATATGACTCTTGACGAGGCACGCAAGGCAGCTGTTGACGCAGTTAAAAAGCTTTCTCAGGACGTTGGCATTCCTGCTGACCTCAAGGAAATTGTAAAGCCTGAGGACGTTGATTTCCTTGCTCAGTCAGCATATGACGACGCATGCAGACCCGGTAACCCGAGGGAAACAAGCGTTGAGGAAATCAAAGACCTTTATCTTTCACTTATGTAAATTATCATAATCCTAAAAGAAAAACCGATTGATTAATTTCAATCGGTTTTTATAATAGCGTCAATACTGTTTAGTAGCAAAAAGCACCCACGGCAATTTTACCGTGAGGTGCTTTGTTAAAATTCATTTTAACTAATCCGCTGTACAGTAAAAATTACATTCCCACGCCGGAATATAACGGCTGTGCCTAAAATAAATTTTATAGCCGTCATAAATATCAAGGATTTTTTCAGGCAGAGAAAAAAGGTCCTCGTTTCTGTGATACGCACAAACATAAAGCTTAGGTCTGTACTTTCGTATTGTTTTTTCAGCCCCTTTCAAAGCGTGAAGCTCCGAGCCCTCAATATCCATCTTAAGCATCGTGACGGGAGAGTCAATGAGCGAATCAATATCCGTTACGCTGACAGCCACGCCCTTTGATGACAGCTTTGAATTCCTGCCTGCTTTTTTATCAAATATAAGCGTGTCTTTTTTATGCCACGCACCCACATTATATAAAAAAACGTTTTCCATACCCTGAGTATTTGCAAGGAGCTTTTTATAATTTTTAGCGTCGGGTTCAAGGGCATAAATCCTGTCATACTTACCGTCTGTAAAGGAAAGAAATTCCCTTATTGTATCGCCGTCATACGCTCCCATATCCACAATGGTTTCATTTTGGGACAGTTTCAATATACTGCGGTAGACCTCTTCCTTATCGCAGAAAGTGGCAATGAGATAATGAATTTTGCCGCTGATTTTATAATTAAGGATGCTAAGATAAACTCGCCTGCTCTCTTCGTCGGCAAGACGGCTGTAAACGAAGTCAAACTTCTCCTCATTTTCACGCACGTAATCTATTGTAAAAAGTCCTGAGCCTGCCACTGGAACGTCCGGCGCATAGACCGGGTGCTGTGAATTTATCCGCTTAATATTTTCAATAACGTCATCCAGATGGCTGGCAAATCCCAGTACCACAATAAAATCATCGTATTTTTCACAGACCTGTGAATATTTAAGCACTTTATGGCCTAAAAAAGAGTGTCCCCTGACAAAATCATCGCTGGCAAACACTTCGCTGACTTTTCCGCCGAAACGCTCTATTGTTTCAATTATGCGCTGGGAACCGTTTCCCATACCGTAAACGGCTATAGGCTTATCGGTGTTGGCAAGAACATCCCACACATTCTGTTTTTCACTCAAAAGCTCAAGCAAGGCGCTTCCTCCTTTTAAGTATATTTTGCTTTTATGATTATAGACTATAAACACGGCTCTTTACAAGGCTTTACAAAAATAATAATTTATTATATAATAACATAGATTAGATTATTTTTACAATTCACTGTAAAAAATATGCTATCAGATTTGGAGGTATATGCCTTTATGGGCAGTGGTCTACTGAAATTTTTTAAAAAAGGAAATTCAACGGAAGAAGAAATCAAACAGCTTGTTGAGGGCGATGAGGAAATCGGCGAACTCAGAAAAGATCAGCGTGAAATGATCAACAATATATTTGAGTTTGACGACCTTAACGCAGGAGACATAATGACTCACCGTACCGACGTGGACGCGGTGGAGCTGGACGATCCTATCGAAGAGGTAGTGAAGGTCTCAATAGAACACGGAAGATCAAGAATTCCCGTTTACAAAGAAGATCTTGATGACATTTGCGGCATAATATACGTAAAGGATCTTCTCAAATTTGTAGGCACAGAAATAACACCTGATGATAAAATTTCCGATTATCTGCGCAAACCGCTGTTTGTGCCGGAGACAATCCCATGCGGAAAGCTTTTTGCCCAGATGACCGAAACAAGAATAATGATGGCGATTGTTGTGGACGAATACGGCGGAACAGCAGGAATCGTCACAATGGAGGACGTGCTTGAAAGCATTGTGGGCAACATTCGTGACGAATATGACAAGGAAGAAGAGCTTGTCACCAAGATTGACGACAAGACATACACCTTTGACGGAGTGGCTGACATCGACGATGTGGCGGAAATACTCGGCGTTGAATTCCCTGAGGGTGAATATGACACCCTTGCGGGATTTGTCATCAACCTTTTGGGTTATCTTCCGACAGGCAAAAACGAGACTGCTGTTTATCAGGATCTCACATTTACCGTTTTGGAAGTTGATGAAAGAAGAATAGAAAAAATAAAAGTAGAGAAAAACGATGACAGAACAGATAATTGAATTTGAAGCGCTGGATCAGGCAGTCAGCCTTTTCGGCAGCTTTGATGAAAACGTTAAGTTAATAGAGCGTGAATACGGAGTGTCGATAATTTCACGTGGCACCGACCTCAAGGTGGTCGGCGACACAGAAAACGTATCAAAGGCAGTAAGGGCGCTCAATTCCCTGCTGGTGCTTATCGGCAAGGGCGAAAGCCTGTCTGACCAAAATGTGAGATATGTTATCTCCCTGGTAAACGAGGGCAACGAGGATAAGCTAAACACCATGACCTCCGACTCCATTTGCATCACATCAAAGGGCAGACCTGTAAAGCCGAAAACTCTCGGTCAGAAAAGATACTGCGAATCAATAAGCAATAACACCATTACCTTTGGTATCGGACCTGCCGGCACGGGAAAGACTTATCTTGCAGTTGCCATGGCGGTTACCGCTTTCAGGGCTAAGGAAGTAAACAGGATAATCCTCACCCGCCCCGCTGTTGAGGCTGGAGAAAAGCTCGGTTTCCTGCCGGGCGACCTTCAGAGCAAGGTTGACCCGTATCTCAGACCGCTTTACGACGCTCTGTTTGATATGCTGGGTGCGGAAAACTTTCAGCGATATCAGGAACGCGGCGCAATTGAAGTGGCTCCCCTTGCCTATATGAGGGGCAGGACGCTGGACGACAGCTTCATCATCCTTGACGAAGCGCAGAACACCACTCCCGAGCAAATGAAGATGTTTTTAACACGTTTGGGATTCCGTTCAAAAATGGTAATTACCGGCGATATTACACAGATAGACCTGCCCGACGGTAAAAAATCGGGGCTTAAAAAGGTTTTGCATATACTCAAAGATGTGGATGATATCTGCATCTGCAAATTCGGCAAAAAAGATGTTGTGCGCCACAAGCTCGTTCAGGACATTGTAAACGCATACGAAAAATATGAAAAGGAGGAGAAGAAAAAATAATGGACTCCGTAAAAGTAATAATATCTAACGACCAGAAAGACGTAAAAATACCTACCGGTATCCGTCTGCTTATAAGACGCTGCTGCCATGCGGTGCTTGAGCTTGAAAATTTTGAAGGTTCGGCAGAGGTCAGCGTGCGTTTTGTAAATAACGAACAGATAAGAGAACTTAACAAGCAATACCGCAACATTGACAGGGAGACAGATGTTCTTTCTTTTCCTCTGGGCGAAAACGGCGTATATGACATCAATTACGACACCGGCGCAAAACTGCTGGGCGATATAGTTATTTCCATGGAAAAGGCTGTGGAGCAGGCTGAGCTTTACAATCACCCGCTCCAGCGTGAAATCGGATTTCTTACAGTACATTCAATGCTCCACCTGCTGGGCTACGACCACGAGCAGGGCGGACTTGAGGAAGTACATATGAGAGAAAAAGAGGAAACCGTGCTGACACAAATCGGCTGGAAGAGAAATAACAGCTACTATATGGGTGACGAATAATGACCAAGACCGCTTTTATCGCCATAGTCGGCAAACCCAATGTCGGCAAATCATCACTGCTCAATAAAATACTGGGTCAAAAAATAGCGATAGTATCCTCAAAGCCGCAGACCACCAGGACCAAAATAATGGGCGTGCTTACCGAGGGTGAGATTCAGCTTGTATTTACCGATACGCCCGGATTTCACAGAGCTCACAACAAGCTCGGCGAAAAGATGAATGCCGCTGTGGGAGATACTGTCGGCGGCGTAGACGCCTGCCTGTTTTTAACAGAGCCATACGGCGAGCTCAATGAACAGGAGCTTCAGCTCATCCAGATGTTTAAAAAGCAAAAGCTCCCGGTGATTCTGGCAATAAACAAAATTGATATGATAAAGGACAAAAAGGAGCTGCTTGACAGGATTGTTTACCTGACGTCCTTTTATGATTTTCAGGCGGTGGTTCCCATCAGCGCCCAGAACGGTGACAATATCGACGAGCTAAAAGCCGAGCTTGACAAGCTGACCTTTGAGTCGCCGCATTATTTCCCCGACGACACGCTGACAGACCAGCCCGAAAGAGTGCTTGTCGCTGAAATAATACGTGAAAAAATACTGAGGCTTATGGACAAGGAGATTCCCCATGGAATAGCTGTTGCCATTGAAAAAATGAGTGAGCGTGACAATGCGGACATCCTTGACATTGAAGCAACCATTTACTGCGAGCGTGAAAGCCACAAAGGCATGGTAATAGGCAAAAACGGAGCTATGCTCAAAAAAATATCCACTTACGCACGGCAGGACATTGAAAAATTTTTCCAAATCAAAGTTAATTTAAAATGCTGGGTAAAGGTAAAACTTGACTGGAGAAACCGTGAGGGACTGATTCACAATTTCGGTCTTGATTAGTTTTTCCTTAAAGTGGCACAAATTAATAACCCGCCATAGGATAAAATAATAAGGCGGCTCAGGTGATTCCTTATTTGCCGCATATTTTACGGCGGGTGTTTATTATGGATGAAGATTGGCTCAATTTTTGGGAAACAGGTTCAGTAAACGATTACCTGAATTATAAAAAGAACGAAAAGGCTTATCAGAATGACGACTACGACCAAAGGCTTAGTAATCAGAGAACAGACAATTGGGGAGAGTGACCGTTTAGTTACTCTCCTTACTGCTGATTGGGGACTTGTAAGGGCATTCGTGAGAGGAGCAAAACAGGTAAAAAGCAAACTTGCCTCCTCTACCTCGTTGTTTGCGTACTCGGATTTTTCACTTTACAGGGGTCGCGACGCTTTTTCGATTAACAACGCAGTGCCTATTGAGGTGTTTTTTGACCTTAGAAAAGACATTGTGCGACTTGCTTTGGCGCAGTATTTTGCTCAGCTGGCATACGAGCTTGCCGAGGAGGAACAGCCTGCTAATGAAATGCTCAGCGTACTGCTTAACTCACTTCATCTGCTGTGCCACAGCGGCAAAGACCTTAGGATAATCAAGTCCGCTGTAGAATTCAGGCTCATGTGCCTGAGCGGATACATGCCTAACATACTTGCATGCGCCGAGTGCGCCACGTATGAAACGAATATAATGTATTTCGACACGCTAAACGGCTGCATCTACTGCTCAAACTGCCCGAAAGAAGGCGCCGCAGTATGCCCCAAGAATGTTATAACCGCCATTAGATACATATGTCTGACGGAACCTAAAAAAATTTTTTCATTTAATCTGTCTGAGGAAAACACGCAGCTTCTTTCGCAGATAAGCGAAAAATATCTGCTTACCAGAGTACAGAAAAAACTCCCCACCCTTGAATTTTACAAGGCATTACAATAACCTCAGAAGAGGATAAAAACATGGATAAAAATTACAAAACTCTCGAACTTGACCTGATACTTGAAAAGCTCGCCGCCGAATGTTCCTGCGAGGATGCGGCTGAGCTTGCAAAATCGCTGAAACCTGTTACTCAGATCAATGACGCTGAAATGCTCCTCACCCAGACTGAGGACGCATTCTCCCTTTTGGCACGCTTTGGCGCTCCGTCATTTTCAGGTCTTAAAAACGTAAATAACCCACTGCACAGAGCGGCAGCAGGCGGTTCGCTTAACGGCAAGGAGCTGCTTGATATTGCATACTGTCTGCGCTCAATCAGGACTCTTTACGAATGGAGGAACCATTGCAGCTCGGTTAAAACCAGTCTTGATTCTTATTTTGAATGCATAACAGTCAACAAATATCTGGAAAACAGAATATTCACCTGCATAATAAGCGAAGAGGAAATTTCCGACAATGCTTCTGAGACGCTTAAAGATATCAGGAGAAAAATCCGTTCAAAGGAAAACTCCGTCAGGGAAAAGCTTGACTCAATGATACATTCATCTCATTATCAGCAGTATCTTCAGGAGGCAATCGTAACCCAGAGAAACGGCAGATTCGTAGTGCCTGTAAAGGCGGAATGCCGCGGCAGTGTTCCCGGACTTGTTCACGACACGTCGTCTACAGGCGCAACGGTATTTATCGAGCCGTCGTCAGTTGTTGAGCTTAACAACGACATCAAGGTGCTCCACGGCAAAGAGCGCGACGAAATTCTTAGAATTCTCTACGAGCTTTCTGCCGAAGCTGGTGACTTTGCCGAATCTGTTAAGCACTCCTACGAAAGCGCCGTTATGCTGGATCTCATTTTTGCCAAGGCTCGCCTGGCATATAAAATGAAGGCGTCCAAACCTATTTTGAATAATGACGGAATAATCAAATTAAAAAAGGCGCGCCATCCCCTGATTGACGCAAAAAAAGTAGTTGCCATTGATATATCTCTGGGCGACGAATACGATACGCTCGTAATCACCGGACCTAACACCGGCGGCAAGACGGTATCTCTTAAAACACTGGGTCTGCTGACGGCTATGGTTATGTGCGGACTGCTTATCCCCGTGGCAGACAGGTCAAAAATATCTGTTTTTGACAGGATTCTTGTTGATATCGGCGATGAGCAGAGCATTGCGCAGTCACTTTCAACATTCTCGGCTCACATGGTAAACATCATCAGCATTATGCAAAAGGCTGATGAAAAATCCCTTATTCTTATTGACGAACTCGGTGCAGGCACGGACCCTGTTGAGGGAGCGGCGCTTGCTGTATCCGTTATAGAAGATCTGCGCTCAAAAGGAGCTGTAATAGCTGCCACCACCCACTATGCCGAGCTTAAGGCATACGCCCTGAGCACTCCCGGTGTAACAAACGGCTGCTGCGAATTTGACGTGCAGACGCTGAGGCCTACTTACAGACTGCTTATCGGAGTTCCGGGCAGGTCGAACGCCTTTGCCATTTCCGAGCATCTGGGTATGGATAAAAACGTTGTGGAGCATGCAAAAAGCATAGTAAACTCTGAAAACAGAGATTTTGAGGCGGTACTGGAAAATCTCGAATCCTCCCGAAAAGAGCTTGAAAAAGAGAGAAAAAAGGCTGAGGAAATGACCGAAAAAGCCAGAAAAACGGTTGAAAAGGCTCAGTCAGAAAAGGACAAAATCGAAACCCTGAAAAACAGGGAGCTTGACCGCGCCAAACGTGAGGCACAAAAGCTTATTGACGCTGCCAAGCGAAAGTCCGCTGAATTTTTGCTGGAGCTTGAAAAGCTCAAAAAAGAGCAAAACGACACAAACGCCACGGAAATTGCCCGAAAAGCACGCCGTGCCGTCAGGGCTCAGACGGGAGAAATGGACGATATCATTAACCCTGCCGAGCTGGCGGACAACTGGGACTACGACTACAAGCTGCCCCGTGAGCCAAAGCCCGGCGACAGAATCGTCATCAAGGGTATCGGCGAGGGTGAAATTATAGAAGTCGGCGAAAGAGTCCTTGTAAAATCAGGACTGCTAAAGACCAGAGTTAAACTCTCAGACATAATGCTGCTTGACAAGCCGAAAGAAAAGCCGAAAACGCCAAGGCACAACGTATACCGCACATCATCAAGAGCTGACGCCGATGTTAAGACAGAAATTGACCTGAGGGGCGACACGGTGGATGAAGCGCTGGGAACTCTCGGACTGTTTATTGACAAATGTGTATTAAATAACATTGAGGAAATACGAATCATTCACGGCAAAGGTACCGGAGCCCTTCGCTCAGCGGTTACAGAATATCTGCGCCGTCATCCCAACATTGCAGAATATCGGCTGGGAAAATACGGCGAGGGTGAAAACGGAGTTACCATTGCCAGACTGAAATAACACGCTACACAGCTATATACTATGATTACACTGATATACTGCTTAATTATACTTATCGCCTGCTCCGTGGGTGCCATTATCGGCATTGGGGGAGGAATAATAATCAAACCCGTGCTTGACCTGATCGGGTATCACAGTGTTGAAACCGTCGGGTTTATTTCAAGCTGCGCTGTTTTTTCCATGAGCATAAGTTCCAGCGTAAGTCACATAGTGTCAAAGACAAAATTTGACAAAAAAATCGTTATATATATTTCTCTTGGCTCCGTGCTGGGAGGCATTGCAGGAAACGCAATCCTGAGCCAAGCCTTTGCACGGCTGAACGAAAACACGGTAAAAGGAATACAGGGTATAATGATAGCGGCAATAATTATTTTTGTTGTTATTTATGTTAATTTAAAAAACGCAGTATCCTTTAAGCTGAAAAGTCCTGTCATTATCGTTATAACTGCGTTCATACTTGGAATGATAAGCACTTTTCTGAATATCGGCGGTGGGCTTTTGAACATTGCGTGCCTCACGCTTCTTTTCTCTTTCACCGTCAAGGAAAGCGCAGTATACTCGGTGGCGGTTATTTTCTTTAGCCAGCTAAGCAGGCTTGTAATGGTTTTCATAAGCAATCAATTTGAGCCCTTCAGAGAATATTTCCCGATAATCGCGGCGGTTATCTGCACGGCGATTATAAGCGGAATTATCGGCTCAAAATTAAACAAGAAGCTGTCTGCATCAGCAGTAAACGCAGTTTTTTCCGTTGTATTATCGTCCGTGGCGCTGATTAACATATTTAACGCCGTAACAGGATTTACTTTCTGACAGCAAGGAGGACTATCATGAATCAGAAAAACATAATCTTTTATTTTTCAGACCAACAGCGGTGGGACACCGTAAATGAAGAAGTAACGCCAAATCTGTGCCGTCTTGCCCGTGAAGGTGTAAAATTTGAAAACAATTTCACCTGCCAGCCTGTATGCGGACCGGCAAGGGCGTGTCTGCAATCCGGATTATACGCCACACAAAACGGCTGTTATTTTAACGGAATCGCCCTTCCTCGTGACATTGCTCCGCTGGCAAGATATTTTAACAACGCAGGCTACCAAACGGCTTACATAGGCAAATGGCACCTTGCCTCCGACAGACTGCCGGGCATAGGAGTTCACTGCGAAAGCAAGCCTGTTCCCAAAGACAGGCAGGGCGAATATCAATACTGGAGAGCCGCCGACGTTTTGGAATTCACCTCCCACGGATATGACGGATATGTCTTTGACGGCGACGGAAACAAAATTGATTTTAAGGGTTACAGAGCCGACTGCATTAATGATTTTGCGCTTGAATACCTTGACAAGCGTGACAAAAGCAAGCCGTTTTTTATGTTTGTCAGCCAGCTTGAACCGCATCACCAAAACGACCACGGCAAATACGAGGGCTACAAACCGACAGTGGAAAAATTCAAAAGCTATCCCCTGCCCGATGATCTTACATTCCTAAAAGGCGATTACCGTGAAATGTACCCCGATTACATATCGGCAATTAACAGGCTTGACTACAATGTCGGCAGACTGATTGACAAGCTCAAAGAAGAAGGAATTTATGACGACACCATTATAATTTACACGTCGGACCACGCAAGCCATTTTAAGACCAGGAATCCGGAATACAAAAGAAGCTGCCACGAAAGCGCAATACATACTCCCCTTATTATCAAGGGCGGAGGATTTGACTCAGGACGGACAGAAACTCGGCTAACATCGCTCATTGACCTGCCGCCCACCCTGCTTTCCATGGCGGGAATACCGATACCTGACAGTTATATGGGCATTGACCTTACAGTAATGGAAAAGGACACGCAGATGAAACGTGACTGCGTTTTTATTCAGATCAGCGAGGCTTCAAATTCCAGGGCAATCAGGACGGAGCGATTTAAGTATGAGGTTCGCGACATGGCACCTACGGGTTATGCCCATCACAAATCGAAGATTTATTTTGAAAGCTATCTTTACGATTTAAAAAAAGACCCGATAGAGAAAAACAATCTTGTGCGCGACCCAAGATACGCTCACGTGCGCCACGAGCTAAAATATCTTTTGCTAAAGCAAATGCAGCTTGCTGATGAGGAAGCCCCGGTTATCTTCCCTGCTCTTAAAAAAAGGAAAAAATAAATCTGTATATAAAATTTAACCAAACAAAAAATGCAATGGATCACTCCATTGCATTTTTATTTTACAGGCTATTATTTTATAGTGGATTAAGCGTCCTTTGCTTCGCCGTCTCTCTTGGAAACAAGCTCCTTGAGCATTCTTGCATGCTCCTTATCAGTAAGAGCATACTTCAATGTCGGGATTGCTGAGAGAAGCATGCCGATTGCAGGCGGAATAGAGATAAGGAAGAACATAGCAGCCGCATATTTGCCGGCACCTGTGCCGCCGTCGTATGTGATAAAGCTTGCTCCGTCCTCGATAGCTCTGTTAAGAGTATCAATATTAGCGCCGCTGTAGCCTACATAGGCATATACAGCTGATGAGAATATTGTTGCAAGACCTGCTGAAAGCTTTGTGATAAAGCTCTGTCCTGAGAAGAATACGCCGTCGGTACGAACGCCGTTTGTGTACTCCTCGTAGTCGATACAGTCGGCAATCATTACTGACTGAAGCACGTTGATACCGCCGAATGCTGCGCTGGCAAAGAGCATGCAGATACCGATAACGATTGACCATCCGGTTGTGGTAAGGTCGCCGCCTGAAAGCTTATAGAACACAAAGATAAAGCAGAACGGAAATGCACCTGCGATAGAATAGAAATTATAAAGATTCTTCTTTTCAAACTTCTTTGTAAGAGCCGGAGTGATACCCATTGCAACAAACTGGCCAACGAAAAGACCTGCGGCAACGCTTCCGAGACCTATAAGAATCTTAAAGTCAATTCCTGCTAAAGAACCGTCCTCGTTGTATTTGAGGATGTTCATGATATTACCGTTAGCATAGTAATATGTAACAAGTGTCATAGCAACGATCATGAGAAGCTGAATCGGGCTTCTGAGAACGCCTGATATGAATATCTGTCTGAAAGGCTTGTTTCTGAACATGATCTGGAAATTCTCTTTGAAAGTATATCTCTTTTCAGAGGACTGTACTTTCTCCCTTGTGCTGATACCGGCAAACTCAAACAGAATTACCGAGAAAACAGTCATAATAACAACGGTAAGAATAAATCCATACTGAGAAGCAGTTGAGGAATCCATACCCTTGCTCTTGAATATCTCGCTGGCAGCCTGAGCGATCTGTACAACCAGCACACCGATACCGCCGACACCGGCAGCAATACGCGCAAGTCCGAGAAGCTTGCTTCTGTCGTTTTCGTCCTCTGTAATAAGAGAAGTTATGCCCCAAAGCGGAATATCGCAGACAGTGAAGCTCATTCCCCAAAGAACATATGAAATACCTGCCCATGCAACGATAAGCACTTTCTGTGATGTGCTGTCAGCTGTGGCGTAGTTGCCGTTTATGAAAGTCAGAATAGTAATTAAACCGATAAGTGCCGGCGCAAAAAGAAGATACGGACGGCATTTGCCCCATTTACTTCTTGTTTTGTCAACTATTGTGCCCATCATCAAATCGTTGATAGCGTCCCAAATTCTCGCTATCGTCATAATCCATCCCAGAGCCATCGCCGGAAGGCAGATAACATTCTGGAAATAGAAGTAGAGACCTGTAGAGATAATGTTGTAGATAAGGTTCTGTCCGAACATACCTACAAGATAGCCTGCAAGCTCTTTACCCGTATAGGTTCGTTTTGTCTCACCCATTGTTTTTACTCCTTATGTAATTTTTTCAACTAATTAAT
>DXDN01000003.1 GCA_019115455.1 Candidatus Eubacterium faecigallinarum
TAGTTTTTACAATGTTTGAAGTATTTATGGAAGTTCTGCTTCCCTTTGCTACTTCTTACATTATCGACAGAGGTATTGAGGCGCAAAACATTAATAACGTCTATAAGTACGGCGGAATAATGCTTGTTATGGCAGCATTGAGCCTGCTGTTCGGCGCTCTCGGCGGAAGATACGTCGCCAGGGCATCATCAGGTTTTGCGGCAAACCTGAGAAAAGGTATTTATGATAAGGTTCAGACCTTCTCATTCTCTAACATCGACCGATTCAGCACCCCGAGCCTTGTAACCCGTATGACCACTGATGTAACAAACATACAAAACGCTTACATGATGTGCCTGAGAATTGCCACAAGAGCGCCGCTTACGCTGGTGTTCAGCATGATCATGTGCTTTTTCATCAACACAAAGGTCAGCTTTGTATTTCTTGTTGCATTGCTTCTGCTGGGTGTAGTTCTTGCAATAGTAATAAGGGCGGCTCTTAAATATTTCGACAAAGCATTTGACACATATGACCGTGTAAATGCCGATATTCAGGAAAACATAACGGCAATCAGGGTTGTAAAATCTTATGTAAGAGAAAAATATGAAACTGACAAGTTTGAAAAATCAGTAAATCTTCTTAAAAAGCTCTTTATTAAGGCAGAGGGCTATCTTACACTAAATATGCCATCGCTTATGCTTTGTGTTTACGGCTGCACCATTGCAATATCATGGCTCGCTGCTCATTATATCGTTGCCGGAGATATGACAACCGGTAACCTTACCACCCTGCTTTCATACATAATGCAGGTACTGATGAGCCTTATGATGCTCTCAATGATATTCGTTATGATTACAATGAGCGCCGCAAGCGTTCGCCGTATTTCACAGGTGCTCAACGAAGTTCCTGATATAAAAAATCCTGAAAACCCGGTTGAAGAGGTTAAGGACGGCAGAATCGACTTTAACAACGTTAATTTCTCATACAGGAAAAACAGCAACAAAAATGCTCTCAGCGATATTGATATCCATATCAAATCCGGTGAGACTATCGGTATTATCGGCGGCACCGGCAGCGGAAAGAGCAGCTTTGTAAACCTGATTTGCAGACTTTACGACGTGAACACAGGCAGTGTTTGCGTAGGCGGAGTGGACGTAAGGGGATACGACACGGAGGCGCTTAGAAATAATGTTTCAGTTGTGTTGCAGAAAAACGTTCTTTTCTCCGGCACGATACTTGACAATCTGAGATGGGGCAATCCCAACGCTACTGACGAGGAATGTATAGAGGCATGCAAATCTGCATGCGCCGACGAGTTTATCGAAAAAATGCCGGACAAATACAATACATATATTGAACGTGGCGGCACAAACGTATCCGGCGGACAAAAACAGAGACTTTGTATCGCCAGAGCGCTGCTTAAAAAGCCGAAGGTACTTATTCTTGATGATTCCACATCAGCAGTCGACACGGCAACAGATGCCAAGATACGAGAGGCGTTTGCCACAAAGATTCCTGACACTACAAAAATAATCATTGCTCAGCGAGTTTCCAGCGTTAAGGACGCCGACCGCATCATCGTTCTTGATGACGGTAAGGTAAACGGATTTGACTCGCATGAAAATCTGTTGAAAAATAATGAAATATACAGTGAGATCTTCGAGTCCCAGCAGGGCGGCGGAGACTTTGACCAGCAGTAAGGAGGCGCGATTTATGAAAGACGATAACAGAAGTAATTTAAAAAACGGCGCCAAATCCTTTGCGCGTCTGCTCAAATATATGATAGGTAGCAACAAGGTCGCATGGTTCTTTGTAATAGTCTGCATACTTGTTTCAGCCTTTGCTCAGATGCAGGGAATGGTATTCATCCAGTCACTTGTTGATGATTACATTGAACCAATGCTGGTAAGCGGGTCAAGAGATTTCAGCGGACTCGCCGAAGCGCTTATTAAAGTAGCTGTTATATATGTAGTCGGTATTTTGGCGTCATTTACATATACAAGAATAATGGTAAATGTCAGCCAGGGCACAATGAAAAAACTGCGTACTGACCTTTTCAGCAATATGGAAAAGCTGCCAATCAAGTATTTTGACACTCATCCCCACGGCGACATTATGAGTGTTTACACCAACGATATAGACACAATGCGTCAGCTTATAAGCCAAAGCATTCCGCAAATCATCAACTCAATGGTCACTCTTATATTCTCACTGGTGGCTATGATAAGAATGAACCTTGTGCTTGCAGGAATCACGGTGCTTATGGCATGCGTAATGCTGATTGTAACAAGGAAATTCTCCTCTCGTTCAGGCAAATATTTCGACAAGCAGCAGAGAGCCCTCGGCGAAGTTGACGGCTTTATCGAAGAAATGCTGGACGGTCAGAAGGTTGTTAAAATATTCTGCCACGAAGAAAAGGCAATGGACGATTTCGCAAAAATAAACGAGCAGCTTCGCTTCAGCTCCTACAAGGCTAACAAATACGCTAATATGATGATGCCGGTAAACGTAAATATCGGTAACCTCAGCTATGTTCTCTGTGCCGCAGTCGGAGCCGCTATGGCTCTCGGTGTAGGCTCAGGCACAGGAATCGCCGGTGCCACAGTCGGTACGGTTGTAGCATTTATGGGACTTAACAAGAGTTTCAGCCAGCCCATAGCTCAGATAAGCCAGCAGATGAATTCAATCGTCATGGCAGTTGCAGGTACAAAACGTGTATTTGCACTCTTTGACGAAAAGCCGGAGGAGGATCACGGATACGTTGAAATGGTAAACGCCATCGAAAACGAGGACGGAAGCCTCACTGAAACAGATCACAGAACAGGTGTCTGGGCTTGGAAACACCCTCATCAGGCTGACGGCAGTGTTACTTATAAAAAGCTTCAGGGTGAGGTTGTATTTAACGGCGTTGATTTCGGCTACAACGATGACAAGATGGTTCTTCACGACATTAAGCTCTACGCAGAACCCGGTCAGAAGATTGCTTTCGTAGGCTCAACCGGCGCAGGTAAAACTACCATTACAAACCTTATAAACCGTTTCTATGACATTCAGGACGGTAAAATAAGATACGACGGTATCAATATTACCAAGATTAAAAAATCTGCGCTCAGACGTACTCTGGGCATCGTTCTTCAGGATACGCATCTGTTTACCGGAACGATAATGGATAACATCAGATACGGAAAAACAGACGCTACTGACGAAGAGTGTATTGCCGCCGCTAAGCTTGCTAACGCTCACAGCTTTATATCAAGGCTTCCCGACGGATACGATACAATGATTGACGGCGACGGCGGCAACCTGTCCCAGGGTCAGTGCCAGCTTCTTGCCATAGCAAGAGCTGCGGTTGCAGACCCACCGGTACTCATTCTTGATGAAGCTACGTCATCAATCGATACCAGAACTGAAGAGCTTGTACAAAGAGGTATGGACGCTCTTATGAAGGGCAGAACCACATTTGTTATTGCTCACCGTCTTTCCACCGTAAAAAATGCAGACTGCATCATGGTACTTGAGCACGGCCGCATTATTGAACGTGGAAGCCACGACGACCTGATTGCTCAGAAGGGCAAATACTATCAGCTTTATACCGGAAACTTTGACGAAAAGACCGCATAAAGGCTTAAGCGGCAAAGCCCGACAGTATAACCCATAGCACAGATAAAAAACAAAAAGCGGACCCGTGTGGGTCCGCTTTTCTTATATAATCAATATAATAAACCAACAAATCATAAACAATAAATTTTATAAGTTTAACAGGCATAAGAAAAAGGCTTGGATAATCCAAGCCTTTTAATTTATTATCAGATTTTATTAGCCAAGTTCTGAGAAGTACTTGATTGTTCTAACCATCTGAGAAGTGTAGCTGTTCTCGTTATCATACCAAGAAACAACCTGAACCTCATAGAGATCCTCACCGATTGGAAGAACCATTGTCTGAGTAGCATCAAAGAGTGAGCCGTATCTCATACCAACGATGTCTGAAGAAACGATCTCGTCAGTGTTGTAACCGAAAGACTCTGTAGCAGCAGCCTTCATAGCAGCGTTGATTCCTTCAACAGTGATGTCCTTGCCCTTAACAACTGCTGTAAGGATTGTTGTTGAACCTGTCGGAGTAGGAACTCTCTGAGCAGAACCGATAAGTTTGCCGTTAAGCTCAGGAATAACAAGACCGATAGCCTTTGCAGCGCCTGTTGAGTTAGGAACGATGTTTACAGCAGCAGCTCTTGAACGACGAAGGTCACCCTTTCTCTGAGGACCGTCAAGAGTCATCTGATCGCCGGTGTAAGCATGGATTGTGCACATGATACCGCTCTGGATAGGAGCATAATCGTTAAGAGCCTTAGCCATAGGAGCAAGGCAGTTAGTTGTGCAGGAAGCAGCAGAAATAACTGTATCTTCCGGCTTAAGTGTCTCGTGGTTAACATTGTAAACGATTGTCGGAAGGTCATTGCCAGCAGGAGCTGAAATAACAACCTTGCGTGCGCCTGCCTTGATGTGAGCAGATGACTTCTCCTTTGAGCAGTAGAAACCTGTGCACTCAAGTACAACGTCTACACCAAGCTCGCCCCAAGGAAGCTCAGAAGCGTCAGCCTTAGCATAGATCTTGATTTCTTTGCCGTCTACGATGATTGAATCATCTGTAGCTGATACTGTGTCAGCAAGAGCATACTTGCCCTGTGATGAATCATACTTAAGAAGATGAGCAAGCATCTTCGGGCTTGTAAGGTCGTTGATAGCAACTACTTCATAGCCTTCTGCGCCGAACATCTGGCGGAAAGCAAGACGACCGATACGGCCAAATCCGTTAATAGCAACTTTTACCATTGGAAATTACCTCCGTAAAATTAATATGTTTTGCTTTTATGCATTATTATTTTATACTGTTTGTCCCTATTAATCAAGAAAAAAATGTAAATTTTACACTTTATACAAAAAGATAGTAAATAAGGCATTTGCTTATAGTTAATATTTTAACAATGTGGTAGTTTTAGCTTTTATATAGCATAAAAAAGTTTTAAATCTGCGCGAGGTTCGAGCCCTTTGCTTCTACGAAATAAAAAAACAACACACAAAAGTGTGTTGTCTTTTGGTGGGAACAACAGGGCTCGAACCTGTGACCCTCTGCTTGTAAGGCAGATGCTCTCCCAGCTGAGCTATGCTCCCGTCAGTAACATAGATTATATAACAACTTGTCCTTGATGTCAAGCATTAATTACTGAAAAAAGTTCTCTTATTCTGTCAATATTTCCGCTCAGATACAAATACCCGAACAGCGCTTCCACACCCGTGGCACAGTGATATTCTCCCTCGGTTGCGCTCTTTGGCGAATGACCCACCTTTGCATTCCTGCCACGCTTAAAAACAGCCGTTTCATCCGGTGTAAGGATATCTTTTATTTTTGCATAAGCCTCGGTCTGTGCTTTTGCCGAAACGTATTTCACACTTTCACGGTGCAAGTCGTTTACGGGACGGTTGGCTGAACAAACAAGCGTTTCACGAACAAGCATCTCATAAACACAATCGCCTACAAATGCAAGATTAAGCGGACTTAACTGCTTCGGGTTTATTTCTTTATCAATAAATCTGAAATTCATATTTTTTAAGCTTACGGCACATACTCAAACTCAATATCGTAGATTGAGACGATGTCGCCCTCCTGTATACCTTTTTCTCTTAGTGCGTCAAATACTCCGCTCTTCTCCAAAACACGCTGCATATACTGCAACGCTTCATAGTCTTCCACGTCGATACCTTTAAGCACTTTCGGAAACCAGCTTGCCTCAACGATATAATAATTGCCGTCCTCAACGGTAATTTTAAAGCCCTTATCGTCTTTAATCAGTGATTCAAGCGGAATTTCCTCTGTTTCATATTCTTTGATTGGCGGCAGGGTTTGAAGCTTGTTCCATACTGCGTTCATCAATTCCTGAGTGCCTTCGCATATCGGAGCGCAGATAGAATAATACTCATACCCTTTTGATTCAACATAATTCTTAAAGCACTCGATCTGCTCAGGCTCCGCCATATCAATTTTATTGCCTGCAACTATCTGGGGACGCTTTGCAAGCTCAGGGTTGAATTTCACCAGCTCCTGATTGATTTTCTCAAAATCATCAACAGGGTCGCGTCCTTCATGACCGCTGACATCAACTATATGCACCAGCAGTCTGCAACGCTCCACATGCCTGAGAAACTCATGACCAAGTCCTATTCCCTCGCTGGCGCCCTCAATAAGTCCGGGGATATCGGCAATGACAAACGAATTTCCCTCGCCCATGGACACCACGCCCAAATTAGGCACAAGGGTTGTGAAGTGATAATCTGCTATTTTCGGCTTTGCCTGGCTGACCACGGAAATCAGGCTTGATTTTCCGACGCTGGGATAACCCACAAGTCCGACATCGGCAAGAAGCTTAAGCTCCAGCGATACTTCCCACTCCTCACCCGGCATACCGGGCTTTGCAAACCTGGGCACCTGTCTTGTCGGAGTAGCAAAATGCATATTCCCCCAGCCGCCTTTACCGCCCTTAGCTGCAACAAAGCGTTCTGTTTTGCTCATATCAGCCATAACTGCGCCTGAATTTGCCTCACGTATTACAGTTCCTCTGGGCACACGGATTTCAAGATTGGGCGCTTTTTTGCCGTACTGGCGAGAGCCGCGTCCGTTTTCGCCGTTCTTGGCAGCGTATTTGCGTTTATAGCGAAAGTCCGCAAGAGTGGACAAATTATCGTCAACAACAAAAACAATGTCCCCTCCCTTGCCGCCGTCGCCGCCGTCAGGTCCGCCTGCCGCAACATATTTTTCACGGTGAAACGCTACTGCGCCGTCGCCGCCGTCGCCTGCTTTTATCTTTATTTTTGCAATATCTACAAACATATTTAACACCCTTTACTTTTATCAGTATAAATATTAACAAAATAAAAGAAAAATTGCAACATCAACATTCATGCGCAATTGCTTTTAGTCTAAAGTTGTGATAATATTATCATATCATAAAGAGGACGTTATATTATGCATATAAGAGATGTTGAAATAAAAAACGGAATTTGTCTTGCTCCTATGGCAGGAGTTGCAGACAGCGCATTTCGTGAGCTTTGCGTGGATTTCGGTGCCGGATACACGGTAACAGAAATGGTGTCCGCAAAAGGCTTTACGATGGGTGACAAAAAAAGCAGTGAACTCCTGAAACTTGGTGAAAATGAAGATCCTGCTGCGGCGCAGATATTCGGCGACGATCCGGAAATACTGGCACAAGCGGCGGTTAAATGCCTGGAATTCAATCCAAAAGTTATAGACATTAATATGGGCTGCCCGGCGCCTAAAGTAGCGATGAACGGCGGCGGTGCAAGCCTTATGAAAAAGCCGGAACTTGTGGGAGAAATCGTAAAAGCGGTATCCCAAGCAGTGGATATCCCCGTCACGGTAAAAATACGCAAGGGCTGGGATGACGACAGCGTAAACGCAGTTGAAATCGCTCAGATTGCTGAGAAAAACGGTGCAGCGGCAATTACTGTTCACGGAAGAACAAGGATGCAAATGTATTCCGGCACGGTGGATTACGGCATTATCGCCGACGTAAAAAAAGCGGTATCCGTTCCTGTAATCGGAAACGGTGATATCAGGGATGAGCAGTCCGCCGCCATAATGCTGGAAAAAACCAACTGTGACGCCATAATGATAGGCAGAGGAGCGCTGGGGAATCCGTGGATATTCCGCAGGCTCAACGCATATCTGAGTGAATGCCGTGTTCTGCCAGAAACGGGAGTCAGCGAGAAAATGCTGGTAATGCTCCGTCACATAAAAAAACTTATCGAATACAAGGGCGAGTATACGGCGATGCGTGAGGCGAGGCACCACGCGGCATATTACACCAAGGGACTGCGTGGCGGAGCCGCTTTCCGCCGCCAGATAGGTCAGCTGGAAACATACGAGCAGTTACAGGAATTAGCATATAAAATCGCAAAGGAAAATGAATAATGATATTTAAAAACTGTACTTTTTACAACGAATTCTTTGAAAAAGAGTTCGGCGACATAGAAATTGAAAACGAAAAAATAAAACAAATAGGAATCATCGAGGGCGAAGGCAAGGACATGAGCGGTCTTATCCTGATTCCGGGATTTATCGACATACACATCCACGGCTGTGCCGGCGGCGACGCCAGTGACGCAAGCGAACAGAGCCTTGACAAAATTTCGGGTGAGCTTGCACGCCATGGTGTAACGTCTTTCTGCCCTACATCAATGACTCTAAGCCATGAAAAGCTTATGAAGATATGCCGCACAATCTCCTCATATAAAAGCGAGGGCTCAAAAATCGCAGGGATAAACCTTGAGGGGCCGTTTATTGCCATGAGCAAAAAAGGCGCTCAAAACGGCGATTATGTAAGAGAGGGCACGGTTAAAGAATTTGATGAATTATGGCAGGCGGCGGACGGCAAAATAAAGCTGATAACCATTGCACCGGAAGCATTTGACAGCGATGATTTCATAGAAAACGTCAGCCAAAAATGCACGGTATCAGTGGGTCACTCAAACGCAAACGCAACACAGTGCAAAAAAGCCATTGACTGCGGCGCAAGGCATGCAACGCATCTGTTTAACGCAATGACGGCTATGACTCACAGAGAAGCCGGAATTGCAGGCACTATGCTTGATGACGAAAGAGTTATGTGCGAGCTGATTTGCGACGGCGGGCACATATGCCCCACCGTGCTCAGAAATGCTTTTGACATGCTGGGAGAAGACAGAGCTGTTGTCATCAGCGACTCCATGCGTGGAGCAGGACTTGGAAGCGGCGAATTCGAGCTGGGCGGTCAGCAGGTATTTGTAAGAGACGGCGGCAAATACGCCGTTCTGGAGGACGGCACCATAGCCGCCTCAATAACAAATATACATAAAGAATTCAAAAATCTGATAAGCTTCGGAATCGACTTTAAAACCGCCCTGAAGGCATGCACTATAAACCCTGCAAGGGCGATAAAGGAAGACAGCAAAATCGGCTCGATACAAAAGGGAAAGTGCGCTGATCTTGTCTTTCTTGATGAAAATCTTGATATAAAAGAGGTCTACATTGATGGAATACTCGCTTAATATAGTTTTGATTGAACCTGAAATACCTCAAAACACGGGAAACATTGCCAGAACCTGCGCCGCGACAGGTGCCAGGCTTCATTTGGTAGGACCCATGGGATTTCACATCACCGACAAGCAGGTAAAAAGGGCTGGGCTTGACTACTGGGACAAGCTTGACATTTCTTACTACGACAGCACAGAGGAGTTTTTTGAAAAAAACAAAGGCGGAAAATTCTATTATTTTTCCACCAAGGCTGAAATCGCCCACTCGGATATGAAGTATGAAAACAACGCCTACCTTGTATTCGGCAAGGAGACGAAGGGACTGCCGGAGGAACTTTTAAAAGAAAATCACGACACCTGCATCCGCCTGCCTATGAGGGGTATAATCAGAAGTCTTAACCTTGCAAACGCTGTATGCGCCGGTACTTATGAAGTTCTGCGCCAATGGGATTATCCTGCTCTGGTTCAAAAAGGCAAACTGACAAAATACGAATGGTAAATATAAAGAATGACCCGCTGAATACAATCAGCGGGTCTTGTTTTTCAGGCGGTGTTTTAAATTCTGTTTTTTGCAGACTGTTACTCGCTCTTACCCATTACGTCAAGGGGATTTACATTTTTACCGTCAAGGATCGTTTCAAAATGCAGGTGGCTTTCGCTGTTGAGCTCAAAAGGAACTGTGCCCAGAGTTCCCAGAGTCTGACCGATAGTCACATAATCACCCTCAGACACATTGACTGTATTAAGTCCGCAGTATCTTGCCACAAGCTTTCCGCCGTGGTCTATCTCAACCACCTTACCCAGAAGCTCATCATCCTCCACTGACAAAACAAGTCCGTCGTTTATCGCAACTATTTTTTCACCCTTGGCACACTGGAAATCCACTGCCGTATGGGAACGGTAATCACCCATGGTATCGTTTTTCACAAGTTCCTCGGTATATCCTGAGATAACCGTTTCACTGCAGGGATACTTGTAGAAGGATTTGTACGGAGTATTTGTATCCCCTGCTTCCATAGTAGCCTGCTCGGTGGTTGTTGTTGCAGTAGTTTCCTGCTTAGTTGTCTGCTCGGGCTCCTTGGTTGTTTCGCTCTGAGTAGTAGTTTCCTTTACGGTCACACGCTTTTGAACCTCGGTGGTCTCGGTCTGCTTAACGGTTGTTGCCTCGTTTACCTGAGCGTTATCGACACTCTGAGTTGAGAAATAAACAATCAGCCCAAGCGCAATAATGCAAAGGCATATCACTGAAAACAACGCCCTCAAATTTCTGTTGTTCGGTTTGTCTTTTGTTGCCATAAAAATAACACCTCACAAGCAGTATTGCCGTGAGGTGTTGTATTTATGCTGAAATTTTAAAAAATTTATGACACCTGATTTCTGTTTACGATATTTATCTGATTTGAGTAGGCAATATCAAGGTCGCCGTTTTCGTCATAGTAGGCAACATATCCCCTGGCGCACCAGTTATACTGAGAAGAAAGGTTTCTGATATTGACGATATAAATATCGTTTGGCGATATGCTGTCAAATTTTGCCGTCATTAATTTATTATTCATGGTAAGAATAAAATTATCAGGCACGAAATTTGACGCCGTTTTATAGTAAAACGCTATGCCGATGGACTCGATTTCGCAGTTCTCAGGCAATCCCATTGCCATGGTAAAGGAGCCTACATTATTCTGTGAATCAAGCTGGTAATAAAGGTCAAGCACAGGCTCGCCGTTTTGAGCTGACGGAACTGAGGGGTAAATATATCCGTTATCATCATACTGAGGATAAACCGTGACGTCCTGCCCGTTTCTAAGCTGGGAGAGCACCTCAGAATTGCTGTATACCCACCTGCCGTTTGAGAAGCCCAGCTTATACGGCACCTGGGGAAGATATGTGGCTATGGAAGAAACAGAATTCCACTCTGAAGGCGTTTTGTCAACTATCAGCACTTTCTGTCCGCTTTCGTTGGAGAATATCAGCGAAGCTGAATTTTCTTTAACAAACCTTGCCTCAAAGCTTGTGTTTGACGTTAATTTAAAGGTATAAATCTCATCATATGAAAAAATTCTTTTCGTTACAGTTTCGTACCAGCCGTCAAAAACATAACCGTCGGTAGGTTGAGCGGTTAGCGTTATCTCGGTGCCGAACAAAAGCGAGCTTTCCGAAGACTGGGACACAGTTCCGTTGATTTCAGCGGTTACCGTACCGTTTTCACCTGTGACGCTGAAATTCAAATATGCCTCCAGATCACAGAGCACTGTAAGAATATCGGTAACAGCGCTGTCTATCTGCGTCTGCGGCAGAGATTCACCGACAAGGTCTTTATATTGGCTGTAAACAGTCATAAGCCTGTCAAACGACTGCTGTGAATAATCAGCTGCCTGAAGACCTGACACATATTCGCTTACGGCTACAAGAGCGCTGTTATCAGATGCGTAATCGGTGTAATTATCCACATATTTATCACCGCATTTTGTACAGGTGTATTCAGTATAGCCCTTTTCGTTAGCAGTGGGAGGAACAACAACAGAAGTATACGAATGCTCGCCTGCGGGGACAGTCTCGGTTTTAATAACCTCCTCGCAATTTTGGCACACTAGTTCCCTTACAAAGCCTTGTTCACAGCTTACGCCGTCATCGTGCTCCCAAACGGTTTCATTATGAGAGCACACATACCCCGTTTTTGCCATAGGATATTTTGCATGAAATTCTGCGGTATCATATTCCGCAAGTCTTTCATGGTTTGCAAAATCATCCGAGCCTTTCATGAAATAGTTATATATCACATGACCTGAGGACCAGTAGTCGCCGTCGGCGGCATCGGGGTCATCCCATGAGCTGTCATCCCACGTGCAGTCGACATTATAATATTTTCCGTCAACCTTGACAATATTCCACCCGTGATTCTCGCCAAGAACAACTCTTGTATCAAGCCCCACTTCCTTCGCCATGCGGTGAAACAGCAAAGCGTATCCCTGGCATACTGCCTTGCCGTCGAAAAGCGCCGCATATGCGGTAAACTGGAGCTTGTAATCAAGATTATTCAGATTGTCATAGTCATATTTTACTCTGTCGCAGACTATATCGTGAATAGTTTTGACCTTGGCATAATCGGATTTATTCATCAGGTCATATTCAGCAATAAGCCTGTCTATCTCCTGAGAAACGGCTTCTTCCTGAGCGGCTGTTGTATAGTACTGAACCGTAAACTCAATCCTGTACACATAACGTCCGTCGGAATATTTAGAATATCCTATTGATACGTCGCATCTTCCGTAGCTTAGCTTAAGATAATCGCCGTCGGCGCTGCCCTTGGCAAATTCCTGCTCCATAGCTCTGTTAAAAATGGAATTTACAACGGTCTGATAATCCGAATCATATGTTTCGTAATTTACCGTTATTACGTCCACCCTGCTGACCATATTTTCACGCAAAAAATCAGCGGCATCATCAACAGATGAATATGCGGGCGATTCGGCAGAGCTTTTAAGGGAATACGCTCTGGCTGCTGAATAAGACTGCGTCTGATAAGTGTATGCGTATGCAGGATTAACCAATTGCATGCTTGCATAACTTTGATCAGCTGCCTGTGAAGAAAAATCAATACCCGCCGTTAGGCTCAAAACGACCATAAGGGACATGAAAAGTGACAATATTCTTTTCATACTTCTACCTCTAACATAATAATTTAATATTTAGATATATATTTACAAGCTAAGTATAGCATTAACGGCACAATTACGTCAACAAATAAATAAGCCCGGCAGCAACTGCCGGGCATACAAATATTCAGTTAATCAAACAATACCCTGTGCCATCATAGCGTCAGCAACTTTCATAAAGCCGGCAATGTTTGAACCAACAACAAAGTTGTCAACAGCATCGTACTTCTCACATGCTTCTTTCATATGATAGTAGATGTTTATCATAATTCCCTTAAGCTTAGCGTCAACCTCGTCAAATGTCCAGCTTGAACGGATTGAGTTCTGACCCATTTCAAGGGCTGAGGTAGCTACGCCGCCGGCATTTGATGCTTTGCCGGGGATGAAAAGAATCTTCCTGTCAAGGAATACGTGAGTTGCGTCTTCGTCAGTAGGCATGTTAGCGCCTTCGCAGACTGCATAACAGCCTGTATCAACCAGTCTGTTTGCCTGCTCGGCGTTAATTTCGTTTTGAGTAGCGCAGGGAAGAGCCACGTCGCAAACAACGTTGTCCCACACGCTGCCCTCGCCGTAAGTAGCGCTTGGATGGTCCTCAAGATATACCTTAATTCTCTTGCGGTCAACTTCCTTGATCTGCTTAACGGCTTCAACGTCGATACCGTTTTCATCAATAATATATCCGGATGAATCTGAGCAGGAAATAACCTTTGCTCCCAGCTGAGTAGCCTTTTCCATAGCGTAGATTGCAACGTTACCGGAGCCTGAAACAGCAACTCTTGCACCTGAAATATTCTTGCCATGGTCCTTAAGAAGTTCCTCGGTAATATAAACAAGACCGTAACCTGTAGCCTCTGTTCTGGCAAGTGAGCCGCCGAAGCTGAGTCCCTTACCTGTAAGAACACCCTCTGAACGGTTTGTAAGCTTCTTGTACTGACCGTAAAGGTAACCTACCTCACGGGCGCCTGTACCGATATCGCCGGCAGGAACGTCCTCGTCAGCACCGATATACTTATAAAGCTCATTCATGAATGCCTGGCAGAAACGCATAACTTCCATATCGCTCTTGCCCTTAGGATCGAAATCGGAGCCGCCCTTTGCACCGCCGATAGGAAGACCTGTAAGGCTGTTCTTAAATATCTGCTCAAATCCGAGGAATTTGATTATGCTGAGGTTTACGCTTGGGTGAAGTCTGAGTCCGCCCTTAAACGGTCCGATTGCTGAGTTAAACTGAACACGATAGCCGCGGTTTACATGAACTTTGCCGTTATCGTCAACCCAAGGAATACGGAACATAATCTGTCTTTCAGGCTCAACAAGCCTTTCAAGAAGACCCGCCTTCTCATATTTAGGGTCGTTGTCTACTACAGGTGCAAGGGATTCCAGCACCTCTGTAGCAGCCTGGATAAATTCCGGCTGATCCGGGTTCTTAATCTTCAAATCATTTAAAACTCTTTCTGAATAAGTCATAATGATTCCCTCCTGAAAATATTTGTAATTTAAACAGAAAAAAGAATTTATGCAGGGGCATAAATTCTAATATTAAGCGCCGCCGCTGACACTTTTATCTGAATTATATCAATATCAAAATATGTTGTCAAATTTTTTTGAATATTTATACATTTCGTGAATATTCATGGCTTTTTACGTTCATATTATCTATATGCTTCGCTGTTACAAAGCATTAATAAAGGACCTGCAAAATGCAGATCCTTTATAGTTATTCCTGATATTAATAATTATCAGCGTACACCTCAAAGAAGCTCTGAGGATGGTTGCAGGTGGGGCAAACCTCGGGAGCCTTTGTACCCACAATAATATGACCGCAGTTACGACACTCCCAAACTTTTACCTCGCTCTTTTCAAATACCTGCTTTGTCTCAACATTTTTGAGAAGAGCACGGTAACGCTCCTCGTGATGCTTTTCGATAGCAGCTACAAGGCGGAACTTTCTTGCAAGCTCAGGGAAGCCTTCTTCCTCAGCCGTTTTTGCAAAGCCCTCATACATGTCCGTCCACTCATAATTCTCACCGGCAGCTGCCGCCTCGAGATTCTCGGCAGTATCGCCTATGCCGTTAAGTTCTTTAAACCAAAGCTTTGCGTGCTCTTTTTCATTATTTGCCGTCTTTAAAAAGAGGTCTGCAATCTGCTCATAACCCTCTTTTTTTGCTACAGAAGAAAAGTAAGTGTACTTATTTCTTGCTTCTGACTCTCCTGCAAATGCTGCGGCAAGATTTTTTTCCGTCTGTGTGCCGGCATACTTGTTTGTTTTACTCATAAAAACACCCCTTCATTTAAAAATTTTCTTTTCCGCCAAGGGCGGATCTATTCTTACCCTCATTATAATATGCCGCGGCAAAAAGTCAACAAATCATATATTAAATTCACAGATTATTTTAATTTATTATATAAGATGTTTAAATAGAATTTGCAAAACTCAGGCGAAAGCATTTCTATAAATTATACTTTATTAATAAAATAGTTCTTTACAAATTAATCCGGGTATGATATAATTTACCCGCTGTAAACGATTTACTCGGTTTCGGGTGCAAACTGCAACGCAGTATCACCTGTCCCGATTCTGTGTTTATCGCCATTCAGTAATATATAAAAAATGAGGTGAAATTATGACACAGGCTGAAAAGCAGGCTATCATCAAGGAGTATGCCACTCACGAGGGTGATACAGGTTCTCCAGAAGTACAGATCGCTGTTCTTACTACAAGAATCAACGAGCTTACAGAGCACCTTAAAGTTCACAAGAAGGACCATCACTCACGCCGCGGCCTTCTTAAGATGGTAGGTCACAGAAGAAATCTTCTTGTATATCTTTACAAAAAGGATATCGAAAGATACCGTGCGCTTATCAAGAAACTTGGTATCCGTGACACTCTGGACAAATAATTTGCCAAGGCAAGCGCTGTTTTAGACAGTGCTTGCCTCGTTTACTTTTCTGTAATCAAAGGAGGGGCAGACAATAGTAGTAAATTGAACATGCATTTATCTGAATGTGTGCTGAATTTATTACTATTGCGCCTCCTTTCATTAAATAAAATTCTAAAGAAATGAGGTATGTAAAATGTTTTTCAAAAACTTCAAGGTTTGGGAAACCGAAATCGCCGGCAGAAAATTCACTCTTGAAACCGGCAAAATGGCAGGCCTTGCAAACGCAGCATTCATGGCACGCTACGGAGACACCCAGGTACTCTGCACAGTAACAGCTTCTGCAAAGCCGCGTGAGGGCGTGGATTTCTTCCCGCTTTCAGTTGACTATGAGGAAAAGATGTATTCCGTAGGCAGAATCCCCGGTTCATTTTTAAGACGTGAGGGCAGAGCAAGTGAAAAGGCAATACTCACTTCCCGCTGCATTGACCGTCCTATCAGACCGCTTTTCCCCAAAGATTTAAGAAACGACTGCTCAGTTGTTGCCACAGTAATGTCAGTTGACCCCGACTGCTCACCAGAGATAACAGCGGCTATCGGCGTATCAGCAGCAATCGCAGTATCCGATATTCCGTGGGACGGCCCGATATCTTCAGTAAACGTTGGTATTGTTGACGGTGAAATCGTTATCAACCCGACACTGGAGCAGAGAGCAAAGACAGAACTCAACCTTACCGTTGCTTCTACTGCCGACCTGGTTGCAATGATTGAAGCCGGCGGTAATGAAATCGACGATGACACAATGTTCGACGCCATCATGGCAGGTCACGAGGAAAACAAAAAGATAGTTAAATTCATTCAGGGCATTGTTGACGAAATAGGCAAGCAGAAATTTGCTTACGAGTCATCCGACCCGGATCCTGAAATCATGGCAGAAATTGAAGAGTTCTGCATCGAAGACGTTAAAAAGGCTCTCGACACTGACGACAAGCTTGTACGTGACGAGGCTCTGCTGCCCATCTATGCCGCAGTTCACGAAAAATTCGACGAGCGTTTTGAAGGCAACGAGGGCAAGATTGACGAGATCATGTATCTTGTTCAGAAGCACGTTGTACGCGCATGGCTCAAGGATGAGCACAAGAGAGTTGACGGCAGAGGAATCGACGAGATTCGTCCTCTTAACGCTGAGGTTGACCTGCTGGCAAGAGCTCACGGCTCAGGACTGTTCACAAGAGGTCAGACTCAGGTGCTTTCAGTAACTACACTCGGCCCGATGAACGACGTTCAGCTTTTGGACGGACTTGACGAGCAGACAGAGAAGAGATATATCCATCACTATAATTTCCCGTCATACTCAGTTGGCGAAACCAAGCCTTCAAGAGGTCCCGGAAGAAGAGAGATCGGTCACGGCGCTCTTGCTGAAAAGGCGCTTGTACCTGTTCTTCCGTCAGTTGACGAATTCCCGTATGCTATTAGAGTTGTATCCGAGGTGCTTTCCTCTAACGGCTCCACCTCCCAGGGTTCAATCTGCGGTTCAACTCTTTCACTCATGGCTGCCGGCGTTCCTATCAAGGCTCCTGTTGCCGGAATCAGCTGCGGTCTTATCACCGGTGACGAAGGCGTTTACGGCGACTTTATGACAATGGTTGACATCCAGGGACTTGAAGATTTCTACGGCGACATGGACTTCAAGGTTGCCGGAACAAAGAATGGTATCACCGCAATCCAGATGGACCTCAAGGTTCACGGACTTACACCCGAAATCATCAAGGAAGCCTTTGCTAAGACTCACAAGGCAAGAAATTATATCCTTGACGAAATTATGCTTCCTGTAATCAGCGAGCCGAGAAAAGAGCTTTCTCCTTACGCTCCTAAGATGTACACCCTTACCATTGACCCCGACAAGATCGGAGACGTTATCGGCAAGGGCGGCAAGGTAATCCAGGAAATCCAGAACGATTACGACGTAAAGATAAATATTGAGGAAGACGGCAGAGTTTTCGTCAGCGGTATCGACGCTGATAAGTGCCAGGGCGCTGTTAATATCATTCAGCTTATTGCTACCGATCCTGAGGTTGGCGCTTTCTACAACGGAATCGTAACAAGAATAATGAATTTCGGCGCTTTCGTTGAGATTGCTCCGGGTAAGGAAGGACTTGTTCACATTTCAAGACTTGACGTTAAGAGAACGGAAAAAGTTGAGGATGTTGTAAATGTCGGCGACTCTATAATCGTCAAATGCATAGAAATTGACGATCAGGGAAGAATCAATCTTTCAAGAAGAGACGCACTTATCGAGCTTGAAGGAATGAAACCTGAAAACGAAATCGACGACACTCCAAAAAAGCCAAGAAGAGACCATCGTCCGAGAAGATAATTAAATATCTTTAATATATAATAAAAGCAGCACATTTTCGTGCTGCTTTTATTGACTTTATCTGTATTTTGGTATAAGCTGAAAGCGGTGAGCATTATGAATAAAATTACGGTTGAATCAGGCAGCTTTGCCGACGAACACGGCAGGGAGCGCATATTCTATGGAGTAAATATCGGCGGCAAAAATCTGCCGTTGTCAAAACAGCCGCACTCAGCGGATTTTAAAGAATCCCAGCGCCGCAATATTAAATATTTAAAAGAACACGGAATAAATTTGGTACGGTATTTTGTTAACTGGTCCTATATCGAGCCGCGTCCAAAACAGTACAACGAAGAAGCGCTAAAAGAAATAGAGAATTTTCTTGATTTGTGCCTTGAAAATGATATATATGTTTATTTAGATATGCACCAGGACCTGTACAGCTCATTTATCGAAAGTAAAAACCCAAAAACTTTTGTTAGTCACGGCGACGGCGCTCCGCTGTGGGCATGCCTGACAAACGGCAAAAAATACAGAAAGCCTCTGCTGGTTTGGGCTGAGGGGTATTTTTTCAACAAGGCGGTACAAAATTCCTTTGATAATTTCTGGAACAATGCCGTTGTTGAAGGTCAGGGGTTGCAGGAGCATTTCTGCGATTTGTGGAGAATGATGGCACGGAGATTTTCCAACCATCCGGCGTTGTGGGGATTTGACATATTTAACGAGCCTTATCCCGGAACTGACGGGGGAAAAGTGTTTTTCACGATAGCAAAATCCGCTTTAAAAACCGTCCTGACAGGGAAAGGAATAAGCCGTAAGGCAATATTAAAAGCGTTTTTCACCAAAAATCCCGTGGCAAATGTTTTAAAGCAAGTTAACAGCAAGCTTGTCGACCGTGTAACATCCCCCGCCGTAAAATACATAAAAAAATTTGACACGGAGAAATATTCGCCGTTTTTAAACAAAGTAGCCGGTGCCATACGTGAGGAAACACAAAACGGAATTATCCTTATGGAAAACAGCTATTACTCAAATATCGGCATCGAATTTTCCTCCCCACCCATAACCGTCAACGGAAAAGCTGAAAAAAATCAGGCTTTTTCGCCGCACGCATATGATATGATGGTGGACACTCCCCTTTACAAATTTGCAGACGATGAGCGTGTGGGAGCAATTTTCGCAAAGCGCAGAAACGAACAGCAAAAACGGCTCAGCATTCCGGTTATAGTAGGCGAATGGGGCGGATTTGACCCCAAAAACACCGCTGCCGCCCATGCCGAATTTTTACTTAATCTTTTTGACAGCTGCAAGTGGAGTCACACTTACTGGTGCTTTAATGACAATACTCCCCACTCGCCTGTCATGAAGATTCTCTGCCGTACTCATCCGGTTGCAGTATGCGGCAAAATTGAAAATTACCGCTATGACAAAATCGAGAGAAGCTTTACCCTTTCTTATATCCAGGAAAAGGAATATAACGTTCCTACCGAAATCTTCTGCCACGATGTTCCAAAACAGATAATCACAGACGGTAGGTACGAAATTGAGAAACTAAGTGACCGCTGTTGTTCCCTAAGAGTTTATACTGAACCGGGGAAAAATATTATAGTCATAAAATATAAAGAAGTGTGAGATTTTCCCACACTTCTTTTTTAATTATTTACCTGTAACAACGCTCTTAACAGCGCACCAAGGTGAATAGATGTTGTAATTTGAACCGTTAAACTTTGTCTGCGTATATGTTCTTATTCTTACATAATATTTCTTGTTGCCTTTCAGTCCTGTT
>DXDN01000004.1 GCA_019115455.1 Candidatus Eubacterium faecigallinarum
ATGCAAATTTTTATAATTACTGCAAATTCAGCCCTGTTCAAAGAGATGATTTTACAAATTCTGCCCATCAAATATTGCTCGTTGATTTTATCATTTTATTGCGTTTTTGTCAATGTGTTGAAACTAAGTATATTTTGTGATAAAATATTTTTATTACGGATTATGGAGAGAAAATATGGTTGCAATAATTGATTACGGTGCCGGGAATCTTTCAAGTGTAAAAAAGGCGCTTGATTTTCTTGGAGCTGAAAATGAAATAACCCAGGATAAGGAGAAGATAGAAAAAGCCTCCCACATAATTCTTCCCGGTGTTGGCTCTTTTGCCGACGCTATGAAATCCATGGAGGAGAGAGGTCTTGTTGACACTGTGAAAAAAGCTGCCCTCAGCGGCAAGCCGTTTCTGGGAATTTGTCTTGGATTGCAGCTCCTGTTTGAAAGCAGCGATGAAAGTCCCGGAGTTAAAGGACTCGGACTTTTGGGCGGAAGCATAGCTAAAATTCCCAATGACGGCGGGCTCAAGGTACCTCATATGGGCTGGAATTCCGTTAAAATCATACAAAATGACAAGATTTTCAAGGATATCCCGCAGGACAGCTATTTTTATTTCGTTCATTCGTATTATCTTAAAGATGCGGACAAAGACGCTGTTGCGGCAGTAACTCAGTACGGAGTGAATATTGAATGTGCTGTTCAGAGGGATAATCTTTTCGCAACTCAGTTTCACCCTGAAAAAAGCGGAAAAACAGGACTAAAGCTGCTTAAAAACTTTCTTGACACGGAGGGATGATCTATGTACGCAAAAAGAATTATACCTTGCCTTGATGTTAAAAACGGAAGAGTTGTCAAAGGCGTATCGTTCGTAAATCTCAGGGACGCAGGCGATCCGGTGGAATGTGCCGCCGCATATGACGCTCAGGGAGCCGACGAACTTGTCCTGCTTGACATAACCGCAACGCACGAGGGCAGAAATACAATGTTGGACATTGTGTCAAGAGTTGCCGAAACGGTGTTTATACCGTTTACAGTAGGAGGAGGAATAAGAACGGTTGATGATTTCAAGGAACTGCTAAGAGCAGGGGCGGATAAAATTTCAGTCAATTCCGCCGCTGTCAGAAACCCTCAGCTTATTAATGACGCGTCGTATAAATTCGGAGCCCAGTGCGTTGTGTGTGCCATTGATGCCAAGAGACGCCGAGAAGGCGGCTGGGAAGTCTACCTGAACGGCGGACGAATTCCTACCGGTATAGACGCTGTTGCCTGGGCGGCAGAGGCGGAAAAGAGGGGTGCAGGCGAAATACTGCTGACCTCAATGGACTGCGACGGTCAGAAAAACGGGTATGATATTGAGCTTACACGCACTGTGAGCGAGAACGTGGGTATTCCTGTTATTGCTTCGGGCGGAGCAGGCTGCGCACAGCATTTTTATGACGCTTTTACTGAGGGCAAGGCGGACGCAGTTTTGGCGGCAAGCCTTTTCCACTTTAACGAATTGCCGGTTCCTGAACTAAAAAAATACCTGAGCGAAAATAATATTCCAGTAAGACTTTAATCAAGATTTTCCGGGCTTTGAAAGAAGTCCGGTTTTTTATTTGAAAATAACTTGAAAATATTTGAAATATTGTCTTACTGTTGATTATGTTAATACTTAATGTTATAATTATCTTGAAAAATTCTACGGAGAAAACGAATATGCCAAGGGAAGAGAATATAAGAAACGACAATTTAATTATAGGCAGAAATCCAGTTATGGAGCTGCTTAAAAGCGGCAGAGAAATAGAAAATATAATGGTTGCCAAAGGCGAGAGAGAAGGCTCGGTAAGCAAGATTCTGGCAATATGCAAACAACGGGGAATTGTTGTAAAAACCGTTGACAGGAAAAAGCTTGACCACATGTGCGGCAATGCAAATCATCAGGGCGTTGTGGCTAATGTTCCGGCTCACAGCTATTCAACCATTGATGAAATTCTCGAATATGCTGGGAGTAAAAACGAGGACCCGTTTATCATTATCTGTGATGAGATTGAAGACAGCCACAATCTCGGCGCTATTATCAGAAGTGCGGAGGCTTGCGGCGCCCACGGTATTATAATTCCAAAAAGGCGCAACGTGGGGCTTAACTACGTTGTGGCGAAAACCTCCTGCGGAGCTTTGGAGTATGTGCGTGTGGCAAGGGCTGTGAACATCGGCTCGGTAATTGACGAGCTTAAAAAGAAGAACATTTGGGTTTATTGTGCCGATATGGACGGTCAGCCCTGGTGCAAAACAGATTTTTCAGGCGGCTGCGCTCTTGTTGTCGGAAACGAAGGCAGAGGAGTAGGCAGATTGATTAAAGAAAAATGTGACGTGACAGTAAGCCTGCCTATGTGTGGTAAAATTAATTCCCTTAACGCCTCTGTGGCGGCAGGTATTATTATGTATGAGATTGCAAGGCAAAGACTTGGATTGTGAGTGATGCATTATGAGCGAGAATTTATCTGTTGATGAAATTATCAGACAGGCGGAAGAAATCAGGAAAAAAACAATAACTACGGCACGCTCGGCAATGGAGGATATCGACTCCTCCGCCCGTGAAATAACTCAGCGAGATATAGAAGTGCCTAAGATTGAAACGGAGAATATTGTGATTGAGCCTTCTGCAAAGCCGGCTAAAAAAAGAGCTGACGCACCGGAAAAAACTGCTGTTATTGACGGCAGGGCAGTCAGAGCGGCAGATGAAAAGACAGACTCAAAAATATCCGATATGAAGACGAAAAAGGTCAGCCTGAGCGATAAGACAATGGTGGTGGAAAAAGCAGGTACTGCCGGAAAGAAAAAGAGCTTTTTCAGCAGCAACTCACAGGAGCCGCTTTATTCTAAACAGCCCCCTGAGATAATAGAACGTCCTGCAACAATAAAAAGCAAGTCAAGATTTGACAACACTTCAGATCTTCAGGAACTGCCGACAATAGTTGCGGTTGATGAGCTTGAGCACACAAAAATATCTGTGATGAACCAGATAAAAAGCTCACAGGAATACAAAAGCGACGAGGGCGAGCAGATCGTTTTGGCAGGGTTTGAGGACAGCACTGATGATGTTGCAAAAATAGATGAAGAGGTGGCGGAGGAACAGCTTAAGGAAAGGCGTAAGGATAAGGTAAATAAATTCAGAATTTTTGCTCCGGATGAAATTGAGACGGAAAGCAGTCCTCAGAAAACGCCGCAGAGCGAATATGAGCACTCCGACGAGCGAACGGAATTTATGGAAAAATTGTTTGCCGCAAAGTCCTCAGTTACCGCAACTTCTGCAATAACATTCGTTTTGTCAGTGTTGCTCTGGATTTTGACAACATTTAAGGACAGCGCATATATTCCGTCGGTACTGCTGGATTATACAACCTATTTTATTGTAGTTACTGTAATATATGCCGTAGTGATTGTGGCAAATATTAAAACCGTTTTGCACGGCTTTAACCTAAAACATGGGATAAACAGTGACTTCCCCGTTGCGATAATCAGCCTTGTTGTGCTGGCACATAATGTGCTGATGACGGTGGACAGCAATGTGTACATAGATATGGGCAATATTTATGTGCTTGCGGCAAGCTTTGCACTTCTTATGAGCAGCATTGGTAAATGGATGTCCATCTCGCGTGTTATTGAAAATTTTGAGTTTCTAACCTCCCTTGATGAGAAAAATACTATAGAAGATATTTTAAATACTGTTGACGCCACGATTATCAGCCGCGGACTTTTGACAGGGGAACCAAAGCTGAAAACAAGCATTAAGACTGATTTTCCCACCAAATTCCTTGATATTGCGTGCAGTGATGAGCCTGCCGACGGTATCGGCAAAATCACCGGAATGACAATGCTGGCGCTTAACGTGATTTTGTTCGTGGTATTTTCAGTTATAAACAGCAACTGGCATATAGGACTTAACATGGCAGTGTGCGGAATGTGTATTTCCGTTCCGTGCATATCGCTGCTCAACACAAACAGCACGCTGCTGGGTGTTTCAAAGACGCTGAAAAAGAGCGGCGCCATGATCAACGGATTTGAGGGCGCCAAGGTGCTTGACAATGCCAACGCCATAGTTATTGAGGCGCAGGACCTTTTTGCACGAAACAGCTGTGAAATTCACGGTATTAAAACTTTCAACGGCGCCAAGGCGGATGACGTGATTCTTAAAACTGCCGCCGTTATTATGAAAACAAAGAGCCCTCTGTCGTATGTTTTTGATGACGTTGTTATCGGCAAGCAGACGATCTTGCCCGATGTTGACGGAGTGGTTTATGAGGACAGGCTGGGAACCTCCGCCTGGATTTACAGAAAAAAGATACTTGTAGGTACAAGGGAGCTGATGATACACCACGGAGTCCAGGTGCCTAAAGAGGAGTTCGAGGCGAAGTACACGCGCAAGGGAAGAAAAATACTTTACCTTGCAGTTACCGGAAAGCTGATGGCAATGTTCGTTGTGTCATACAGCGCTGACCCGTCCCTTAAAAGAGCGCTCAGAAAGCTTGAAAAAAGCGGAATTACCATTCTTGTCAAAAGTTCGGACCCGTTTATTAACGATGAAAGCATCGCCGAGCTCTTTGCTCTGCCCGACGGATTTGTACGAGTTATGAATTCTTCTAACGGCAGAGTGTTTGAAAAGTATTCCGATATGTCTGCGGAAAAATCACCGGCATACGTGGTTCATAACGGCAGTGCGCTGGGATTTGTGTCAGCAATGAACGCGGCAGAAAATCTTGAGGAAAGCAGGAAAATGCTCAGCGTTCTTATATCATTCGGCAGTGCGCTGGGATTCGGTGTAACCGTTTTGCTTTGTGTGGTGGGCGGTATTGCTCAGCTCGGTGCGGCAAATATAGTATTGTTCCAGGCGCTTTGGTGCATATTTGTGGAAATAGTGGCAAAAATAAAAAGACTCGTATTATAAAATAAGGAGATGTCTTTTTGAAAAGCTTGGACAAAACAAAGACGAAGGCTAACCTGATGGCGGCTTTTGCCGGCGAAAGTCAGGCAAGAAACAAGTACACCTACTACGCCGAAAAGGCTGAAAGCGACGGCTTTAATCAAATTGCCGCCATTTTCAGGGAAACGGCAAAGAACGAACAGGAGCACGCAAGAATATGGTATCAGCTTCTTAACGGCGATACTCAGCTTCCCGACACGGCGACTAATCTTGAGGACGCCGCTAACGGTGAAAACTATGAATGGACAAATATGTACGCCACTTTTGCCAGGGAGGCAAAGGAGGAGGGCTTTGATCATATAGCTTTTCTTTTCGATTCTGTGGCAAAAATTGAGAAAAAGCACGAAGAGCGTTTTCGCAAACTGCTTGAGAATGTTAATAACGGTCTTGTTTTCAGCCGTGATGAAGAGAAAATATGGATATGTTCCAATTGCGGTAATGTGATTATCGGCAAAGAGGTCCCAAATCAGTGCCCCGTCTGCAAAAAGCCCAAGGCATATTTTGAACTTAAAGCGCAAAATTATTGAGTTAAGATTAATGTTTATAGCAAAACAAAATCTATAAAAAAGCTCCCGCTGCGTAACAAACTTAGTTTAGCGCAGTGAGAGCTTTTTATTTTCATTTTTCTAAATCAAAATTATAATATATAAAACATATACCATTATATTACAGTTGGCTTTTGAAAAATCGGAGCAGAGTTTGGCTTTAATTTTTGATTTATTTTCCAAAAAATCACAGTTGATATTAAGTATATCGTGGGCGAATATGTGCAAAATATTACAGATATATTTACATTGTTTGAGGAGTAGATCACATGAAAGCAACAGGTATTGTCAGAAGAATTGACGATCTCGGAAGAATTGTAATACCTAAGGAGATCAGACGTTCGTTTAGAATAAAAGAGGGCGATCCCCTTGAAATTTTTACCGATGCGGAGGGCGAGGTTATTTTTAAAAAATATTCCCCGATAGGCGAGCTGTCGAATTTTGCCAATCAGTACGCCGAGGTTCTCCACAAAAACGGCGGTCTGCCCATAGCAATAATGGACAACGACCATGTAATTGCCGCGTCGGGAATCAGCAAGCGTGAAATCCTTGAGCGCAGAGTAACGAAGAATCTGGAAGAGCTGATGGAAAACAGAGCCATCCACATTTCCACAGATACAGTGCCCAGCATGAACGCTATTGAGGGATTTAACAGAAAGGCAAACGTAGTGTATCCTATTATATACGGCGGCGATGTCAGCGGAGCCGTAGCGCTTATCGAGGAGCACAACAACACGTTGCCAAGTGAGACGGATATCAAGCTTGTGCAGGTTGCAGCAGCTTTCTTGGGTAAGCAAATGGAATAAAACTTGTGTATTTTGCACAAAATTATATACTTTTATTTGTGCAAAATGTTACATAGAGAGAAACTTATACAAAAAACTTGATTTTTTAAAATGTAAGCATATAATGTACACAAAGAGAGGAAAACATAACGAAACAGAGGCTAAGTTATGAACAGAGTCAAATCAGAAGCTTACGGATATATAAAAGATATGTTTGCTCAGCATAATATGGTAAAACGGATAGTTCTCTCCTTTATCAGTATTATCATTATGGGATTTGGAATTTCTCTTTTCTCTGTCTCAGGTTTCGGTGTTGATCCTTTCACATCAATGAATATGAACGTGGCAAGCACACTGGGTATTGGCTTTGGTACATACCAGTTGATAGTCAATATGGTTATCCTGCTTTATGTGCTGATTGTTGCTCACAGAGGACTGATAGGTGTAGGAACGATTGTAAACATGGTCGGTTGCGGCTATGCCTGCGAGTTTTTCCAGAGCCTTATCCAGCCGGCAGTTGACAGCCACTACACTCTCGCCGTAAGGATCCCCCTTCTTGCGGCAGGTATAGTTACCCTGTGCTTTGCAAGTTCACTTTTCTTTACCGCAAATGTAGGCGTTGGACCTTATGACGCTCTCGGCTTTATGTTCAGCAGAGGCGCCAAGCTCAAATACAAATGGGCAAGGGTCGTTACCGATGTGACTGTAGTTCTTATCGGACTCGTTGTCAGCGGCGGATTAACCGCTTTGATTCACGGCGATATATCATCAGTTAAAAATATCGGAATAGGAACAGTAATCACTGCGTTTTGCATGGGACCACTGGTCAATGCATTCAACAAGAGCATTTCGGCAAAGATATTCAATGTAGACTATGAGAAGATAAGCAAGGACGTTGCGTTCTTTATGCTCAAAGGCGCATTTTTCAAAAATGCAAGACCCGAGTATGTTGTAAGAGCGGAAGCAAATTCCGACCACAAAACATATGCGCTTCTTAAATAGTCAACAAGGTTGTTGAATTTATTTCTCAACCTTTTTATATATACCAGCTACGTTTTCACATAAATTTTTACCCCTTATGAAAAAGGCACGCTTTGTTATAGGCGTGCCTTTTTCGTTGTTAAAATAATTTATTTGTGGTATTTTGAGTTGTTTATTATGGAAAAAGCCCGATATATCTGCTCCAGCAAAACAAGTCTTGCCAGCTGATGGGGAAGCGTCATTTTGCCGAAAGAAAGCTTTATTTTGCCCATTTCTTTTACCTTGTCGTCAAGTCCGTATGAGCCGCCGATAACAAAGCAAATGCGTGAGTTTGACATTGACGTGTTTTCAATCAGTGATGAAAAGTCGCTGCTGGAATATTCCCTGCCCTCTATGCACAGGGGAAAAACTGCCGCACCGGCAGGTATCTTTTTTAAAATACGCTCGCCCTCTTTTTGAATAACTGCTTTTATCTGATTTTCTGATGGATTATCGGGGCATTTTTCCTCATTTATTTCTATTATCTGAGTTTTTGCGTATGCACCCATGCGCTTGATATATTCAAGGCAACCGTCGCGAAGATACGACTCCTTGAGCTTACCCACTGCGATAATCGTAACGTTTATCATAATATGATTCCTCCGTCGTTGTTTTCGGGAGGGGATACGTACAGCCTGAAATCACAGTCCGGCTTCATTCCAATCTCACTGAGCGCTGCCACGGCAGTCTGCCTTGCTATGTGGGGCATGTTGTTCTCGCGGCTCAGGTGTGACAGTACAAATCGTGTGGTACCGCTTTGAGCAAGTTCCTTTATGTACTGGGAGCATGAAAAATTTGAAAGATGTCCGTCTGGCCCCAGTATTCTTTTTTTCAGCGGATACGGATACGGCCCTGTTTCAACCATAGAGGTTTCGTGATTTGATTCGATAAATATAAGGTCTGTGCCGGGCAAAATCTCCTTTGCCTGGTCGGTTATATATCCTGTGTCAGTGCATACAGATATGCTCCTGCCGTCCGGCAGGTCGAATCTGTAACCCAGGCAGTCTGCGCTGTCGTGGCTCTGATGAAACGCTGATATGTTGGCTCCGCCGATTTCAGTATGATAGTCAAGCGTGTTGCAAACAACTTTCTCATTGATTACTGAACTCGTCATCATTTCCTCAATGCACAGCTTAGAAGCGAAAACAGGTGCTTTGTGCCTTGTGGAAAATACTCTTATACCTGAGCTGTGGTCCGAGTGTTCGTGAGTTACAAATATCGCCTCAATGCTGTCGGGATCCACCCCTATATTATTTAGAGCGGTCTCGCATTTTTTGGCTGAAACACCTATGTCAACCAAAAAATTGTGTCCCTTTGAGGATATAAATATTGAATTACCGCTGCTGCCTGAAAATAGCTGACAAACCTTTGACATATATGATCTCCGTTTAGCCTTTCGGAAAAATTAGTTTATAATAAACTTTTGCATACTGTATTATATTATAGCAGAAAGGCGGAAAAAAACAATTTTTTTCACTAAAAAAGCGTATCTTTCGATACGCTTTTCTCATTTATAATTTTATTATCCGGCGTCCTGCTGAATAACGTCGGGTTCCTTGACTTCTACTCGCCTGATATCTGCGCCGAGCATTCTGAATTTATCAACCACGTCCTCGTATCCGCGGTCAATGTACTGCACATCCTCCACGGTCGTTTCACCACGTGCAACAAGACCTGCAATTATCATTGCCGCACCTGCTCTCAGGTCGGTGGCTTTTACGTTTACACCGGTAAGTTCCTTAACGCCCTCGATAACGGCAACCTTGCCGTCAACCTGTATGTCGGCACCCATCCTAAGAAGCTGACCCACATACTGAAAACGGCTGTCCCAAACACCCTCTGACAGGATGCTTGTGCCGTTGGCAACAGAAAGCAGAACTGCCATCTGCGGCTGCATATCGGTGGGGAATCCCGGATGAGGCATAGTCTTTACATTGCATTTCGTAAGGGGCTTAAAGCGAGTGACACGCACTGCGTCATCATATTCGATTATCTCTGCGCCCGCTTCCTCAAGCTTAGCGCTGACGGATTCAAGGTGCTTCGGAATAACGTTCTTTACCAGCACGTCGCCTCCGCATGTAGCGGCGGCAACCATATATGTTCCTGCTTCTATCTGATCGGGAATTATGGAATAAGTACAGCCGTGCAGTTTTTCCACTCCTCTGATCTTGATAACGTCCGTACCTGCTCCGCGAACGTCTGCACCCATGGAGTTAAGGAAGTTTGCCAGGTCAACAATGTGCGGCTCCTTGGCGGCATTTTCAATAATGGTAAGACCCCTTGCGAGAACTGCTGCCAGCATAACATTCATTGTTGCGCCTACGGACACGTTGTCCATGTATATGGATGCGCCGATGAGCTTGTCCGCACTGGCACATACCATTCCGTTTACAGTGTTTACGGTTGCGCCGAGCATTTGAAATCCTTTGATATGCAGGTCAATGGGTCTTACTCCGAAATTGCACCCGCCGGGCATGGCAACTTCCGCTTTCTTGAATCTGCCGAGCAAAATGCCTATAAGATAATAACTTGCTCTGAAATGTGAGGCAAGTTCATACGGCACAGGCTGACAGGTTACTGAACGTGAGTCAATTTCAATTGTGTTTTTGTTTATCATTTTGATTCCTGCACCCATGCGGTCAAGAATCTGAATAATCAAACTAACGTCGCTGATATTGGGAATGTTTTCAATACGTACTATATCATCGCAGAGAAGAGCAGCGGGAATAATAGCAACAGCAGCATTCTTAGCGCCGCTGATATTGACTTCGCCGAAAAGCTCATGTCCGCCTTTTATAACAAAATTTTCCAAATACCGTTCACCTCTTTCAATAGGTAATACAATTCGCATCGGTAATAATGTTTGTAATTAAGATGTTAAATATTCATACCGTATTATAGCAAATGATGCGTAAAAGTTAAACAAAATAATGATATTTTATCCAAAATGTAACCGCATCAGGTAGTGTAAAACAATCACGTTTTGCGCTAAAACAATACTATATATTGTGATGCGCATTATTGATTGCAAAATGCCGCAAAATATAGTATACCAAAATTGTAACAAAAGAGTAACACAATGTAATTAAAATGTCAAGCATAATATGTCTGTTTTATACTTATTTTATATTTATAATTAAATTAATAATAGTATACTTTATTATATTGTATCTTTTTGGTTGTCAAACTTGCCTCCGGTAAGTATTGCGTCTATGGCAAAAATAAGCTTTTTTGTGTCAAGGTTGTTTTTCATTATTTTGGACGGTATAGAAATAAATGACATTACAAATCTGTAGTAATCGTCTTCTCGTGTGTATTTTTTTACGCTCCCGTCAAAAAGGCTGAGTGTTATCTCATTTACAAAATCAATAATTTTTTTGTTTTTAAATTTTATAGCCAAATCTTTGTCTACAAATTTTGCAAGTCCCAAAAGCCTGAGCTTTCGGTAAGCCTGTGAAACGTCTGCTGTTTTTATAAATTTAAAGAGCGGCAGAATAACCGGCGCCAAGGGGGATATTTTTTTGCCGTCAAGCTGTAAGGCATCCAGCCGGTCACGCAGCTCGTCTTTGTTGGGCGAGTCAAGAAGCCTCTTTATCAGTGCAAGAAAATGATTTTTCAAAAAAATCTGAGCGTCTGTGATTTTTCCGTCTAACTTGAATTTCCTTAGATGTTCAACCTCGTATGAAAGCGTCATATCGTCATTTACCGTGACGTTGACGATGGGCGCAGGATACCCTGTCAGGGAGCCTATGTTTATTTCTGTAATGACATTTCCGTTTTTTGACTTGAAATCAGCGGTACTCTGAATATGGGAGTGACCGACAAACATATAGCGCAGTCCTGCGTCGGCAAGCCTTGAAGCGACATATTCCCTGTTTTCAACACAAGTTGAGCCTCCTGTTATAAGGGGGCTGATATGTGGCATAAGCAAATGGTGCATCATTCCTATAACAAGACAGCCGTCGGCTTGGGCAAGACGTAACTGCTCCTCTATCCAGCTAAAATGCTCCTCGGTGAAACCGGCGTGGTCGTTGCCGTTTTTATCGTCGTTTAAAGCCAGAAGCCGCACCTTTTCCGAAAGTTGAATAACATAAGAGCATGTGCCGATATGCGTGATATAACTGCTTATTGAGTCGCTTAATCCGAAATCTTTGTAAAAATCCGCAAGTTCATGGCTTTTCATTGTGTCTACATCGTGCGTGACAATGCTGCCGTTGAATCTGCGAGGATTGCCGTCACAGCACCAGTCATGAGTGGCAGTGACTACAAATACTTTCTTCTTTTTCTTAAGCTTATAAAGCTTGCTGCGAAATTCCTTGTGGCACACGACTTCGCCGTCGTTGGTGAGGTCGCCTGCAATCATAACAGCGTCGGCGTCTGATTCGCCTATTAATTCAAAGGCGGAGTCGATAATGTCGCCTGACTCCGCAAGGCATTTTTGGTCTGATCCGGAGCGGAGAAAATACTGCCTGCCACAAGTCCCGAGGCTTTTGCTGTAATAGTGCGTGTCGGCAATAAAGGTGAGTTTTAACATTTCTTCTCCTATTTTATCTGTTCGATTTTGTCACCGGTAACGAAGAACACGTGGTCGGAAATGTCCATCATGGGCTTGTCGTTCATGGAATCGGTGTAAAAATTATCTATATGCGCGTCGGGATAGTATTCTCTGAAGAATTTTACCTTGTTTTCCAAAAAGCACAGGCGCTTGAATTTGCCGGTGGTTTTGTCTATCGAGGAACTTATATAATTTTTAATGCCCATACGTTTCATTATTTCCTCAAGGATGAAATCCGTTGTTCCGGATACAATTATGTCGTCATCCTGCCGTACCTCATCGTACCAGGGCTTGATTTTTTTCTGGTTTATGTCCCAGAATTTTTTTACATCCTCTTCAGCCGTGGCGATTTTTTTGACATAATATCCCTCAAGGAAGCCTGCGTATGCTTTGATAGCTTCGTCCACGGTGAACAGGTGAAGCGTGTCCTTAAAATATATGTAAAGCAGCTTTGGCACGTATCTCCATATCTTTGGGTCGGTCTTAATGTAATACACAATGAAATCAACCAGCGTTTCACCGTCGTAGATTGTGTTGTCAAAATCAAAAACATTCATAACAGCACCTGCTTCTTTAAGATAAATTATTCTTTTTTTAAATTCTATCATATGGCTTGACCTTTATCAACCTTGACAATTGGGCAAAAAAAATATATATTAGTAAAAATATAGATATATTGCGACATAAGTTGTAATTCAAAGGACGGTCAGTAAACTGTATTATGGTTATTAAAGATTTTATAAAAACCGATGTCGTTATCATTGGCAGCGGCGTTGCCGGACTTTTTGCGGCGCTGTGCCTGCCGAAAGATAAGGACGTGCTCGTCATTACAAAAGAAGATTTGAAAGAATGCGATTCGTATCTCGCTCAGGGCGGCGTGTGTGTATTAAAGGATATCAGCGATTTTAACTGCTATTTTGAGGACACTATGAGAGCCGGCCACTATGAGAACGACCCCGAATCTGTCAGAGTTATGATAGAGTGCTCATCGGATGTCATAAGCACGCTGGTTGATCTGGGCGTGAAGTTTGATATTGCTGATGACGGCGATTTTGACTATACCCGTGAGGGAGCTCACAGGCACAAGAGAATTCTCCATCATAAGGATGAAACCGGCAAGGAAATAACGGCTACCCTGCTGAAAATCGCCAAGCAAAGAGAGAATATCACATTCGTAACGCAGACCACGATGATAGATTTTATCGAAAAGGATAATGTTTGTCAGGGCATTGTGTGTGAGGATGAGTACGGCGAGAGGGGAGCTATCATTGCCAAGGATATAATTCTTGCCACGGGAGGTATAGGCGGACTGTTCCTTAATTCCACAAATTATCCGCATATTACGGGGGATTCCTTTGCTCTGGCGTTAAAGCACGGCGTGGAGCTTAAGGATATCAACTATATACAGATTCACCCCACAACTCTTTACAGCAAGAAAAAGGGCAGAAGATTTCTGATAAGCGAAAGCGTCAGAGGTGAGGGCGCTGTACTTCTTAACGAGAACGGCGAAAGATTTACCGACGAGCTTCAGCCCAGGGACGTGGTTACGGACGCTATCGTTAAAGAAATGGAAAAATTCGGCACGGACCACGTGTACATAACTCTTCCGAATATGAGCAGCAGCGAGGCGGCAAAGAGATTCCCGAATATATTTGAGGCTTGTATGGATGAGGGGTATGACATTACTAAGGACAAGGTTCCGGTTACTCCTGCACAGCACTATATGATGGGCGGCATTAAAACGGACATCAACGGAAGCACCACAATGAAGCATCTGTATGCAGTGGGTGAAACGGCGTGCAACGGCGTCCACGGCAGAAACAGACTTGCATCAAACTCCTTGCTGGAAAGCCTTGTTTTCTCGAAACGCGCGGCGGAGCTTATAGCCTCTGACAAAGAGGAAAAGGCGCTTGAATTGCCTGATGTAGATTTGAAAGCATATCCCGAAAAGGCTGAAAGGGAAAAAGAGTTTAAGACTCTTATAATGAATGAAATAAAAGGAAAGGACCCGCAGTTTTATGATAAATGGTGTGACAATGAAGATTAGTGTTGATGATTATCTGCTCAACACACTTAAAGAGGACATTACATACGAGGATGTTTCTGCAAATGCGGTTATGCCGGAGGATAAGCAGGGCAGAGCTGACCTGATATGCAAGCAGGACGGTATTATCTGCGGACTTGACGTTTTCAGGAGAGTTTTTGAACTGCTTGACCCCAGAAGCCGGTTCGAGTCCGATTACAAGGACGGCGACAGGGTAAGCAAGGGGGATAAGATAGGCGTTATTTACGGCGACGTAAAGGCAATACTCAGCGGCGAGAGAACGGCGCTCAATTATTTGCAGCGCATGAGCGGTATCGCTACCATAACGAGAGAGTATGTTGACGAACTCAGCGGATGTTCTGCAACGCTTCTTGACACAAGAAAGACTACGCCGAACATGAGACCCTTTGAAAAATATGCCGTAAAAGTCGGCGGAGCAACTAACCACAGGTACAATCTTTCCGATGGTGTGTTGCTTAAGGATAATCATATAGGCGCCGCCGGTTCTGTAACCCGTGCTATTGAGATGGCAAAAGAATATGCTCCTTTTGTTCGCAAGATAGAGATAGAGACAGAAACTCTTGACCAGGTAAAGGAAGCTGTTGAAGCCGGAGCCGATATTATTATGCTCGACAATATGGACAACGACACAGTGAAAAAAGCGGTGGAGCTTATAGCTGGCAGAGCTCAGACGGAATGCTCAGGCAACGTAACTAAGGAAAGACTGCGTGAGATTGCCGAGCTGGGCGTTGACTACATATCCTGCGGTGCGCTTACTCATTCTGCACCGATTATGGATGTAAGCTTAAAAAATCTTGTTGCAGACGATTAAATCTTATACGATTAGCAAAGGGCGGCTTGTGCCGCTCTTTTTGTTTTGGAATTATTTTCATGTAGGTATTGACAATTTAAAAATAAGTACTATAATAAAATTAGCACTCGGAGGTAATGAGTGCTAATTTTACACAAGGGATGATTCAGATGAGAAAAAAACAGTTTAAAGCGGAGTCAAAAAAACTCCTGGATATGATGATTAACTCAATCTATACTCACAAGGAGATCTTCCTCAGAGAGCTTATTTCAAATGCATCTGACGCTATAGACAAGCTGTATTTCAGATCACTGACGGACAATGCCGTTAAACTTTCAAAGGACGATTTCAAAATTCAAATTGACATAGACAAGGAAAACCGTACAATCACGCTGACAGATAACGGTATCGGCATGACTGCCGAGGAGCTTGAAAGTAACCTCGGAACTATCGCAAAGAGCGGTTCGCTTAATTTCAAAAATGAGAATGCAGACGATGAGAATGCTCAGGATATTTCCGTTATAGGTCAGTTCGGCGTTGGCTTCTATTCGTCATTTATGGTGGCAGACAAGGTCGAGGTAGTGTCAAAGGCGTTCGGCGATGATACTGCTCACAAATGGGTATCCTCAGGTGCGGACGGATACACCATTGAGGAGTGCGACAAGGAAGACGCCGGTACAGTAATAACTCTTCATATCAAAGAGGATACCGAGAACGAGGACTACAGCCAGTATCTTGAGCAGTACAAAATAGACGAGCTGGTTAAAAAATACAGCGATTATATCCGCTACCCAATCGTTATGGAGATGAGTCATCAGGTGCCGGATCCTGACAAGGAGGGCGAATATATCACCGAGCTCAGCACAGAGACGCTTAATTCCATGGTGCCCCTTTGGAGAAAGTCAAAGAGCGAGATAAAGCCCGAGGATTACAACGAATTTTACAAGTCAAAGTTTATGGATTACACCGACCCGATGGCGGTAATTCATACCAAGACGGAGGGCCAGGCAACCTTTGACGCCCTTATGTTCATCCCTCAGAATCCGCCGTATGATTTCTACAGCAAGGAATATGAAAAGGGCTTGCAGCTTTATTCCAACGGCGTGCTGATTATGGACAAATGCGCTGATTTGCTTCCGGATTATTTCAGCTTTGTAAAGGGACTTGTTGACAGTGCGGATCTGAGCCTGAATATCAGCCGTGAAATGCTTCAGCACGACCACCAGCTTAAGATAATTGCCAAGGCGATTGACAAGAAGATAAAGAGCGAGCTTACAAAAATGCTTAAAAACGACCGTGAGAAGTATGAAAAATTCTTCAAAACCTTCGGTCTTCAGCTTAAATACGGCGTTTATGCAAATTACGGCATGGACAAGGACGGACTGAAAGACCTCCTGCTCTTTGAGTCCTCTAACGGCGACGGATATACCACACTGAAAGAGTATGTGGGCAGAATGGCAGATTCACAGGAATCAATTTATTATGCCTGCGGCGAAAATGCCGAAAAGATTTCACTGCTTCCTCAGATAGACGCAGTTAAGGAAAAGGGCTATGAGGTGCTCTATTTTACCGACGAGGTTGATGAGTTTGCAATCCAGATGCTTATGGAATATGACTCAAAGCATTTTGCAAATATCTGCAAGGATGATCTTGATCTGAGCACTGACGCTGAAAAGGAAGCTATGACCAAAAAGAATGAGGATTCAAAAGATCTTCTTGATAAGATGAAAGAGGCGCTTAATGGTAAGGTTACCGCCGTTAAATTCTCAAATAAGCTTGGCTCACACCCCGTAAGCCTTTCTGCTGAGGGATATGTTTCACTTGAGATGGAAAAAGTTCTCAATTCAATGCCGGGCGCCAACAAGGGCGTAAAAGCCCAGCTTGTGCTGGAAATTAACTCTAATCACCCTGTGGCTGAGAAATTGGAGAAAGCAGATGACGAAACGCTGAAGAAATATACAGGTCTGTTGTATTCTGCGGCACGTCTTATCGCAGGGCTTGATATTGACAATCCTACGGAATTTTCAGATATAATTGCAGAGCTTATGTAAGCTATATAAAAAACCTCCCGAAATCATCGGGAGGTTTTTTGCATTGTTCAGTGTTATTCAGTTTTGTCCTTGTCAGAAATTGATCTGAGCATTTTTTTAAACTGAAACGTAAACAGTATTGAGGTAAATGTAACTGCGATGAAATCGGCAACCGGCTCAGCAAGATATACCGCCGACGTCTTGTCCTGGGTGAATATCAGCGGAAGTATGTAAATTAGCGGTAGCAGCAAAACAAATTTACGAACCACCGCCACAACGATGGAAGCCTTGGCATTCCCGATGGCGGTAAAGGTTGACTGACACGCTATCTGAATTCCGAATAAAAACAGGCATGCTACATATATTCTGAGCGCTGTTTTGGTGAATTCCAGCAGCTGAGGCTCCGATGTGAACATAGAAGCAAAGACTCCCGGGAAAATCATCACAAACAGCCAAAGGGCAACAGAATAGCAAACGCTCAGCTTTAAAAGCAGCTTAAACGCCGCCTTTACTCTTTTGGGATTGCCTGCGCCGTAATTATAGCTGATTATCGGCTGTGCACCCTGACCGAGTCCCTGAAGCGGAAGCATAGCAAACTGCATTACGCTGGTGAGTATTGTCATTGCCCCCACGGCTATGTCGCCGCCGTATTTAAGAAGCGAGGAGTTGAAGCATATTGATATTACGCTTTCACTTGACTGCATTATGAAAGAGGAAAGTCCCAGCGCCAGACTCGGAAAAATAATGCCCGGCTTGAGTTTCATATATGAAAACCGTATTTTTAGATTCGTTTTCTTGCCGAAGAGAAAAACAAGCACCCACAGGCAGGACAGCGCCTGGGAGATAACCGTGGCAATGGCGGCTCCGTTGACTCCCATATCCAGCGCAAAGATAAATATAGGGTCGAGTATAATGTTTGCCACCGCTCCGATAACTACGGAGAGCATTCCTGTTTTTGCAAATCCCTGTGCGGTTATGAACATATTCATTCCCAGCGTCATCTGAACAAAAATTGTTCCGGCGGCATAGATGTTCATGTATTCCACAGCGTATCCTATGGTGTTTTCGCTGGCGCCGAAAGAGAGAAGCAGTCTTCTGTTAAATATCAGCAGAAGAGTTGTAAGGATAACGGAAATTATAATCTGCATGGTAAAGCAGTTTCCGAGAGTTCTCTCGGCAGATACTTTGTCTTTTTTGCCCATGAATATGGAAGCTCTCGGCGCTCCGCCGAAACCGACTAAAGCCGCAAATGCCGACACTATCATTATAAGCGGCATGCATACTCCCACTCCTGTGAGTGAATCTGCGCCTATGCCGGGAATGTGACCTATGTATATTCTGTCTACAATATTGTAGAGCATATTTATTATCTGCGCCGTAACCGTTGGTATTGCCAGCTTTACCAGCAGTTTTCCTACCGGCTCTGTGGCAAGGGCGTTATTTTTTTCGTTCATTTTAACATCTGTCTTTCTGAATTTATTTTTTTAACTTGGGCTCCACAGCTGGAAACACAAAAAGTATGCCCATCGCCTGTATGAGCATTATGGCGTCGGGCATGTAACTTCGCCTAAACGCAATCAGGCATACTACGCTCAAGAGAATTCCCAAGGCGAGACTGGCAATGCTGTATCTGATGAAAAATACGCTCATGTATTTTTGTGCCGCTTGCCAGTTTTCATCATTTTTCATGCTTTTGGTGGTTCTGTATCCGTAAAAGGAATTTATTTTCCTCGGCGGAAATTTCTTTGTCACCAAGCCGCATATAATCGAGAATATCGGAATAATAATCGCAGTTATATAATCGGTAAATTCCATTATTGTTCTTCTCCGCAAATGATTTTTTCAAGCCTTTCATTGTCCTTTGAAAAACGGCGCTGACTTATGAGAATCACCAGCTCGTCACCCTCCTTAAGCACGGTGTCGCCCTTTGGAGTTATGGACACGTCGTCACGCTCAATGCTTACGATAAGGCAGTGCTTTCCCCAGTTTACCTGACTGACGGTTTTTCTCCTGAGGGGACTGCCAACGGGTATCACATATGTTTTTATGACTTTCTCATCGCTGCTGTGGAATTCTGGTTTTTCAGGCTTAGCGCTGATGATTTTTTTCAGCAGGGTTTCATAAATTGGCTTTACTCCGATAAGGTTAGCCACAGCGTAGCTGATGAGGCTTACTACCGCCAGCGGCAGCAGACTTTCAAGACTGCCTGTCATTTCAAATACTAAGATAATTCCCGTTAACGGAGCCCTTACAATTGAGGCAAACATTCCTGCCATTGATATGACCACAAATTCCTGCCAAAGGCTCGCATCAATGTTAAAATATTCTATGCAGATATCTGCGTATATTGCACCGATATATGTGCCGAGGATAAGAAGCGGAAAGAAAATTCCGCCCGGTGCTCCTGACCCAAAGCTGATAACGGAGAATATAAACTTAGCCGCCAGCAAAAACGCAAGCATCCCCAGTTCCGGTTTGTGCTGGGTCAGCAGAGTCACCATGGAGTGACCGCCTCCGGTTATCTGCGGGATAAATATAGCCGCAAGACCGCCCAGAAGGAATACGGCGGCCATTTTTACTTCTTGAGGTATCTTACTTAACTTTTTGAAAAAGTCCTGCCCTTTGCTCATTATTATGTTATATGCGCATCCGGCAAGTCCGAGAAGTATGCCCAGGATTATCAGTACCCAGTAATTTTTCAGCGGAATGTTAGCGGTCTTGTAATCAAAGACGTTTTCCTGCCCGAAAAACAGCTTTGAGATAAAATCTGCCGTAACGCAGGCAACGATTCCCATGCAGATGATGCTTTTGTCAATGGTTTTATGTATCTCCTCAAGGACGAACATAACTCCCGACAGCGGAGCGTTAAATGCCGCGGCAAGTCCTGCTCCGCCTCCGCAGCTCATCATTCTGAGCTCGCTGGTTTTGTCCGCCTTGGTGATTTTTGCAATACCCTTTCCTGCCATAGCACCAAGCTGTATGCTGGGGCCTTCTCTGCCCAGTGACAGTCCGCCCAAAATAGCCATAGTGCCTCCTGATAACTTGGCAATAATTACTTTTATCCAGTTTTGGCTGAGCTCTCCCTTTATTTCTCCGTTTACCTGCGGTATTCCGCTGCCGGATGCCATGGGCTCCCATTTTACTGTTCTTGCCACAATGACTCCCATTACTGCCAGCGCCACGAACCAGAGCACGAAATTCAGTGTGCTCTCTTTTACGTACTCTGAAATTTTTGTGAGCAGGGATTCAGCGTTTTGAAGCAGAAAACGGTAAAGGGATGACACAAGTCCCGATACTATTCCTACTTCAATTCCACGCACGATGAGATAAAGACTTTCCTTTTTGTGATATTCTATTTTTCTTAGTGTGGTTTTTTCTTTCTTTTTCATCATAATCCGCCATATGTTTCTTTTGAGTTATTATATCACAACATGCGTTATATTGTATACGATTAAAAAAATAAAAGCAGAGATTTCAATGTGAAATCTCCGCTTTTATTGCAAATATCAGCCTATCAGCGAGCTGACAAATATTTCAATTCCGATACCGATAAGAATAACTCCGCCCAGTATCGAGGCTTTGCCGGACAGCTTTGTGCCGAATTTCTTGCCTATGACAAGACCTGCCGTGCATATTGCAAAGGTTACCACCGCAATAATTACTGCGCATACCACTGCCATGAGCCAGTTGTAGTCAGAGATTGTAAATCCTACGGACAAAGCGTCTATTGAGGTGGCGATTCCCTGTATCATCAGTTCTTTGAATCCCACTGCTTTTTTTGCTTCCTGCGAGTCCTTGTTCTTTATTCCGTCGACCAGCATCTTGATGCCGATGTATCCGAGAAGTATGAGGGCAATCCACGGAATGAATTTTTCAAATTTATTGAAATACTGCAAAACCGTGTGCACGCATACCCAGCCTATCATTGGCATAGCTGCCTGGAATACGCTGAATACGGCGGCAATTTTGCACATTCTGCCCTTTTTCATCTTCGGTTCGTTAAGTCCGTTTGCAAGGGATACGGAAAACGCATCCATAGCAAGTCCGACGCCTAACAGTGCGCTGTTAAAAAAGAAAACAAAGCTCCAGTCCATATTTTTTATCCTCCTAAAAAAGAAAACTCAGGCGCAGCCAAAGCCGTACCTGAGTGTTAATTCAGAATATAAGAAGACTTCATGTACAGCGCCCGGCATACATGAGTCTCGCAAATTAAAGCAAGCCAGACCGTTTTGGTCAGTATGTTGACTTGCTGCGCCAAAGGCGCTTGCTACTCCCTCACGAGTAAATTGTAACGGTATTATATATAACAAATAGTTATTTGTCAAGCCTTTTGATTGTTTTTCTGTTCCTGCTGGCAAAAAGGCCGATAATAAGAACAACAGGGAATACGATAGCGGCAAGTATACCTTTTTTCAAATCGTCGCCGGCTTTGCTGGAAACGAAGCCTACAAGAGTGGGTCCTGCTGTGCAGCCAAGATCGCCGCCCAGTGCCAGCATGGCAAACATAGCTGTCCCGCCACGCGGCATACCTGCCGAGGCTTTGCTGAATGAGCCAGGCCACATGATTCCCACTGACAATCCGCAAACGGCACAGGCGATAAGGTTTACCACAGGGGAATTAATAAGCGATATGCAAAGGTATGACGCAACGCATAAAACACCGCTGAGAGCCATGAATTTGTCCAGATTTATTCTGTCGCCGTATTTTCCGTAAAATGCCCTTGACAATCCCATAAGAACGGCGAACGCCATCGGTCCTGCCAGGTCGCCCACAGCTTTTGTAACTCCGAGTCCCTTTTCGGCAAATGTTGAAGCCCATTGACTGACCGATTGCTCTGATGCGCCGGCACAAATCATCAGAATCAGCATAATCCAGAAGAATCTGTTGGCAAACAGCTCTTTGAAGGACATGCCTTTTTCTCCGCTCTCAACAGGAGTGGCAATGGGTACTCTGCTGAAAAACACAGCGTTTGCCAGCGGAATCAGTGCCCATATTAATGCGAGAATTCTCCAGTTTTCTATGCCGAATAATTTAAAAAATAATGTTGATATAAGCACAACTCCGACATGCCCCCAGCAGTAAAATGAGTGCAGGAGGCTCATTGCCTTTTCCTTGTTTTTTGTGGGGCATGCTTCAACGATAGGGCTGATAAGCACCTCTATTATTCCGCCGCCGATTGCATATATAATTACGGAAATTAAAATCCCCAAAAAAGCGTCGGGCATGTTCTGCGGCAGAACAGTAAGCGCCACAAGACCCGCCGCCGAGCAGATATGGGCAAAGATTATGCTGGGTTTGTAGCCCACCCTGTCAATTATTTTTGCAGAAAGGATATCTACAAGAAGCTGCACAAGAAAGTTTATTGTAACCAGCAGCGTTATCTTGTCAAGGGGAATACCGTAACTGCTCTGAAGCGTCAGAAATAAAAGCGGCAGAAAATTGTTTACTACCGCTTGTACTATGTACCCTGTAAAGCTCGCATACAGGGTCTTATCATAATTTTCAGTCGATTTATTACTCATCACTTATTATCACGCTCGGTTTAAACATAAGTATAAATGGTATTACCAGCACGGCTGCGCTTATTAAAACGCTTTTTTCGTTTATAATTTTTGTGAGCATTGCGCCCGATGCCGCACCTATGGTGAAAAACAGAATTATTGAATAGTAGCTGAGGCTGTTTTTAAGATTCTTTCGGTTTTTATTTTTGACAGCAAGAAAAAGCTGCTGCGTGCCGCTTCTGAGATTGCCCGTGCACATTGTGGTGGCTATGGCGTTTCCGTTAATTATTCTGAAACTTCCTGTCTGAAGCGAACAAACAAAGGATATCATGGTGTTTACGGCAATGTTTGCCGGTCCTGACGGAATAAATGCGGCAATAGCAAGAATTATTATTTCCAGCAGTATGATAAGCTGACGCCAGTGAAATTTATTGCTTTCCTTTAACCGACTCTTTATTGATTCGCAGATTATTATACCAAGCGCAAAAGCCGCTATAGGTATCAAATAGTGCAGAACCTTGGAAAAATCCCCCTGAAAAAGATTGATTCCCAGAAGTACAATATTGCCTGTCTGTGCGTTTGCGAAAACTCCGTCACGGGATATGTATGTGTATGCGTCAAGATAGCCTCCTGCCACTGCCAAAAGAGCTCCCAGCAGCAGACTTTCCGACATTTGCTTTTGCCTCTTCATTTAATTCACCGAAAAATTTATATCACAAAATATTTAAAAAGTCAAATAGCAGGCAGATTCACAATGTTCTCAAAAAGCCTGGTTTTACCGCAGTTTATCTCTGAAAAGTAATCAAGTAATAATGAAAATCAGAAAATAAAAACAGCACCCAGAAAGGGTGCTGTAAATAAATACAAAAATTATCTCTTTGAGAACTGTTGCGGCGTAAAGAAAATATGCCGGTGGCATATTTTTAGCCACAACCGCAGCAGCTGTGCTGCGAGGACCCGCAGGAGCAAAGAGATAAAAAAACAGCACCCAAGAAAGGGTGCTGTAAATAAATACAAAAATTATCTCTTTGAGAACTGCGGAGCACGACGTGCTTTTTTGAGACCCGGCTTCTTTCTTTCCTTCATACGTGGGTCACGTGTAAGGAATCCTGCTTTCTTAAGAGCTGGACGGAGAGCCTCGTCGTACTGAAGAAGAGCTCTTGCGATACCGTGACGGATAGCGCCTGCCTGACCGGTAACGCCGCCGCCGTTTACACGGCAAACGATGTCGAACTTTTCAGTTGTTTCGGTAAGAGCAAGAGGCTGACGAACGATGAGCTTGAGAGTCTCAAGTCCGAAATAATCGTCGATGTCTCTGTCGTTAATTGTGATTTTGCCGGTACCTGCGTAAACACGTACACGAGCTACAGATTCTTTTCTTCTGCCTGTGCCGTAGAAATATGGATTAGTTTCATACATAATTCAGATACCTCCCTTAAAATTCCCAAGCTTCGGGCTTCTGAGCCTCGTGCTTGTGTTCTGCGCCCTTGTAGATACGGCATCTTGTAAGCTGCTTTCTGCCGAGAGTCGTATCCGGAATCATACCCTTAACAGCAAGCTTCATAGCGAAGTCGCTCTTCTCTTTCATAAGGGTAGAGTATTTAACTTCCTTAAGGTTGCCGATATAACCGGTGTGATGCTGATAAAGCTTCTTGTTGAGTTTGTCGCCTGTAAGAACGGCTTTATCTGTGTTTACGATAATTACGAAGTCGCCGCAATCAACGTGGGGCATAAAGATAGGCTTATGCTTACCTCTGAGGAGTACAGCAGCCTCGCTGGCTACACGTCCGAGGGGCTTGCCTGCAGCATCAATTATATACCACTTGCGTTCGATTTCGTCAGCTTTTGGCATAAATGTTGACATAACCAATATCCTCCAAACTAAAATAATATATTTTGAAACATTAGTACTGTTAGACAGTCGTTTCTCAAGTGCTTGAATATAATATCATAGAAGAATTTGTAAGTCAATAAAAAAAGTAAAATATTTTCATATAAACGGTGTGTTTCTCTCTTTAACTCGCTTTTTCTCACTTAAACGCATTGTTATCTCTTTTATTATTTACCAAAAAGGAGGCGGAATTTTTGAACGGTTGTGAACTTAGCTTAGCAGTAAGCGCCCTTGCCTGTGCCATTGCCAAGGGCAAAAGCAGTCAGCAAATCGCTCTTTTGGCGGCATTTTTTACCCAGCTGGGGGATACTCTTGCTACCATTGACCTGACGAATGTACTCAATGCCCAGCAGTGCTCCGACAGTGAAGCAAGTATAAAATAGCTTGAATTCCTACCGCACAGATAGTATAATTATCCTTATAATACGGAAAAGGAATTGTAATTTATGAAAATAAGTGAGATATTAAAGAACAACAAGGTCACCGTTTCTTTTGAGGTCTTTCCTCCTAAGGAATGGGTTAAAATCGCTGACACCAAAAAGGTAATTAGCGAAATGGTAAAGGACAAGCCGTCCTTTATGAGTGTTACTTACGGCGCTTCGGGAACCACCAGCGGTTACACAACCGAGATAGCCAACGCTATAAAAGACGGCGGAGTTACACCGCTGTCGCATCTTACCTGCCTGACTTCTACTAAGGAAAAGATCAATTCTGTTCTTGACGAGCTGGAGGCAAACGGGGTGGAAAATATACTTGCCCTTAGAGGTGATATCCCCAAGGATTTTGTCAGGGGTGAAAATCAGTATTACCACCACGCTTATGAATTGGTAAACGAAATTAAGGCGAGGGGCAATTTCTGTATCGGTGCTGCGTGCTATCCTGAAATGCATCCCGAATCGGCAAACAGGGTGGAGGATATTGCCCGCCTTAAAGAAAAAGTTGACTGCGGCGTTGATTTTCTCACAACTCAGATGTTTTTTGACAACAGAGTGTTTTATAATTTTTTGGAAATGTGCGCAATTAAGGAAATAAATGTTCCTGTTATCGCTGGCATTATGCCCATAACAAATGCCAAGCAGATAAAAAGGAGCGTTGAGCTGTCAAACAGTACACTCCCTGAAAAATTCATAAAAATCATGGAGCGCTTCGGCGAAAATCCTGACGCTATGAAGCAGGCGGGTATTATTTATGCCACCGAGCAGATTATAGATTTGATGGCAAACGGAGTTAATAATATACACATTTATACAATGAACAAGCCAGATGTGGCTCACAAGATAATGGAAGGACTGTCCGAAATAATAAATGAACAAGACTGAAATTCTGCACTATCTGAGAACCTCATCAAAAACGGATGACAAAAGACTTCTGAGTCTGATTGACGAGTGTTGCGAAGAGCTTAACGCCTGTGTAAAGCCGAAGACCCTTCACAGGATTTTTGACTGCCGTGTTACGCAGGACAGCGTGATTGTGGGGAATACGGTGTTTAAGAGTCAAAGACTCGCCGCAACTGTCAGCGGTTGCAGGCAGGTGTGCATTTTCGGCGCCACGCTGGGTACTGAATGTGATCGTTTGCTCAGAACATACGGCAAAACCGATATAACAAAAACGGCGGTTATGCAGGCGTGCCTTGCATCTAAGATAGAGGAGGTCTGCGACAGACTTGAGGACGTTCTCAGGGCACAGGGGATGACGCTCAGACAGCGTTATTCTCCGGGATATTTTGATTTGGATATAACTGAAAATAAAAAGATTTTTGAAATGCTGGAGCTTACAAAGCGCATCGGACTGACTCTTACTGATACTTGTCAGATGGTGCCTACAAAATCGGTTACAGCTATTATAGGTATTGAATAATGATTAGATTTTTTGATGGCGGAATGGGCAGTATGCTCAAACTCGCGGCAGGTGAACTGCCTGAAAAACTGAATATTACCGACCCCGAAAGAGTACTTGCCGTACACATGGGGTACGCCGCTGCCGGCGCTGAGTATATAACCTCAAATACTTTCGGAGCAAATTCGCTTAAATACGACAATGTTGCCGAGTTAGTAAAAGCAGGTGTAAGCCTTGCAAAAAGAGCAGGAAAGAAAGTGGCTCTTGACATAGGACCCACAGGAAAACTGCTTAAGCCTATGGGAGATCTGGATTTTGAAAAAGCAGTTAAGCTCTTTTCAGAGGTAGTAATAGCAGGCAAAGACGACGCAGACGTTGTTATTATCGAGACGATGAGCGACACGTACGAGCTTAAGGCGGCAGTGCTTGCCGCTAAGGAAAACTGCGATTTGCCGGTAATTGCCTCAATGATTTTTGACGAAAAAGGCAGACTCCTTACAGGAGCTGACGTCAGGAGTGCATGCGCTATGCTGGAGGGGCTCGGCGCAGATGTTATCGGCATTAACTGCGGACTTGGCCCCAAGCAGATGATACCCCTTGTGAAAGAACTCAGGGACAACACATCCCTGCCGATTATTGTTATGCCTAACGCAGGTCTTCCTGAATCTGTCAACGGCGAAACGGTTTATAACGTGTCGCCCGACGAATTTGCTCAGGATATGCTTGAAATTGCGAAAATCGGTGTGTCATATCTCGGCGGATGCTGCGGAACAACTCCTAAGCATATCAGCAGGATGATTCAGCTTTGCAGCGGAGTTGAAGGCTCAGTGCCGGAAAAGAAGAACGACACCGTGGTTACTTCCTATTCAACTTCTGTAACAATCGGCAAAAAGCCTGTGATAATAGGCGAAAGAATTAATCCTACAGGTAAAAAACTGCTTAAAGAGGCGCTCAGAAACGACGACCTTGACTATATCATAAAAGAGGGACTTGCCCAGCAGGAAAAGGGCGCCCATATTCTTGACGTGAACGTGGGACTGCCTGAGATAGACGAAACGAGAATGCTCAGCAGAGCGGTTTATGACCTGCAAAGCGTGCTTGCACTGCCCTTGCAGCTGGATTCCTCCGACCCGTCGGCGCTGGAAAAGGCTATGAGAATTTATAACGGCAAGCCTATGGTGAATTCGGTAAACGGCAAGAAATCATCTATGGAGGCTGTCTTCCCGCTGGTTAAAAAATACGGCGGCGTAGTGGTTTGCCTCTGCCTTGATGAAAGTGGTATTCCGCCGACGGCTCAGGGAAGAATTGCCATTGCCGAAAAAATTATAAAAACAGCTCAGGAATACGGCATTGATAAAAAAGACCTTGTGGTGGACGCTCTGACGATGACCATATCCACTGACAAGAATAACGCCGTCGAAACTCTTAATGCTGTAAATTATATCAGAAACACTCTGGGTATCGCTACCGTTTTGGGTGTGTCGAATATCAGCTTCGGACTCCCTAAGCGTGAGGCGATAAACACAGCTTTCTTTACGCTGGCGCTGGAAAACGGATTGTCAGCAGGTATTATCAACCCACTGAGCGAGGCTATGATGAATGCTTACTATTCATTTAATGCCCTTTTAGGATTTGACGATAACTGCAAGGAATATATCGAATCCGTCACTGCGGTTCAAAATACGGCTCCCGCAGCTGCGGTTACTGACCTTAAAACTGCGATTATTAAGGGAATGAAAGATGACGCACGTATATGTGCAACTGCCCTTTTAAAGGACAATGCCGCTCTTGACGTTATCAATGATAATATTATCCCTGCGCTTGATGTGGTGGGCGACGGATTTGAAAATAATAAAATCTTCCTCCCACAGCTTCTTATGAGTGCCGACGCCGCCAAAGAAGCGTTTGACGCTATCAAGGAGCATTTGGCAGTAACGGGACAGAAAACAGAAAGCTCTGATACAATAGTGATTGCCACGGTGGAGGGCGACATCCACGATATCGGAAAAAATATCGTAAAGGTTCTCCTTTCAAATTACGGCTTTAACGTAATTGATCTTGGCAAGGACGTTAAGTGCGAGAAGGTGCTTGAAGCGGCGGTGGAGAATGAGTGCAGACTTGTGGCTCTTTCCGCCCTGATGACCACCACAGTTGTGAATATGGAAAAGACCATTAAACTGATTCACCAAAACACCGATGCAAAAGTTCTTGTAGGCGGTGCAGTGCTGACAAAATCGTATGCAAAGATGATAGGCGCGGATTATTATGCCAAGGACGCTATGGAAAGTGTCAGAATCGCCAAGGAATTTTTCGGAGGTGAGGACTGATGCTCGTTTCCACTAAAGGGAGATATGCCCTTATGATAATGGTGTATCTTGCCCGTCACGCTCAGGATTCTCCTGTTTCCCTTAAAAATATTGCCGAAAACAATGATATGGGGATGAAATATCTGGAGATAATCGTAGCGTCTCTTAATAAGGCAGGACTTCTTTACAGTTCAAGAGGTAAAAACGGCGGTTATATGCTGAATAAAAAGCCCAGCGAGTACACCCTCCTGTCAATCTTAAATGCCGCTGAGGGGGACCTTGCACCGGCGGCATGTGTGGAAGAGGGCTTTTGCGATAACGCCGACAATTGCAAAACCTGCGCTATGTGGAAAGAACTCCAGAGTATGATTGAACAGCACCTGGCGTCAAAAACGCTGGCGGATATAATTTGAAAGGAGCCGGATATGAAAGCGGTATTGCTTGATATGTACGGAGTTATCGTAAGGCAGACGGGCGACGATTTTGTCCCGTTTGTTCAAAAGACATTTCCTCATCTGTCCCACGACGAGATTTATGCCCCCTGGCTCAAAGCCGACGTGGGTGAGTTGCCGTCGCTGGATATATGGAGGACAATCGGTTTTCACGATAATCCCGAAAAGGCTGAAAAAGATTATCTCGATACCATAGAACTGAATGACGGATTCTTAGATTTTGCAAAAGCGGCAAGAGAAAAATTTAAGCTCGCCATAATTTCCAACGATTCCAGCGAATGGAGCAGTTACATACGCGAAAAATTTGATATAAATAAATATTTTGACGTTATCAGCGTCAGCGGCGACCTTAAAATTCCAAAGCCGGACAGGCGTATATATGACCTGACAGTTGAAAAGCTCGGCATTGACACTGCCGATTGCTGGTATGTTGACGACAGAAAAGGCAACCTCATTGCCGCCCAAAATTCAGGAATGAGCCCTGTAATGTTTAACAGCAGGAATGAGGATTTCAACGGAGCAGTAGTAAATAACTTTAAAGAACTTGCACAGCTTATTTTGAAATGATATAAAAAAAACGACCACGTTTTAAAACAAAATACGCTAAAGAAATAAATATGGGCTGCACAGCCGAAAGGCTGTGCAGCCGCTTTGTTTTGCCTTTGAAGGCAACGCATTTCTTATTTATAACTTATTTAATGATGATTAGGATCGTGAAGACAATCCTATGCTCGTTACACCTATAAATATAGTTATCGTCATCAAAAAGCTACTTAAATTATCCGATTTTCACCATTATTTTCTGTTGTTTGGATAGTCATTACCTTTTTTATATTTTATCAAACATATAATTCAAATTAACCAGCAATGAAATTTCTAATCAAAACCATCTTTTGCTATTATAATAAATACTTATACACTAATAGAGCCTACTTTAATTTTAACAGCATTTTTCTTTAAGAAAGTTTAGTGTCCTAGCCATATCTTTGAGTGAACCGGTTGCGTAATAAAAATCTTTGTTTTTTACTACGCAACCAATAATCTGTGAAGAAAGAAAATTCAAAGCAGTTTCAATTTCTTCTATAGTAGGCACAGATAAAAGATCAGGGTTATTGCGTAACGACATATACAAATCTCTAACTGATAACTGACCTTTAGTTATAGGATCTTCGCACTCATCTATAAGACATTGCATTATTCCAATTAACAAATTACCGTTTTTTTCTGTTTTCTGAATATCTACATCTAAAACTGATAGATCTGCTTTTCCTGACTGCGCGAACACTTTACGATATGTCGCAATTTTTTGGGGTGCCTTTTGATGAATGTTTAAAAAAGCTTCAAGGGTATCTATATCAAAGAGAACAACGTGATGTTCAATGGCTCTCTTTATTAATCGTTCATTAAAATCCCTACCAACAACAGCAATATAGTTAGACCCGTGTTTTTTTTGATGCTCTTTTAAGGTGTCAAAATCAACAAGCCCATCGGTAACCGTATTAGAAGATGTTGCTTTAGCATCGACAGATACTACAAAAGAATCCAGCGGTGATCCAGTTGTCTTTAATAAAACATCTGTTTTTCCTGAACCGCCAAGCCATTCTGCATCAAAACCTATCAAAGCAAAGAAATCTCTTACGACTTTTTCAAATTTATCAGGGTTATAAGAATCCTTTGAAGCCATTCTAAGCTCGGATACTATGTCAACGCTATCTACAATGGTGGTTCCGTTGATAGGCGTTTGTAATTTTTCTATACCAAAAGTATTTCCGTATTGTTCCAAAAGCAGCTTGGCTCTATTGGTTAAGGTGAATTTTTCGGCTGAAAGGTTCATTACCAATTTTGCTTGTTTTAATATTGCAATACGTTTGTTAATTTCAACTACAT
>DXDN01000005.1 GCA_019115455.1 Candidatus Eubacterium faecigallinarum
GGGCGCTCCGGCAAGCATGGCACCTACAATCCCCGCCATAATGACCGCCGGTTCGATGTGGAGAACAGCGAACACATTGACGCCGAGCGGGCCAGACAAAACATCTACTGGGATTGCTACCGGGGCTTCACGACACACGAGTTCCGGGAGAACCCGGAGCAGCCGGATTTCAGCTTTGAGGAAATCGAGCGGATGTACTACTATGAGCATTACGGCGGCTATGTGGAGGCTCAGAACGCCCGGAATGAGAAAACCCGGCACACGGAGCGTAACCGCACCGTGGAGGACTTGCTGAAAAACAACAAGACCTGCCCGGAGGAAAGCATCTACCAGATCGGCACGCTGGGAGAATCCGTCCCGCCGGAAACACTCTTTTGTATCGTCAACGAGTTTTATGAGGAATTCGAGCGCCGCTTCGGTTCCCATATCCATATCTTAGACTGGGCGCTCCATCTGGACGAGTGGACGCCCCATATCCATGAGCGCCATGTGTTTGACTGCCAGAACCGCTATGGGGAACTGTGCCCCCAGCAGGAAAAAGCGCTGGAAGAACTGGGCATTCCTCTCCCGAATCCGGAGAAGCCAAAAGGCAGGCATAATAACCGGAAACAGACCTTCGATGCGGTCTGCCGGACAATCCTGTTTGACATCACAAGGCGGCATGGGCTGCATCTGGATCAGGAACCGTCCTACGGCGGGCGGGAGTATCTGGAAAAGCAGGACTATATCCTGATGAAGCAGAAGGAGCAGCTGGCGGCGCATGAGCAGAAGCTGGAAGAACTGACACTTAAAATTGAGGACGTGGAGACGCTGCTGGATGATGTTTCCGATGCGGCCTATGACAAGGCGGTGGAGGTCGTGACCGATACCGTCCGGCAGGAGACACACAAGGAAGATATTCGTCTGGTGGAAGAATCGAAAAAATGGGTGCTTTCGCCGGAGCGCAAGGCCCCAAAGAAGGAACGTGAGTATGCCGCTGAGCGTCTGGATGGGGTCATTACCAAAATCAAAAACGCCATGCAGCACGCTCTGGCAAAAATCCAGAATGCTCTCATGCAGCCGGAGGTCAAGCAGGCCGGGAAGGAGCAGGTCAAGAAGAAAGCCAAAGAATCCTTTATGGATATATTGGCAAAGGCAAAGATCAACGCTGACCGGGATAACCGGGAGCGTTGGGAACGGGAGGGGCGGATTGCCCCTACAAAGAAACAGGATATGGAGTTGTAAGGCATCTGATTTCCTGCGGAAACCGGGTGCCTTTTTCTCTGTCTGGAGGTGAGAAAATCGAATGTATTTGAAGCGGTGAAGCAGGCTGTCCCCACAAGGCAGGCTGCGGAGTTTTACGGGGTGCAGGTCGGCAGGAACGGGATGGCTTGCTGTCCTTTCCATGATGACAAACATCCCAGCATGAAGGTTGACCGCCGGTTCCACTGCTTCGGCTGTCAGGCGGACGGGGATGTGATTGATTTTACCGCCCGTCTGTTCGGGCTGAACAAAAAAGAGGCGGCCTTGAAGCTGGCGGAGGATTTCTCGGTCAGCTATGACGCCAAAGGCCATGACCCGCCCCGCCGGAGGCCGGTCAAACGAAAAATCAGCGAGGAACTGCGCTACCGGCAGGCGGAGCAGAAATGTTTCCGGGTACTGTGTGATTACCTGCATCTGCTGGAACGCTGGGAGAAGGAATACGCCCCGCAGATGCTGGAGGAAGCGTGGCACCCGCTGTTCGTGGAGGCCCTGCAAAAGAAACCGTACACCGAGTATCTGCTGGATATTCTCCTGTCCGGCAGCATGGAGGAACGTGCTTCCGTAGTCGCTGAGTATGGAAAAGAGGTGAGGAAGATTGAGCGGCGAATATCAGAGTTTACCGCCAGCCACCCGGCAGGCCGCCATGAGCGCAGCCGAAGCCTTAGCGCCGGAGCAGAGCGTTGATGAAGTGCGGGAAAGCCTCTCTGTCACCGAGAAGGGCCAGCCCGCTAACACCATCGGTAACTGCCGGACAGTGTTCTGTCATGACCCGCTGCTGCGGGACGCCATCCGGCTGAACCTCCTGACTGACCGGGTGGACATTGTGCGGGATTTGGGCTGGCGCAGGAACACCAGCGCCCTAACGGATACGGATGTGAAGTATCTGCTTCTCTATTTTGAGCAGAACTATGGCCTGACCAGCGAGAAAAAGATGACAGCAGCCCTGTCCATCGTGGCGAATGAGAACTGCTACCATCCTATCCAGGACGTGCTGAATGGCCTTGTCTGGGACGGGACGCTCCGTATTCGCTCCTGTCTCCATCATTTCTTAGGTGCGGACGAGAGCGACTACGTGGAAGAAATGCTGAAACACTTTCTGCTGGGGGCGATCCGGCGGGTATTTCATCCCGGTTCCAAATATGAGGAAATGCTCTGTCTGGTGGGTGGTCAGGGAGCCGGAAAATCCAGCTTCTTTCGTCTGCTGGCAATCCGGGACGAGTGGTTCTCCGATGACCTCAAAAAGCTGGACGATGACCGGGTGTTTTTGAAGCTGCAAGGCCACTGGATCATCGAAATGTCGGAGATGCTGGCGACCAGCAGCGCCAAAAGCATTGAGGAAATCCGTTCTTTCATCAGCCGCCAGAAAGAAACCTACCGGACGCCCTACGAGGCCCAGCCCAAAGACCGGCTGCGGCAGTGCGTGTTCGGCGGTTCGTCCAACACGCTGGATTTCCTGCCCCTTGACCGGGCCGGTAACCGGCGCTTCCTGCCGATCATGATTTACCCGGAGAATGCGGAGGTTCACATTTTGGAGGACGAGGACGCCTCCAGAGCCTATCTTTTGCAGGTGTGGGCAGAGGCCATGACCATCTACCGCAGCGGCCACTACTCCATGAAGTTCAGCAAATCCATCCAGCGCCAACTGGTGGAGGTACAGAAGGATTTCATGCCGGAGGACACGGAGGCCGGGCAGATACAGGGCTTTCTGGAACACTACACCGGCAGCATGGTCTGCTCCAAACAGCTGTTCAAGGAGGCACTGGGCCACACCTATGACGAGCCGAAGCGGTGGCAGCTGCACAATATCAACGAGATTATGAACACGGTGGTGACGGGCTGGAAACCATTCTCCAATCCCCGGATGTTCGCCGGATATGGCAGGCAGAGGGGCTGGAAACGGGACGTTTCCGGCAACGAACTGCCCGGCAACGAAGATGGATTTGTGGAGCTGACCGAGGAAGAATGCCGCCAGCTGGAACTGCCAAAAGAGTGGAGCGCCTGAAAATGGCGGTCTGTTGCCGGGACGGTTGTCACTTGGTTGCCGGTTCGTTGCCGGGGATTTTCCGGTCTGGATACGGAAAAAGCCTGTAAATAAGGCATTTTCTAATATCTATCTTTATCTCCGGCAACGAAAGCAACGAGATTTTTCAAGAAAATTGATAAAGTAAGATTTGCAGGTCAGACGGTAGTTTACAGGTTTTTAGAGGTTCGTTGCCGGACTTCGTTGCCAGTATGCTGCTCGCTGGCCTGTCACTCTATGGAGGTAGCCTATGGAAAATGAAAAAACGATGACTTGTAGTAAGAAATGTTTAGATATTCCGGTCTGGCGGCGCTATACGCTGACCATTGAGGAAGCCGCCGGATATTATCATATCGGAGAGGGGAAACTGCGGATGCTGATTGATGAGCATCCCAACGAGGCTTTTTATGTGATGAATGGAAACCGCGCTTTGATCAAACGGGAGAAGTTTGAGAGGTATCTGGATCAGGCCACTGCTGTATAATAGCCTTTCAAAAAGTCGATGGCAGATTGCCATTCTTTCATGGCGAAGCTATACGGAGAGCCAAACTTGTGCTATGATAAGAGTGCAAGTCTGGCTCTCCTTTCTTTTAGAGGAGAGATTTCAATGAGTGAAAAAAGACGAGACAATCGCAATCGGATTTTGCGAGAAGGCGAATATCAGCGCAAGGATGGGAGGTATCGGTTCCGCTATCTGGACGAGGATGGCAAAGAGCAAAATGTGTACAGCTGGCGGCTGGATAAAAATGATCCTATGCCCAAGGGAAAAAAGCGAGAGCCTTCCCTGAGAGAAAAGGAAAAGCAGATTGAAGCTGATCTGTTTGATCACATCGTAACCAACGGTGGAAAGCTCACGGTTTTGGAACTGGTGGAAAAGTATGTGTCCTTGAAAACCGGCGTTCGCCATAATACGGTCGCAGGATACAAGACGGTAATCAACATCTTGAAAAAAGAGCCGTTTGGAAGGCAGCGCATTGACAAGGTGCGTTTGTCGGATGCCAAAGCATGGCTCATCAAGCTTCAAAAGGTGGATGGCCGAGGGTATAGCTCGATTCATTCGATTCGAGGTGTTCTCAGACCCGCATTCCAGATGGCGGTGGATGATGACCTGATCCGCAAGAATCCGTTCGGTTTTGAGCTGGCATCGGTAGTTGTCAATGACTCAGTGACAAGAGAAGCCATCAGCCGGAAACAGGAACGGGATCTTCTGAAGTTCATCAAAGAGGATAAGCATTTCAGCAGATACTACGACGGGATCTATATTCTCTTTCACACAGGACTTCGTATCTCGGAATTCTGTGGACTTACGCTCCAGGATGTTGAGTTTGAGGAAATGCGTATCAAGGTAGATCATCAGTTGCAGAGAACATCACAGATGGAGTATGTGATCCAGCAGCCAAAGACAGAAAGCGGTATCCGCTATGTTCCGTTGACTGAGGAGGTGGCCTCCTGTTTCCGCCGGATCATTGCCAGCCGAGCCCACCCAAAAGCGGAGCCAATGGTAGATGGATATGCTGGTTTTCTGTTTCTGGATAAGAACGATATGCCCATGGTGGCACTTCATTGGGAGAAGTACCTGGAGCATATCGTCCAAAAGTATAGCAAGATTTACCGTATCCAGATGCCGAAGGTAACTCCTCATGTGTGCAGGCACACCTTCTGCTCCAATATGGCAAAATCCGGGATGAACCCCAAGACATTGCAGTACATCATGGGTCATGCAGACATCAGCGTAACACTGAACACCTACACCCATGTGAAGTTTGATGACGCCAAAGATGAACTGCTGCGAGTGGCAAACGCTTAAAATTGCTCGTTGGTAAAGCGGTTTGTTTTACCAACGTCTTTACCAATATTGCAGGGAAAAACATGAGAAATCACGAGACGATTTGAGAAAAAATTTTCAAACAGATGGTGGCTCGGGCAACACAAAAAATGCGAAAATCCCTGTAATATCAAGCAATTGAGAAGAAATACAGGACTTATGAGGAGTTACGAAAACATGATAAAAATATTATTTGTCTGCCACGGCAATATATGCCGTTCGCCAATGGCGGAATTTATATTTAAGGATATGGCAAAAAAGCGGGGACTTGACGGTGAGTTTCTTGTCAAATCCTCTGCCACCAGCACTGAGGAGATATATAACGGCATAGGAAATCCCGTTTATCCTCCGGCTAAGAAGGAACTTGAAAAGCGCGGCTTGTCCTGCGACGGCAAGAGAGCCGTTCAGCTTAAAAACAGCGACTATGATAATTACGATTACTTTATCGGTATGGACAGCGCAAATATACGCAATATGAATCGGATTTTCGGCGGAGATCCTAAAAATAAAATCAGCAGACTCCTGGATTACACCGGCAGGAAAGCTGATGTGGCAGACCCGTGGTATTCCGGAAAATTCGACACCGCTTACCGTGATATTTATGACGGCTGTGCCGCGCTGATTGAGTTTTTGAAATAGATATATAAATATTAGAAAATTTCTCTGAGATCTTATTAATAATTTACTTAAAGCCGCTTTTGTGTGGGGAAGTTGAGGTGCTTTTATGATTGCTTCAATTATTACTTTGGTTATCGGACTGTTGTTTCTTGTTATGGGGATTGTGCTGTTTTGCGGCAAGGGAAGCTGGCTGATTGCCGGCTACAATACAATGTCACCCGGGGAAAAGAAAAAATATGACGAAAAGAAATTGTGCAAGGCGGCTTCCCTGGTGTGCGTATTGTGCAGCCTGATGTTGTTTATAATGTCATACTTAGGCTACAGGGTCGAACGCCAGCTTATGTCAGAAAAAGATATGCTGATATTTGTGATAGCATTTATCGCCGTTATAACGGTGGCAATTTTGGCGGCGCTGGTTTATATGAATACCAAAGCCAAAAAGAAATAAACAAATTAATCCCCCGATATTTTCATAATATCGGGGGATTATTATTTTATCTGTCAATATTATTCTTTAGTTTGATTTTTAGTATCAGCATATTCTCGGCAGTCCTTGTCCGTAAAGGACGTTGATTTGCCTTTTTCCGCCTATGGGGGTGACAAGAGTTACGCCTGAGCCGTGCTTAACTTCTCCGATTATGCAAGCGTTTTCGCCGTATTTGCAGTTTCGCATAATTTCAACGGCTTTCTGCGCCTGGCAGGACGGCATGACTGCCACCAGCTTTCCCTCATTGCCCATATGAAAGATATCGAGCCCCAGTATGTTTGCAAATGCCTGCACCTGAGGGTCAACGGGGATATTTTCCTGTGTCAGTTCTATATTAACTCCTGAAGCCTTGGCAAGCTCGTTTAAAACTGTACCGAGTCCGCCCCGTGTAACGTCACGCATGCAGTGAAGCTCGATTCCTTCTTTAAGCATTGCCCTTACCATTTCACACAGGGGAGCGTTGTCTGATTTAATATTGTTTTCTATATCCATTCTGGCGGACAGTATGGCCGCGTGATGGTCGCCCATGTTACCGCTTACCACAACTGCGTCGCCCTCTCTCAGATTTGTTGAAACAATGTCTGTGCTTTCCTTAACAAACCCGACGCCTGTTGTGTTAATATAGATTCCTCCGCTGCCCTCAATTACTTTTGTATCGCCGCAGATTACCGTAACGCCGGCTTCTCTTGCAGTGTCAGCCATTGATTTTGCTATCAGCTCAAGAGTGTCGGTTTCAGCACCTTCCTCAATAATAAAGGCAGAGGTAATATATTTCGGCACAGCGCCCCTCATAAGCAGATCGTTCACCGTTCCGCAGACTGACAGCCTGCCGATATCTCCACCCGGAAATACCAGCGGAGTTACAACGAAAGAATCCGTAGTAACGGCTATTTTTGACGAGCCGTCAACAACGGCGCTGTCCTCCATCATATTAAGTATCGGATTTGAAAAATACTTGGCAAAAACAGCGTCAATCAGCTCAGATGTGGATTTTCCGCCGCTGCCGTGAGCAAGTGTAATTTTCATATTAACATCCTCTGTTGTTTATATAGTAATGAAAGCAGGAACCTTCATTTGAAACCATGCAGGCGCCCTGGGGATTTTCCGGCGTGCAAGCCTTGGCAAACAGCGGGCACTGGCAAGGGGAAACGAATCCTGTGATGACCTCGCCGCATCTGCACATTTTGTTCCTGACATTGTCGTGTACCAGAGCTCTGCTGCCGGCGTCATACATGCTGTATTCAGCCTTAAGCGCCATTCCGGAATTTTCAATTTTGCCTATTCCTCGCCACACGGCATCGCAGGGCTCAAAGTATTTTGATACAAGGCTCCTGGCATTTTCGTTGCCGGAGTCTGTAACGGCTGATTTGTACAGATTGACAACCTTGCCCTGTCCTTTTAGCTTAACCAGGGCATAAATCGTTGCCAGCAGTTCCTGCGCTTTGAATCCGCTGACAACAAAGGGCAACGAATATTTCTCCGCCAGCGGCTTAAAGGCGTCAGCCCCCGTGATTACGCTTACGTGGCCCGGAGCAATAAATCCATCGATTTTGCCGCCCATTCTGCACAGGGAGTCAATGGCGGCAGGCATGGTTTTAAGGGCAGTGAGCAGGCGAATGTTTTTTATATTATTTTCAATTATCTTTTCCATCATTACCGCGTATATGGGAGTTGTTGTCTCAAACCCCACAGCGGCAAAAACGAACTGCGTGTTGCTGTCCTGCTTTGCAAGCTCAATTACCTCAAAGGGGGAGTACACCATTTGTATGCGTCCGCCGTTGGATTTTGTTTCCTGAAGGGCTGAGGTTGAACCCGGCACCCTGATAAGGTCGCCGAAAGTAACCACACAGGTGTTTTGAGTCAGCGCAAGTTCGCACAGTTTGTCAATATAGTCAGCCACGGTAACGCAAACAGGGCAGCCGGGACCGCTTATTAGGTGTATTTTTTTGCTAAGAACGGACGGTATGCCGCTTTCGCTTATGGCGGCGGTATGTGTGCCGCATACTTCCATAAAGGAAAGTTCTTCACCGTCATAATTGCTTAAAAATTCTGTTATATCCTTAATGTTCATCAGGAGAGCTCCTCCAGCTCGCTGAAAATATCAATCATATTTTGTGCTTCGTCCTCAGGCAGAACCTGAATAATCAGTCCTGCATGCACCAGCACATAGTCGCCCACATTGACATTAACAATGCCCTTGTCGGCGTTAATTTTATTTCCGTCATAGTCTACAACAGCAGTATTGCCGTTGATTTCAGTTACCCTACCGGGTGCCGCTACACACATTTTTATTCCTCCGTACAAGATAAATATGCCTGTCCCAGGGCGAGTCCTCCGTCGCCGCAGGGAACCTTTTCATTAATATATACCGAAAAGCTCTTTTCTTCAAGTGCTTTTATGGTTTGCGAGGTTATAATTCTATTGATGAATACTCCTCCGCTCAGCGCAACCTGATTTATATTGTGCTTTTCACGGTGCTTGCAGGCGATATTTACAATCAGTTTGCAAACCATTGTGTGAAATCCCAGCGCAATTTCCTCAGCAGTCGCTGAGTCCTTTACCGACTTTATCTCGTTTAATATTTCAACGGGATTCAGCGATGGCGACAGGGGATATTCTTTTTCTGCCTTTTTAGCAGCGCTTTCAAGAGCGCAGGCACATTCGCCCTCATAGGTGTTGTAGTGCCTGATGTCAAGCAGAGCGCATACAGCGTCAAACAGCCTACCCATACTGGAGGACAGCACGGTGTTGATATTGTTTTTAATTGCTTTGTCCACAAGCTCATTGCCGCCGAGATAGCAGCGCAGAGCCAGGTCCGCATTTTTAGATACCTCGTCCGAGGCAAGCATTTTCACATAGTCCAGATGCTCCGCTCTGTGTACTTTGCCTTCGTCAAAAATGAAAACCTCGCTGCCCCATATAGCGCCGTCGTCACCGTAACCCGTTCCGTCAAAGGCAAAACCGATTACCTTGCCCTTGAGCCTGTGTTCGGCGATAACTGAGGCAATATGCGCCTTGTGATGCTGGATACGCACGCCAACATTTTCAAACATATTTGAAGAATAATATCCTGGATGTAAATCCGCTGCAATCTTTTTTTCGCTGAAGCCGTGCAGAGCTGCAAACCTCTTGATGTTTGATTTAAAGCAGTCGTAAATATTCTTGTTGTCAAGGTCGCCGAAATGTTGGCTTAAGAATACATATTTCCCGCGGTGAAAGGCAAATGCAGATTTAAGGTCGCCCCCAAGGCACAGAGTGTCTTCATCTGCGCCTTTGTCAATCTCAATAGCAAGCGGCACATATCCGCGCGCTCGTCTTATAAACTGAGTCCTGCCCTGTGTTACCTGAAGAACACTGTCGTCAATGGGAGTGAGTATTTCCCTGTTGTGGGAAAGCACATCCACACCGAATTTCAGTATTTCATTATCGTCGGTTATTATGGGGTCTGAACTTATGTTGGCACTGGTCATCACTAGTGGAGAAACCTCGTCGAGAAGCATTATCTGAATTGGATTACACGGCAGAAAAGCGCCGGTATAATCGCTGTTTTTGCACACTGACACGTCAAAATCCTTTAGTTTTTCAAGCAGAACAATGGGTCTGGCGGGGGAGAGCAGAAGTTTTTCTTCAAGTTCGTTTACTTTACAGTATTCCCTGATTTGCCCGATAGAAGAAAACATAACAGCAAAAGGTTTTCCCTCCCTGCCTTTTAGTTTTCGTATCTTTTCCACACTTTGAGGATTGTCCGCACGGCAGGCAAGATGGTATCCGCCTATGCCTTTCACGGCAAGTATATCGCCACGTCGCAGAATATCCACAGCCTTGTCAATGCTGATGTTTGTAACAGGACCGCATTCGTTGCAGGCGATAGTCTGGGCGTGGCATCTCCTGTCATATACCGAGGTGTACTCCTCCAGACAATTACTGCACATTTCAAAGGGCGCCATGGTGATATTTTCCCTATCATAGGGGAGATTGTTTATAATTGTGTATCTTGGTCCGCAGTTTACGCAGCTTATAAACGGATGGCGGTATCTGCGGTTGCTTTTATCCTTAAGTTCCGCCTCGCACTGAGAACAAGTGGCAAGGTCGGGAGTTATGAAGGGCGTTTTGTTGTCATTTTCCGAATGGACTATCTTAAAATCTGTGAAGGGGATATCCTCTATTTTCTCAGCCTCATATTTTTTTATGTCAAACATGCCAATAAGGCGTCGGACAAATTCGTCCAACGCCTGTTTTTTTGCACTGATAACCAGGCTTACATTTCCGCCGGTATTTTTAACCAGGCCGTTTACGCCCAGATCCTTTGCGGTACGCTGGGCGGCAGGTCTGAAGCCTATGCCCTGAACTATACCGTGAAAGGTCAGTTTCATAGTCATCGGGATTACTCCTTGTGAAGTGTGACAACTCCTTTTTCTCCGTCGTCGTCAACGGTGCTGAGTGCCTTGAATTTAATGCAGGCGTCGATGCAGGCGCCGCACTGAACGCATTTATCACGGTCGATTGACCATGTCTTTTCGCCGGTTCTGTCAACGGTAATGCACTCCTGCGGGCACTTCCTTGCACAAAGTCCGCAGAGAATACATTTTGATATATCGTTCATTATCTTGCCGGGCTTTGTTTCGGGGATTGGCTGGCTGTAGCTGTCAACAACTTTTTCCGTAGCCGGCGCAGTATATCCCGGCACCATTGTAAGGCACTTTTTAGGGCAGGCGTTTACACACGCTGAGCACTGAACGCAGCCCATTCTCTCAATTGACCAGGTCTTGGTTGTCCTGTCAACTTTGATTGCGCCTGACATACATTTTCTTGAACAAATGCCGCACATAATGCATTTGTCAATATCAATTTCAATATGACCTCTGCTGCGCTCCGGGTACTTTTTAGGTACTAAGGGATAGTTTTCTGTAGCAGGCTTTGAAAAGAGATTCTTTAACGCAGTAAAAGAAAAATTCATTATTGCCATAACATATCCTCCTATCTTTCAGTACAGCTTACGCAGGGGTCGATAGTCAGAATCTGAAGGGGCACATCAGCCAAATCAGATCCCGGCAGAATGTGAATAAGGGATTGAATATTCGTAAAGGTGGGAGTGCGGATTCTAAAGCGCTCAAGGAATTTTGTTCCGTTTGCCTTGCAGTAGAATATTGCCTCGCCTCTGGGCTGCTCAACTCTTGCAAATGCCTCGCCGTCGGGATTACCTTTAATCTGGTTTGCTATTGGTCCCTCAGGTATCTTGTCAACAAGCTGTCTTATAATGTTGAATGACTGGAAAATCTCACCGATACGAACCTCGCATCTTCCGTAGCCGTCGCACTGGTCGGAAGTGATAATTTCAAAATCAACCTTGCCGTAAGCCTCGTATCCGGTCTTTCTGGTATCAAGCTTGATGCCTGCGGCTCTTGCCATAGGACCTACCGCTCCGAGACGGATAGCGTCTTCCTTTGTAAGAATACCGACATCCTTAAGTCTTGAATCAACGGTATAATCGTTAAGGAAAGTTTTAACTATCTTTTTGAGGTCCTTTTCCATATCGTTGAAAATGTCAACAAAACTCTTGAGCATTGAAGAGTCCATATCCTTGAGCACGCCGCCTACTTTGTTTACTGAAAAGATTACACGGCCGCCTGTGGATGCCTCAAACATATCGAGAACTTTTTCTCTCATTCTCCAGCACTGCATAAACAGAGCGTCAAAGCCGAAAGCGTCGGCAAGCAGACCGAGCCACAGCAGATGGGAATGGATACGGCTCATCTCGCCCCAGATAGTTCTGAGAAACTGAGCTCTTTCAGGAACCTCGGCGTCAAAAATTCTTTCAATAGCCTCGCAGTAAGCCATGCCGTGTTTGAAAGAGCAGATGCCGCATATTCTTTCTACAACGTACTGATAATCGTTAAAATCTCTTTTTTCCGCAAGATTTTCAAGGCCTCTGTGAACGAATCCGATGGAGGGGATAGCCTCAACAACTTTCTCATCCTCAAGAACAAGGTCAAGGTGAATAGGCTCCGGCAGCACGGGATGCTGGGGACCAAAAGGAACTACTGATCTTTCACCCATTATTCTTTTGCCTCCTCTTCTTTTTTAACAACCTTTACTGCGTCCTTAACTTCCTTTTTGAAAGGCGTTTTCTTGGCAATTCTGTAAAGCTTGTTGTTGAAATCCGGATTGATTGATTTAATCTTTACGCCGAACAGCTCTTTCATTTCGTTTTCATAAAGCATAGCTGACGGAAAGAAGTCGGAAATGGTGTTTATTTCCTCGTCAATCGGAACAATTATCTTATAATTTTCAAAGGTGTAATCAATTGCAACTGAATAAATAAGCTCGTTGTATCCCTCAAAGGCTGTGGCACATATCTGCGCCAGTCTGTATCCTGCTCTCTGCTTTTCAAGCATAATTTTGTAGAGGGTGGGGATATCAACAATTTCAAGCGTGTATTCTTCTCTCATTTAATTACCCTCCTTAAGCTTTCTGCTTTTTTCTTTAAGAAGCTCAAGCGACTGCACAACGCCGTCTATAATAGCCTGCGGTCTTGCGGCGCATCCCGGCACGTAAATGTCAACGGGAATAACCTTGTCCACACCGCCGAGTATATTGTAGCAGTCTTTGAAAACGCCGCCGTTGCAGGCGCATATTCCTATGGCGCAAACAACTTTAGGCTCGGTCATCTGCTCATATATCTGCTTTACCACGTCTTTGTTCTGCTCGTTTACAGAGCCGGTGATGAGCAGTATGTCCGCATGCTTGGGATTTCCTGTATTAATTACGCCGAAACGCTCAACGTCATACACAGGGGTAAGGCAAGCCAGCACCTCAATATCGCACCCGTTGCAGCTTGAACCGTCATAGTGCATAATCCACGGTGATTTTGATACGTCTGCCATTTTTATACCCCCTTAACAAATACTTCAAGAATAAATACATTAAGCGCTCCGATGATTATTGTAGTAACCCATGAGTTCTTAAACATTTTCTGCCATTTTACACGGGCGTTAGTGTTGTCCACCAGTATAAGAACAAAGTAGCTGATTGAAATTGCGATAAGAGCTATGAAAATCGTCCACCAGTTGGCGTTAAGGAAGAAGAGTGCAATTACGCCCATAAGGAATACGCTTTCGTACCAGTGAGCTATTTCAACTATCGCAAACATCTCTCCTGAAAATTCTGTAGTTATGCCCTTTACCATTTCCTGATGAGCGTGATGGCTTGTGGAAAGGTCGAAGGGGTGCTTTCTGAGCTTTATTGTAAGAATGAATACAAATCCCACAAATACGCCCGGCAGCATAACTATCGGAAGAGTTCCGTCGCTCATAACGATTTCTCTTACCTTGAAAGTGCCTGTAGCAAGATAAAATCCTACCGCAGTGAGAAGAACCATCGGCTCGTAAGCCAGCATCTGCATCATCTCACGGTTGGCACCCATGTTGGCATACGGCGAATGGGCGCTGGTAGCGGCAAGAACAAGAAACATGTTTGCCGTAGTAAGTGCGAAGAATACCAACAGCAGGTCAAATCCGCCGAAGAAAAGGCAGCCTGTGAAAATAACGAAAACCAGGAATGTCAGAAGATAGAATATCTGAACATGGTTTACAAATACTGTTTCCTTTTTAAGGAGCTTGATAACATCGTAAAAAGGCTGAAGCACAGGCGGGCCCTGTCTGCCCTGCATACGGGCGGTTATCTTTCTGTCAATACCGGAGGTAAGACCGCCGAGAATCGGGGCAAAAACTATGTAAGCAACAATACTGAGAATTATTTTTACTGTACCCGTCATCAGAACGCACCTCCTATTGAAATAACCATAAATGATACTATAAGCAAGATAGAGATTATAATTGACGGATTCCAGAGCTTTTTCTCGCCGAAGATATCCTCCATGTACCAGTTTGCCAGGAAGAATCGTCTCTTTTCGCCCATGGAGTCAATATAGTTCATCTGGTCTCCGGCGTTTACACCGTTGATGTATCTGTCAACTTTTTTGTATTTTGTGTGTCTTGCGGAGATCCATGATATTCCGGGTATTACGAAAATAGCAATAAGCATTATCAACATGATTATGATATTATCGCTGGATATTACCTGGTAAGCGTTGTTAAATATTGTGTGAATGTAAGGAATGATTACCTTTGATGATATGAATGGGAAGGCAAAGCAAAGCATAATCATGAATGCTGAGTGAATCAGAATTGATACCCACTGATTAGCCGATGTTGTGTTCTTTGCTTTTACGTCGTTGTTCTTTGAAGCCAGAACAGTTGCCATCCATTTCATCCAGTAGAACAGCGTTGTGGCGCTGCCGAAGCTTACAAACAGTATAAGAATGATTGAGCCGTTGTCGATAAACGCCTTAAGTGCAGCCCATTTTGATATGAGCATTCCGAAAGGAGCAAGGAACATGCCGGCGATGCCTATAACAAGAGTCCAGGCAAGGTATGGATGACGGCGAACAAGTCCGTGCATTGTTTCGATATCTCTGGAGCCTGTGGAGTTTTCGATTGCACCCACGGTCTGGAAGAGAAGTGATTTTGATACTGCGTGGAATATAAGAAGGAAAATTCCTGCCCAGACAGTTTCCTCAGCGCCCACACCTGCACAAGCGGTTATAAGTCCCAGGTTTGATATTGTTGAGTAAGCCAGAACCTTTTTGCCGTCGCTTACTGTAATTGCAAGCATTGACATTATCAGGAAGGTGAAGCCGCCCACAAGGCTGACCATTGTGCCGGCATATGTGTTTGCAAGCACCGGCGAAAGCCTCAGAAGCAAATAAACGCCTGCCTTTACCATTGTGGCGCTGTGCAACAGGGCTGACGACGGAGTCGGAGCCACCATGGCGCCCAGAAGCCATTTGGAGAACGGAAGCTGCGCGCTCTTTGTGAGTGCTGCAAATGAAAGGAGTATAACCGGAACAACAACTATTGCGCCGTCGCACAGGATAAGGCTCTGCATGTCGGTGACGTTAAACTGAACTCCGGCAATAACGATTGCAATTGCAAATCCTAATCCGCCCAGAAGATTCATCCACAGCGCTCTGAAGCAGTTGTGGATAGCTTCCTTCGTTCTTGTATAACCGATGAGAAGGAAAGATACAACGCTCGTGATTTCCCAGAAGAAATACATCCAAATAAGTCCGTTGGAAAGAACAAGGCCGAACATTGCTCCGAGAAATACATAAAGCAGTGAGAAAAAGTATCTTCTCCTGTCCTTAAATTCTTTATGGTGATTGTGGTAATCCTTCATATACCCACATGCATAAACTGTGATGAGGGTACCTATTATGGCAACGATAAGAACCATGATTACCGTGAGCTGGTCTATATAAATTTTGTTTATGACCTGATGCGGAGCATATCCTCCCAGCTCATACCAAAACATCAGCACTGTCTGTACGATAGAAAGAGCGGCGGCGTAATACTGCTTGTATTTTATGCTGAGCACCGTTATGAGCACCATCAAAAATGCTTCAGCCGCCATCATCGCATAATCCGCAATTTCTGTCTGTGAGAAGAACGACATGCTGTCCGCTCCGCTGACAAAATATTTGACGGCGAAAGTTACAGCCAATCCTATTATTGCAATACTGCTGACATAGGTTACGATTTGTCTGACGGTGTTATTTTTAAATATGCTGAGCAGTAATGCGCTCAGAAAAGGCAACCCTATCAGAACGATAACCAAACTTTCCATTTGCATTCCTCCCCATAAAGGATATTTTTATATAATATATAATTAATATATCAGCCGGTAATATAATATCACTAAGTTCAATTACGGTCAACTTAAAATCGTTAAAAACATAACGAAATTTAAATAAAATGTATATACAAAGTGACTAATTTTTAAAATCACATTCGTATGTCTTGATTTTTGAAAAAAACGATACTATACTAAGTGTGAAACAATAATCGACATAAAATTCTAAATTTTTATGTTGTTTAACTATAATAGTGGGAGTTGGAATTTTGGCGAAGAAAATCAGAATATATACCATCCTTGCTATTGTATTTATTATTATATGTACGGTCGTTGCAATTTCTGTTGTTAACGGAAGCAGCGTTGCTTCTGTAAGCAACGTAAATATGGACAAAAACACCAGTGATATGATAAAAATAGGGTGGGAAGAGGTAGAAAACGCAGACGGTTACCGTATTTACGTCTTAAATAATAAAAGCGGCGAATATGAAAAAAAGGACGATGTGCCCGGCGGCGAAAATTGTTCTTATATATTCAAAAACTTAAGTTCTTCGACAGTTTATAAAATTAAGGTTACTGCAGTCAAAATGTTCCATGATAAAGAATACGAGAGTGATGACGCTGAAGAGGTAACGGTTTATTCGCTTCCGGCATCGCCAGACCTTAGTCTTTCTTCACCCGAAGAGGGTGTAATGAACGCACAGTGGGACGAGCAGGAAAATGTTTCCGGATATGAGCTGCAATATTCAAAAAGCGACGATTTCAGCGACGCTCAGGACGAAATTCTGTCAGAAACAAGTTTTACCGTGAAAAAGCTTACCCCTAAGGCGGTGTATTATGCCAGAGCAAGAGCTTTTGCGGAAATAGACCGAAAAACCATTTACTCCGGCTGGTGCAAGACTGCAAAAATAGAGATAAACAAAAAAGTTGTAATGAACTCGGATATTGACCCTAATAAGCCTATTGTAGCGCTTTCCTTTGACGACGGTCCGGCATTTGACGAAAACGGTGTTAACTCAACTATGCAGATACTTGATGTTCTGGAGGAGCACGGCGCCAGAGCTACCTTCTTTATGTGCGGTTCAAGGATAAATGATTCAACGAAAAAAATCCTTGAAAGAGAAGTAAAGCTTGGATGCGAGCTTGGCAATCACACATACAGCCATAAGAATTACGGAAAGAAGGTAACTGCCGATGATATTAAGAAATGCAGCGAAGCAATTAAGGATGCCAGCGGCAGTTATCCTACAATATTCAGATGCCCCGGCGGAATAATGTCAGACGTTATACAAGAGGAATGCCGCAAGGAAGGAATGCCCATTGCATACTGGTCAGTAGAACCGCAGGACTGGAAAGTCAGGGATGCTGACAAGATATATAAATCTGTTATGAGTCACGTTTATGATGGCTCAATAATCTTGATGCATGATATTTATCCGACTACTGCACAGGCAGTTGAAAAAATAGTTCCAAAGCTTATTGAGGAAGGTTATCAGGTTGTTGGAGTCAGCGAAATGATTGCGGCTAAAAATAACGGCAGTCATCCAAAAACGGGCCAGCAGTACATAGACTATAAAACAATAAACAATAACACTTGATAGAATAAATAAAAACAGGACTGTGATTTTTCACAGTCCTGTTTTGTTACGTGGTATTAAAGCACAGCGTTTAAAAACTGTTTAAGTCTTGGGTCCTTAGGAGCGTTGAAAAGCTCTTGGGGAGGTGCGTCCTCAACTATATATCCGTCTGCCATAAACAGCACGTGGTCGGATACCTCACGAGCAAATCCCATTTCGTGGGTTACGACCACCATGGTCATGCCGTCCTTGGCAAGGTTTTTCATAACCTGCAAAACTTCACCTACCATTTCGGGGTCAAGAGCAGATGTAGGCTCGTCAAAAAGCATTACCTTTGGATTCATTGCCAGGGAACGAACGATTGCCGCTCTCTGTTTTTGTCCGCCGGAAAGCTGGGACGGGTAGGCGTCTGCCTTGTCCTCCAGCCCAACAAGTTTAAGAAGTCTCAAAGCGTCCTCTGCCGCCTCTTCTTTGCTCTTGAGCTTAAGATTTACCGGGGCGAGGGTAATGTTTTTCATAATAGTGAGATTATTGAAAAGGTTAAAATGCTGGAACACCATTCCCATATGCTGACGGATTTTGTTTACGTCACATTTCTTGTCGGTGATGAGTTCATCTTCAAACCAGATCTCGCCCTCAGTGGGTACTTCCAGCAGATTGAGGCATCTGAGAAATGTGCTTTTTCCTGAGCCTGAGGGACCGATTACAACAATCTTTTCGCCCTGATTTATTTCGTAATTAATGCCTTTGAGAACTTCGTTGTCGCCGAAGCTCTTTTTTAGATTACAGACTTTTATCACTTCTTCTCAGACTCCTTTCCATAATTTTTATAAGCAGGGAAATGAATACAACCAGCACAATGTAGATAAGAGCCATTACGAGATAAGGAATCATAAACTCATAGCTGTTTGAGCCGATTCTGTTAAACGCTACATAAAGGTCCGTAGCTCCTACGAAGCTGACAACTGATGTTTCCTTGATGAGGGAAATGAATTCGTTGCCCAGAGTCGGCAAAATATTTTTAACAGCCTGGGGAATTACAATCTTCATCATTGTTGTGCCATAGCTCAGACCTACTGAACGTCCGCCTTCCATTTGTCCGGGGTCAACGGAGAGTATGCCGGCACGCATGATTTCTGATATATATGCGCCTGAGTTCATTCCGAATACCACAATTGCTACCGACACGGAATTTATATTTATTCCCATAAGAGGAAGCAAAACATAGTAAAACACAAGCAACTGCACCACGATAGGTGTGCCTCTGAAAAGGCTGACATAGAAAACGGAAATTTTGTCAAGTACCTTAATAACGGCATTGCTTTTCGGAACTACTCTGATGGTTGCGATAATCGTACCGATTACGATACCTATCAGCAGACCGCAGATAGCGATGATTGCGGTGTTTTTAAGACCCAGTAGCACCGTTTTGTAACCGTCGTGATTTATAAAGAATTCTATGAATACTTCAATTTTTCTGTCAAAATTCTGCATATTACTTACATACCTTTTAAGCCTTTTGAAAAATCAACGGCAACAATACCGTTAAAAAATAGCCTCACCCGAAAACCTTCCGGTACGAGTAAGGCCATTGCGTTTGAAAATTAAGCTACGGCGTTGATAGCGTTTGTGATTGCCTCTGCCGGAGCTGCGTCAATGATAACGTACTGAACTCCGCCGTTAATCAGGTCCTGAACAGCAAGTGAGCCGTTGCTGTAGCCGGTAAAGGTTGCGTTAAGACCTTCAAAGCCGAGATCCTCGCTGCCCTGTACATATGACTGACCTGTTGTGCCGTTCTGTCCGCCGATTTTAACTGATGAGTCGAGACCTTTAAGGATATTTTCAACATCCTCTGCTGTCTGACACTGGTCAAATGTTGTGTCGTCGCCCTTTACTATGAGCTTCTGTGAAGCTGAGTAATAAGACTCAGTAAAATCAACCTGCTCCTGACGCTCAGGGCTTACAGTAAGACCTGCCATACCGATGTCGCATTTTTCCTGCTGAACAGAGAGAAGAACTGCGTCAAACTGCATATCCTTGATAACAAGTTCCTTGCCGAGTCTGTCTGCAAGAAGCTTAGCGATTTCCATATCGATGCCGTAGAATGTATCGCCCTGCTTGTACTCAAAAGGCTCGAACTCAGCGTTTGTAGCAACGATAAGCTGATCCTTTGTGGAATCTTCTTCAGCAGATGTTACTCCAACGGGAGTACCGTCTGAGAAATAATGACTGCAGATTTCGTCAAGCTGACCGTTTTCCTTGATCTCCTTGATGAGAGCGTTTGCCTCTTCCATGAGTTCAGGCTGATTCTTGTCAACACCGAAAGCGTATTCCTCGCTTGTAAGCTCGATATCGATTACCTTAACTTTTGCCTGAGCAGTTGTTTCTCCTGAACCGTTTGAACAGCCGGCGAAGCATGTGATTGCAAGCGCTGCGGCAACAACGGCAACGAGAATTTTCTTTGCCAATTTCATAATTTACTCCTCCGATTAAAATGTATTTATGCAATAAATGAAAACAAACGGGCAGGGACACAAACACCCTTGCCCATTTAGTTAATCTAACATATTAGTATTTTAAAGTCAACATAAATCGCATATTTTAGCGAATAAATATGCATAAAATGTATTATTAGTCAGCGTTTGCAAGCCATTCATATTCCGGAACATAAATTCTTGTTTTATCCCATGGATCCCCGTCGAGATGGCGGATAAGCCAAACGTAATACATCTCATATCCGGGAGCGGTTACCTGCTGGTGAGCATTTCCTCCTCTTATGCACAGGCAGCTTCCGTTTTCTGTTTTATACGGAGTGTCACCCTCAAATCCGGCGCCGAATCCCTCAGGATGATCAAACTGGTAATAGTAGAGCTCCGGCTGGGGATGATGGTGGGGAGGATAGCTTGACCAGCGGCCGGGCTGGTTGAAAACCTCTCCCATTACCATATTTGAATATGGCGCATTATCGAGGTCAAACATGGTGGACACGATCCTGTGACCGGTTCCGTTCCACTGACCCTTGCCGAACTCCTGATAAAGGCAGTTATCAGGATTGTAGAATACTGGCTGCCAAGTCCTGTCATTGTCAGTCATCTGTACAAGGACTTCGCTGTCTTCAAGAGCTGTTATCACTGCCTCTGTCTGCTTGCAGAAGTGAACCGCATACGGTGTCTTTTCAAACGGATTCTTTCTTGCACAGTCCTCGTTGATGTTTTCACCTACCGTGAAATTGACTTTGCCTGAAAGAAGCAGAACAGCGCATTCATTTTCATTTTCATAAATCCTGATGCTCTGACCTTTTTTGAGCTTTTGCACATAAATATCCATGAGCATTTCGGGATTTATTCCGTTCATCTCACAGAGTACTTTCTTTCCGTTTTCGTCAAATTGCGGTTTAAACAGCATTTTTATTACCTCACTTTTATTTTGCAACTTTTTTAATATTTGCTCTTTCGCCCATTACTATGAGATGTTCATTGCTTGAAAATACATAATCGGGAGAATTGATGGGGAACACCTTACCGTTGAGCTTATAAGCTATTACTGTTACGTTGTGTATTTTTCTTACGTTTATTTTAGCAAGGGATTTTCCGACCCAGCTTTCCGGAACAGCAATCTCATATATACCGGTATCCTCGTTTAGCTTGAAATAGTCAAAAACATTTCTTGTGCTGTATTCCACAGCTCTGTTATATGCGGAGTCTCTCTCCGGATATACTACTCTGTCGGCGCCGTTTCTCAGCAAAAATTTCTCATGGATAAGTGACGAAGCCTTTGCGATTACGTATGACGCCCCCAGCTCTTTAAGATAGCTTGTTATTACAAGGCTGTCCTGAAAATCTCCTGCGCATACGAATACGTAGTCGTAGTCTTCCACTCCCAGCGCTGCCAAATTGCTCTTTATGGTAAAATCACCTATCTGAGCTGTTGTTACCTTGTCCGAATATTCATCAATAAGTGTTTCGTTTTTGTCAACAAGCATTACGTCGTTGTCCATTTCACAAAGATATTCCGCAAGATGGTGTCCGAATTTGCCGGCGCCGATAACGAGAATTGATTTCATAAAATGCTATTGTCCTTCTTTCCAAAAAAATTATATATTATACTGTTTGCGAAAAATGGCAAACTGTATTGTACGATTTGATCCCGCGTTTGCACACTGCCGAGTGTTATCCTACAAGCACGGTCCCTTTCGGTTTCTGCGAATTGCGGTTGACAAACTTGTTGGAGTCCAGGATGAAGATGAACACAAACAGCAGCGACGTGATTCTGCCGATAAACATCAGCAGGGTAACAATGATTTCCGGCACCGGGTCAAGAAGCGGCGTGATGCCGGTGGTCATACCTACCGTGCCGAGCGCCGACAAGCATTCAAACAGAATGTCGGAGTATGCGAGTTCCGGCTGTAATATGGAGATGAGAAAAGTAGAAATAAAGATCTCCATAAGGTTAATGATGAAGATCGACGTTGCTTTTCTGGTGACGTCAACGCTGATCCTTTTGCCAAAGACCTCAATATCCTTGGAGTTTTTCAATGTCGCAAAGGTGCACAAAAACATAACTGCCACCGTGGCTGTCTTGATACCGCCGGCAGTGGAGCCGGGCGAGCCGCCGATGAACATCAGAATATCCGTGACTACCTTTGACTCTGTTGCCATCTGCGCGACAGGGACGCTGTTAAAGCCTGCCGTTCTCGGTGTTACGCTGGCAAAAAACGCGTTTAAAATTTTCTGCCACTCGGTCATACCGGCAAACGTATTGTCCCGCTCAAAGATATAAAACAGGACAGTACCGCCGATCAGAAGTATGGCGGTTGTGAGCAAAGTGAGCTTAGTATGCAGCGTGAAGCGCTTTGCGCGGAATTTTCTGAACGCGATGTCATCCCATACGATAAAGCCGATACCGCCGATGATAATCAGCGCGGCAATGGTCAGCAGAATCACCGGGTTTGTGTTTACCGTTACCAGAGAGGAGCCGGGTTCGATCCGCCCGAGAACATCAAATCCGGCGTTACAAAACGCCGATACCGAAAGAAAAACGGAAGTAAACAGACCGTTTTTAAAACCCATCTGCGGGATGAACTGCGTGCACAAAATCAGTGCTCCCGTAATCTCAAAAAAGGCAGTCCCGACAAGGACAACCCTGACAATTTTTTTAGTGTTTCCCATGGGAATACTGCCGAAGCTTTCCTGCAGTACGAGTTTTTCACGCAGGCTGACTCTCTTTTTTATGAATCGCGACAGCATCGTCAATATGGTGATAAATCCCAGTCCGCCTATCTGAATAAGGCAGATGATAACAATCTGACCGAACAACGTCCATTTTGAAAAAGTATCGAATATAATCAGACCGGTTACGCATGTTGCCGATGTGGCGGTTAATAAGGCGTCCAGAAAGTTTACGCTGCCGGTTTTTATGGACACGGGCAGCATCAGCAAAAATGTTCCCGTCATGATTACCGTAAAAAAGCTGGCGGCGACAATTTTGATGTAGGACGAATAATAATTCCTGTTTTGTCTTTTTCTTTTTCTTTTTAATCTGAATTTAGCGGATTGATTGCTCTGTGCATTTTCCAAAGTTCTGTTCTCCTGAAAAATTATAGATAATCAGTTTTCAACAGGATGATAATTGGGTACAAACTGCTGAAGCTTTTCACGTACATCATTATCGTCAATATTGCTTAAAATGTCAATCATTTTTTTAAATTCTTTTTTATCAATTTGCGCAGGCTGATTTACAAAGATTTTTTCATTTGCTGTTTTTTGCCTGGTTTCCAGCTCTGACTCCATTGAAAGCTCCTCATAAAGCTTTTCACCGGGTCTGAGTCCGGTTATTTTTATTCCGATTTCTTCCACGGTAAAGCCGGAGAGCTTAATCAGGTTTTCAGCCAGATCCATGATCCTGACAGGTTCTCCCATATCCAGAACGAAAATCTCCCCGCCCTCTGCAAGACCGCCTGCCTGGCATACAAGCTGCGCCGCCTCCGGTATGGTCATAAAATAGCGGGTAATGTCCGGATGGGTTACGCAGACGGGACCGCCTTTTTCAATCTGTTTTTTGAATATGGGAATTACGGACCCGTGAGAGCCGAGAACATTTCCGAATCTCACTGCGGCATATTTTGTGTTTTGACTTACTTCATTCATATACTGAACAATGATTTCGGTGATCCTTTTGGTCGCTCCCATAACATTCGTGGGATTCACCGCTTTGTCAGTGGAGAGAATGACCATTTTCGCGACTTTGTACCTTTCTGCCGCCAAAGCCACGTTATATGTACCGAATACGTTGTTTTTTACCGCTTCGCAGGGAGATGCCTCCATCAGCGGAACATGCTTGTGAGCGGCAGCGTGGAATACGACATCCGGATGGAATTCCTCAAATATTTCCTCAAGCCTCTGCGGGTCCCTGACGGAGCCGATTCTGACATGGATATTTATATTGTCGCCGTAGGTTTCCTTCAGTTCGTTTTCCAGTTCAAAGGCGCAGTTTTCGTATATATCAAAAATAATGATGGTTTTCGGATTGTATCTTGCGCACTGTTTGCAGAGTTCGGAGCCGATGGAACCGCCGCCCCCTGTAACGAGGATGGTTTTGTCTATCAGGTATCTGCAGACTCTTATATCAAGCTTTACTTCATCCCGGGCCAGCAGATCGGTAATCTCCACATTGCGTATGCGGCGCATATTCGTACTGTCCTGCAGAATCTCCTGCATGGAGGGAGTCATTTTTACTTTTTTGCCGGTGGAAACAGCAATTTGCGTTATCTCGTTCTGCCTTTTTCTGGTGGCGGAGGGGATACATATGATAATGTCGTCAACATTATATTTTTCCACAATATCAGGTATCTGTGAGCAGTTGCCGGCAATTTTTACATTGTTTAGATTTTTTCCTATTTTTTGCGGGTTATCATCTACAGCGACAACCACCTTGTATTTGTCACGCTGATTTGATTTGATATCGTCAATGACTGAGTTGCCCATATATCCGGCACCTACAATCATAACATTTTTTATGTTACGGTTCTTGTTTTTTAAGTTGTCCGTCTGGATCCATACAAATTCATTACGCACAATCCTAAAGCCTATTCTGGGAAGGCATGTAAAGACAGTCACAAGAATAAAATCAAGCACATAGGCGTAAACAGGCATAATCTGATGCCCGAGAATATGCTGAAAAATAATTTTATCCACAAGAAAAAGCACCGCTGTATCAAAAAAAGACGCATAAGTGCAGTTTAATATCTCTTTGGTTCCGGCAAAAGTCCACACACTTTTATAGAGCTTGAACACATAGTTTATTGCAACTATTGCCGCGCTTAATCCTAAGAGATGCCATGCGTTAAATAATACCGCGTCGTATGCGAAAGCTTTGAAATCCCCACCGTTAATGATATAAAACACAAATATATTTGAAGCAGCAAACAGGGAAATATCAATAAGCGCCAGTAATATTTTTTTTATTAAACCGGTAAATTTTTTCATCACGATTTTTATTCTCCAAGAATATATTTACTTGCTTTTCTTTATTCTTTTTACAATTGCCACAAAAACGCAGATTATTAGCGTGCCTGCTACAATGGATGCGGGTATGATGTATAACTGACTGTTTTGGCTTAACGCTTCTATATTTATGCCCATTTCCATAAGCATACTTTCGGTGTTTTTATTTGTTTCATCGGTGGCTGAAGAATCGCTTTGCGGTTTTGTTTGCTCCGCGGCGTGCCGGGTTACCTCTGCCACAGGCTCACTAACGTTAAAATCGCACTGCTTGTACAGCTCGTTGTTTGCACAGACCACTACCGTGGCTGTTCCGGTGCCTATGGCTTTGATGTTACCGTCAGTGCCGATTTCTATAACATCCTCTTCGTCGCAGAAATAGCCGACAACTGCAGGCGCATCGGACGGCTCTACAGAATAATGAAGTTTTACAGAATCGCCCACCTGAAGATCATAGGCTGCGGCGCGTATCTCAAGGCTTTCAAGTTCGACCTGCGTGATTGTTGATTCTTCTGAAGTTTCTGTTTGAGTGGTTTGTGTATCTGAATTGTTTTGCGAATTGTTGTTTTTGCTGGAATTTACGGAAGCGGAGCCAGAGCTGCTCTTTTTTGTGGTGGTGGATTTTTTAGTCGTCTGCTCTTCGTCTGATGAGTCGGAAGACGCTGACGAGTATATCGGAACTCCGTATCCCATTATGGAGCTGATATTGTTATAAGGTTTTGAGCCGCTGGAGGTGTAGGTTCTGGATTTTACCTTTCCGGAGCAGTTCCCCTCTACAGTATAAACCGTGCTGCCGCTTGTGCCGGTTACGATGCCGACATGATCCGAGTTATCGTTGGAGTTCCAGTCGAAAAATACCAAATCGCCCTTTTTCGGAGTGTATCCGCTGGAACGCTCACGGTATCTGCCTTTGCTGGAAAACCAGCTTATCATACTGTTACAGTTTCCGCCGCTGGGTATGGCGCTGCCAAACAGCTTTACGCCGTTGTTTGAGCCTGCCTTGTTGAAGCACCAGAACACAAATGTGGTGCACCAGGAGCCCTGGTAGCCGTACCAGTCACCGTATTTTGAATAGGTGGAGGTGCCGGTATAGCCTACTTCGTTGCTTGCGACGGAAACTACTGAATTTCTCAGCGTATTTTCAGACGCCGCCTGAGCAGTAAACGGCATTGCCGCAATCAAAATTAAAAGGGACATCATCAGTGACAATGTCTTCTTTATTGTTTTCATAATTTTTACCTCAGATCGGTTTTACATCAAAACACAATAATCTATTTTTGATTATACCATTAGCCATAGAAAAGTCAATTATATTTTATAAATTCCCTTTAAATGGTGTTGAATTGTGAGATGCTTTGCGATAAAATAAAAATGGATAATATCCATGAAACGGAGAAGAATTATGAAACGATTGGAAAAGTACCAACTTGATCATACGACCCCGGAATCCGTGGGCGTTGACAGCAGTGAGATAACGGCTTTTATAAACGAGATAAACGAGAAAAAACTGGGTCTTCAAAGTTTTACGCTTGTGAGGCATGATAAGGTGTGCGCCCAGGGCTTTTTCGCACCGTACAATGCTGAGTCGCCTCACGTTCTTTATTCAATGAGCAAGTCCGTAACTTCAACAGCAATAGGCTTTGCCGTTGCCGAAGGACTTATTAATCTTAATGACAGGGTTGTGTCATTTTTCCCTGAGTACAATATGAGCAAAAGACCGTTTAACAGAATGCTGACAATACGCATGCTGCTGACAATGCACTCAGACAAACTTATTACGGTGCTTGACGAAAAGGAGCATAAGGATTGGGTATCCAACTTTCTCGGCGCTCCGTTTATGCTTCCGCCTAACAGTAAATTTAACTACGTATCTGAAAATACCTTTATGCTGTCTGCGATAATTTCTAAGGTTACCGGAATGAATATGGTTGATTATCTCTATCCGCGTATTTTTGAACCCCTTGGTATAGAAAAGCCTTTCTGGGAAACTGACGGTAACGGAAATAATGCCGGAGGTTGGGGGCTCTATATGAAGAGTGAGGATATCGCCAAATTCTTCCTTCCGTATATCCACGGCGGAAAATGGATAGACGGTACGCAGATAATACCTGAACTGTGGGTTAAAGAGGCGACAAGAAAACAGGTTGACTCCGTAAGAGACGGATATATCGACAATATGGTGGGATACGGCTATCAGTTTTGGAGAAATCCTATTTCCAACAGCTACAGAGCCGACGGTCTTTTCGGTCAGCGGTGCTTTATGTTCCCGGAATATGACGCGCTTGTGGTCCTTAACTGCGGCGAGGCTGAGGACTATAAAGTTATGGAAGTTTTCTGGAAGTATTTCCCCAAATGCTTTGGTTACGGAACCCTGCCTGAAAACAAGGCGGCATTTGATGAAATGCAGCAGGTTATCAGCAATTGCCATATGGAAACTCTTGACCCGACTCCAAGGAATAAGGAGATGGAGGAAAAGATCTCAGGAAGGCTGATTAAATTCAAAACGCCTGAATTCGTGTCTGTAATTACAATTTCAATTACCCAGATGCTTTATAACAAGCCCGGCGAGATCAGTGAAATGAAATTCACTTTTGACGAAGATAAGCTGAGCTTTTACTGGAAAGAAAAGGAGTATGAAAACACGATAGACGTGGGATTAAACGGCGAATACGGTGTTTCTCAGATAACGCTGGGGGATCTTCATTATCATGCTTATTCCCAGGCTGCATGGCAGGAGGACGGCTCTCTGAAACTTTGGATAAGACCTATTGAGACGGCACACGTGCGTAAATTCACAATTTATTTTCGTGATGACGATACCGTAAAGGTAGTTAATGAAATGACGCCTAATTTCCAGGATCTTGTTGTGTATTATATGACGTTTACCGGATATCCGATAAAAGGCGAGCTGAATGAAAAAGTATTTAAGGACGCTGTTAAAACTCTGGGACTTCCGATAATCGAGCCCGATTTCAAGGGTAAGTTTGCTGAAGAATAATTTACATAATAAAACCGCCTGTGCTGGTTTGCACAGGCGGTTTTTTCTGCTTTAAAGATATGATTATTATTCCTCTTCCTCGCTGACAGGATATTTGAGGTCCTCTTTTGTCCAGTCCTTGATAATTTCAAGGAAAGCTCTTGCCTCCTCCTTAGCCTGGGGAAGATTGTGTTCAACGCAGTTGCCGCATTCTCTGGGGGAAGCTCCCGGTACGGCGCCCCAGTAATCGGCAATGAACTTGAAAGTCTCTTTAATAAGACCGATTGTGTAATTGTCGCTCAGACTCCTGGTGAGAAAATAAAATCCGGTTCTGCAACCCATCGGACCGAAATAAATAATGTTGTCGCCGAATTCCGTGTTTCTTACATATGTAGCAAACAAATGCTCAATGGTGTGGATTGCGGCATTTGTCATCACCGACCCTTTGTTCGGCTCACGCATGCGGATATCGTAGGTGGTGATATCGTCGTCAATGCGGCTGATATATATTCCTCTTTTCAAAATATTATGGTCTATCTGAAAACTTGGTATTGTTTTCATTTGATTTCAACTCCTGTTAAAAAAGATTTGTTTTGGGTAATTACCCCGCAGTCCGTGCCGCTTTGAAAGGACGGTATCATTTCTTTCGCCTCTTGCTCGGAAAGCTCAAATAATTCCTCAAAGCTTTCATTCCTCAAAAGACTGCTGTAGGGCGATTTCCATTCATTGTGTTCTATATTAGCATATTTTTTTGCTTTTTCCAAGTCCCTGGGACGTATCAGCGCCGCAAATTTAAAATTTCCGCAAAAGGGCGCGATTATCGTGTCAAAGGGAGTCAAAAGCATGCGCTTTATCCCCGTCGGATCATAGCTGATTTTCTGGATATAAGCCGTGTCGGCAAATGCCGTAAGCGCCTGTTCTGCCTTTACTTTCGCACCAAGGGTGGCGTTTACCGTGTACTGGAGTATTTTGCTGATTTGCGTGCCGGAAGTATTGTCCGTCAGTATCGTATCAGCGTTTTTGAACAGGCACGGTTCTTTTACGCCAAGCCGCCTGTTTAGCAAAACTGCGTCCATGGCAAATTCTATCAGATTGTGCGCCGTGTGAGGATTTGTCAGACGGTGGATGCTTGTTATTTTGTTTTGCAGGGAATAGACATACGGGTGACAGTTTCTGTCAAGAATATAGTGCAGCATAAATCCGTAGGCGTAGGAGCCTGCAACGGATAAATTTTTCGCATTTTTGCAGTATTCCCGCATGTTTTCAAAGATATCGCCGGGCTTTGCTCTGTGAAGCATGGAGCCGTATTTTCTGATTGATTTGCCCGACATCCATGGCAGTACTCTGTGAAAAAATAACACGTCGGGTCCCTGAGCGCCCATATATACGGCGTTTTCGTTTATTTCAAAATCAGCCGTTTTTTTGAGAAACGGCATCATTTCTTTTGCAAAAATATAGTGTGATGCAAATGCTGGCATTATATCAGTCCTTTAAAATCCGCAGGAAATTCGCTGTCTATTACCATATTTTTTTCGGTTACTGGGTGTGTAAAATAAATTGTCTTGCAGTGAAGCGCCTGACGGGATATCTTGTCCGTATTGCCGCCGTACAGGGTGTCGCCCAAGAGCGGATGACCTATGTGAGAAAAATGCACCCTTATTTGGTGAGTTCGTCCGGTGTCAAGATTGATTTTCAGCACGGTGCGGTCATCGTGACTGCTGATGCTCTGCCAGTGCGTTACAGCATTTTCTCCATCGGGGGAAACACAGCGTTTTATGATGCTGTCGGCAGTTCTTTTTATCGGTAGGTCAAGGGTTCCCGAGCCGCTCATTATTCCTGAGCACACCGCATAGTAATCTTTTTTTACTTTGCCGGCAAGTTTGCCTGCGGCAAGTTCGTTTTTCGCAATAAGCACAAGTCCGCTGGTGTCCCTGTCAAGCCTGTATACACTGCGGAAAGCGGTATCTTTTTCCATATAACAGGCGGCGGCATTGGCAAGGGTATCTCCTTGGTGATTCCTGCTTTCATGCACAGGCATGCCTGCAGGCTTGTACAGGACAAGGATGTCGTCGTCAGAATAAATTTTCCCCACCGTATCAGTTTGAAGTTCTTTTGGCATTTTTCCGCTGTTTTCAATGTTTATCGTCAGCGTATCGCCGGTGTGTACAGGGTCTATAGTCCTTGCAAATTCACCGTTTATCGTTATTCCGTTTTCCGTGTTTTTAAGCTTCGTAAGCAGGGAAGAGGATACTCCGAATTCACGCAGAAAACATTTGATTTGCTTGTTATTATCATTTTCATTTATTTTAAAATTAATACTTCTCATACTTGTGCATCGTGCAAAAAAAGCCGCCTCTTTGGTGAGACGGCTATGTTGTTAAAATCAGTCTACCTTTACGGTCCATCCCATTTCGTCAGGCAATGTGCCAAACTGGATTCCCGTAAGTGTATCGTAAAGCTTTTGAGTAAGCTCGCCGGTTTTGAAATCGTTGATTTCTACGGTTTCATCCTCATATGTCAGACCGCCTACAGGGCTGATAACCGCCGCTGTACCGGTGCCGAATACTTCCTCGAGCTTTCCGTTTTTAGCTGATTCCATGATAAAGTCAATGGTAAATCTTGTTTCGTTGACCTTGTAGCCCCAGCTCTTGAGGAGATCAATGCAGCTCATTCTGGTGATGCCCGGAAGAACTGTGCCAACTGTCGGAGCGGTATAGATTTCGCCGTCAACCTTGAACATGATGTTCATTGAACCGACTTCCTCAACATACTTTCTCTCAACGCCGTCAAGCCAAAGCACCTGTGAGTAACCGAGCTTGTGACCTTTTTCTGAAGCGATGATGGAAGCTGCGTAGTTACCGCCGCACTTTATGTAACCGGTTCCGCCTGGAGTAGCGCGGACATATTCGTCCTCAACGTAAATCTTTACAGGATTCATACCCTCCTCGTAATAAGCGCCTGACGGAGAGCAGATGATTATGAATTTGTACTCGTCCGATGCTTTAACTCCGAGAACAGGTTCTGTAGCAATTGTGAAAGGACGAATGTAAAGGCTTGTTTCAGGCTCGGAAGGAACCCAGTCTTTTTCAACGCTTACAAGCGCTTTAACTGCGTCAACAAAATCGCTTACAGGGATTTCCGGTATGCAGAGTCTTCTGTGAGTTGACTGCATTCTCTCAGCATTTTTGTCAGGTCTGAAGAGCTGAACGCTGCCGTCGGGAGTGCGGTATGCCTTAAGTCCCTCAAAGCATTCCTGTGCGTAGTGGAATACAAGCGCAGACGGGTCAAGCACAAGCGGCTGATAAGGTACTATTCTCGCATTGTGCCAGCCTTCACCTGTTTTGTAATCCATAATAAACATATGGTCGGTGAAAATGTTGCCGAAGCCGAGACTGCCCTTTGGCTTTTCCTTGGGGGTGTCTGTCAGTTCATACTTGATTTCCATTTTTATATTACCTCTTTTTTAATGAATTTACTGATTAAAAACTATATGAAACGATAATTCCGCCGTCAGAAGCGTAAAGTGAGTTGAGTCCAGAAGCCTTTATTATCTGAGCGGTGGTAAATTTAGCTTTTTCCGTAATTTTGTTCAAAACAAATTCTGCTCTGTCAGGGCAGCAGACGTATGAAACATAAAGCTTTTGTCCGTTAAGGTCCTTGCCATCAACATTTTCTATCAGCGTGTTTGCCATTTTGATAAGTGCTCTGTTGGTGGTGAATTCCTGACCCGCAAGAGAAATATTTCCTTCCTCATTCCTTTTGCAGATGAGCTTTACGCGGATTTTTTCCAGCACCTTTGCAGCCAGCGCAAAAAGTCTGCCGTTTGATTTGAGTGCGTCGAGACTCTCAAGACAGAAATAAAGTCCTGTGTGGTTTGCGATATAATCCTCAATATATTCCACAGTTTCGTCAAAGGATTTGCCCTCATCCAAAACTTTCTTGAGCTCCTGAGCCACAATGGTTTCAAGCCCTGAGGTGGCAAGGGAGTTAAACACGTAAATCTTTTTTGAGTCGTTATATTCTTCTTCGTAGAGAGATTTACCCTGAATAGCGCTGTTATAAGTGCCGCTAAGCTTGTCGGTAATGGTGAGAACATAGACCTCGTCGTAATCGCCCTCATATGCTTTTTTAAAAGCGTCAGGAGCCGGACACGCCGATTTTGCCATACCGTTGTTGGCTTTCATTCTGGCGATAAAATCGTCCTGGTCGAAGTTTTCGTCATCAAAAATTCTGTAATCGCCTATTTCAAGGACAAGCGGAACAACTTCAAAATTATTCCAGCTTTTCATATCTGCTGTAAGGTCACAACAGCTGTCAACAACGATTTTGTAACTCATATGGTTCTTACCTTTCATATGATAAATATTATACTGAAATATTATACTATTTTTCGCCGCCGCCGTCAAGAATATGAGGCTGATTTTCAGCGGCGTTAACTAGTTTTTTTAATTTAAATCAGTGACTTGGCTTTTTTTATTTGTTCGTCAACGCTGGCAGAGCTCGGACCTCCGGGCGCCAGTCTGTCGTTGACGCATTTTTCAAGATTTATAGCGTTGTAAACGTCCTCATCGAACAAATCGCATACAGACTTGTAATCCTCTATTGAAAGGGTTTCAAGGGTGAGCCCCTTGTCGATGCACATTGCAACGAGTTCACCTGTTGCTTTATATGCGTCACGGAAAGGAAGTCCTTTACCTACCAGATAGTCTGCACAGTCGGTAGCGTTGATAAAGCCTTTCGCGGCGGCATTTCTCATATTCTCTTTGAGCACGGTCATAGTGTCTATCATAGGAGTAAATGCGTCAAGGCACATCTTAACAGTATCTACAGCGTCGAAGATTGACTCCTTGTCCTCCTGCATATCCTTGTTGTATGCAAGAGCAATGCCTTTCATTACAGTTAGAAGGGCTGTGAGATCGCCGAAAACTCTGCCGCTCTTTCCTCGAACAAGCTCAGCGATATCGGGGTTTTTCTTCTGCGGCATTATACTTGAACCGGTGGAGAATGCGTCGTCAAGCTCAACAAATTTAAATTCCCATGAGCACCACATAATTATCTCTTCGCTGAATCTTGAAAGGTGCACCATGATGATTGAAAGCGCTGACGCAAGTTCAATACAAAAGTCCCTGTCGGAAACACCGTCAAGACTGTTTGCCGATATGCTGTCAAAGCCGAGCAGTTCTGCAACCATGTTTCTGTCGATAGGGTAGGTGGTACCTGCAAGAGCGCCGCTTCCCAGTGGAAGCACGTTCATTCTTCTCTTAACGTCAGAAAGCCTGTCGAGATCCCTGCCCAGCATGGAGCAGTATGCCATAAGATGATGAGCAAATGTTATTGGCTGTGCTCTTTGGAGATGAGTGTAGCCCGGCATGATTGTTTCCTTGTTTTCCTCAGCCTTGTCGCACAGAACGCTGATAAGAAATTTTAGCTTTTTACTGATTTCGTCAATCTCTTTTTTCAGAACCATTCTTATGTCAAGGGCTACCTGGTCGTTTCTCGACCTGGCAGTATGAAGCCTTTTTCCTGTTTGACCCAGTCTTGCTGTGAGCTCTCCCTCAATAAATGTGTGGATATCTTCAGCCTCCATATCAACAGCAAGCTTGCCGCTTTTTATGTCGTTATATATTTCGCTGAGTCCCTGAACGATTTTTTCGCTTTCACTGCGCTCAATTATGCCGGCAGCTCCCAGCATTGTTGCGTGGGCGATACTTCCTTTTATGTCCTCTTCAAACATTCTTTTGTCGAATTTAATTGAGGAGTTGAAATCATTTGTTTCCTTGGCAAGCTCTTTTTTAAACCTGCCCTTCCATAACTGTGCCATAAGGTTGCCTTTCATATAAATGTATTATAGCCCCCGCTGTTTTACGGAGGCAAATTGCTGTGCGGACAAAGGGCGGAATGCCCTTTGTCGCAACTGTATTTTCTTATTTGTCAGCGTCTCTCTGAGCGTCCAGAAGCGCTTTTACTTTGATTGACAGACCGAAGAGATTGATGAATCCGGCTGAATCTGCCTGATTGTATGCTCCTCCGTCTTCGCCGAAGGAAGCGATATTCTCGTCATAGAGTGTGTATGGAGACGTAACACCGGCGTTGATTATGTTGCCCTTGTAGAGCTTAAGTTTTACATCGCCGGTAACAGTTTCTTGAGTTTTGTCAACAAATGCTGAAAGTGCCTCACGCAGAGGTGTAAACCATAATCCGTTATATACTAATTCGCCGAATTTCTGAGCAACCAGCTTTTTATAATGAGATGTCTCACGGTCGAGGGTTATCATTTCCAAAAACTCATGAGCCTTATAAAGGATTGCTCCGCCGGGTGTCTCATAAACTCCGCGGCTCTTCATGCCCACAAGCCTGTTCTCAACAATGTCAAGAAGTCCGATACCGTTAGCTCCGCCAAGCTCGTTAAGCTTTTCTACTATTGCAAGAGCTTTCATGTTCTCGCCGTTAATTGCTGTCGGTACGCCCTTTTCAAAATGAATGGTGACATACTCCGCCTTGTCAGGAGCCTGTTCAGGGGCAACGCCGAGCTCAAGGAAACCTTCCTTTGAATACATAGGCTCGTTGGCAGGATCCTCCAAGTCAAGACCCTCGTGGGAAAGATGCCAAACATTTTTATCTTTAGAATAATTTGTTTCACGGTTTATTTTAAGAGGAATGTTGTGTGCCTCAGCGTATTCAATTTCTTCCTCACGTGATTTAATATCCCATTCCCTCCATGGTGCAATTATTGCCATCTGAGGTGCGAATGCCTTGAGAGTGAGCTCAAACCTTACCTGGTCATTGCCCTTACCGGTACAGCCGTGGCAGATTGCGTCAGCGCCTTCCTTAATAGCTATTTCAGCAAGAGCCTTGGCAATGCAGGGACGTGCGTGGGATGTTCCCAAGAGATATGTTTCGTAGTCTGCTCCGGCCTTAAGGCACGGCATGATATAATTTTCTACATAATCGTCCTTAAGATCAAGTATGTAAAGCTTTGAAGCGCCGGTCTTGATAGCTTTTTCTTCAAGTCCGTCAAGTTCTGTGCCCTGTCCGACATCACCTGATACGGCAATTACTTCGCAGTTGTTGTAATTCTCTTTAAGCCACGGAATGATAATTGATGTGTCAAGTCCGCCTGAATAGGCGAGAACTACCTTTTTTATATCTTTCTTTTCCATTTTTAATGCTCCTTAGATAATAACTTTGTTTTCTTTTTACATTATAATAAGATGTGATAGCGTTTTCAAGCCTTTTTATATAAATTGTATAATTATTCAAAAAATGCTCAAAATACAATAAAATATTGTATAAATTTACAATATGCAAAAATTGTACTTCTGACGCTTATTATAAAATAATAATTTAGCACATTATATATAGCTGTACTATAACATGACGGATTGTAAACAATATGCGAAAACATGCTGAGAAAAGCAACACTTTTTCATGGTTTGTCTATAAAGAGCGTAACAAAAATTTTACTGCAAAAATAGAATTTTATATTTTCCAAAATCTGTTGACAAGGTCTTTTTGATGTGATATCATTCAATTGTATATAAAGGTGTTAATGGGATAGTTGTACCCATTTGCACGTTAAGCTTCTTGATAGAGGGCACTGCAGGATACCAAGCTGGGTCAGAAGCGGCGGTATCAAACAGCAGTCCCATATCCGGGGGGTAATTTTTTAGGAGGAAATCATTATGAGAACAAAACTTTCAAAAAGAATTTTGTCTGTGTTGCTCGCGGCTTTGATGGTCGTTACGTCTCTTCCGCTTATTGCGTTTGCGGCAGAGACAGACGCTGTTACTGACCCTGATGTTATCGCAGCACAGGATGCTATGGAAGCTTTTGGTGACAAGCTTGCCGCCGAAGGCGCAGCCTATGGCAATGTTGGTCCGGCATATACTGCTTATGTCAATGTTCAGAAAGCCATTGACTCGTATTACTACGGAACAGCAGATGTTTCCACTCTCAGAAATGCTGTGTCAGCCCTTGAAACTGCATCAAACAAGATGACAACTTTCAGCGGTTATTCAGTTGATAATTCTGCTCTTTCAAACAATGTTTGGGCAGGAGATTCTTCTGCGAATTACGGCGATTATTACAAAAATGTGCTGTGGATTAACAACGGCTATAATCCGACATTTGAAAACTTCATGACATACAGCGACTGTGATATGGTTATGCAGTCCGGAACATCTGTAACAACTGCTCTTGCTTATCCTGAGGCTGTATTGCTTTATGATGGCGTTAATACACCTGCTACATCAGTAATGGCTGTTATGCAGGGTGACGGACAGAATGTTTCAAACGCTGACAGATATGTGTTTGCTATTGCTGTCACAAGTGGTAACGGACTTGACCTTCTTCAGAACTGGAAGTCAAATGATGGCGGCACATTTGACCATATCTGGAATATGAACAATGACAGCATATTTGTTTCTAAACTCAACACCGGATTTAACGGTGCGTCAGCAGATATGATTGCTGACGGAGGTTGGTTTAGTACGGACCGTTATACTCACAGATACTCCAATATGTTCACATTTACAGGAACAATGGATAAGAATGAGTATGTAAGAAATATCTACCCGACTGTTACATCTTACAGCGGTTCTAATACTTCTTTCAGAAATGATGATATTGTTCAGGCAGTAACAGGTACAAGACAGATTCATGTGCTTAACGCTACTGCTCTTACCAGTGCTCTTCAGGAAAACGGTAACAAGATGAAGTCCATTGACCTTGCTAATTACAGCGAAGGCGGACTGACTGATTATATTACTGCTATGGATAATTTAGCCGGATTCGATTTTAACAGCTATTTTGATAACGGCAATAACTATAATCAGTGTGCAACTGATATGAAGAATGCTGTAACCGCAGCTAATAACGCTTCTACAACTAATAATGACAGCGATCAATACGCAAATCTTCGTAGCGCTATGGATGCTAAGATGGCTGCATATAACGACGGCGTAAATCAGGGATATACTGAAGATTCTTATAGTAACCTTGTTGCTGCTTATGAGAATGCAATGAATGTTATGGATGCTGTTTCAAGTGCAGGCTATGCTGACTCACAGGGTGCTCAGGAAGCTGCTGATCTTCTTAACGCTGTTGAACTTGTAACAGATGTAGACAAGGTTGACACAACTGCCCTTGAAGCTGCAATCGACGCCTTTGAAGGTTATACAAACATCTTTACAGCAGAGTCATACGCTCAGGCAGAACAGGCAGTTGACACTGCAAAGACCACTGTATGGGGTTCTGTTGACAGATACAAGGACGAAGCGTCTGCTTTGGATGATTCTGAAGAAAATATTGCAACAGTAGCAGCTCAGTTGGCAGCAGTTGAAAATGCAGTAAAGGGTCTTCGCATTAATCCTGATGCTGTTGTTATTACTGAATACGGCAGATATTCTATGAATTCTGCAATTGCGCTTGATGCTGAAATCGATGATAAGACAGCATATTACAATTATGCATCATTTAAGACAGCGCTTGATGCTGCTAATGCATACGTTGCTCAGATCGGTGCTACTGATTTTACTAACTTCAATACACAGTATGCTGATTATGTAAGCCATATTGAAACCCTTGTTGAGGCTTACAATGCTCTTGAATATTCATTCACAAGAATTCCTGACGGAACAGTTGCAAAAGCGGGCAGCATGTACGTAATGACTCAGCTTTCTTCCGAAGACCAGGGATTCCAGCACATTGACTTCTCGTATCCGACAGGTACAGTGCTGTTTAAAACAAGTCACGGTCAGTCAACTCTTAAATATGGTGATATAAACGTAACATTCTCAACGAATATTGCCAATTTGGACAACAACAGCCTTGACAGTATTAGTATTAATGCAACTGCATCTGATATTGGCGGTCAGCGCCATATTAATACTACATTCCCAACAGCTTCATCAACACCGAATGCGCTTTCTGATTCTGAAAAGCAGACTTATGCTGGCTGTCTTGCATATAATGAATTTTCTATCAGCAATCTAAAACTAGCTGGAATGAATTCAAACGTAGCAAGCAGATATATTACTTTGTCAGACGGAACAGTTATTAGTGATGAACCCACAGCGCTTAATACTGATCTTACAAGCATACTTGGAACAACAGATGGTGCAAGTGCAAATCCAGCACGCGGTGCAGTATTTGCAAAATCGAGCAGTGGTGATAATATTGCTGAAGTATTTATTACCGGTGATATGAATGTTACTGTACCGGGAACTCCTGCAGAGGAACTTTCTGCTTCTACTGTTCCGACCACTTATGCTTATGCATTGACAGGAACATACTTCGGTGCAGTTACGACTTGGAACTGCCAGAACGTATTCAATTATTCAGGTTACAACTGGTTTACAACCCAGGCTAACAACCAGCAGATTAATTCATCCGTTCAGGTTATTGATATTTCCTACTTGGTAGATCTTGTTAATACATGCAATGCACTTCTTGATGACAGTCAAATGTATACAGAATCAAGTTTTGCCGCATTCGCATCAGCACTTGAAGCTGCTCAGGAGAATCTTCCTTACGCAAGCCTTACTCAGGCAACAATTCTTAACCGTTGCAAGACAAGATATACAAACCTTTGGAATGCATATCAGAATCTTGATATTAAGACACTGCCTGTAACATTTAACTTCAAGGCTGCTGACGGAACTGATGATTCAGCAGTTATCAATGTTCAGTATGGCAAGACCCTTAACGATTATGCTGCTGAGATAAATGAAATCGATTATCCTGAAACTTATGTTTCAACTGACGGTGCTTATACCTATACATTTATTGATTGGTCACCGGCAGTAGATCTTGATTCACCTGTTACCGCAGCTATAACATATGAAGCTACTTATGAAGGCAAGCTCAACAAAGCAAACTTTACTGAGTACAACAATGCAGTTGCACAGCTTCTCGGTGACCTTGTTGATGAAACATATACAGTAGCAGATCTTGAAGCGGTTAAAGCTGCAATTGATGCAATGACTTATTATGATATGCCTCAGGAAGATCGCGACAAACTTATGGGCGATGTACAGGCATCTATTAACGAAGAAACTGCAAAGCTTAATGAGCTGAGAACAAACCTTACTCCTGCAGAAATTGACGCTGATGCAGCAAAAGCAGCTGCTGAATCTGCAAAAGCTGGCAGAGATGAAGACGTTTATGACTTTTCAACACTTGACTTTACCTATACATCTGTTGTCAATGTTGGCGGCGAAGAAGTAATTGGTTTGACTTTTGGTACACAGGCTGAACTTGATAAAGTAATAGCTGAATTTCTCAACGGTCTCAGCAAAAATGTTTACACAGTATACTTCAATGGTGAACCGGTAGGTACTGCTGAATATGACACAGCTGTCATTATCGGTAGTGACGGCACATTCAATGCAAATGTTGCTGATCTTGACTCCGACGCATATGATGGCGAAGATATGGTAGCTTGGAGCTATAGCTATTCAGCGCCGTCAAGAGATAATGTACCGACAGATGCTAAGTATATGCTTACGGCCAAGTCAATTGGTTTCGTTGTTAAAGGTGATACTTATCTTACAACAGAGCTTGCAGTTTCAGACGGCGAGGGTTATGTAGTTACATTCATGACAAACGACGGCAAGGTATTTGATGTGAAATACGTAACAGACGGAACGGTAACAATTCCTGAAGCTCCTAACTATGCTTTCTATAATTTTGAAGGATATGAGGGCGGATACACAGCTAATCAGGAAGTTGACGTTACCGGTGATATGACAATTATTGCCGATTACGTTGCTGATACAAGTGATACATTCACAATCATTTCTTATAGTTCACTTGCTGACTGGACTGCTGCTACAAATCAGACCATCAACAGTTATGCATATAACGAGCGTGTTGACCTGACAAGTGACGACGCATATTGCTGGCTGATGGCTTACACTGAGGGTCCTGATTATGTTTACGAGTACACCCTTCTTGCATACGGTAAGGACTATTCTTTCTATGCTTGCAGAGCGTTTGAGGATAATGTTGATGCTGATACCTATGCAGGTATAGTTGCTGTAACAAAGTCAGATTATGAGGCGCTCCTCGAGGACGATACTCAGTTCGTATATGATGGTGCCGGCAACAGAATCCAAGTTACTTATGATATTGGCACAGGTAGCCCGATTTATCCGAATACAGCTACTGTTTCAGTTATGGACAATGTAGTTCCGATTTATGACAGTGAGGACAAATTCCAGAAATTCTCAATGATCGGTACATTCACTCTTCCAGATGATTATACTATCGCTGAATGTGGTATCCTCTTCTCATCAAATCAGGCTGCTGATCTTACAGTAGATAACGTAGGTAACGATGGCGTAGCACGTATGAAGTCATCGGCATATACTTGCGGTAATCAGTTTGCAATTAACGTTAAGGCTCCGTCCAGCGGCGAGGCTGTAAGCTTCAAGTACTGTGCATATGCAGTAGTAGAAAATGCTGAAGGAGAGCTGGTTACTCTTTATTCAACATCAGTACTGGGATCAACTGAAGGATTTTAAGGAAGGAGGAATTAATTATGAAAAAGTTTTATAGTGACCCGGAGATGGAAATTCGTAATTATTTACTCCCTCCGACAGATATCGTAATGACATCTGATATAAATGAGGGAGACGGCGGCACTGGTCCAGACCTTGGCGGTGACGATTTCGATTATTTCTCATAATGATTAAAGGAAGGGGCTACGGTTATCGTAGCCTCTTTTGTTTTGTTCATTTTCATTTTAACAAATAAATAGCTAATCTTATTTGACTTATCAACTCTTATATATTATTATATTAATATCTATATATCTAATAAGGACACAAAAATGAATGTACTAATTATTGGTCTGGGACTTATAGGTGCCAGTCTTGCAAAAACGCTTAAAAAGAATACAAATCACACCGTTCTGGGATGGAACAGAACTGAATCCGTTTCTAAACGCGCGCTTGAGGAGCATGTTATTGACAGAACAGGTCCTCTAGAAGAATTGCTTCCTTGCGCAGATATAACATTTATTAATTTTTATCCCAATGCCATTGTTCCTTTTATCAAGGAATATAGGGACTTTTTCAAAAAGAACAGTATAGTAACTGATTCGTGCGGTATAAAAACAAAAATATGCCGTGAGCTTGAGAATGAAAAATTTGACTTCTACTTTATCGGAGCTCATCCTATGGCAGGGCGAGAAGTTAGCGGATATGATAATTCTCTTGCGAATCTTTTTGACGAGGCGTCATTTATTTGTACTCCGTATAGTGATACACCGAGAAATAAAACGGATGCGCTTGTGGGACTCGCTCAGGAAATGGGTTTTGCTCGTACAGTTGTAACTACTCCTGAGCATCATGACGAGATGATTGCGTTTACTTCCCAGATTGCTCATGTACTTGCCTGTTCGTACGTGCTCTCACCGCTGGCTCCAAATCATTCAGGATATTCTGCCGGAAGCTATCGTGACGTTAGCCGAGTAGCAAGAATAAATGCGGACATGTGGACCGAGCTGTTTATTGACAATAAAGATGCGCTTGTGAGAGAGATAGACGATCTTGTATCAAATCTTATGAAATTTAAGTATTGTATAGTTAATGAAGATGCCGACGCTCTGCATGATTTAATGGAAAAGGGTAATAAAATTAAGGAAGAAATCGGATAATGAAGAAACTGACGGTCAATGTAAAAGAGTCATACGATATACTTATTGAAAAAGGATTGATAAAAAACAGCGCCGAGCTTATAAAAGATGTACTCAGCGGCGGCAAGATATGTCTTGTCAGCGACAGCAATGTTTATCCGATTTACGGTGAGGCAGTTTTTCTCGGCTTAAAAGATGCAGGTTATGATGTCTGCAAATATGTTTTTGACGCCGGCGAGGAGTCCAAAAATACCGGCGTAGTTATAGATCTCGTAGAATTTATGGCAGATAACGAACTGACAAGAGGCGACGGTGTGGTTGCACTGGGTGGTGGAGTCTGCGGTGATATGGCAGGATTCGCCGCCGCAATCTATCTTCGCGGAATTAAGTTTGTCCAGATTCCTACAACTCTGCTGTCACAGGTGGATTCATCCGTCGGCGGAAAAACGGCGGTGGATCTCCCACAGGGCAAAAATCTCTGCGGCGCTTTTCATCAACCAAGCCTTGTTATTATTGACCCTGACGTGCTGGATACTCTTAGTCCGCATTATTTTGCCGACGGCATGGGAGAGGTAATAAAGTACGGCTGCATAAAATCAAAATCACTCTTTGACAGACTTAGTGACGAGAATGCAAAAGACTTTATAGAAGACGTTATTTACGAATGTCTTGATATTAAGAGAAAAATTGTTGAAAATGATGAGAAAGAGCATGGCGAGCGTGCTTTGCTTAATTTTGGTCATACATGCGGACACGCTATTGAAAAGCTCTGGAAATTTACAACAGTAAGCCACGGAGAAGCTGTTGGAATCGGTATGGTAATGATAAGCCGTGCAGGAGAGAGTGCCGGAATTACGGCAAAGGGCACTGCTGACAAAATTTCCGAACTGTTGAAAAAGTACGGCCTCAGTTCGGCGGATTCTCATAGTGTCAGTGAAATTGTAAACGCAATGAACTCCGACAAAAAGCGTACCGGAAGCGGTATTAAATTCGTTGTGCTGAGTCATATCGGCGAAAGCTATATTTATCCTGTCAAGTATGAAGATATACCGCAACTGTTCGGAGTAAATGAAAATGAGTAATGTTAAATTAAAACCGTGTGAACTTTTGGGCGAAGTTACGGCTCCACCATCGAAATCCGCTGCTCACAGAGCGCTTATATGCTCTTTTCTTGCCGGCGGAGGAGAAGTTGCGCCCATAATTGATTCCAAGGATATGCAGGCAACTGAGGGCGTAATTAATGCGCTTAAGCATAACGAGGATACACTCAACTGCATCGAAAGCGGATCAACGCTGAGGTTTATGATACCTGTTGCTGCGGCTTTAGGCAGAAATGTTACCTTTGTGGGAGAGGGCAGACTGCCTGAAAGACCCCTTGGCGAATATCTTAAATTACTGCCTGAGCACGGCGTTGAGGTAAAAAGCAACGGCGGACTTCCGCTTACAATTTCAGGTAAACTGAAAAACGGAAGTTTCCGTATTTCCGGTGATGTAAGCAGTCAGTATGTCACAGGGCTTCTTCTTGCGCTTCCTCTGCTGGAGGGTGACAGTGCGGTAATTCTTGAAACTCCGCTTCAGTCAAAGCCCTATGTGGACATGACCGTAAAGGTTATGCAGGATTACTCTGTCGATGTGACGGAGACTGATTTCGGCTATCTTGTTCACGGCAATCAGACGTTTGATAAAATAAATTACCGAGTTGAGGGGGACTGGTCCCAGGCGGCATTTTTCCTTGTTGCAGGTGCAATAGGGGGAGATGTGACTGTTTCAGGTCTTGACGCTGATTCAACTCAGGGCGATAAAAAGATAATTGAAATTTTACAGAGCTTTTCAGCAAATGTAACAGCAGGCAAGCAGGATGTGCGATGTGTAAAAAGCAGTCTTAAGGGTACTGTTGTGGACGCAAAGGACATACCGGATTTAGTTCCGGCAATTGCTGTGCTTGCGGCATTCTCGGACGGAGAGACCGTTATTAAGGGTGCAGAGCGTCTTAGATATAAAGAATCTGACAGAATAAAAAGTGTTGTGGAAAATTTAAGGCGTATCGGTGCCGACGTTGCCGAAACAACAGATGGAATGATAATCCGAGGCGGCGCTAAGCTTCACAGCGCAAAGCTTGAAGGATATAACGACCACAGGATAGTAATGGCTTTTTCTGTTGCCGCTCTGTTCCTTGACGGTGAGACGGTCATTAGTGACGCAGAAAGCATTAATAAGTCGTATCCTGAATTTTTTGATGATTACAACAGTATTGGAGGCAATGCAGATGTCTTCTGAATTTGGCAAAAATATTAAACTATCTGTGTTTGGAGAAAGTCACGGCAAGGCGATAGGCTGTGTTATTGACGGACTGCCTGCTGGAGTAAAACTTGATATGGAAAAGATTTATTCCGACATGGCACGCCGTGCTCCCGGACAGGGCAAGTACTCCACACCAAGACTTGAAAAGGATATACCCATTATCCTGTCAGGCGTGCTTGACAATGTAACAACCGGCGCCCCCCTTGCCATGATAATAGAAAATACTAATACAAAGAGCGGCGACTACGCAAACGTAATGACTTTGCCTCGTCCGTCTCACAGTGATTACCCTGCCTACGTTAAATATGACGGTAACAACGATATAAGGGGCGGAGGTCATTTCAGCGGACGTCTGACAGCTCCTCTGGTGTTTGCAGGAGCGGTTGCTAAGCAAATTCTTAAAGAAAAAGGAATTACCGTCGGCGCTCATATTGCAAAAATTAAAGATGTGTGCGACGATAAATTTGATAAAAACAATATCACTCCTGAACTTTTGGAAAATCTTTCGTCACGCAGCTTTTCAACAATAAGCGCAGTAGCTCAGGAAAAAATGGCGGCAGCCATTGAATGTGCCAGAATGGAGCAGGACAGCGTCGGCGGAATCATAGAATGTGCCGCAGTCGGTCTGCCGGTAGGCGTTGGTGCAAATATGTTTTCAACGGTGGAAAGCCATCTTTCCTCAATATTGTTCGGCATCCCGGCGGTTAAGGGCGTTCAATTCGGAGCAGGATTTGATTTTGCTCAGATGACCGGCTCTGAGGCAAACGACCAGTACTGCATAAAGGACGGAAAAATAGCTTTGATGAGCAATAACAACGGCGGAGTGCTGGGCGGAATGACCAGCGGCGCTCCTGTAGTGCTCGATGTGGTAATCAAGCCTACACCATCTATTTCAAAACCTCAGCAAAGTGTTAATTTGCAGACAATGCAGGAGGAAACTTTGGTGATAAAGGGCAGGCACGACCCGTGTATCGTGCCCAGAGCTGTACCGGTTGTGGAGGCGGCTGTTGCCTTCGGTCTGCTTGATTTGATGATGTAATTAAAGTAAAGGATATTTAGCTTAATAATGGATTTAAAGGACCTCAGAAACGAGATTGATGAAATTGACGATCAGCTTATCCCTCTGCTGATAAAAAGAATGAATATTTCAAAACAGGTTGCCGAGTACAAGGTGGAAAGGGGAATACCTGTTTTAAATTCCGAAAGGGAGCAGCAGATACTTGACGATGTTGAAGCCAAGTGCGGCGAGCTGGGAAATACAATTAAAACTGTTTTTTCGGCAACGATGGATGCGTCAAGAGCTATTCAACATAAGATTATAGGAGGTGGCAAGGCACTTCGTGAAGCAGTTGTTACTTCCATGTCTGACAAAAAAATAACTGCCGGCGGAATGCCGGTGGCATGCCAAGGTGTTGACGGCGCATACAGCGGTGTTACCGCAAAAAAACTGTTTCCCGATTCGCCTGTTAAATATTACACCCAGTTTGAGGACGTTTTTGAGGCGGTAAATAAAGGGGATACAAAATTCGGCGTTATCCCTGTTGAAAATTCCACTGCCGGCTCAGTCCATGAGTCATATGACCTCATAATGAAATACAGATTTTATGTTGTCGGTGCATATGATTTGAAAATTGAGCACTGTCTCTGTGCCAAGGAGTCTACCAGATATGAGGATATAACCGATATTTACTCCCACCCTCAGGCATTATCCCAGTGCAATAATTTTTTGCATAATTTTGACTTTACCGGAATTAACTTTTCAAACACCGCCGCCGCTGCAAAATATGTTGCAGAGAGTGACAAAAACAATATCGCGGTAATTTGTTCGGAGCTGGCGGCAAAAAAATACGGTCTTAAGATTTTAAAGAGAAATGTTCAGAATAATAATAATAACAGAACAAGATTCATAGTAATCTCAAAGGAACTTATAATAGGAAAAGACGCAGAAAAGATTTCTCTTATCTTCTCACTCCCTCATAAGACCGGTTCGCTTTATCGTGTTCTGGGCAGATTTTCCATGGCGGGGCTTAACCTTACAAAATTAGAGTCGCGACCCATTGAAAATTCTGATTTCAGCTATCATTTCTATGTTGACGTTATGGGAACGGTGAGGGAGGATTCCACTCTCGATCTTATATGCGCATTATCTGACGAACTTCCTGAATTTGAGCTTTTGGGAAATTATTATGAATATAAATAATTAAGTGATATTTTGATTGGGGGCAGTTATTTGAAACAGCAGAAACGCCATCAGACAAATTTAATATCGGGCGTTATCGTGCTCATTACGGCTGCACTGCTTATCTTTTTGTCAATAGTGCTGTATAATCATTCCCGGCTGGAGGTAAGGTTTGACACCCTTATCAGCTGGCTTGAGCAAATTGATAACGCAATAGTCAAGCTTGACTCGGATACAGAAATCATAATATGTATTTTTGCCCTTTATATAGCAAAGTGCCAGCTGCCGATACCCATGGGTTTTTTGTGCGTTATTTCCGGAATCGTTTTTCCGATTACGCAGGCAGTGATAATAAACGTGGTGTTCAGCGCATTCTTCTTCATAGTAAAATATGTTGAAGGCAAATTTATCGGAGGCGGCTGGACAGGAATGATTCTTGGTATAAAGCAGCTTCATTTTGTCAGGGACTGGATACAGTTTAAGGGCACCGGCAATCCGTATGTGCTGTTTGTTTCAAGGCTTGTGCCGTCCATACCGCTGGGTATGGTATCAAAATATTACGGCTCAATGAGATATGATTTTATATATTATACTTTTTTGAGCACGCTGGGCTTTGCCCCCAGATTATATATTTATACAAAGCTCGGAGCTGCGATATACAATCCGTTTTCGGTGCAGTTTATTGTACTGCTGATGATTGTAGTGGCTTTTACCGGAGTGTCGGTTATTACTTTCAATGTATTTTACGGAATTAAGTCGAAGCAGATGAACCAGTCGCTTTTGCTTTATTCCGAAAAAGAAAAATATAAAATTGTTTTATAAGCTGTTTTAAAAGGAGAATAAAAATGAAGCCAAGCGAATTAATCAAATTTATTGAAAACGGAGATGCAGACGCAGCTCTCAAAAAAGTGTACGTTACTGATTCTGCGGTTGAAGCTCAAAAGCCGCGTTACATAAAAACGATAAAGAAATTTATGGAGCTTTTCGGCGACGACAGGGAAGTATCTGTTCTCAGTGCTCCCGGAAGAACCGAGGTATGCGGCAACCACACCGACCACAATAACGGCAAGGTGCTGGCAGCGTCAATCAACCTTGACGCTATTGCCGTAGCAGCTAAGAATGATGACTGCATTATTCATGAAAAGTCAGAAGGTCACGAAATGAACGTGGTTGATGTTTCAGACCTTACACCTGACAAGAATTGCTTTGGCAGATCGGCTTCAATGATAAAGGGCATCGCAGCCGGACTCAAAAAAGAAGGCTATGAGATAGGCGGCTTTGACGCCTGCACCACCAGCGATGTTCTGGGCGGTTCAGGTCTTTCCTCATCGGCAGCCTTTGAGGTATTGCTGGGTAATGTTATCTCTTACCTCTATAATGACGGTAAAATCGACGCCGTTACTATTGCCAAGGCGGCTCAGTACAGCGAAAATGTATTCTTCGGCAAGCCGTCGGGACTTCTTGACCAGATGGCGTCATCCGTTGGCACTTTCGTGACTATTGATTTTGAAAGCACTGAAAATCCTGTAATAAAGAAAATTGATTTTGATTTTTCTGCTTCGGGTTACAATCTCTGCATAGTTGACACTCACGGCAACCACAGCGATTTGACTGATGATTATGCGGCAGTTCGCAGTGAGATGGAGTCCGTTGCCGAGGCTATGGGCAAAAAGGTCCTCAGAGAAATTGATTATAACGACTTTTTCAAGGCTGTTCCGGAGCTTGTGGGCAAGGTAAACGACAGAGCGATTTTGAGAGCATTTCATTTCTATAACGAAAATAACCGTGTTGAAAAAGCGGTAAGCGCTCTTGAAAACAATAATTTTGACGAATTTAAGGAAGTTATTACCGATTCAGGATTTTCGTCTTATATGTACAACCAGAATGTTTACACAAATAATAACCCCACTGAGCAAAAACTTTCTCTGGCGCTTTGCCTGAGTCAGCAGATACTCCAGGGCAAGGGCGCATGGAGAGTTCACGGCGGCGGATTTGCCGGAACGATACAGGCTTTTGTTCCTGACGACTGCCTGGAAGTATATAGGGATACCATGGAGGCAGTATTCGGAAAAGGGTCATGCTACGTGCTGATTATCAGACCTGTGGGCGGTACAAAAATTGTATGATAAAAACGAATAATAAAATATAAGCGTAAAAAGAGGGGTAGTTGAATTGAAATTTGTATTTGTAATCAATCCTATTGCCGGAAATGACAATAAGAGAAAAATATTTTCACGTATTAAGTCCACTTTCCGTATGCTCGATAACGATATGGTAATAGAGCCTACCAAAGCTGCCGGCGACGCTAAGAATATTGCAAAAAAATACGCTGACGAATACGGCGCTGACTGCGTAATAGTATCCTGCGGCGGAGACGGAACCGTGCATGAGATCGCAAACGGCATTGCTCATACGGATACGCCGTTGATGATTCTGCCCCTCGGCACAGGCAATGATTTTGCCAAGAAAATTTATGGCACAAAAAATATTAATGTTGAGAATGTTATTAAGGCATTCGGCTTTTATAACGGAAATATAAGATATGATGTTAAGCCTATTGACCTTATTGATTACAACGGCGAAAAATGTATTAATGTTATGAGTTACGGCATTGATACCAAGGTGGAGACCATCGGAAGAAAGATTGCCGCTAAAGTTCCGAAGTTGGGTCATCAGGCATATAATCTTGCTATATTTCCTGTTTTGTGCAACTCGCTTAAATATCAAATAAACGTTGACCTTGACTGCGTTGACAAGGACGGAAATAAGTATAAGATTCATGAAGAGCCCCTCGATTACACCTTGTTTGCTATCTGCAACGCCAGCTATTACGGCGGCGGATTTTGTCCGGCTCCGAATTCGGTGCTTGACGACGGACTGCTGGATTATTCGCTTTGCCATCCTGTAACGGCTTTGCAGGCGATTCCTCTTATCCCGAAATACAGTGCGGGAAAAATTGACGAGATTAATCAAATTGATTCGGGATACGTAACCTCCGGACGTTTGTGGTCCTGCGACGGCAAGCCTCTTATGGGAAACTGCGACGGTGAAAATTTTGATTACAGCGAGGTTAATTTTAAAGTTGAGCACAATGCTCTTAAACTGTGCTTTTTAAAAGGATAGGAAATGAAAAAATTTTTAAAGATTTTGATGGCTGTTATAGTTTGTCTGGTGTTTTTTGTAGGCTTAGGCACCGCAGGCTTTATGATATTCTACACTCCCAGTTTGACTGCTGATATGAGTACAAAAACCGGTGAGGTTACAAGCGGCGCTTCCGGTTACCTTTACGGTATCGCAGAGGAGGGTGTGCCGTCAAAAAATATGACCCGCAGTGTTGATATTTCAACCGTTTCCCAAAAGGTTGTAGGCGGACTTCAGCACCCTATCGGGGATATTGATCACGTTTATTCCCAGCTTGAAAATACTGATTACAATGTCGTTTATATTCAGGACGCTTATTCAACCTGGTATTATAATCATGATGCCATTGAGAAGCAGCGCAGCGAGGGCACATATGACTGGAGAGAGTTTTTAAACAGCGATTATTTGCCTAAAGTTAAGAAATCGGTGGAGTACCTTTCTGCCACATCATATGCCGACAAGGTGGTTTACTGTATTTATAACGAATGTGACAACGGCGTATGGTTTGGTGAAAATAAGAAAAGTTCCGACAGCGAATACGGAGTAGTAGGAGAGTACAACGAAAAGGGACAGCAGAACTTCTTTGAAGCCTGGAAAATTACTTATGATTATGTAAAATCCATTAATCCCGACGCTTTGATAGGCGGTCCGGGTTTCTGTGATTATGACAGTGACGAAATCAGTGATTTTATGACCTTCTGCGCAGAAAATGACTGCCTGCCGCAGATAATGATATATCATGAGCTCAGCGACGATTCTGTTTATCAGTGGCAGAACCATGTTGATGATTACCGTGCCCTTGAGGACGAATTGGGTATCGACGAGCTGCCGATAATCGTAACGGAGTACGGAAGAATGCAGGACAACGGACTGCCCGGCAAAATGCTCCAGTACATAACCCAAATCGAGACCAGCAAGGTGTATGCCGACAATGCGTACTGGCGCCTTGCCAACAATCTCTGCGATGTTGCCGCCGACGATAATTCACCAAACTCCAACTGGTGGCTTTACCGCTGGTATGCCGACTTGCAGGGACAGACAGTGGATATCAAATATCAGGACCTTTTTAAATCGAATTTTGGCAATGCATTAAAAGGCAAAGCTGTTTTTTCATCCCAGGGCTTTATGGGACTTGTTACGATAAGTGATAACGAGGATAAAATCGAGATAATCTGCGGCGGCAGGGATGGCTCCGCCGTGATTAATCTTGATAATATATCAAGCACCGCCTTTAAGGGAAAAACGGTTAAAATCACCGTTGAGCAGGTGATTTATAAGGGCATTTCAGGTATAGTTAATTATCCTGTTACAGTTTCTGAAACTTACCGTAACGTTGATTCCTCTGACCTGAAAATTGACATGAACGGTATGGACGAGGCAAACGCTTATCATATCACAATCGTTCCGGTTGAAAGTGCCGGCGAGGATTATGTTTCAAACGATTATATAAACAGATATGAGTTTGAGGACGGAGACCTGCTGGGCGACGCCTATACTTATGACAGCGCTTATGCTACCACCGGTGAAAACGATGGAATGGTCGGCGGTATGGAAAAGGACGGCGACGGCGTAAAGCTCACCTTCAGCGTGCCTGAGGACGGAACATATTATCTTGACGTTATATACGGTAACGGCAACGACGGCGAATATGATCAGGACGGCAAACAGGATCCCGATGACCGCACCTATGCAAGTTCGCTGATGACCCTTGATTCCGATGAAGAGGAAATATCCTTCCCCAATACCATAAAAAGCGAATATACCGACTGTATGACGCTGTGCTACGAGCTTAAAGCCGGCGAGCATACTATAAAATTTCAGCATTTAAAGGGCACAATCGTTCTTGATTCAATGGTGGTTTCTAATATAAAAGCGCCTGAGAATATTGCGGTTCTTGATGATGCGGATTCTACCGACGAGAATACTCAGTCATACCTTGCAGTGGCAGATTCCGACGGATATTATGAACTTAACACTAATGTAAACGCTGATGTTTACATAAACGACAACGGCTTTTATGCTGAAAACAGTGCGGTTGTTTACCTTATGCGCGGACTTAATTATATTGAAGTGAAGACAGATTCCCTTCCCGACGGCATTGAGATAAAGCATGCCGACAGCTCCATTGAATCAAAAACAATACTGAAAGCCGAAGACGCAAAATTATCAGGCTCGGCAGTGATAGGTGAAAACAAGGTTGCAGGGCTTAAGTATATTGACTCAATATCCTGCAATTCGGGTATGGCTTCATTTAATGTAAACGCCGAAAAAGAGGGCACTTACGCCCTTACGATACTGTATGCCAATAACGACGAGGGCGGAAAGCACGACTATAATGTCGACCTTATCGAAAGATATGTTACAATCACAGCTTCTGGCGAGTCCCAGGATGTTTATTGCAGGAATACATACAGCTGGGATACCTACAAAACCGTAACCTGTTTTGTTGAGCTGAAAGAGGGCAATAACACCATTGAGCTCACCAACAGCGGCAACAGGAAATTTGACGGAGCGGATACCTTTGCTCCGCATATCTCCAGCATTACCGTAAGCAAAATTTCTCTTTAAAATTTCGGAACATTTGAAAAACTCCTTCATAGTATGATACTGAAGTTATGGAAAACGGCTTAACTGCTTTTTGTCGGCCGCATCCATTTCAATACTATATGAAGGAGTTTTATTATGCCTGATAATCCTATCATTGATACAGGAGAAAGACGAATAAATGAAGCGGTTTGCATTGACACAAAGCGTATTTTTGACAGCTGTGTCAGCAAGGACTGTCTGGAAGATTTAAGGGTTACATTTTTTTCTCGCAGCCAGCGTCTGATTGACGAGGCAGTAACCGTAAAGACCCGTGACTGCACAATTGAAGAGGTAAGCATCGACGTTGAGGAGGTGCCTTTTAACAGGGGCTTTTACAGCATTGACATAACATTTTATTTCAAGCTGTGCTTTGACACTTATGCAGCGCCTTGTACCACTCCTCAGGTTGCAGTGGGCTTTGCCCAGTTTAACAAAAAGTGCATCCTTTACGGCAGTGACGGAGATGTAAAGGTATTTGTTTCAAATCCGTGCAGCGAAGCGCTCGATTGCCCGGTTGCGCCTCAGTACACCAATCCGGTGGCTAAGGTTCAGGCGGTTGATCCTGTAATTCTTGCAACTGATACCTGCAACGTTTGCGATTGCTGTGTTCCTATATGCTCTTCCTTCCCGCAGTCGATTCTCAATTCGATAGAGGACACAATTCCCTCCTGCGGCGCTTCTAAGGCAATTCTTGTAACGCTGGGACTTTTCTCAATAGTTCAGCTTGAGAGAGACGCTCAGATCCTTATTCCGGCATACGATTACTGTGTGCCTGACAGAGAGTGTAACTGCGACACATCAAATCCGTGTGAAACCTTTAAATCAATTGATTTCCCGGTCGATGAGTTCTTCCCTCAGGACAAAAACGGCTCAAGCTGCTGTGACCCCTGCGACACTAAAAACAAGCATAACTGATAATGTCAAAAATCCCCGGCAGGACATCTGCCGGGGATTTTTTTGTTATTTATTGTTAAAAAATGTCTTCTAATGAAAATGATTTCTGCTATCAAGCGGGAAATTTGTCAGTCAAACGCAGGGTACATTCTGCGGTAAAGTGAATTTATTTTTTTAAAATAATCTTTGTCAATATTGTCTATTGTCTGTGAAGTGGTGCGAAAACGCCAGTTCTTTTCAGGTACACCGGGAATGTTCATCCTGGCGTCCGAGCCGAAGCCGCACATATCCTGAAGAGAGATTATTGCCACGTTGGACGAGCTTTTCCATACGGTCTCTATAATGCTGCGGCATGACGGACTCTGGTATCCGCCCTCGCCCCAGTTGTCACCCTTAAATCCTGCGTAGTCAAGGGCAAATCTGCGTTCCTCCTCACTTGCTTCCCACAGCCATCCCAGCAGAGTATTGTTATCGTGAGTACCCACATAGTTGATGCTGTTTTGCACGGCGTTATGAGGCATGTGTGAGGAATCAGAATTCGGGTCAAAGCCGAACTGGACCACCTTCATTCCGGGGAAACCGGTGTCTCTGAGAAGCTCGACTACGTCTTCGCCGAAAACGCCTAAATCTTCGGCAATGATAGGTGCGTCGGGGAATTTTTCAAAAACCTTGTCAAAAAGCTTCATTTTCGGTCCCTGCACCCATTCGCCCACCTTTGCCGTGGTGGAATCGGCAGGCACTTCCCAGTAAGAGGCAAATGCTCTGAAATGGTCAATTCTTACTGTGTCGTAAATTTTCAAAGCGTTTTCAAGACGTGAAATCCACCAGGAGAATCCGTCCTTTTCCATAGCGCTCCAGTTGTAAATGGGATTGCCCCAAAGCTGTCCGTCACTGCTGAAATAATCAGGCGGAACGCCGGCTACTTTCTGCGGCTTAAGTGTTTTTTCATCAATGAGAAACATGGGCAGATTTGACCAGACGTCAACACTGTCCATGGCAACATAAATGGGCATGTCGCCGATTACCGCTATGCCCTTGTTGTTGGCATATTTTTTGATTTCTGACCACTGCTTGCTGAAAATATACTGAACGAATTTCCAAAACGCCGCGGACTCCTCATATGAATAAATGTCCTTTATGCAGTCGTAGTACCTGGCATGATTTTTGCTCCACTGCCACCAGGGTTTCATGCCCTCCAGCTCCTTGACAGCCATAAATACGCTGTAATCCGTGAGCCAGGGATTGTTTATTTCAAAATTCTTTATTTCCTTTGCCAGATTTTCGTCAATGTTCAAAAATGCTTTTTTGAGCAGTGACAGCCTCTTTTGCGCCGCAAATTCATAGTCGGCGGTGTAGGGCGAATCTGTATATATGTTGTCTTTGACGTCGCTTTCGCTGACAAGCCCCATATCACAAAGTCCCTTTGGGTCTATGAAAAGATAGTTGCCTGCAAATGCGCTGGGGGAGCAGTACGGCGAGTTTGCACCGTCAAGGGGATTGAACGGGAGAACCTGCCAGTATGTGAATCCCATATCGGCGATAACGTCGATAAAATGTTTTACGTTTTGGTCAAAAACGCCTACGGCATACGGCGACGGCATCGAACTGATGTGAAGAAGAACGCCGGAGCCTCTTTTCTTTAGCATATAATCACCTGGAAAATTTATTCTGATTACTAATTTTAACATCAGCATCAGAAAAAATCAATTACTCTTGTATATTATGTTCATTATATAGCTTATTAAAATTATTATTTTATTTATATTTATATATTGATTATAATTTTCTGTTTTGTTATAATATTCTCTGTATAATTGAGCGTAAAAGGAGGCGGAAATATGAGTGAGACCGCAAAAAAAGACAAGCTCGTCAGCAGTGCGGAGCTTGATGAGCAAAAGCAGTTTGCCATAAAGGTGAATTCCGTTGTTTCCGCCATGTATGACGAGAAGCCTAAGGCGTGCGTTATCACCTACGGCTGCCAGCAGAATGTTGCTGACAGCGAAAAGCTCAAGGGCATGCTGGAGCTTATGGGCTATGATTTTACCGACGACCGCTTTGAGGCGAAGCTGATTATTTTCAACACCTGCGCTGTCAGGGAGCATGCCGAGGACAGAGTTTTCGGTAATGTGGGATCGCTTAAAAGCTATAAGCGTAAGAATCCCGACGCAGTGCTGGCGCTTTGCGGCTGTATGATGCAGCAGCAGCACATAGCCGACAAGATAAAAAAATCATATCCCTTTGTTGATCTTGTGTTCGGCACCCATGTTGTACATCGTTTTCCTCAGCTGTTATACAAAACCCTTACCGGTAAAAAACGTGTGTTTGAAATTCCGGATACCGACGGTGTTATTGCCGAAGGCATACCTGTTAAGCGCGACGCTGATTCAAAAGCGTGGCTGCCGATAATGTACGGCTGCAACAATTTCTGCTCCTACTGCATAGTGCCTTACGTCAGAGGCAGGGAGCGCAGCAGGGAAAAGGCTGAAATTATTAAGGAGTTCAAGGAGCTCGTTTGCCAGGGCTATAAGGAAATTACACTGCTGGGGCAGAATGTTAATTCCTACGGCAAGGACCTGGCGCCCAGCGTATCCTTTGCAAGCCTTCTCAGGGAGCTTAACGACCTGGACGGCGATTTCAGAATACGTTTTATGACCAGCCATCCCAAGGACTGCACCAAAGAGCTTATTGAGACTATGGCGTCCTGCGACAAGGTTGCCCAGCATCTTCATCTGCCGTTTCAGAGCGGCAGCGACAGAGTGCTTAAGGCGATGAACAGGAAGTACACACGCAGTCAGTATATGGAGCTTATAAATTATGCCAGAGAATTAATGGGCGACGAGCTTTCGGTAACCAGCGACGTTATCGTCGGTTTCCCGGGCGAGACTTACGAGGACTTTAAACAGACATTATCCTTGGTGGAGGAAGTAAAGGCGACCTCGCTGTTTACGTTTATTTTCTCACCTCGAAAGGGAACGCCTGCGGCTGAAATGGACGACCCCGTAAGCCGTGAGGAAAAGTCAAAGTGGTTTAAGGAGCTTACGGATTTACAGGAGAGGATAAGCGCCGAACAAATGGCACTGCACAAGGGCAAGACCTACAAATGCTTTGTTTACGGCAAAGGCAAACTTGCGGATAATTATGTTGCCGCGCGAAACGACGGCAACTTGATTATAGAATTTGAAGGAGACGAAAGCCTTATCGGAACCTTCCAGAACATTAAAGTAATCGAACCTCTGACTTTCGTTATGAGGGGAGAAATAGTAAAGGAGAAAAATTAAAATGAGCATTGAGTCAGCACTCAGAGAATTAGGCAAAGAAATTCAGAAGGACGAGCGATTCATCGCGCTTCAGGCTGCGGCTAAGGCAAACGACGGAGATGAAAAGCTTCAGCAGCAGATGCAGGAGATGCAGCTGCTTTCACTTAAATATCAGCAGGAGTCTGAAAAAGGTGCGGAAGCATCACAGGAAAAAATCACTGATCTTCAGAATCAGTATCAGAAGCTTTATGCTGAGATTATGGAAGGCGAGAATATGCAAAACTATTCTGCCGCTGCTTCCGAAATGGAGAAAATGGCACAGTATATCAGCGGAATGATCGGTCTGTTTTTCGACGGTCAGGACGCAGAGACCTGCGAGCTTCCGGCTGATGACGGCTGCACACATAACTGCAGCACCTGCGGCGGCTGCCACTAATCTGATTAATTAACTGAAAATCATTAAAAAGGAGGAAGAATGAATGGGAAACAAATCAACTAAACTGTCGCCGATGATGGTGCAGTATTTTCAAATTAAGGCTCAGTATGAGGACGCCATTCTTTTCTTCCGCCTTGGTGATTTTTATGAGATGTTTTTTGAGGACGCAAAAATTGCGTCCCAGGAACTTGACCTGGTTCTGACAGGGCGTGACTGCGGTCAGGAGGAAAGGGCTCCTATGTGCGGAGTGCCGTTTCACAGCGCCGACAGTTATATCGCCAAGCTGGTATCACGCGGCTACAAAGTGGCTATCTGCGAGCAGATGGAGGACCCTGCAACGGTCAAGGGGCTGGTAAAAAGAGATGTCATAAGAATCATCACTCCCGGAACTGTTATCGAAAGCAATATGCTCGACGACGGCTCAAACAACTATCTGTGCGCCGTATTTACAGGCGACAAAGACACGGGCGTATGTTTTGCCGATGTGTCAACAGGCGAGTTTCACATTACCGTTCTTGACGGCGACGATGTGGAAAACAAGCTTGTAAACCAGCTTTCAACATATGCGCCCAGGGAACTTATCGTCAATTCAAAAACTCTCGACTTCAAACAGATTGAGAGGTTTGCCAAGAAACTCAGCGCAAGCGTGGAAGTTCTCGATGATGACAAATTTGATTTTGAAAACGCTACATCGCTGATAATTGAGACCCTTAAAAAAGAAGAGATATCCTCCCTTGGCATAGGTCACAGCAAATCGGCGGTGAGTGCTCTTGGAGCGGTAATCGGATACTTGAGAGAAACTCAGAAGAAAAATGAGATTGAAACCCCGTCCGAAATTGATTTTTATGACGAGGAGCAGTACATGAGCCTTGACATAAGCGCAAGAAGGAACCTTGAGCTTACCAAATCAATGATGACAGGCGACAAGAAGCATTCGCTTTTGTGGGTAATAGACAAAACAAAGACGGCTATGGGCAAGCGCATGATTAAATCGTGGCTTGAACGTCCGCTGATGTCAATTCCCAAAATTGTAAAAAGGCAGAATGCTGTGGGCGAACTTGCCGATAATCCGAAAATGAGGGACAGCGTGCGTGAATGCCTTGTGGGAATCAACGATATAGAAAGGCTTATGACGCGCATAGTTTACGGCACAGCCAATGCCAAAGAGCTTAAATCACTTCAGTACACTATCGAAAAGCTGCCGCTGGTTAAAAACGCCTTGAGCGAAGCGTCGTCAGCACTGCTTAAAGATATATTCGGCGGAATCGACCTTCTTGAAGATGTGAAGAGTTTGATTGACAAGGCTATTGTTGACGAGCCTCCGTTTTCCGTGCGTGAGGGCGGACTTATCAAGAGCGGCTACAACAGCGAGATTGACGAGCTTAAGTCAATTATGACCGACGGCGCAGGAGTTATTGCCTCAATTGAGAGCGAGCAGAGGGAGCTGACAGGTATCCCGAAGCTTAAAGTGGGTTATAACCGTGTGTTCGGTTATTATATTGAGGTGTCAAATTCTTATAAAGATATGGTGCCCGATACATATGTAAGAAAACAGACGCTCACTAACTGTGAGAGATATATCACCCAGGAGCTTAAGGAGCTTGAGGGCAGAATAATCGGAGCCAAGGACAGGAGCGTTGCCTTGGAGTATGAGGTGTTTTCCGGCGTTCGCAATACCGTGGCGCAGGAGGTAGAACGCTTGCAGCAGACAGCAAAAAAACTTGCTTCGCTGGATGTGCTCGCTTCGTTGGCGGAGGTTGCTGTCAGCAACAATTACGTTTGCCCGGTGATTTCAAATGACGGAAAGATAGAGATAAAGGACGGCAGGCATCCCGTCGTTGAAGCGCTGCTGGAGGATGCGCCCTTTGTGCCTAACGATACCGTGCTTGACAGGGACGACAACAGATGCGCTATTATAACCGGTCCGAATATGGCTGGTAAATCAACTTATATGCGCCAGATTGCTCTGATAACTTTGCTGGCTCAGATAGGCTCGTTCGTTCCGGCAAAAAGTGCAAAAATCGGCATAGTTGACGCTATCTTCACACGTGTAGGCGCCAGCGATGATTTGGCAACAGGTCAGTCCACCTTTATGGTAGAAATGAATGAGGTTGCCGCTATTCTTAAAAACGCAACCCCGGCGTCGCTGATAATCCTTGACGAGATAGGCAGAGGCACTTCCACCTTTGACGGAATGAGTATTGCAAGAGCGGTGCTTGAATTCGTCTGCAAGAAGAAAACGCTGGGTGCGAAGACCTTATTCGCAACCCACTATCACGAGCTTACGGCAATGGAGGGGCTCATCGACGGAGTTAAAAACTACTCCATAGCGGTTAAAAAACGCGGCGACGACATAACCTTCCTCAGAAGAATCGTTGTGGGCGGCGCAGACCAGAGCTTCGGTATTGAGGTTGCCAAGCTTGCAGGTGTTCCCGACAGCGTGGTAAAAAGAGCAAAGGTCATCCTCAGAGAACTGGAGGCAAATGCCGTAAAGATTGAGTTTAAAGCCGACGACAGCGTTATAGAAGAGGATGAAAACGATATTCAGTATAATTTTACAGCCAACGGCAGACAGGAGATTTTTGAAATCCTTAAAGCGCTGGATGTGAACACAATTACGCCTATAGAGGCGATGCAAACACTTTATGACCTAAAAAAGAAAGCCCAGGAGCTTTCCTGATAAATAAAAAATTAATTGAAAGGGGGCGTTCCCGTGCCGAAAATTAATATTTTGCCAAAAGAAGTATACAGCCTGATAGCTGCCGGAGAGGTGGTGGAGCGTCCGTCCTCAATCGTCAAGGAAATGATTGAAAATTCCGTTGACGCAAAGGCTGAGAATATAACCGTTGAAATAAAAAACGGCGGTTCTACTTACATACGTATTACAGACGATGGCTGCGGCATAGAGAGAGATCAGGTAAAAAAGGTCTTTATTTCCCACGCCACCAGCAAAATTTCTGATAAAGACGACTTGAATTCAATATCGACCCTGGGATTCAGGGGAGAGGCAATGGCGTCTATCAGCGCCGTTGCTAAAGTTGAACTGCTTACAAAGGCGGAGAACGAAAGTATCGGCACGAGATACGAAATTGCCGGAGGGGAAGAGATATCCTTTGACGACGCAGGATGTCCCAAGGGAACTACGATTGTGGTGCGTGATATATTTTATAACACTCCCGCCAGAATGAAGTTCCTGAAAAAAGATGTTACCGAGGGCAACGCAGTAGCAGGAATTGTTGACAGAATGGCAATTTCACACCCTGAAATTTCTTTCAGATTTATCCGTGACGGCAAGCAGACGCTGATTACGTCGGGTAATGGCGATCTTTTGTCAACCATATATTCCGTTTTCGGCAAAGATGTCAGCGAGGGAATGATACCAGTTGATTACAGCTACGAAAATATGCGCATTAAGGGCTATGTCTCACGGCCCACAGCTTCCAGAAAAAGCAGAGCCATGCAGTTTTTCTTTATAAACGGCAGGCTTGTTAAATGCCAGACGGCAATGGCGGCGCTGGAGCAGGCGTATAAAAATTCAATTATGGTGGGCAGATTCCCCATGTGCGTGCTTGACATAAGCATCAATCCGTCTTTGGTGGATGTCAATGTTCACCCTGCGAAGATAGAAGTCCGTTTTGCCAATGAAAAACCTATATTTGATTTGATATATTACGGCGTGAAATCCACAGTGGATTCCGACCGCTCGGTTAAGGAAGCGGACTTTTCACCGAAAGCGGAGCAGGTGTACAATTTAAGCGGCAAAAATTATTCCGCAAAAATTGATTATTTTAAAAAGAAAGACGACGCACCCGTTCAGCAGGTGTTCAAGCTTCGTCCTGACAAAAATTTCTGGCAGATAAATTCACCCAAGATTGATTTTTCGTCAGACAGGGCGGAAAAAGAGGACAGCCCTGAACCGTTAGCAATTGACGAAACTCCTGATAAATCAGATGATTTAATGCAGGCTCAGATATTGACAGAAAAGCCAGATACAAAACCGATTGCAGAAAATGAAAAGCCTGATTCCCAAATCGCCGAAAGCGTTACGGCTGATGAGGGCGGCGATGTTTCATTCAGGCTTATCGGCGAAGCCTTTAAGACATATATAATTGCTGAGATTGACAATGAGCTTTATTTTATAGACAAGCACGCTGCTCACGAGCGCATGAACTACGAAAAATTTGTGTCGCAGAGCACCGTTGAGGTGCAGATGCTCCTCACTCCCGCAACTGTCAATCTCTCTAAAGATGAGTTTGATGTTATCACAGAAAACGCAGAACTTCTCAAGCAGTGCGGATTTGAAACCGAACCCTTCGGCGAAAGTACCATAGCCGTGCGCGCGGTTCCCTCACTGGCTGCCGACAGCGATATTGCGGATATGATTACTGAAATAGCACGCAAGCTTTTGGAGCACAGGACAGATATTACACCAGATAAAATTGACTGGATATACCATTCTGCTTCGTGCCGTGCCGCAGTAAAGGGCGGCGACAATACGACCCCACAGGAGCAGGAGCTGTTTTTAAAAAGATTGTTTTCAATGCCGCAGATTCGCTATTGCCCCCACGGCAGACCTGTGTTTATAAAAATATCCAGATATGATATTGAAAAACAGTTTTCAAGAGTGTAAAGCGATATGAAAAAGAAAATCATAGTTGTTGCAGGTCCGACAGCGTCAGGCAAAACTGCCCTGGGGATAAAAATAGCCCTGGCAGTAAACGGAGAGATAATCTCCGCCGATTCTATGCAGGTATATAAGAATATGCCTGTGGCAACCGCCGCCCCCACCTCTGAGGAAAAGGCTCAGGCAAAGCATCACCTGGTGGAATTTCTTGAGCCGCAGGAAAGATTTTCGGTGGCGGCTTGGTGCTCGCTGGCAAGGCAGAAGATTGACGAAATAATTTCCCAAGGCAAGATCCCGGTGATTGTCGGCGGCACAGGACTTTTTATCGACAGCCTTGTTGACAATATCATTTTCAGCGAGGGACAGACGGATTTTGAACTGAGAAACCGTCTGATGAACAGGGACTGCGATGATTTATATAACGAGCTGGCGCAGGTTGACCCCCAGTCGGCAAAGGAGATACATAAGAACAACAAAAAAAGAGTTGTCAGGGCGCTTGAACTTTATTATTCGGGAGTAAGCAAAACTCAGCAGAATATAGATTCACGCCGTGAAGAATCGCCTTATGAAGTTCTCTATTTTGTCATTGAGTATGAAAACCGAAATATTCTTTATGACAGGATAAATTCACGGGTGGACAAGATGATGGAGCAGGGGCTTCTTGACGAGGCTCGAAGGAACCTGAACATAAGCGCTGAAACCGCCGCTCAGGCAATCGGGCATAAGGAACTGGCGGCGTATCTGAACGGAGATTGTCCGCTGGAAGAAGCTGTTGAAAATTTAAAACGAAAAACAAGAAATTATGCCAAGCGGCAGATAACATGGTTTAAGCGGCGCAAGGATGCAGTTATCCTGAGACCGGACGCCGACGGAATTGATAACACAGTAAAAAAGGCAGTCGCCTGTTGTGAGGATTTTACAAATGGGAAAAACGAAGGAAAGCAAAGTGAATAAAACCTCAAAAAAAATACCCGGCGACATAGTTGCTATTATATTGGTCCTGGCGCTGATAGGTGCTTACATATTTTACGGCTGTTACAGCGCTCTTAATGTTGACGTTGAGACGATTACGGCGGTTAAATCCACCGTTTATGAAACTATTGATGCTCAGGCGCTGGTGATTAGGGACGAGCATACTGTCAGCGGAAGTTCCAGCGGAGTTACCGTGGCGAGCGTGAATAACGGAGAGAAGGTCAAGGCAGGAGGCAATATAGCAATGGTCTTTTCCTCCGAGGAAGATGCAACGAAGTATTCTTCAGCTCAGGAGCTTCAGAGTCAGCTGAGCTATTATGAAGAGCTTGAAACTCAGGCATCAGGAACGGTTACGGATGTTGAACAGATAGACAGCGACATACTCAGCGATGTGAATAGCTATATAAGAGCTGTTGGCAACGGCAGGTACGATTCCCTTTTGGAATATTCCGATGATCTGAACGAAAGGTTCATTAGACGACAGCTGACAATCGGTGAAAAAATTGATTTTTCCCAGGTTAAGTCGGATATTAAAAACCAGCTTGATGAGATAAATGTCAGCACCTGCAGCCCTGTTGATTATCTTACGACTGAGGAGTCGGGAATATTTTCGTCATATACCGACGGCTTTGAATCAATAGTCGATTATTCCAAGGCGACTGAGATTGACGCGGCTACACTTAAAAGCTGTATCGAAAAAGTGTCAGCGTCAGAAAATGACAGCAGCAGCTTCGGAAAGCTGATAACCAGTTATGAATGGTATTTTTGCTGTGTTGTTCCCTCAAAAGATACTGTGAAAATCAGTGACGGCGATACCCTTAACGTAACGCTTAAATCCAGTGATGACATATTAAAATGTCAGGTGATAAGCGGAGCGGACCCTGATTTGAACACAGAAGAGACAGTGCTTGTGCTCAGATGCTCGGATATGAACAGCAGGATAGCTTCAATGAGACTTGAGGATATAGAGATCAGATACAGCGAGTATGAGGGATTCAAGATTCCTGCCTCCGCCGTTCATGTGGATGATAACGGCGAAAAATTTGTATACGCTTTGATTTCAAATACCGTGGAGAAACGAAGCGGCGAGATAATATATTCAACAAAGGATTACGTGGTTTTCGGCTATGATGCTCAAAACAGCGATTCAATACGCTACTATGACCAGATTATAACGAAAGGAACTGATTTGCATGACGGAAAAGTTTACAGTTGATGAAAACAGGCTTAAAGCAGTTGAGGACAATTATAAATCCGTAAAATCAAGGGTTGAGGAAGCCGCCCTGAAGGCAGGCAGAAATCCGGCGGACGTAAGACTGATGGCAGTTACAAAGACTGTTGAAAGCGTTTATATCAACAAAGTGCTGGATCTCGGAGCGGACCTGATAGGTGAAAACAGGGTGCAGGAATACCTCGGCAAGAAGGATGAGCTTCATCTTGATAATGTTGAAAAGCACCTTATCGGTCACTTGCAGACAAATAAAGTAAAGCAGATTGTCGGTGAAGTAGATATGATAGAATCTGTGGATTCTGTAAAGCTTGCCACCGAGATAAACAGAGTGTCCAAAAACAAAGGACTTGTAACCAACATTCTCGTTGAGGTAAATGTCGGAAAGGAAGATTCCAAAAGCGGTATTTATATTGAGCAGCTCGAGGAACTTTTGAACGAAATTGCCCTCATGAGCAATATAAAAGTCAAGGGACTTATGACTATTCCGCCGATTTGCGACAGCGAAAAGGAAGTATCGCAATATTTCAGCACAATGTATCAATCTTTCATTGACATTAGGGATAAAAAAATAGATAATATAGATATGGAAATTTTGTCTATGGGCATGAGCGGCGATTTTGAAGCTGCTATTGCCAACGGCTCAAATATAGTGCGAGTCGGTTCGTCAATTTTCGGCGCAAGAAAATATTTTTAGTTGATTCAGTTTTGTAAGGAGAGGGAATATGAGCATATTCGATAAAATCAAGGATATTGTTTCCGACAGTGATGATGACGATTTTGACGATTTCTATGATGAAAGCGGCAAGGATACTTTCGGAATAGCGCCTCCAAAGGAAAGAGTGAGCAGGCGTGATAGGGCTCAGGAAAGAGCAGAAAAAGAGGAAAGATATACCGAACGCCCGAGAATGAAGCGCCACGACAGTGACAAGGTGGTTAATATACATACCACCACTCAGCTTCAGGTGGTTCTCGTAAAGCCGGAAAAGTTTGAGGAGGCGGCGTCTATTGCCGATAACCTCAACGCTAAGAGAACGGTGGTTCTCAATCTTGAAAGCACCAACAGAGATATCGCCAGAAGACTGCTTGATTTTCTCAGCGGCGTGGCATATGCCAGCAACGGACAGATAAAGAGGGTTGCCAACAGCACATATATCATAACTCCTTACAACGTGGACGTTATGGGCGACCTTATTGACGAGCTGGAAAACAACGGTATGTTTATGTGAGATTGTTAAAGATTAAATCTTTAAATTATGGGGGAGAATGAATATGATTACACCAAGCCAGATCCGTGAGAAAAAGCTTTCTACAGTAGAAAGCGGCGGCTATGACAGAGATGAAGTCAACGAGCTTCTGCTGGATGTTATAGAATCCTATGAAGCCATTTTTGACGAGAACAAAGAACTTTACCGCAAGATGGAAGTTCTTGCCAACAGAATAGAGGAGTACAGGGCTGACGAGGATTCAATAAAAACAGCGCTTATCACCGCTCAGAAAATGGCTTCCAAAGTAACAAAGGACGCTAAGGAAAAGGCTGACAAATCCCTTGCGGATTCAGCTGCCTCCGCTCAGCAGACGGTGGTTGACGCCAAGGAAAAGGCTGACAAAATAATCGGCGAAGCAAGAAAATATGTTGCTGACCTTACGAAAGAAAAGGAACAGGCGGCAGAAGAAATTATCGCTCAGGCAGAGAAAAAGGCAAACGAGGCAATCGAAAGCGCAAAGGTGGTTGCCGCCAACGCTCTTTCCCAGGCGAAAAAGCTTGCCGAGGAAATCGTTTCAAAGGCAAAGGCGGAGAGAGCTTATCAGTCAGAAATTATGGCTAAGCTCAAAGAAGATTCCCAGACATTCCGCAAAACTCTTGAGGAGCTTTACAAAGAACAGCTTGACAAACTTGACTCCATGCCGGTAAACGACGCTTCGCAGCATACCGCCGATGAAGAGGCAAGCAAGCTTGAAAAAGAGCTTGACGTTATGATTAAGAATATTACTGAGATAGTGGGCGAGGACGAAGCAAAAGAGGAAGCTCAGCCTGAGGAAACAGTTCAAAACGAGCCTCAGCAGGAACAGGAGGATGAGGACGCGGCAGACGACATCGAGGAAGTTGAAGATGTTGATAAAGATGCTGATACTGCCGAAGATGAAACCGACGACGAGCCCGAAGAGAATTCACAGGACGAAACCGAAGATGTTGAGGAGATTGAAGAATCAGGTTCAGTAAGTCAGGAAAAAATATTTGATTTCGGTGCCGACCAGGTGGATGAAATTATTGACGAGATTGAATCGATGGATAAGTACTCACCTCTGCACGAGCCTGAGGAGATACCGGCGTCACCGGAGGAAGTATCAAATGCTATCGACGCTTTTACAACCGATGAAATCACACCCATTGACGAGAATGCCAAGTCAATCCCGGTGATTGAAGACGAGCCGGAGTTTGAGAGCTCTATGCCTTTTGAAAACTATTTTCATATTAAAAAAGAAAACGAAAGAACAAATGAAACAATTTCTCTGATTTCTCCTGAAGAGGAAGAAGAGGATGACAGCCCGAAATTTAAAGGCTTTTTCAAAAAGAAAAAATAAATAATTCAAGATGACGGCATAAAGTCATGCCGTCTCTTTTAAGGAGCAGATATAATGGATTATAATCAGACACTTAATTTACCAAAAACCGAATTCCCCATGCGTGCGGGACTGCCGGCAAGAGAACCGGAATTCCTTTCACGCTGGGAGGAGAATGACCAGTACCGCAAGCTTATGAAGCATAACGAGGGAAAACCTCTCTTTGTTTTGCATGACGGTCCTCCCTACGCTAACGGAGATATTCATATCGGTCATGCGCTTAATAAAACCCTTAAGGATTTTATTGTCAGATATAAGAACATGACCGGATTCCAGTCCCCGTTTGTTCCCGGCTGGGATACTCACGGACTCCCCACAGAGCTTGCCGCAAGGAAAAAGGCAGGTATCACTGCGGAGAGCAATATTTCCGACCTTGAACTGAGGAAAATTTGCCGCGATACAGCGCTGGGATATGTTGATGTTCAGCGTGAATCATTCAAAAGACTTGGCATAATTGCCGAGTGGGACAATCCTTATATCACTCTTCAAAAGGAGTTTGAGGAAGAGCAGATAAAAGTATTTGCCACCATGGCGTCAAAGGGCTATATCTATAAGGGACTTAAGCCTGTTTACTGGTGCCCTGACTGCAATACAGCTCTTGCTGAAGCGGAGATCGAATATGCTGAGGATCCGTGCCACTCAATTTATGTTAAATTTAACGTAACGGACGATTTGGGCAAGCTCACTGCTATGGAAGCCGACCTCTCAAAGACATATTTCGTTATCTGGACAACAACTACATGGACACTGCCTGCAAACGTTGCTATTTGCGTAGGTCCTAATTTTGAGTACTCCCTGATTAAATCAGGTGATGAATATTATGTTATGGCAACCGACCTTGCTCCTGCTGCTATGGAAGCAAAGGGAGTAAGCGATTACGAAACTGTAGGAATTATCAAAGGCAGCGAGCTGGAATATATGAAGACTCAGCATCCGTTCCTGGATAGAACCTCCCTTGTAATTGTCGGCGATCACGTAACTCTCGAAAGCGGTACAGGATGCGTACACACCGCTCCCGGTCACGGTATCGAGGACTTCGTGGTATGTAAAAATTATCCTGAAATTCCCGTTATCGTTCCTGTTGACGAAAAGGGCAGACTCACTGAGGAAGCCGGTCAGTTCGCAGGTTTGACAACTGAGGAAGCCAATAAGCCGATAGCTCTTCACCTTGAAGAGACAGGCGCTCTCTTCGCTCTTAAGAAGATCGAGCACCAGTATCCTCACTGCTGGAGATGCCATAAGCCGGTAATTTTCCGTGCCACAAGCCAGTGGTTCTGTTCCGTAGACGACTTCAAAGACGCAGCCGTAAAAGCGGCAGAGGACGTTAAATGGTTCCCGGAATGGGGCAAGGACAGATTGCAGTCAATGGTTATGGAACGTGCCGACTGGTGTATCTCTCGTCAGAGAAAATGGGGCGTGCCAATTCCTGTTGTTTATTGCCAGAAATGCGGCAAGGAAATCATCGACAATGATCTTATGATGAAAATATCTGAAATCTTCGGCAAAGAGGGCTCAGACGCATGGTTTGACCACGACGCAGAGTATTTCCTCCCGGACGGTTTCAAATGTCCTCACTGCGGCAGCACAAAGGGCTTTGACAAGGAAAAGGATATCATGGACGTATGGTTCGATTCGGGTTCGTCACATGCAGCCGTATGTAAGAACAGACCATATCTCAAGCGTCCTGCCGATGTTTACCTTGAGGGTGCCGACCAGTACAGAGGCTGGTTCCAGTCATCACTTCTTACCGCTGTTGCAGGCGGAGAGAAAGCTCCGTTTGAGCAGATCATCACCCACGGCTGGACCGTTGACGGCGAGGGTAAAAAGATGTCAAAATCCCTTGGAAACGGTATTGATCCTCAGCAGATCATCAGCCAGTACGGCGCCGATATACTCCGTCTTTGGGTTGCCAGCGCGGATTACCATGCCGATATCCGTATCAGCAAGGAAATCCTCAAGCAAATCTCAGATAACTACAGAAAACTCAGAAACACGGCAAGATACTGCATAGGAAATCTTTATGATTTTGACCCTGACAAGGATATGGTATCAAACGAGCAGCTGGAGGAGCTTGATAAGTATGCGCTTATGAAGCTCGACGAAATTATCAAGACTGCATGCGGCGGTTATGAGGTATATGACTATCATACAGTATCACACGCAATCCATAATTTCTGCGTTGTTGATATGAGTAACTTCTATTTCGACGTGCTCAAGGACAGACTTTACACCTCTGCACCAAACAGCGCTACAAGACGCGCGGCGCAGACAGTTCTCTATAAGGTTCTTGACGCACTCACACTTATGCTGACTCCAATTCTTGCGTTTACTGCTGATGAAATTTGGAGAGCAATGCCTCACGATTCATCAAGAAATTCTGAATCACCGCTGTTTAATGAAATACCACAGCCTGATTTCATTGAAGCTGACGATGATTTCATAGCCAAGTGGGACAGAATTCACGCTGTAAGAGTCGACGTGCAGAAGGCACTTGAGCTTGCCAGAAACGAAAAGGTTATCGGCAAGCCGCTGGAGGCAAAGATATCGCTTTATGCCGACGGCGAGCTTTATGATTTCCTTAACGGCGTTAAGGATGCGCTTCCTGAGATCTTTATCACCTCAGCAGTTGAGGTGTCAAACGGCGAGGGCAGCTTCAAGGGCGACGTGGAAGGACTTTCAGTTTCCGTTTCCAGGGCTGACGGCGAGAAATGCGAGCGCTGCTGGAAGTATTCACAGACAGTAGGCGATGATGCTGAGCATCCGACGCTTTGTTCTCATTGCTCTGATGTTATCAAACAGCTCGGCTTAGAAGAGTAAAAATAATAGGCACACAACCTCAAAAAGCTGTGTGCCTAAAATAATATAATTAAAGGAAGTTTATTACGTGCGGCTTAAAAACAAAAATATCTGGTCCGTTGTAATGATAATATTGATAGTTGTATTCGACCAGGTAACCAAATACATTGCAAAATCGGAGCTTTATCCTGACAAGGCTAAGGATTTTATCAAAGGCTTTGTGGAATTTCGCTATGCGGAAAATACGGGAGTCGCATTTTCAATGTTTAGCGGCGGCAGGGTGATTTTTGTTATTCTTACCTGTGTCGTGGCGCTGGGGTTAATAATATATATGTATACCCGCGCCCAGAAGAACCTGTGGCTTTACTGGAGCCTCGGCGTCATTGTCGCCGGCGCAATCGGCAATCTTATCGACAGGATATTTCTCGGCTACGTTATTGATTTTATTAATCCCACATTTGTTGATTTTGCCGTGTTTAATATTGCGGACTGTGCAGTTACCCTCGGTACGGTGAGCCTTGTGGCGTATCTTGTTTTTGATATCTTCAAAAAGGAGAAGAAAGATGAGTGATACGCTGACGCTTAAAGTGGATCAAAGCATGGCTGGAGTACGTATTGACAAGGTGATCAGCAGCAGTATGGAGGATTTTACCCGCAGCGGAATCTCGAAGCTGATTGACGGCGGCAATGTGACAGTCAATTCGTCGCCGGTGGCTAAGAATTATAAATGCAGGGAAGACGACACAATAGTTGTAATCATTCCCGACGCAGTGCCCCTTGAGGTGGAGGCACAGAATATTCCGCTTGACATCGTGTATGAGGACGGTGATCTGCTGGTGGTGAATAAGCCAAAGGGAATGGTGGTTCATCCGGCGGCAGGTAATTACAGCGGCACGCTTGTAAACGCACTTTTATATCATTGTAAGGACAGTCTCAGCGGAATAAACGGGGTTATACGTCCCGGAATTGTGCACAGGATAGACAAGGATACGTCAGGACTTCTGATAGTGGCAAAAAATGATGCGGCTCACCTGAGCCTTGCCGAGCAGATAAAGGAACATTCCTTTCACCGTGCATACCAGGCGGTCTGCTACGGAAATATTAAAGAAGATTCCGGCACTGTGTGCCGTCCTATCGGCAGGAGCCCAAAGGACAGGAAAAAAATGGCTGTCACAGAGAAAAATTCAAAACATGCCGTAACACACTATGAAGTAATAAAGCGTTACGGCGGCTTCACCCATATAAAATGTATACTCGAAACGGGCAGAACTCACCAGATAAGGGTGCATATGGCGTATATCAATCACCCTCTTGCAGGCGACGCTGTTTACGGACCGAAGAAGGTCATTGAGTCCCTGGGCGGTCAGTGCCTTCACGCCGGTGAGATAGGATTTGTTCATCCTAAAACAAAGGAGTATATGGAATTCAAGTCCGAACTGCCCGATTATTTTACAAAATTTTTAAAGAAACTTGAAAATCACAGCATGTGACATCAGGAGAAAACTATGGAAAAAACTTTCGAAAACTGGCTTGTTGTATCCGATATTGACGGAACTCTCAACAATAAATTCAGAAAACTGCCCAAGAACAATTATGAGGCGATTAAAAAATTTACGGAGCTGGGGGGCAATTTTACGCTCGCTTCCGGAAGAACTGTGTCAAGCCTTAAGAGAAATTATGACAGAATAACTCCAAATCAGCCGGCGGTTATCCTTAACGGTGCAGGCATACATGATTATAATCAGAATAAAACAATATGGCGCAGTACAATCGGCCCTGAGGGCAGGCAGTTTGTCAGGGAAATTTCGGAGCTTTTTAATACTCACGGTCACAGCCTTGACGTCGGTATTTTTTTTGACGATTATGTGTACATTATAAAAAAAGGTATACTTTCAAGAGGTCAGATGTATTTTGATAAAACGCATTATCAGATAACTACCATTGACGAGGTTCCGGAAGAGGGCTGGATGAAAGTTATCTTCTGGTCAAATCCGCTGACTATAAACGAGCTACAGAAATATATCGACAAGAACCCCAATCCCAAGGCTAATTTTATGGCGTCATCTCTTTGGAGCCTGGAGATGCTCCAGGAGAACACTCATAAGGGCGTCGGCATTATGCGGCTGGCGGATATGCTCGGCATTGACAAAAGTCACGTGGCGGCAATCGGAGATTATTATAACGACTGGGATATGCTTAAAACGGTAGGTCTGCCTGCATGTGCCGGGCAGGCTCCCAAACCGATACATAAGATATGCAGCTATGAGGCATGCCACTGCAACAAGGGCTGTGTTGCAGACCTTCTGAATTACATAATGTCAGGCAGGGCGGAAGAGGATATGGCAAAAAAAGCCCTGTCAAAATAACGGAGCGATAAGTATATGTTTATTATCGGAGCACATCTCAGCTCATCTAAGGGCTACTCTGCTATGCTGAGGCAGGCGCAGGAAATCGGCGCTAACACCTTTCAGTTTTTCACCCGAAATCCAAGAGGCGGCAAGGCAAAGGACATTGATTGCAGTGACGTTGAAGAATTTTTAAAGCTTAAGGAAAGTGAAAATTTTCCTGTAATTCTTGCTCACGCACCGTATACCCTCAATTGCTGCAGCGATAAGGAAGAAGTCAGACAGTTTGCGGTTAATACGTTTGCCGATGACCTGAAAAGAATGGAGTATACACCGGGTCAGCTTTATAATTTTCATCCGGGTTCCCACGTGGGACAGGGTGCTAAAAAGGGAATTGAGCTGATTGCCGGCGCGCTCAACAGCGTTTTGTACAGCGAAATGACTACTACTGTTTTGCTGGAAACAATGGCGGGCAAGGGAACCGAGATAGGACGTAATTTTCAGGAACTTAAAGAAATTATCGACAAAACAGAACTTAGCGACAAGCTCGGCATATGCCTTGATACCTGTCATGTTTTTGACGGAGGCTATGATATAGTCAATGACCTTGACGGCGTGCTGGAGGAGTTTGATAAAACAATTGGTCTTAGCAGGCTTAAAGCAGTTCATCTAAATGATTCAAAAAATCCCATGGGCAGCCATAAGGACAGGCACGAAAAGATAGGGCAGGGCAATATAGGAGCCGATGCGATGGCAAGAATCATCAATCATCCTGCCTTAAAAGACCTTCCTTTTTATCTTGAAACGCCGAATGATATCGGCGGATATGCAGAGGAAATAAAATTATTAAAAACATTGTATGATTAAAAATGCATAAAATATACATTAATGCAAAAAACAGGACTGTGAATTTCACAGTCCTGTTTTTAATATATAATATATAATTATTTTGCAGAGCTATCGTAATACAGCAAAGCCAAGGTCAATAACCCCGCCCAGTAATTTGCTTGTCTTTCTCAAGTTTAAGGTTTCAGCAAACCAGAGAAGAATAAGCGCCACAAGTATTGCGATAATCAATGTTTTCTCCGTCATAATAAAACCTCCCTGCCGATAATAATATTATATACTATTCGCCAAATAAATCAAGTTATTTTATACAATTTGACATAATAAAAAAAAATACAAAATAACGTTGAAAAAATTTAACATTTGTTTTATAATATCACAGATGAAAATTTAAGAAATTTATTATGGGGGAATTTATTTTGAGTCAGATTCTTATGACGATAGTTGCAGATACCAGTCCGCAGTTTACTACAACGCTTGTTGTTGCAGGCATGGGAACTGTATTTGCAGTATTGATTATCCTTATTGTAATATTTAATCTTTACGGCAAACTTGTGTCAAAACTCGAAAGCGGCAGCAAAGAACACAAGAAACCGAAGATGGAGAAAAGTGCTGCTCCTGTTCCAATGGCAAAGCCTGCTCCGGCAGCGCCTGCACCGGTTGTTGACTCCTCAGTCAGCCCGGAGATCGTAGCTGCTATTACTGCGGCTATTGTTGCAAGCGAGGGTGCAGGAGTTACCATTCGCTCAATCAGAAAAGTAAATGTAGGCTCGAGAAATCCGTGGGCTGCGGCAGCTATTGCGGATAATACGAGACCGTTCTGAGGGAGGAATTTTTCTTTATGGAGATATTAGAAGGAGTTTGGCAGGCATTGTCGGATATTTTTACAAACTCCGGATATGCATATTTTTTCAGTGGCGACGGATATAAGAATTTGATTATGATTTTAGTATCCTTCGTTTTTCTGTGGCTCGGTATTAAAAAAGGATTTGAGCCGCTGCTTATGATACCAATTGCATTCGGAATGCTTCTGGCAAACATACCGGGAGCGAATCTTGCTGTTCAGTACAGTGACCTGGCAGGTTTCAGGGATCTGCTGGCAGGCAGGGGAGATTTTGTAGGCTGTACACCGGGACTTATGGATTTCCTGTATTTCGGAGTAAAAGCAGGCGTTTATCCGCCGCTTATATTCCTGGGCATAGGTGCTATGACCGATTTCTCACCGCTTATTGCTAACCCTAAGAGTTTTATCCTCGGAGCGGCAGCACAGTTTGGTATTTTCCTGACATATATAGGAGCGATTTTGCTGGGATTTGCACCAAACGAAGCTGGTTCTATCGCAATCATCGGCGGTGCCGACGGACCTACTGCAATTTTTGTAACGTCAATGCTGGCGCCGGAAATGCTGGGTACTATAGCCGTGGCGGCGTACTCGTATATGGCTCTTGTTCCGATGATTCAGCCGCCTATTATGAGAGCTCTTACCACAAAGAAAGAGCGCTCGGTTGTAATGGATACTCTGCGCCCCGTTTCAAAGCTTGAAAAAATTCTGTTCCCGATTATGGTAACAGTTATCGTTTCACTTCTTCTTCCGGATGCCGCATCACTTGTTGGTATGCTTATGCTGGGTAACCTCCTTAAGGAGAGCGGAAGAACCGAGCGTATCGCCAAAGCCGCTCAGAATGAGCTTATGAACATTATCACCATTATGCTTGGCGTATCAGTAGGTGCTACAACCTCCGCTTCAAGTTTCCTTAAATTAAACACTATTCTGATAGTTGGTTTGGGATTTGTTGCGTTTGCGCTGGGCACAGCAATGGGTGTTATTTTCGGCAAGCTTATGTATATCGCAACAAAGGGCAAGGTAAATCCGCTTATCGGTTCTGCCGGAGTTTCAGCTGTTCCTATGGCTGCCCGTGTATCACAGAAAGAAGGTCAGAGGGAGAATCCGTCAAACTTCCTTCTTATGCACGCTATGGGCCCCAACGTATCAGGCGTTATCGGCTCAGCCGTAGCAGCGGGTATTCTTCTTACTCTTCTCAAATAACAAGAATATTAATATAAAGGGTGGCGTTTTGTCACCCTTGTTTTATCACTATAACTATATAACTTAATTTACATACAGGAGGAAAATTATGCCGCTCAATGAGATGCAGCAGTTGGCTGTCAACACTACAGAGGGACCGCTTCTTATACTTGCCGGTGCAGGTTCCGGCAAAACTACAGTGCTTGTAAACAGAGTGCAGCATATAATAGAGTCCCGGCTTGCTATGCCGTGGCAGGTGCTGGCTATAACATTTACTAATAAAGCCGCCGGTGAGCTTAAGGAAAGACTTATAAATGCAGTTGGTCAGGACGCCGATAATATATGGGCGCATACTTTTCATAGCTGTTGTGCCAGGATTCTGCGCCGCTTCGGCGAATACATAGGTTATACCGGCCACTTTACCATATATGATACGGACGATTCCAGAAGAGTGATGAAGCAGTGCCAGAAACAGCTTGGTATTGAGGACAGATTTATTAATCACAAATCTATTTTAAACGAGATAAGCAGAGCCAAGGACAGCCTTATCGGTCCTGAGGAATACAGCGCCATGGCGGCAAATGATTTCAGAAAAAGCAAGATTGCCCAGTGCTATGAGCTTTATCAGCAGGAGATGAAAAAATCAGATGCGATGGATTTTGACGATATAATTTATAATACCGTCAAACTTCTTCAGGAAAACGACGAGGTAAGAGAGCTTTATCAGACGCAGTTTAAATACGTTATGGTGGACGAGTATCAGGATACAAACCACGCTCAGTATGTGCTCACGTCGCTTTTGGCTGATAAGTATAAAAATATATGCGTTGTCGGTGATGATGACCAGAGTATATACAGATTCAGGGGCGCTACAATTGAAAATATCCTGTCCTTTGAACAACACTATACGGGAGCAAAAGTAATACGCCTTGAGGAAAATTACCGCTCCACTCAGAATATTCTTGACGCCGCCAACGCTGTAATTGCCAACAACAAAAACAGAAAGGGCAAGACTCTTTTCACCCGATTAGGCAGAGGCGACAAAATTATAGTAAATACAGCTATGAACGAGTCGGACGAGTCGGCATTTATAGTTGACGAAATACTTAAAAACGTCAGAAACGGCAGGAAACTGTCCGACCATGCCATACTTTACCGTATGAACGCACAGTCCAGAAATCTGGAAATAATGCTGACAAAAAGCGGCGTTTCCCACAGGATAATCGGCGGTCACAGATTCTTTGACCGTAAGGAAATCAAGGATATTATCTCATATTTTGCCGTGATAAATAATCCTGCTGACAGTGTAAGGCTACAGAGAATTATCAACGTGCCTAAGCGCCAGATAGGCGACACGATGGTAGGCAATGTTATGGAGATAGCCGCAGGGCTGGGAATCTCAGCCTTTGAGGTGTGCGAGAGAGCAGATGAGTTTCAAAAGACCGCACGCAGCGCATCAAAGCTTATGGGATTTACCCAAATGATAAGGCATTTTCAAAAATGCTATGAGGAAAAGATGCCGCTGAGCGATCTTCTTCAGGAAGTGCTGGAACTGACAAAATACAAGGAATATTTGATGGAGGATCCTGATTCCTATGAGGACAGACTTAATAATATCAACGAGCTTTCATCAATGTTCATAAAGTATCAGGAGGAGTCGGAGGAGCCGGATCTTGCAGAATTTTTGGAGGACGTTGCGCTTATAACCGACATCGACTCATATAATGAGGACGAGGATGCTGTGGTGCTGATGACGCTCCATTCCGCCAAGGGACTTGAGTTCCCGGTTGTGTTTATCCCGGGTATGGAAGAGGGGATATTCCCCGGCAATCAGTCTATGTACAGCCCTGAGGAGCTGGAGGAGGAACGCCGCCTTGCTTATGTGGGCATAACCCGTGCCAAGGAGAAGCTTTATTTGATAAACGCTCAGCAGAGAATGCTCTATGGTACAACCTCACGCAATATGCAGTCGAGATTTGTTAAGGAAATTCCCCACGACGTAATTGATGACGTTTCTGTCAGAACGTATAAAACATCAACAGCCACGGCGATGAAGAATACTCAGTCCAGCAGCAGCGCCCACAAATTCGGTCAGGCAGGGAACAGCTCCCAGCAGACAAAGGTTAGCTACAGCGTGGGTGACACGGTAAGGCATAAGACCTTCGGAACAGGTACGGTTCTTACCCTTCAGCCTATGGGCAACGATATTTTGATGGAGATTGCCTTTGACAGAGCCGGAACTAAAAAAATGATGGCTAACTTTGCCAGACTTGAAAAACTTTAATATAGAAATGTTAAAAAAGAAAAGCTGCGAAAACGCCAATTGCGTTTTCGCAGCTTGTTTTGTTATCAGAGTTGTTTTTTCATCCAGTAATGGGGGCAGAATTCTTCGTATTCCATTTCACTGCACACGGTGTATCCCTGCTTTTCATAAAATGGCACAGCCTGAACCTGTGAATGGAGAATTACGCATTTGCCTGAGTCCTGACGGGCAAGCTCCTCCGCCGCCGCAACGAGCCTTGCTCCCAGATGATGCCGCCTGTATTCCTTGGTTACAGCAAGCCTGCCGAGAATGTAAACACCCGGCTCGTCACATGTAAATATCCTGCATGTGCCAACGGGATTATCGCCGTTGTAGGCAACAAGGTGGGTCGCTACGCCGTCAGTATCGTCAAATTCATCAACGAATCCCTGCTCCTGAACAAATACCTTTTTTCGTACCAGCATTGCGTCGTTCGCCAGTTCTTTATATACCTTTATTTCTATCATTCTTCAATACCCAATATCTGCGACGCGTCTGAAGTGTCAAGTGTTTCAACTTTTCTGAGATTTTTCTGAATAATGCTGTTCCTGTGATCAGCTTCGTCCAGAGCCTTTCCTGCGTCCTCAATCTTTTTGCGTGCCTTTGTTAGTAAATCGCCGAATTTGTCATACTGTGTTTTAGCCGCTCCGAGTATCTTCCATACCTCGTTAGCCTTTTCGTTAATAGCCATAGTTCTGAATCCCATTGCCAGCGAGTTAAGAAGCGCCGTAATTGTGGATGGTCCGGCAATCATAATTCCGTCTGCCTGCAATTTTTCGGCAATTCCTGATTTTGAGGCGGTTATCTCAGCATAAAGTCCCTCGGTAGCAAGATACATAATGGCGAAGGGCGTGGTCTGGGGAGAGCTTATGTACTGCTTTACAAGCTTTGCCTCGTCCCTGATTCTTGCTTCCAGCGCCTTTTTGGCTTTTTCCAACGCCTCAAGGTCGCCTGCTTCCGCCGCAGCAGAAAGTCTTGCATAGTCCTCCATGGGGAATTTTGAATCCACAGGAAGATAGGTGTATGAGCCGTCCTCCTGATTCGGTATCTTTATGGCGAATTCCACTTGACCGTTGTATCGGGGGTTTGTCTTTACATTTGTGTCGTACATATTCGGTATTGTCTGGTCGAGAATATTGCCAAGCTGAACCTCAGCCCAGGTGCCCCTGCTTTTTACATTGGTCAGAACTCGGTTGAGCCCCTTTACGTTATCGGTGACTCCTGCTGAAAGCTCTTTCATTTCACCAAGGCTTTTATACACGTTTGAAAGCTGTTCTGACACGGTTTTAAATGATGCGTTGAGCCGCTGATTAAGAGTTTCCGTCAGCTTTTCGTCCACAGTTTTTCTCATCTGCTCCAGCTTTTCCTCGTTGCTTTTTTGCATTGAGGTTATAGCGTCCGATGTCATTTTCGTCTGTTTCTCGGCATTGCTGTTGAGCGTTTCTATAAGCTTTATCTGCTGCTCGTAATTTTTCTCGGTGAGCCCTTGCATCTGCTTTGACAGGTAGTTCATCTGGTCATAGCTTTGCTTTGCGCCGATATCAAGCTTTTGGCTGAGTAACTCGGCTGAATTGTCCTTCTTCGGTTTTTTTAAAAGCAGTGCCGCCAGCATAATTATTATGACTACGCAAAGCGCTGCGATTATGTATAATAAAATATCCATATGATTCCCTCCTAATGAGAATTATTTTATCATATATGCGTATTGAAAACAACATAAAACTTGCTCTCAGGGCAGTGATTTGCACTTTGCGGTTGAATAATGCGCTTTAATATGCTAAAATGGCAAAAGAGGTAAAGCTATGGAAAATTTGTGGACAAAAAATTTAAGAAAAATAGACCCCTATGTTCCCGGCGAGCAGAGCAGCGACAGGGACATAGTTAAACTCAACGCTAATGAAAACCCTTATCCACCGTCACCGATGGCAGTTCAGGCAATTAAGAATTTTGATACCGGCTCACTGCGGTTTTATCCAAATGCCAATGCTACGCCGCTGAAGAGAGCGATTGCCGATTATTATAACGTCGGGGTAGAAAATGTCTTTTTGGGCAACGGCTCTGACGACGTTATCGCAGTGGCTTTTCAGGCGCTTTTTAACAGCGATTTGCCGGTGGTTTTTCCGGATCTTACTTACAGTTTTTATCCTGTTTGGTGTTCTCTTTTCGGTATACCATATAAAAATTATCCTGTTGGCGACGATTTCAGGATAAACGCCGAGGATTATGAAGAGAAAAACGGCGGCGTAATAATTCCCAATCCCAATGCGCCAACGTCTGTCGGTGAGGGCAGGGACTTTGTTGAAAAGATTATGGAATATAACGCCGACAGTGTTGTCATAATTGATGAGGCATACGTGGATTTCGGCGGCGAGTCATCAGTTGAGCTTACTAAGAAGTATGAAAATCTGCTTGTTACGGGTACTTTTTCAAAATCCCGTTCCCTTGCAGGGTTGAGAATCGGCTTTGCTATCGGCAGTGAAAGACTTGTAAGCGTTCTTGAAGCCGTAAAGAATTCATATAATTCTTATACAGTGGATTCCATTTCCATTGCGGCAGGTGTTGCAAGCATACTTGATGATGATTATTTTAAGCAGACCTGCTCAAAGATTATTGAAACAAGGCAGTATGTAACGGCTCAGATGCGCAGTATGGGATTTAAGGTGCTGGATTCAAAGACAAATTTCATATTTGCCACTAAGGACGATGCGTCCATGAAGGATATGTTTGAGTACCTTAAGACTCAGAAGGTTTATATCCGCTATTTTTCCCTCCCGAGGATAGAAAACTATGTTCGCATTACCATAGGAACGGACAGGGAAATGGAAATTTTCCTTGAAAAGGTTAAGGAGTATATCGGATGAATTCTAATAAAAAAGTAAGCGTTATTTTCCTGAGTATAGTTAATCTGCTGACATTGGCGGCAGGCGTTGTTACCGAGCTTACCATGGTGCTTGACGCGGACGTAACCTCAATCGTGCCGATTAAGGCGCATATGACGGTGAACCAGATATTACTGCTGAATTTCACAGTAATCATAACCGTGACAATGCTGATAAGTATCGTAACCACATATCTGTCTACTGATGTGCCGTATTCGCCCCGTGAAATTATAACAAACTGCGCAGGAGTATTTATGATACTGCCGGTTGTTATTTTCGCAGTTGCCGTGTATAACGGCGTTACGGCAGAACTTTCTCAGGACAGAGTGTGGATAATATTAAACGCTGTTTATTTTGTACTTGTCAATCTGATTAATTTCGGTTGTGTCCTCACAGTAAAATACGACAGCGAATAAAACAAAAGCGCTCATACGAGCGCTTTTATTTTTTTATATTTCTGCCAGGTTTTCATTAATCAGTGCTTTAATCTCTTTTGGCAGGTGAGATGTCCTCATTGCCGCAATGATATTTTCCTTTTCTGTCTTGTTTTTAAACGGCTTGAATGCGGCGTCCTTTTTCATTGTGGAACACTGCCAGCGTGAGAAAGTATCAATTACCTTTTCCTGATATGTTTTCTTCTTCAAAGGTTTAATATCGTTTATAATAATCTCAATATCTTCCTTTGAGTGAGGACATTCCACAATAACCTCGCCGTTGTCCCCCTGTGTAACTGTGGCATTCTCAGGAGTGATGACATCGCTTGAAACAATATCTTTGAAAACTATTTTATATTTTCTGCCATCAGGTATGAGTTCGGTCTCGCCGCAGGGAGCATGTATTTTAAATGAAACTCTGCCGCCGTCTTTCTTTATCTCAAACTCAGTTTTAACATTGTGTTCTTCATAGCTGGTTTTGCCGTTGTCCTCATAAAGAGTGAAGTCTCCGTTACCTCTGAATACCCACAGCTCAAGCATATGCGGATTATCACTGCTGTTACCGCTGTCACATGAAAGAGGAATAATAGCACCCTCTTTGGCAAGGACAGGTATATCATATATCTCTCTGTTAAGCTTGATTTTTTGCGGACCCTGATAGCTCTGCATTGTGAATATATCAGTATATTTCCCCGGCGGTATCCAAGCGTTTACTGAGCCGAAACCTGTGTTTTTGCTTGCCTTTGACGTTATGGGGCATACCATGAGCTGACTTCCGAACATGTACTGGTTTGGCACGGAAAATGCCTCCTCACAGTCGGGGTATGAATAATACATAGGTTCACAAATAGCGATGCAATCCTTGTGATTGCGGTAATCCATGGTGTAGATATAGGGGATCAGACGATGCCTAAAGCGAAGCCAGTCCTCTGCACTGCTGCATACATCCTTTCTGTATTTCCAAGGTTCTTTGCCCAAAAGCTGAGAACTTGTTGAGTGAAGCCTGAGTATGGGCGAGAACACTCCGAATTCTATCCACCTCAGATATAGCTCGTCGTCACGTCCTCCCATATGATGACCGCCAATATCGTGGCTCCACCATGTGTAGGCACAGTTTGCGGCATTTGCCGTAAAATACGGCTGAAAATCAAGAACTCTCCAGCTTATTGCCGTATCTCCTGAAAATCCCAGGGGATATCTGTGGGAGCCGTACCCGCCGTAACGGGAAAGAATCAGCGGAAGCTGTCCGTTTTCTGCATTGTCAAGGAAATGATAATGATTCAGCGCACACAGGGGATCAAGCCCGTCAACATCCCATTTTTTGCCCTGCTGCCAGTCTATCCACCAAAAATCAACGCCGTCCTTTTCATACGGTTTGTGAAGAATATCAAAATAATTGTTCCAAAAATCACTGCTCCCGCATACAAACGGTATGTCTTTGTTTAAATCTATACCCATTGCCTTGGCGAATTCGTCGTGCATGTCCTCATAAGTATGTATTCCGTCCGCCGGATGAAGATTGAGAGTGATATGCAGACCGCTCTCCTTAAGCTCTTTAAGAAAAGCCTTGTAGTCGGGGAAAAGTTCTGTGTTCCAGGAGTATCCGGTCCAGCCGTTGTAGTTGACGTCGAACTTTTTTTTCACATCCACCCAGTGCCAGTCCATATCCACGGTGGCAACCGTAAGGGGGACGTTTTCTTTTTTGAACTTAGCCATCAGGTCAAGATATTCTTGCTGTGTGTAAGCGTGGTACCGGCTCCACCAAACGCCCAGCGCAAATCTCGGTATAAGCGGCACCGGGGAGCTGATTTTGTAGAACGCTTCAATGGTATCTCTGTAATTTTTACCGTAGGCAAAGGCATAGTAATCCTTGCCGCCGTCTCTCTTTTTAAAAGAGCCGTCTTTGTCAATAAGTATCGACTTGCTGTCGTCGTAAAGATATGCGCCGTTTTTCGTAATAAGTCCGTCATTAAGGGGTATTCTGCCAAAGGTTGCGTCAAGAGTCCTGTAAGTGCCTTTAAGGTTCTTTTGATTAGAAAATTTTTCTGCCTTTTTGGTGCCTTTAAAATAAACGCTTTTGGGAACAGAATTTTTGATAGTAAAAATAACGTCGGCGGTTTCCACAGTCACGGTGTCGCCTGATTCTGTCACCGTCATCTTGGGTACGTCAAATTTTCTGTTACATACGGCATAGCTTGGGAGGTCTGTGAATTTGCCGCTTTCAACACGGATAAGACGGCTGGTCAGCTGAGTTATGCGCAGCGTGCCGTTTTGGTATATCTGGCTGGGGTCTGCGGTAGAATCAGTTTTAATAACAAGTGATTTTTTGAGCTCGCTCATAAAATACCTCCTAATCAGCTTTTGAAATTAAGCTTATATGATTTTTATGCTGTCTTGCCGTATATCAGCACCACAGCTATTTAATTTTATTATATATGGTACGGATGTCATTTTCAATTCTTTTGAAAAATCGCTTTTGTTTTTTTATAATTTATCACTAAAATGCTGAGAGCAGTATTTTTCAGAGCAGTATTTTATTATATTGATAAAATTATTTAGCTGTGGTATATTTTATTTGAAGTATATATGTGTGCAACTGCAAATATATTTACTGTTTTAGCGGTGAACAACAATAAAACACCTTGAATAAGGAGATTTGGTTATGAAAAAATTTATGAGAATTTTGGCGGTAGCTTTTAGTATTGTTATTGCGGTGGGCGCTTTTTCAGGATGTAGCAAAGAAATTGAATCAACACCGGTAGATCCTGCTGATTTCAGAGTAACTGCTTATATTGTCGCCGACGGTCTGAACGACTCCTTCGACTCTTCCAATCTTGACAGAGTTACTGACATAATACTGATTGGCAATGCCACGTATTCCGAGGACGGCACAATAACTCTTTCAGAAAACTTCGACAGTCAGTTAAAGTTGCTAAAGAGTTTTATTACAGGTCAGAATCTGTATCTTAATATTCTCGGCCCGGGAAGCGAAACGGATTCCGACGACTGGAACGAGCAGATGTATGATCTTGCTGACAGAAATACTGCCGCCTTTGAAAGCGGAAAACTGGAGAATGAAATCAAAACTGTGCTTCAAAAATACGATTTTGACGGAGTATTTTTTGACTATGAATTTCCGCTCAGAAATAAGGACTGGAAAGCGTTTGACAAATTTATAATCGGACTTGACGACTTTTTGGGGGATGATTATCTTATCGGTATGTCAATGGTTGGCTGGAATCTTAAGCAGTCCAAGGAAGCTATGGAGTCCACAGATATGTTTGAAGTGATGAGCTACGACCTCTGGGACGCTGACGGCAACCATGCCACTACTCAGATTGCCAAAGACGATATTAAACAGTTTGTTGAAAAAGGATACGACAAGGCTAAGCTTGATTTGGGAGTTCCGTTTTATGCCCGCCCCACAACTGAGGAGGCATATTGGTATGATTATAAAGCCTATTATGATAAAATGTCTGATGACGGACTTTATCAGGACGCTGAGACAGGGCTTACATTTTCCTTTAACACCTATGACGTAATAAAGGAGAAAACTCAGTATGCTCTTGAAAACGGTTTGGGCGGAATGATGATTTGGCATTACGCCTGCGATGTTCCTGCGGATAATGAGAACTCATTGTTTGGAGCAATTGACAGCGCCAAGCAGGAGTTTATCAAATCGAATAATTAAGAATTCTTAAAGCGAATTAATATTAATCAGTTAATGAGTGCCGGCAATTTTTTGCCGGCGCTTTTCTTTTGTTATATAACCCCCCTGGGGGCTTGTTAGATGACAATACTGTAAATATAATAACACTGAACTATAATTAAAAGGTGCATTATGTCGAAAATTATTAAATTAGCGGCTCGCTGTTTGCTGCTTCTTGTGGGGATTACTTTTCTGTCATTCCTGCTTATGTATATTTCACCGGGTGACCCGGCTGAAATTATTCTCAGTAAATCAAATATGATAGTCAGCGATGAGGCTTTAGAGGCTAAGCGTGAGGAGCTTGGGCTCAATGAACCGTTTTTGGTAAGATATAAAAATTGGCTCACGGATATTCTGCACGGCGATATGGGCGTTTCTTACAAGACGGGCAGACCTGTTTTTGAACAGTTTAAAACGGCACTGCCGAATACCCTTGCCGTAACCGCAGCGGCTATGCTTATAAGCACGCTTATCTCGATACCGTCGGGAATACTTTGTGCATGCAAAAAGGACGGCTTTTTTGACAGAACCATCAGAGTTATTACATATCTTTTCGCATCCCTGCCTTCTTTCTTCCTGGCGCTAATACTTATGTATTGTTTTTGCATTAAGCTGAGGCTTTTGCCGGTGGTAAGCTCGTCAGGGGTTGAGGGCGCTGTCTTGCCGTGTTTGGTTCTAGCTCTGCCGCTTTCTGCCTGGTGTATAAGGCAGTCACGCAGTATTTTTCTTAAAGAGCTTGAAAAGGATTATGTAACAGGACTGCGTTTTAGAGGAATAAGCGAGAGAAGAATAATGCTTTCTCATGTGCTGAAAAATTCTGCCGCTCCGCTTATTACTATGGGCGGCATGAGCTTTGGCACTATGCTCGGCGGCTCTGCCATAGCCGAAAGTATCTTTTCGTATAACGGTATCGGAAAACTTGCCGTGGACGCTATAAGCTATCGTGATTATCCTGTTATCCAGGCTTTTGTGCTGTGGATGGCAGTGGTGTTTCTTGCTGTGAATTTTCTGGTGGATATATTATGCAGGGCGGCTGATCCCCGAATAAGAATGGGGGAAAAGACGAATGCGTAAAATCTTATTAAAAAAAGCTCCCGTTAATGCACGTCTGACAGCTTTTTCAGTGCTGATTGCAATTATATTTATATGTGCATTAGTGGCGAAGCAGTTTACTGTCCACGATGCATATGCGGTTAATATGGATTCAGCGTTTCTGCCCCCTTGCCGTGAGTATATATTCGGCACGGACAATCTCGGACGCTGCGTTTTCTGCCGAATAGCGGCAGGCAGTCTGGAATCTATATTGTCAGCGGTTATTGTGGTGGCGGCGGTAACGCTTTTTGGCATGGCTGTAGGAGCATTGTCAGCTTTTGCCGGAGGTGCTGCTGACAGTATAATGATGAAAATTACGCTGGTATTTCAGGCGTTTCCGTCGTTTGTGCTTGCCATTGCCATAGGAGCTGTTTTGGGCAGCGGGACATTAAACGCAATGATTGCACTTATAGCGGTGTACTGGACTACATATGCACGTCTGTCAAGAAGTATGGTTTTGTCATATAAAAATGACAATTACATAAAAGCGGCAAAGCTTTATGGTGCAAAAGGCACTTCCTTGCTGGCAAAATATATAATGCCAAACACCGCAGGCACAATGGCGGTTACGGCGGCTCAGGATGTGGGCAATGTGATACTCAGTATGTCAGCTCTGTCGTTTATCGGACTTGGAGCACAGAGACCGACAGCGCAGTGGGGAGCTGTGATGAACGAGGCGAACGCCTATTTTCAGACTGCCCCTTGGATTATAATGTTTAACGGCGCCGCTCTGTTCTTTACTGTAACGATTTTTAATATTTTCGGCGACAGCCTGCGTGACAGGCTTGATTCAAAGCATAAAAGCTGATAGCAGAATATGGAGAATGTTATGAAAAATATTAAAAAAATCTTTGCTCTTTTTCTTTGTGCGGCGGTGATACTGTCCGCTTTTTCAGGATGTTCGGGAGATGACGCTCAACAAAATTCTGGAAAAAAGCTGGTTGCCGGAGCGACCACGGGATTTTTCGGTGCTGAAAGCCTTGACGTTGCAAACAACTGGGACGGCTGGATAATGTCCATTTACGGCATAAGTGAAAATCTTTTCAGACTTGACGAGAATTTCAGCCCCGTTGCCTGGATTGCGGAAAGCTACAGTCGGATTGACTCAAAAACCTGGCAGTTTAAAATACGTGAGAATGTTAAATTTTCAAACGGCGGGGATGTAACGGCTCAGGCGGTAAAAGATTGTCTTGACCGCACGTATCTTGAAAATTCCAGAGCTCAGTCAACGCTTGCCGTTGAAAGCATTGAGGCAGACGGACAGACCCTTACGATTACCACACCCCAGGAAAATCCCACGCTTCTCAACTCCCTTTGCGACCCGCTTTTCGGAATTTATGACGCCCAGTCAGAACCTGATTCCGTTACAGGGGTTTCCTGCACAGGTCCGTATATGGCGGTGGACTTTACCGCAATGACTGACGTTAAAATGGTAAAAAACCAATATTACTGGGGTGCTGAGCCTAAGCTTGACGAGGTGGAGCTAAAAGTTATGGACGACGCCAACGCTTTGCAAATGGCATTGCAAAACGGCGAGATAGATATGATAGCCCAGCTTGACGCCAGATCTGCCGATCTGTTTTCTGATAACGATGAGTACACTGTCAGCGCAGTAACCTCCAGCCGCTCGGATTTTCTTATGTATAATCTTAACCCCTTTGGCACGCAGGATCAGGCTGTCAGGGAGGCGATAGGATACTGCATTGACCGTGAAAGCTTCGCTGATACGGTCTATAACGGATACGCAAAGGCTTGCTACGGAGTTTATCCCAATATTTTTGATTTCGGCTCAACACAGGGTATCAGCCTTGGCGTCAGCGAATATGACATATCACGGGCAAAGCAGATACTTAAGGACGCCGGATATGCTGACACAAATTCAAACGGCACTCTTGACAAGGACGGAAAGGAACTTTCTCTGCGTGTTGTAACATACAGCTATAACTCGGCAAGCACCCAGCTTTGCGATATGCTTCAAGCAACGCTTAGCGAAGTCGGTATCGCTTTGGAGATAACGACTTACGATGTGCTGGACGATTGCCTTAAGAGCGGTGATTTTGATATTGCTGTTTTGAGTTACGCTATGGCGCCCACAGGCACTGCCGACTATTTCATAAATATGATGTTTACTACAGGCGCAACAAATAATTACGGCGGATACAGTAATGACCTGGTGGACGACTGCGCCTTGAGTTTGTCAAACGAATTTGACGGCCAAAAGAGAACGGAACTTGTAAAACAGATATGTCAGGAAATACTTAACGACCGGCCTTTTGATTTTGTTGCTAACCAGCAATTTATATGCGTGTACAGCAGTAAGGTGACTGGCGTGCAGGTAAATCCCAGCGAATATTATTTGATAACTGCCAATATTGATATTACAGAGGAATAAATTAACGTGAACGAAGATAAATTGCTTGAAATAAACGAGCTCTGCGTTTCCTACGGTGACGTCAGAGTGCTTGATGCAGTGAGTTTTGATATGCGCCGGGGTGAGATTGCGGCAATAGTGGGGGAAAGCGGTTCGGGAAAAACAACGCTTTTAAGAAGCGTTATGTCGCTTCTTGATTCCGACGGTAAGATTACCGGCGGCACGGTGCAGTTTTTAGGCAGGGATATGACGTCACTGCCTAAAAAAGAGCGTATCAAAACGGCCGGCAAGGATATTTCCATGATTTTTCAAAACAGCGAAATGTCCATGGACCCCGTAAAGACTGTGGGCAGTCAGATTACGGAATGTATCACCGTTCACCAAAAAATTGACAAGAAGACAGCGGTAAAGCAGGGCAAAGCTTTATTGTCCGAATTTCATTTTGATGATGTTTCGAGAGTTTGGAATTCTTATCCCTTTGAGCTTTCAGGCGGAATGTGCCAGCGTGCGGCAACGGCTATGGCGATTGCAAATTCTCCCCGACTGCTTTTGGCGGACGAGCCTACCAGCGCCCTTGACGTTACCGTTCAGGCTCAGGCGGTAAAAAACCTTGTTTCACTCAGGGACAGGACAAATATGTCCATGCTTCTTGTCACCCATGATATTGGTGTTGTGGCAAAAATGGCGGATTTTGTGGGCGTGCTTTATAACGGAAAACTTGTGGAATGGGGAAAGAAAGATGAAATCCTTTATGCTCCTGTACATTCCTATACTCGATTTTTGCTGCCTTTTGTAAAAAAGGTTGAAAACAGCGAAAGTGAACAAAATTCACGTGTTTTAAAAATTGCAGCCAGAAGCGCCGAAGATAAAAAGAAATATTACTCAGAAACTCACTGGGCACTGGAGGAACAAGAATGAGTGATGTTCTGAAAATTACTGATTTAAAAAAATCTTTCGTTGTAAAAAAAAGTACGTTATCCGCAGTAAACGGAATAAGTTTTTCTTTAGAAGAGGGAGAATGCTTGGGGCTAACGGGCGAGAGCGGCAGCGGCAAAAGCACCGTGGCGCAGATAATTGCCGGATTTGTTCGGGCGGATTCAGGCACAATGGAATATCTGGGTAAAAATATAGATTTAAGAAAAAAAGATTTTAAAAGCAGAATAGGTATGCAGCTCATTTTCCAGGACCCTTTCTCCTCCCTTAATCCAAAAATGAAAGTTAAAAAAATATTGGATGAGGCGGCTTTGTACCTGTCAGATATGACGAAGACCCAAAGGCTTGAAAGAGCTGGGGAAGTCCTCGAGCTTGTACGGCTTAATCAATCTTATTTGGAAAAATATCCTTATCAGCTTTCCGGCGGCGAATGTCAGAGAGTAGCCATAGCAAGAGCCCTTATGCTCATGCCGCGACTTTTGATATGTGACGAGATAACCAGCGCGCTTGATGTTTCTGTGCGTTCGCAGATACTTTCGATAATCGAAAAGCTGAAAATTGAAGAAAAAATATCAATATTATTTATTACGCACGACCTTTTATCAGCCGGTCGTGTGTGCGATAATGTTGCCGTTATGCATAGCGGCATGATTGTCGACAACGGCGATACGCAGTTCGTTATGAGCGGTGGCAGCAGTCCGTACACCAAAAGGCTTATTGAAAGCATAATGACAGTGGAATAAAGAAAAAATAAAACGGTACAATCTCAATGACTGTACCGTTTTTTCTTGTTTACATTGTGACTATATTAGATATATTGTCTATCTTTTCTGTAGAAAAGATATTCTTTTTGGCGTAGTGTGTGCAGCTTACTCTGTACTGGTAGCCTCTTTGAGGTGTGATGGATGCTGTCAGAACATATCCGGTGGAATCTGAGTATAAATCCTCAAATTTTGTATATTGCGACCAGGAATAGCTGCTGTTCTTTCTTCTTTGAACCGTAACATGGGTGAAGCCGCATTTTACAACACCTGCACCGCAGTTTGTCTTTCCGACAATTAAAAGTTTATTGCCGTCTTTTTTTATTGATATTCCGTAAGCAACAATTAATCCGGAAGCTCTTGTCTGTGTGTTGTCAATAATGTACGGGTCAAGAATTTCGTTTATCTCTTCCTCGCTGAGGGAAACATCTTCTAATTCAATTTCTGTATCCTGTGCAAATGCTGCTGACGGAATCATCATAATTACGCACAATGTTATTAAAAATAATGATTTAAATAATTTTTTCATGTTTTTTCTCCTACTGTTTTTGCTATTTTTGTAGCATATTCTGAGTTACAGTTATATAGTGTGACGGTGTATTCTTTATTGCCCTCACCGTACACAATTAAAAATGAATTGTCAGCTTTCAAGACAAGTGTTTTCGTTTTGTTTATATTTATTTCAGTGACAGAGTAATACTCGTCACTAATATCAAATTCACCGTATGAAAATTCGGAGTCTTCATCATAGATATTAATGTTTAATGTTCCGTAAACATCTGTCTTGTTGTTTTGAAATTCAAAGTTTATATTACTTCCATTACTGCTGTAACCGCTTATTACATATTCGTCAGATAATATTTCTCCGGGCAAAATTACGTTTTTTACTCCGTCAATGACAAGCGTTTCAACAATATCATCGACAGTGTCCTCCTGATTAGTAGTGTTCAAATCAATACTGAAATGGTCACCGTCGTATGAAACGGTATCTTCGGACGCATTTATCTGAACGAACTTTGCTCCGGCAGTTATTGAGCAGGCAAGTACCGCAGCGATTATCGCCGCTATCAGCAGTATTCTGCCGAATTTGATTTTTCTTTTTCTGTTTTTTGTCTCGTCGTTTTCCTTTTCAATTTTTGTACGGCTGTGTTGTCCGTTGCCGTTATTGCTGTTATCATCTTCAGCGTAATAGCCTTCGCCGTACTTACCGCCAAGGACGTCAAGGCAGAGGTTTACGAAATCCGTGTCCATTTCCTCGGGAGCTTTTTCAAGCTCCGCATCGAGCATTTCGTTAATCTCTTTTTCGGAAAAGGGCATTGATTTTTCGCTGAGTATTTTTATCAATGTTTCTTTTGTCATTATCTCGCACCTCATAAAGGTAGTAAAGTTTTTTGTCTTGCGTAACAAAATTTTATAAAAAATTTTTTATCTTATCTTTTACAGAAGCGCATATGGCTTTCCTGATACGGTAGGTTTTTTGTTTGATTGCCGTGTCCGTGGAGTTATATAGCTTTGCAATCTCACGGTATGACATGTTTTTTGTGTAAACAAGCTCAATAAGTTCCTGGTCTTCTTTAGAAAATTCCTGCTTAAGCTCCTCAAGTATTTTTTCCGTTCCGTTCAATTTTACCAGCGTGTCCAGGTAGTCGGGATTATACGGTATATCAAACATGAGGTTGTTTTTATAGTCAAACAGGCTTTTGTTAAGACTCCTTGTTTTGTTCATTTCAGAGTATTTTTTCTTTATGAGATTGTTGACGGTGCCGTATAGCCAGCCTTCCGGATTTTTCAGCTCTGTTTTCTTACCCAAAACAGCGTCGCACAGCGAAAGATACGCTTCTGAAATTATTTCGTCAATTTCCTGAGGACAGCTGTTTAGTTTGTATCTGCAAAGCTGTCTGAGCCGCGGTTCGCATTTTTCCCACAGCTGATGGCACAGTTCGATCTTGTTTTCTGATTTCGACGGCATCGCAATTCTCCTGTAAAAATTTTCCTAATTAAATCAATTATATTATGTTTTTTATCATTTGTACAGATAAAAACTGTCCTAATTTGTTGATTTGTGTATTTTTTATGTAAAAAAAGGCGGTATACCGATTGATTCGGTATACCGCCTTTTGCATTATTATTTATTCTTCGCCGTTCCAGCAATATGTGCAAAGTTTTTCAGGGCCGATGCCTACTGCCTTAATCATATCGTCAAGTCTGTGATAGCGAAGCGATGTGAAATTAAGTTCCTTACAGATTTTGTCCACCATTCGCTGGTACTTTTCGCTGTCAGGATCAGTGTATTCTTTTAGAGTTGCGTCGTCCGGATCGCATCCCTCCAGCTCCTTAATCACTCTGCGGGTGATAAGCTCCATCTGCGAATTCGTTCTTGAGAAGTTAAGATATTTGCAACCGAAAACCAGCGGCGGACAAGCAGGGCGAATATGCACTTCTTTGGCACCGCTGTTGTATAAAAATTCAGTAGTTTCCCTGAGCTGAGTTCCCCTGACGATGGAATCGTCTATCAGCAGCAGGCTTTTTCCTTCAATAAGGTCGTGAATAGGAATGAGCTTCATCTTAGCAATAAGATTGCGTTTGCTCTGATGCGTTGGCATAAATGAACGCGGCCAGGTGGGAGTGTATTTTACAAATGGACGTGAGAACGGAATTCCGGATTCGTTTGAATAACCGATAGCGTGAGCCGTTCCTGAATCAGGTACTCCTGCAACGATATCCGGCTTGACGTTATCCCTTTTGGCAAGAGCCTGTCCGCATTTGTAGCGCATCTTTTCAACGCTTATGCCCTCGTATGAGGATGACGGGTATCCGTAATAAATCCACAGGAATGTGCAAATCTTCATATCTTTGCCCGGGGCAACAAGAGTTTTTACGCCGTCCGGAGTCATAACAATAACTTCACCCGGTCCCAGTTCTTTGTAATCGCTGTATCCGAGATTGAGATATGCAAAGCTTTCAAAGCTGGCGCAGAATCCCTTGTCATCTTTTTTACCAAGCACTATGGGAGTCCTTCCCATTTTATCTCTTGCACAGTAAATACCCTTAGGCGTAAGTATCATCATGCTCAGCGAGCCATCCACGATTTCCTGCGCATAACGAATACCGTCAATGAAATTTTCTTTTTGGTTAATGATTGCGGCAACGAGCTCGGTGGGATTTATTTCCCCGTTTTGCATTTCAAAGAAATGCGTGTTTGATTTGATAATATCATCCACTATTGAGTCGGCATTGTTGATTTTGCCAACGGTGGTTATGGCAAAGGTACCGTGATGTGAGCGCACAAGTATAGGCTGTGCTTCAAAATCGGAAATGCAGCCGATACCGAGGTTGCCGTGCATTTCATTTGCCTCTTTAGTGAATTTTGTCCTGAAAGGAGCGTTTTCAATGTTGTGTATCGCCTTGTCAAATCCGTTTTCTTTGCTGTAGACCGCCATACCTGCTCTTCTTGTGCCCAGATGTGAATGATAGTCCACTCCGAAAAACAGGTCAAATACGCAGTCTTCTTTTGACGCTGTAGCGAAAAATCCTCCCATAGTTACCCTCTCTTTATACGAATTAGTTTTAAGTCAGAATAAAATCATATATCTTTTTCTGACAGTGATATTATAGCAGAATAAAGAAAAAAGGCAAATATAAATTTATAAAAAGTAAAAATTTGTAATCTTTACAGAAAAAGGTGTTTATGATAATATATTATTCCTTTATAAATCATAAATACGAGGTGTTATATGTCCGGCACTTTTGACAAGGCAAAGGAAGTTGAGCGAAGCATCAACAAAAAATTTCATAAGGGCATCTGGAGCCGCTTTACAGCCGCTATTAACGACTATGAGCTTATCAGCGAGGGCGACAAAATCGCCGTGTGTATTTCCGGCGGCAAGGATTCAATGCTGATGGCAAAGCTGTTTCAGGAGCTAAAAAGGCATAACAAATTTCCCTTTGAGGTTGAATATATTGTTATGGACCCCGGTTACAGCGAGCCCAACAGGCGTCAGATAGAAGAAAACGCAAAAATGCTTAATGTACCCGTGACAATATTTGAGTCAAATATTTTTGATTCCGTTTTTCATATTGAGAAATCACCGTGCTATCTCTGTGCCCGAATGAGAAGGGGTTATCTTTATAATCAGGCAAAGAATATGGGCTGTAATAAAATCGCTTTGGGGCATCACTACGACGACGTTATCGAAACTATACTCATGGGTATGCTCTACGGCGGTCAGGTCCAGACAATGATGCCTAAGCTCCACAGCACTAATTTTGAGGGCATGGAGCTGATACGCCCCATGTATTTGATAAGGGAGGACGAAATAAAGCGCTGGAGGGATTATAACGGACTGACTTTTTTAAACTGCGCCTGTAAATTTACAGAGCAGTGCGCCGTTAATCCTATGGAGAATCTTTCAAAACGCGTTGAGATAAAAAATATGATAAGGGAGCTTAAGAAAACTAATCCCCAGGTGGAAAGTAATATTTTCAAGAGCGTACAGAATGTGAATCTTGATACTGTTATCGGATATAAAAAGGATTCGGTTAAGCATAATTTTCTTGAATTTTATTAAAACAATATCACTGAATAAGTTGTTTGGGATTTTCAGAACAAGTGTTTTTTGGTAATAATGGACAAACCGTTTATAAAAATTCTATTAGTATCTTGCATTTTTTTTATCTTTGTGATATAATTATCATAATTTCCGGAGACTCCTACTTTAGTAAGTAGCTTCATATCCCAGTAATGCGCCGATTTGCTTGCTGGGGTCACTGTAGTGACTAGGGTAGGTTTCTTTTTTTATATATTTTTTTGGATATTTACGGAGAGCAATTATGACAAACGATGAATTATTAGAAAAAATTAAACTTTCAATGATAGATTATTACTCAGGGGACCCAAAAAGAATTCATCATTTTATCAAGGTTCACAGCTTCGCAAAACTGATAGGCGGACTTGAAAAACTTGATTCAAATGAGATGTTTGTGCTGGAATGCGCCGCGTTGGTTCATGATATCGGCATAAAGCCTGCTGAGGAAAAATACGCCAGCAGCAGCGGAAAATATCAGGAGGCTGAGGGTGGCAAACCGGCAGCGGAGCTTTTGAGAGGACTCGGAGTGTCGGAAGATGTTGTGAACAGAGTGTGCTACCTCGTTTCGCATCATCATACATATAACATGATTGACGGGGCTGATTATCAAATTCTTGTGGAGTCTGATTTTATCGTGAATCTTTACGAAGATAATGTAAAGCCTGACGGTATCCGCAATGCTTTGAAAAATATTTTTAAAACTCACGGCGGTATTACGGTAGCTCGCAAATGCTTCGGAATTTCTTGATGACGGCTTGCGGTGACGATTCGGTTGTGCTATAATTACAAAAACTGCATAAGTCTTGGAGAGAGAATTATGAACACATTGAAAAGCAAAAATTCCGATAAAAAAGTATTAGCTTTTTACGGGATAATATTTGTAGTACTGTTTTTTCTGTGCCTTTTGTTTCCGTATACCGGCGATGACTGGGCTTGGGGCAGCCAGCTTGGACTGGACAGACTTGATAATTGGTTTGACAACTACAGCGGCAGATATTTCGGCAACCTGATAGTCCTTGCACTGACAAGGTCAAATATTTTAAAAGCTGTTGTAATGGCGTTTTGCCTGACGGGAATTATTGTACTTGTAAACAAGCTTACCGGTGAGCAGAAGAACGGTGTATTTATTATAACCACCGCTTTGGTATGCCTGCCCATAGGTATACTCAGGCAGGCAATTGTTTGGACGGCTGGATTTTCCAATTATACAACTTCAATCTTCCTGACGCTTATTTACATTTATTATGTCAATAACATTTACGGTGATGAAAAGCCTAAGAACTCCTTCGGCGCCGTCATTCCTCTTGCAGTGCTGGGATTTGCCAATACGCTGATTGTTGAGCATCTAACTCTTTACAATGTTGTGCTGGCAATATATGTTATAGTGTTTACCATTGTTAAGTTTAAGAAAGCATATATCCAGCATATTTCCTATTTTCTCGGCACAGTTGCCGGTACGGTGCTGATGTTCTCAAATTCCGTTTATCGTTCGGTTGCCGACGGAAGCGATGATTACAGAACCATAGGCAGCGACGACGGTATTATTGCAAAAGCGCTTAAAGCATATTTTGAAACTATTGTTCCCGAGGGATTTATCAACAATTTCGTGCTGAATATTCTTCTTGTGGGAATTTGTGTAATAATTTGGATAAGCCTCAGAAGAAAGCTTAAGAAAAGAGCGAGAACACTCGGCGGATTATGTATCGCAGTTATGGTGGCGTTTGCCGCAAGTTCTCTTATGATCAGAATTTCCAGCCTGACGGAACTTAAATCCTTAATAATTGCCGAGGGCATCGCTACCGCCGCTTATATACTGGCATTTATTGTGTTCGTTTTTGTGATACCTGTTGACGGTACTCGCAGAATGAAACTGCTCTTTATCCTTGGCAGCACGGGCTGTATGATAGCTCCGCTGTTTGTTGTAACTCCTATAGGCAGCCGCTGTTTCTTTGCTCCGTATGTTATGATGATTTATCTTGCTATGGAATTTTATAGTATGTTCAGCCCTAAGCTTATGGAAAAATGCAATAAATTTTCCAAGGTGTTCATTATTACTTCGGCAGTGGGAGTGCTTTTCCTGTTCTATGTTTACTCAACTATTGCGGTATGCAATAATGAGAGAGTGGAAAAAGCACAGACAGAAGCCGCTAACGGCGCTGAAGTAGTTGAGGTTGAAGAGCTTCCTTACAGCAAATATGTGTGGTGCTCCGAGCTGGAAAAGGAACTATGGCAGAATAGATTTAAGATGTTTTATGATATTGATGAGTCGGTTGAAATAAAACAGATATCATCAAAACAGAAGTGGTGATTTTATAACGGACGGCATGTATTTGCCGTCTGTTATTTTTATGTTGCAATTTCAATATAACTTTGATATAATTACAAAGTAATATATTACCGTGGCAAAGCGTTAATGTGACGCTGCGGCTTATGAATTGATGAAAGGAAGAAAATCATGAAAAAAGTTTTGTCAGTATTTCTTGCTGCACTGATGATGATTTCAGTAGTATCATTATTTGCGGCATGCTCAAAGGATACCGCCGACAAGGACACAACAGGCGCTTCAGACGCAGCGACTGCTGAATCCGACCTTGCGTATGTTCAGGATAAAGGAACACTTGTTGTAGGTATTACCGAATACGAGCCCATGAACTACATGGATGAAAACGGCGAGTGGACAGGATTTGATACCGAGTTCGCACGGGCGGTCGGAGAAAAGCTGGGCGTTAATGTTGAATTTGTTGAAATTAACTGGGATTACAAATACAATGAGCTCGATTCAAAATCCATCGACTGTATCTGGAACGGTATGACAATCACCGATGAGGGTAAAGAAGCAGCCAGCATTTCCGACCCTTATGCCGAGAATGCTCAGGTAGTTGTTATGAAGCAGGATCAGCTTGCAAATTATACTGATGTTGAATCTCTTAAGGATTTGACTATAGCAGTGGAGGGCGGCTCAGCAGGCGAGAAGGCTGCCGCTGCAGCAGGACTTACCAACACAGTTGTTTCTAACACACAGGCGCTTGCACTTACTGAGGTAAGCTCAGGCTCATGCGACGCTTGTATTATTGACCTTACCATGGCTAATTCCATGACAGGCGAGGGTACAAGCAATGCAAATCTCGGATTTGAGCTTAAGCTTGAAGCTGAAGAGTACGGAATCGCATTCAGAAAGAATTCCGACCTTACTGCCAAAGTAAACGAGATTATTGATGAGCTTATGAGCGACGGAACTCTCGACGCTCTTGCTGAGAAATACGAGATCAGTCTTATAAAATAATAATATCTGAAAGGTAAAGATATTTATGTTCTGGGAAGTAACACAGGCATTGCTTGAGGGCTTTGCCTCAACAGTCAAGCTGTTTTGTGTTACCCTGATTGCCGCATTGCCGCTGGGACTTCTTATAAGTTTCGGCTCAATGAGCAAGTTCAAACCCGTTAAGGCAATATTTAAAATCTTCATCTGGATAATCAGGGGCACACCCCTGGTTCTCCAGATGATTATTGTTTATTACGGTCCGGGACTTGTGGGCAACTGGGCGCAAAATATGCAGAATCCTAACGCAATAATTACATGGCTTGCCTCATGGACCGTATTCGACAGGTTTGTGGCGGTTTCAGTGGCGTTTATTATCAATTACGCCTGCTATTTTTCCGAAATTTTCAGAGGCGGAATAGAGTCCATCCCCAAGGGACAGTACGAGGCTGGACAGGTTCTGGGTATGTCAAAGGCTCAGATTTTCTTCAAAGTTGTATTGATGCAGGTGGTAAAGCGCATAGTACCCCCTATGAGTAACGAAATCATAACCCTGGTCAAGGATACGTCCCTTGCCCGTGTAATATCAGTTTACGAGATCATTTGGGCAGGCGAAAAATTCATGAAACTTGAGGGACTTTTGTGGCCGCTGTTCTATACGGGAGCTTTCTATCTTCTGTTCTGCGGAGTGCTTACCATTCTCTTCAACAGAATTGAGAAAAAGCTGGACTATTACAGGAGTTAACATTATGGCAATCTTAGAAGTAAAAAATATTCACAAGAGCTTTGCCGGAAACGAGGTTCTCAAGGGTATAGATTTTTCGCTTGATAAGGGCGATGTGCTTGTTATCATAGGCTCTTCCGGAAGCGGAAAGACAACGCTTTTGCGCTGCCTTAATTTCCTGGAACGCCCCGATTGCGGAAGCATTTCCGTTGACGGTGAAGTGTTGCTGGACGCCGATGATAAAAGTACCCTCAGCGAAAAGGAGATAAGGCGCAACAGACTTCACTTCGGACTTGTTTTTCAGCAGTTTAATCTTTTCCCGCAGTATACGGTTATTGATAATCTTACCCTGGCGCCGAAACTCGCCTTAAAAGACGAGATAAAGCGCAAGAAGAAAGAAGCAAACGGACTGCCGAAAAATTACAGGTCAGAAAAGCATGCTCAGATAGAGGAGAATGCCCACAGCCTTTTGGAACGTGTGGGACTTACGGAAAAAGCAAAGGCATATCCCTGCGAGCTTTCCGGCGGTCAGCAGCAGCGAGTTGCCATTGCCAGAGCGCTTGCTATGCATCCTGACATACTTTGTTTTGACGAGCCTACATCCGCTTTGGACCCGGAGCTCACCGGCGAGGTTTTGAACGTTATACGCAGCCTTAAGACGGGCAACAGCACAATGATAGTTGTTACCCATGAGATGGAATTTGCAAAAAACGTGGCTGACAAGGTTATATTTATGGCAAACGGCGTTATTGAGGAAAGCGGAACGCCTCAAGAGGTATTTGAAAATCCTAAAAGTGAGATTTTAAAGTCTTTTCTTAATAAGGCAATGGATGCTTAAACAGAAATTTGTATAAATAACGGCAGCCGCCTTCAGCAAACGCTGACAGGCGGCTTTTTTGTGTTTAGAAGCTATGTTTTATATATTATATAAACTTAAAATATAAACTTAAAAAGCAGATTGTATTAAAAAATAATTTATGTTAAAATAAAAGCGGCGGTGATTTGTTTGAAAAAAATAATTTCATTACTGTTAGGAATATGCGTGTTCACGTGCCTGCTTACCGGTATAAATACCGTGTCTTTTGCTGCGGCTCAGACAGAGGATATCGGCAAAACACAGCTCGGCAACACGGACACTTACTATATGTACGACGCTGATTCATCCACCCTTACTGTGGGCGGAACCGGTGCCACGCCCGATTACAAAAACGACAATGTGTCTCAGCCATGGTATCTGTGGCGAGGTACTATCCAGCACGTAATCGTGGAAGAGGGAGTAACCCAACTCGGAAACTATTTCTTTTATAACGTTCGTGCAAAGGACTTTTCATTGCCGTCGACTCTTGTGAGTATCGGCAATTACTCGCTGAGCCAGATAAATTCCGCAACTCAGATTGAACTGCCTCAGGGGCTCGTTTCCATAGGCGACCATGCTTTCTATTTTTCCGTAGCCCTTAAAAACGTCAATATTCCGTCATCTGTAACGAAGATAGGCATGTCGGCATTTGAAAACTGCACATCCCTTGAAAGCGTGAATATACCTGCTTCTGTGGCAGAAATCGGTTCGTCAGCTTTTGAAAACTGCTCATCTCTTGAAAACGTATCTTTTGAGGATTTGTACAGCAGTGTTTATATCAACAAAAAGGCGTTTTTCAAATGCTCGTCACTTAAGGACGTTACTCTGCCCAAGAGAGCGCAGATGCTTTCATACAGCTTCGGGTTTTACGATGATTCGCGTGGCTCGGTTTACAGCGACTTTGTTATGAACATCTACAGGGATTCTCCTGCCTATACATATGCCACAAACAATATAGTGAATTATAATATCATAAATGAAATGGTCATGAAAGCAGGGCAGTCCATTGATTGCACGTACTATACTGATTCCTTCAATGATGAAATGATTTTTATTTTCACTCCTGAGATAAGCGACTGTTACAGCTTCTTCTCCACCGGCAGTGTGGACGTTAAGTGTACGTTCGACGGAGAGGTTTATGACGATAATTCCCTTGATGATTTGAATTTCACCGTAAGCAGTTATTTTGAGGCAGGCAATACCTATTACTTTACTGTAAACTGCGTCAGCCAAATGTCCACCGGCGATTTTACTGTCAGCCTTGAAACGGAGCATCTTTATACCAAGACGGTGGTCGAGCCGACCCTGACTCAGGGCGGATATACGATTTATACGTGCAGTCACTGCGGCTATAGCTTTGAGACTGATTTCACCGACAGAACAGGCGTGCTTGTTACAGGAAGAGTGCTCCTTATGGAATCCCCGGACGGCGCTCATCCCTCAAATATTCCGGTTCAGTCGGCGGTTTTCAGCGTCGGTGAACAGAATATCACCATGACGGATGAAAACGGCGAGTTTGAATTTTATGTAGAGCCGGGTGACGAAAAACTTCGTTTATACACGGAATTTTCTGTGGACAGGACGTTTGACATTACTGCTGATTCAAATATGGAGATGAATCTCGGCGATATTTGCCTTATCAATTTTGATTATATTAACGACGGTTATATAAACGCCAAGGATTTTGCTTCTCTGAAAAAGAGGTTCGGTCAGTATCCTGATGACGAAAAAGAACTTTATGCCGCCTTTGACTGCAATGCAGACGGTGTAATAGATACTGATGATTTTGAATATCTGTCAAATTTCCTTATCTGCGATAAACTTGACGAAAGTATTTATGACTGATTGGATTAAATTACCTGTTTTTCTTATTGAAAAAAACGTGAACGTAATATATAATATCTGTATTAATTTAGATATGTAAATAAAGATAAAGGAGCGTATGTATGAAAAAGGTTGCCATTATTATGGGTTCAGACAGTGATCTGCCTGTTGTAACACCCGCAATCGAGCAGTTAAAGGAGCTGGGAATAGAAACTGAGGTAAGAGTTATCAGCGCCCATCGTACTCCCAAGCAAGCCTATGAATTTTCTTCAAAGGCTATTGAAAACGGATTCGGAGTTATAATTGCCGCAGCAGGCATGGCGGCGCATCTCGGCGGAGTTTTGGCTGCGTCAACTACACTCCCTGTAATCGGAATTCCTTGCTCATCCAAGGTGCTTGACGGCATGGACGCAATGCTGGCTACAGTTATGATGCCTCCCGGAATACCGGTGGCAACTGTTGGCGTAAACGCAGCTAAAAACGCAGCTATCCTTGCGGCGCAGATTATTGCCGTTGGTGATGACAAGCTTATGGAAAAGCTTCAGAAAATGAGACAGGAAATGTCAGATCAGGTATGCCAAAAGGATGCCGCACTTCAGGAAAAGCTTAAGGAAATATAGGAGAATTAAATATGAATAAAAGTTTCAGCGAAAGTTATGCTCAGGCAGGCGTTGACGTAACAGCAGGCTATGAGTCCGTAGAACTTATAAAATCCCACGTCAAGCGCACAAATATCCCGGGAGTTATGGGCAGTATCGGCGGCTTCGGCGGTATGTTTGAACTGCCTGTGGGCGATTATAAAAATCCTGTCCTTGTTTCCGGCACCGACGGCGTGGGTACAAAAATAAAGCTTGCTTTTCTTATGGACAAGCACGACACAGTGGGTATCGACTGCGTTGCCATGTGTGTAAACGACGTTGCATGCTCAGGGGCAAAACCGTTATTCTTCCTTGATTATATCGCCTGCGGAAAAAATTATCCTAAAAAGATAGAGCAGATAGTTGCAGGCGTTGCCGAAGGCTGTGTTCAGGCAGGCTGCGCGCTTGTTGGCGGCGAGACTGCTGAGCATCCGGGACTTATGCCGGAGGAGGAATATGACCTTGCCGGTTTTACCGTAGGTATCGGCGAGAAAGACAAGCTTGTTTCCGGCGACGGACTCAAGGCAGGGGACGCAATTATTGGCGTTGCTTCCTCAGGCGTACATTCTAACGGATTTTCGCTGGTAAGAAAGGTATTTAACATAAACGAAAAGACTATAGCTGTCAAATATGACGAGCTGGGCAAAACTCTCGGCGAGGAGCTTATTACTCCCACAAGAATTTATGTTAAACCCCTTCTTGCGCTGATGGATAAAATCCAGGTAAATGCCATAAGCCATATAACCGGCGGCGGATTTTACGAAAACGTGCCGAGAATGTTAAAAGACGGCTTTACCGCAGTTGTAGAGAAGGATAAATGTTTTAAGAAGCCTATTTTTGACCTTATAGCAAAGACCGGCAATATTCCTGAGAGAGATATGTACAATACATTTAATATGGGAACCGGTCTTATGATTGCCGTTGACGCCGACAAGGCGGACGAAGCGGTTCGTATCCTTGAGGAAAACGGCGAGCAGGCGAAAATCGTCGGCGAAATCAGAACAGGCGAAAAAGGTGTGGAATTAGTATGATGAACATTGTTGTTCTTGTATCCGGCGGCGGTACAAATCTTCAGGCGCTTATTGACGCTCAGAAGCGCGGCGAGATTGAAAACGGCAGGATTTCATGTGTGATTTCCTCAAAACCAGATGCCTACGCTCTTGAAAGAGCCAAGGAAAACGGTATCCCCACAAGAGTTATTCCCCGCAAGGATTATGACGATATTCACGCCTATTCAAAGGCTGTGCGTGACGCTCTTATAGAAGAGAAAGCCGACCTGATAGTCTATGCCGGATTTATGATAATTCTTGATTCCCAGGTGGTGGAAGCCTTTGAGGGGAAGATGATAAACGTTCATCCGGCTCTTATCCCGTCATTTTGCGGTAAGGGATTTTACGGACTTCATGTCCACGAAGAAGTTTTAAAGAGCGGCGTTAAGCTCACAGGTGCTACGGTGCATTTCGTTACTGAGGACTGCGACGCAGGTCCGATAATTTCACAGAAAGCCGTGCCGGTAAGTGATGACGATACCCCGCAGACTCTGCAAAGAAAAGTAATGGAGCAGTGTGAGTGGAAGATACTTCCCCAGGCGGTATCGCTCTTTTGCCAGGGAAGAATTAAAATTATAGGAAATAAAACGCAAATTATCTGAGGTGATATATATGGAGATAACAACCCTTGAAAAAGAACTCAGCACCAATACATATCCCGGCAGGGGAATCGTGCTGGGCAGAACCAAGGACGGCAAAAACGCCGTAATCGCTTATTTTATTATGGGCAGAAGTGTCAACAGCCGCAACCGTATTTTTGAAAAGAACGACAGGGGCGGCATCCGTACTAAGGCTTACGATGAGTCAAAAATGGAGGACCCGTCACTTATTATCTATAATCCCGTGCTTAAGCTTGACGGAAAAACCATCGTTACAAACGGCGACCAGACAGACACTATCTATGACTGCATGAAAGAAGGTCACTGTTACCGCCACGCACTCCTCACAAGGGAGTACGAGCCGGACGCTCCTAACTATACGCCGAGGATATCGGGCGTAGTTAAACCTAACGGAGATTATGTTCTTTCAATTTTAAAATCAAATATGGGTAAGCCGCAGTGCCTCAGATTTTTTTATGAATATCCGGCATGCGCAGGTATCGGTCACTTTATTCATACATATAAATGTGACGGGGATCCTATACCCTCATTTGAAGGCGAGCCAGTGCCCGTTGAGATAGACGGCGATATCGACAGCTTTACGTCAATGATCTGGAATAATCTTAACGAGGATAATAAAGTTTCTCTTTTCACTCGCTTTATAAATGTTGAAACAGGTGAAGAAAAAACAAGAATTATAAATAAGAACAAATAATTTAAACAGGGGTGGCGCTTGTCACCCTAAACGTGTTTTTGGAGGTATATCAGGATGAAAGTATTAGTTGTGGGAGGCGGCGGCAGAGAGCACGCCTTGATAAGAAAGATTAAGGAGTCACCAAAGGTTGATTCAGTTGCCTGCTGTCCGGGTAACGGCGGAATCTCATATGATGCCGAGTGCTATAATGTTTCGGCAACAGATATTGACGGCGTTGTAAAGCTTGCCGGCGACATAAAGGCAGACTTTGTTGTAGTAGCTCCCGACGATCCGCTGGTAGCGGGAATGGTTGACGCACTTAATAAAGCAGGCTTTGCCACATTTGGCCCCACCGCAGATGCCGCTATTATCGAGGGCTCTAAGGTCTTTTCAAAGGATCTTATGCTAAAATACAATATCCCCACAGCGCAGTACAAAGTCTTTGACAAAGCCGAAGACGTTATTGCATATCTTAAAGAGAAGAATGAATTTCCGGCTGTTATTAAGGCGGACGGTCTTGCTCTGGGCAAAGGCGTAATAATCCCCGAAAATCTCGAGGATGCAATAGCCGGAGTAAAGGAGATAATGGAGGACAAAATTTTCGGCGAGTCCGGCAACAATGTTGTCGTTGAGGAATTCCTCACAGGTCCGGAAGTTTCTGTTCTGGCTTTCACTGACGGCAAATGCGTAAAACCCATGGTGTCATCAATGGACCATAAGAGGGCGCTTGACGGCGATAAGGGTCTTAATACCGGCGGTATGGGAACAGTTTCTCCGAATCCGTATTATACCGACGAGGTGGCAAAGGAATGTATGGAAAAAATCTTCATTCCTACAATAAACGCTATGAACAGCGAGGGCAGAACTTTCAAAGGCTGCCTGTATTTCGGCTTGATGATTACGCCTAAGGGACCAAAGGTAATTGAGTATAACTGCCGTTTCGGCGACCCTGAAACTCAGGTGGTTCTGCCGCGTCTTAAAACAGATATTATGGATATTTTTGAGGCTATCAATAAAGGAACACTTTCAGAGCTTGACATAGAATGGTCTGACGAAGCCTGCGCCTGCGTTATCATGGCGAGCGGCGGATATCCTAAATCATATCCCAAGGGAATTGAAATCACCGGTCTTGATAACGGCCAGCTTGACGGGGTAACGGTTTACCATGCCGGAACAGCGCTTAAGGATTCAAAGCTTGTAACAGCCGGAGGACGTGTATTAGGTGTGACTGCTTTGGGCAATACTCTTGAAGAAGCTCTTAAAAAATCATACGATGCCGTGGGCAAAATCAATTTTGAAAATGCGCATTACAGAAAGGATATCGGACAGCGAGCCCTCAATGCGATAAAATAATGTGAACAAATCGTTAAGATTACAATTTGTTATTGACAATTATACAATACGGAATTATACTGTATTACACAGATTAAAAAGTTATAAAAGCAGAGGTTGGTTTTATGGCAACTGTAAAGAAAAACAAGAAAAAAATTATTGTACCTATCTGTATTGTGCTGGTAATTGCGATAATTGTCGGCGTGGCATTCGGTGTGTCCGCTGCCACCGGAGGCGAGGAAGTGTCGCTTTACACGATTTCTACCGACGATATATATGAAAATGTTTCCCTTACGGGTCAGGTGTCGTCAGGTACTGAAAAGGAGTATAAAGTCGCCACAGTCGCCACAGTAAAGGAAGTTTTCGTTAAGCCAGGCGACAAAGTAAAAAAAGGTGACGTGCTCGCAACATTTGAAACCGAGTCCCTTGACAGTGAGATAAGCTCACTTCGCTCAAGCTACAACAGTTCTCTCAGTGCATACAATGAAGCAGTTAAAGAGCAGAAAGAAGCACAGAACAAGGCAAACTCCCTTAAATCCCAGATTGCTGAAACTGAAAAAGAGATTCAGCGACTTGAGAATCAGTCCGATTTTGTAACTACAGCGAAGCGCACAACAGCACGCACCACTACAAAACGTGCTACTACTGCAAAGACGACTACCAAACGTGTTACAACTACCAAAGACGAACCAAATACTACAACTACCACCAAGCCAAACACGTCAGTTACGCCGGGCGGTGAGATTAGTTCTCTTACCGAGGCTTTGGTAGAGCTTAACCAGAATCTTACACAGATTACGGACAGCGTTGAAACTCTTGCTACTACAACGGAGATTATTGCCGACGTTATTACGCAAGCTTTTGACGAAGGCGTTTTTGACAGCGACGTAATTGCTGACAGAGTGGCAGAGGCGGTTTCTCAGGCGGTTTACGACGGCATTATTGATTCTGCCACACTTCTTGTTGACAGCGGAACTGCGGCTGATATGATTCACGCTGCCGTAGCAGCAATTGATTTTGAAAGCATTGCAACTTCCGTTGCCAATACAAAGAATGTTTCTCTCACTGCAGCTCAGATACAGCTGGCTTCTCAAGAAGCATTGTATACAATATATAATGCCAAGGCTGACCAGACAACTGTAAATATTCAGAAGAAAGCAGTTGACGCAACAAAAACAGCACTTGATGCTCTTGAACAGCAGCAGGAAGATATGAAAAACGGCTGGATTGCATCTTTTGACGGTACTGTAACAGAAGTTGACGTTACACCGGGTGTCCAGACCACTGCGCTTTCAACCGGAATTAAGCTTGAAAATCTTGACTCAATGGCAGTTACTGTAAGCCTTAGCGAGTACGACGTACATAAGGTTAAGGTAGGTATGCCTGCAACGGTAACTACTGCTTACGGAACTTACGAAGCTGAGGTTACGTCGATTGCTCCCACAGCAACAGGCGGCTCATCTTCCGGCATACTTGATAGCGTCGGCTCTATGGCAGGAATAAGCGGTCTTTCAAGCCTTACCGATACAGGTGCCGGCGTTGAATGTACTGTGTCAATACCTCAAACAGATGAAAATATTATTGCAGGTTTTGACGCTGATGTTGAGATTGCCACCGGCGAATATCTCGGTGTAGTTGTTGTGCCGATTGAATCAATAAAACTGGAAAAGACCGGTTCATACGTATATGTTTATAATGAGGAAGAGGGTACGGTTACTAAAACAAAGATAGAGACCGGAGCCGTATCGGATTCTGCATATGAGGTTAAATCAGGACTTAAAGTAGGCGACAGAATAATTTCCGCTCCCGCTACTGATTATGAGGAAGACACATTTAAGGTAAAAGTTGTTGAACAGTAAGGAGATTTCAGCGTGAACATTAATGAAAGTCTGAAAATCGCTGTAAAGTGTATCAGGGCAAACTGGATGCGAAGCCTTCTTACAATGCTCGGTATCATAATCGGTATCAGTTCGGTAATCATGATTATCGGAGCAGGTACCGGCGTCAGGGATTATATAGTAGGGCTTATTGAGGATATGGGTTCCAATGCTGTGTTAGTCAGTGTTGACGCCACCTCCGCCACTGATAATGACTATATAACTCTTGATGATGTTGAAAATATAAAGACAAAGGTAAAGGGCGTTGAGAGATGCTCGCCAATGCTTATGGGCTTCGGTCGTGCCACCATAGACAAGTCAGCAAAGGAGGCTACTGCCATGCTGGTGGGTGTAAACAGCGATGTGCAGTTTGCTTTGACCGATTCCTGTGAATACGGAAGATTTTTCACCGATGAGGAATATGATGCCAATGCTCCCGTAGCTGTTATCGGTACAAATTCCGCCGAGATGGCTTTTGGTTATGAGGAAGTTACAAACGAATATATTACGGTTTCCTCCAGCGGTAAATCAATGAAGGTTAAAATCTGCGGCGTTGCTAATATTGACCAGCTTACAAGCTCAATGGGCGGCTCAAGCTCTATGTCAAATCTGTTTTCCACAGGCAGTGACAATATTGTCGTGGCGCTGTTTATACCCTGTACTACACTTACACAGATTACAGGAGCCGACGCTCAGCTCAGCAGTGTTTTTGTAATTGCTGAGGAAGGCTATGACTACGACGCAGTGGGCAATGCGACTGTCAATTATTTAAAATCCGCTCACGGCAATTATTCGCAGAGTATGTATACCGCTCAGAATATGGCTACATATGTTGAGATTGTAGATATCATCATGTCTGTTCTTACAGCGTTTATCGCCTGTGTAGGCGCAATCTCACTTATAGTCGGCGGTATCGGCGTTATGAATATCATGCTTGTTTCCGTCACGGAGCGAACCAGGGAGATAGGCATACGAAAATCACTGGGAGCCAAAACACGAGTGATAACGCTTCAGTTCCTTACGGAGTCAATAATTCTGTGCCTTATCGGCGGAGCCATAGGTGTTACAATTGGAATAGTCGGCGCATTTGCAGCATGCTCGATAATTGATATTACGCCTAATATTACATGGTGGCTCATTGTTGTGGCGCTGCTGTTCTCCTGCGGTGTTGGACTCTTCTTCGGAATTTATCCTGCAAGGAAAGCGGCTCAGATGAGTCCTATTGACGCACTGAGAAGTGAATAAGCATAAATTTTATTTTAAATACCCTGCATTAAGCGTGTGCAGGGTATTTTTTTGTTGCATATGTTTATGTATTATGTTAATATTTTAGAAAGGAGAATATTTATATGGAAGATATTAAGCATATACTTGAACAGTTCAACTTCTCGGGAGAACTTGCGGACGTCAGCCTGTTCGGTTCGGGGCATATTAACACGACACATATCGCGACATATTATAAAAACGGCAGCAAGCGCCATTACATAGTACAGAAGATTAATTCAGGAGTGTTTAAAGATATAGATGCTCTGATGGACAATGTTTTTGCCGTAACCTCTTTTTTGCGTGGCAAGATAAAGGAAAACGGCGGCGACCCGGAGAGGGAAACACTTCATTTTATAAAAACAAGAGAAGGCAGCAAATACTACGCCTGCGAAAACGGCGATTGTTACCGTGCATATAAATTTGTTGATAACAGCAAGAGTTATGACAGCGTTGAATCGCCTGAGCTTTTTGAAAAGAGCGGTATCGCTTTCGGAAGATTTCAAAAATACCTTTCTGATTTCCCGGCGGTTACTCTTAATGAGATAATTCCTGATTTTCACAACACTGCCGCCAGATTTGAAAATGAGTTTTTGCCTGCTGTCAGCAAGGATATCTGCGACAGAGTTAAAACCTGCCAAAACGAAGTGGACTTCGTTATTGAAAGAAAGAGCGATTGCCCGCGCCTCGTAAATCTGATAGATAACGGCAGTCTGCCGCTTCGTGTTACGCATAATGATACTAAGCTCAATAATGTTATTTTTGATTGTGATACGGATGAAGCAATATGTGTAATAGACCTTGATACGGTTATGCCCGGTCTGGCTCTTTACGATTTCGGCGACTCAATACGTTTTGGCGCAAATACATGCGCTGAGGACGAAAAAGATACATCCAAGGTATCTGTGGATCTGGATTATTTTAAAGCTTACGCCAGAGGATTTCTCAGTGAGGCGGGCAAGAGCCTTAATCAGTGTGAAATTGATAATCTCGCATTCTCAGCTAAGCTGATGACTTTTGAATGCGGAATGAGATTCTTGACCGATTACCTCAATGGCGATACGTATTTTAAAACAGCTTATCCTGAGCACAATCTTGTCAGAGCAAAAAACCAGTTTGCTCTTGTAAAAGATATGGAAGACAAAATGGATGAGATGGAAGAAATTATAAAAAATATTAAAATATAATAAATTTCTTAAAATTATAAGCCTTTTAGTTATGAAAAATGTAACTAAAAGGCTTTTTTAATACTATTTTCTTAGGTGAAATTGAATGTTTTATCATATTACGCATGATTAAAATAATTGTCGTATTAAGTTTAAAAGAATTTTGCAGTTGATAAATTTTTTATCTTAATTTTTGCATTAAAAATATAATTAGGAAGATAATAATTATAGGGCTGTTTCGATTAGCTGTGATTTTGTACATAAAAAGTAAAGGAAGATTTATGTGCAGTATAGCAAAGTCGAAATATGCGGAATTAACACAAGTCAGCTTAAAGTACTAAAGGAAAGCGAAAAAATAGAGCTTTTAAGAAAGGCACATGCCGGTGATAAAAAAGCCCGTGAAGATTTGATAAACGGTAATCTGAGGCTTGTACTGTCCGTAATACAGCGCTTTGCTAACAGGGGCGAGAATATGGACGATTTGTTCCAGGTGGGAGTAATTGGGCTTATCAAAGCGATTGATAATTTTAACCTGGACCTTGACGTGCGCTTTAGCACCTATGCAGTTCCAATGATAATCGGAGAGGTAAGACGATTTTTACGTGATAATAACGCCGTGCGTGTTTCCCGTTCCATGCGTGATACAGCCTATAAGGCAATGCAGGTAAAGGAAAGACTGATGAACGAAAATCAAAAAGAGCCGACGGTTGAGGAGATAGCCAAAGAGCTTAATATGAAAAAATCCGAGGTGGTTTTGGCGCTGGAATCAATTGTGGAGCCTGTGTCGCTGTACGAGCCGGTGTACTCGGACGGCGGTGACACCATCTATGTTATGGATCAGGTGGGGGATTCAAACACAGACAGCGACTGGGTTGACGAAATAGCCATAAAAGATGAAATCAGCAAACTGGACGACCGTGAAAGAAACATAATGTATCTGCGCTTTATGCAGGGCAAAACGCAGATGGAGGTTGCAAAGGAAGTCGGTATAAGCCAGGCTCAGGTATCACGCCTTGAAAAAAATGCTCTGAAAAAAATAAAAGGCGAATAAGTTAAAGTAAAAGCACCTGTCCGTATTATCGGACAGGTGCTTTTTTGCTTTGTATTTAGTTTGCGTTTGCCTCTGAAATTACCTTTTGTGCAATATGCTCGGGAGCTCTTTCATAACGGGCAAATTCCGTGGTGAATGAGCCTCTGCCCTGGGTTATCTGGCGCATTGATGTGGAGAATGTGGTCATTTCCGCTTCCGGAACCTCGGCGATGATCTCCTGATTGCCGTCAGATGTCGGCGTCATGCCGAGAACTCTTCCGCGTCTGCGGTTGATATCGCCGATGATGTCGCCCATGGCGTCGTCATTTACTATTGCCTTTAATGTGACAATCGGCTCAAGTATAACCGGCATTGCGTTGCTTATGCCTTCCTTGAAAGCTAAGCTTGCCGCCATTTTAAAGCTCATTTCGCTGGAGTCTACAGGATGGTATGAACCATCGTACAAGGTTGCTTTGACTCCCACCATTTTGTAACCGGCAAGAACACCGGTTTCCATACATTCGTTAAGACCTTTTTCAACAGCCGGGAAGAAGTTTTTAGGAACTGAACCGCCCACAACTCTCTCAGCGAAAATCAGATTTTCGGTATCATATGGCTCAAACTCAATGAAAACGTCACCAAACTGACCGTGACCGCCGCTCTGTTTCTTGTGTCTGCCCTGGGCGGATACCTTTTTGGTTATCGTTTCTCTGTAAGCTACTTTCGGAGTGGAAAGAACTGCCTCAACAGAGAATCTGTCCTTGAGCCTTGAAACAGCTACCTCGAGCTGCTGCTCACCAAGACCGGCAATAATCTGCTGATGCGTCTCGGTATTGTTGCTGAATCTGAGTGACGGATCCTCTTCGCAAAGTCTGAGAAGACCGGCGGCAATCTTTTCTTCCTCGCCTTTTTTAACAGCGCTGATAGCCATTTTGTATGTAGGAACAGGGGTGGCAACGCCGTCAAGTTTTACAACATTATTCGGTGAGCACATTGTGTCGCCGGTGGAAAATCCGGTCAGTTTTGTAACAGCGCCGATATCACCTGCTACAAGTTCGCTTACCTCCGTCTGCTTTGAGCCGAACATTTTTACAATTTTGCCCATGCGTTCTTCCTTGCCTGTTCTGGCATTGTAGGCAGGAACAGAGGATGTTATTTTTCCGCTGACAACCTTAAAGAAATTCAGCTTGCCGATGAAAGCGTCGGATACTGTTTTGAAGCAAATTGCAGCCAAAGGACCGTCTGCTTCAGGCGAAAGCTCAACGGGCTCGCCGTTGCTGTCAATAGCATATTCAGACGAAGGCGCCGGACAAACGTCGGCAATGAATTCCAGCAACATGTCGCACGCTGTCCCGGTGATAGCGGATAAGCCGAATACGGGAATTATTGAGCCGTCTGCCAAGCCGAGTTTTACACCCTTGATTTTGTCTTCCCTGGTAAGCTCTTCTCCCTCAAAATATTTTTCCATCAGCTCTTCGTCTGCTGAAGCCACTGCCTCAGCAAACACGGATTTGATTGCCTCAAATCTTGCAGCGTCGGAGGGTTCAGGTGCAACTTCCTTTTTAGAGCCGTTTTCGTAAACATAGGCTTTGTCATCAATCATATTATAATACGCTCTGACCTGACCTGCCGATTGAACAGGTACCACAACAGGGCATACCTGAGTACTGAATTTAGCTACGATTCCGTTAAAGCATTTGTAGAAATCAGCTCGCTCGTCATCCATTTTGTTGGCAACGATAATACGTGAAAGCCCCTTGGAGCCTGCGTTTTTAAACGCCTTTTCATCGCCTACCGCAAGACCGGAGCGGGCAGATACGGTAATAATTGCGGTGTCAGCCGCACGTATACCCTCGGCGCTGCCCATGGCAAAATCAAAAAGTCCGGGAGTGTCAATAAAATTAATTGACTTTCCGTTGTATGTAATGGACGCCACTGCGCTGTTAATACTTACCTTGCGCTTCTTTTCCTCAGCGTCAAAGTCGCATACGGTGTTGCCGTCGGTAACCTTTCCCATCCTTTCTGTTACGCCTGCAATATTAAGCAAAGCCTCGCAAAGAGTGGTCTTGCCCTTAGATGCGTGGCCGGCTATGGCTATGTTTCTTATATTCTCTGCACTAATACTCATAAAAATATTCCCTTTCAAAAATGTTGCTTTGTGCATATTGTATAATAATTTTAAACTTTAGTCAACACTATATTGATAATTTTAACAAGTATTTTTCAATCTGTTATATAATATTTGCAAAATTTGCTCGGTAACACTGTTGCTTTATTAAAAATAAAAGAGAAAACGCAAACGGTTTTCTCTTTTTAACTATATTTAATTTGAGTGATTTTACAGGAGTCGTTCAAGTCCCTGTGTTGAATACTTTTTGCCTTCACGCTGTTTGTTAAGGGCGTCCATAAGCCTGTTGAAATTCTTTCTTGTCATCGGATAAAGAATCAGTGCAATGATGGAAACAGCCAGGAATGCGGCAGGGATTATTGTTGAGATATTCTCCATGCCTCCCACAATGTGAGGATCGGTTACAACGGCAATAAGGGATTCGCTGCCCGCAGTATCCTTGGAAGAGTCGTAGCCGTAAGCGGACAGCAGCTGACCTGCCATAAGGATTCCGAAAGCTGAGCCGAATTTCTGAATAAGCTGAGGGAGCGCGGTAATTGTTGATTCGCGGCGCTTGCCTGTTTTAAACTCGTCAAGCTCTACCAGGTCATATCCCATGGAATAGAAGAATGTCCAGAACGTTCCTGCACCCATGCCAAGAAGTGCCGCGCAGACAATCGTCATGATTTTAAAACCGCCTATTTCTGCATCAAGTCCGACAAGTTTTGCGATAATTTCGCCCACCATTGTTATAGTAAGGAAAATTATGCTGGCAGTTCTTCTGTCCGTCTTTTCGGCAACCTTTTCAACTATCGGCACGATAATTGCCATTGAAAGCACCATGGATACGATTACATAAACTATACCGGTGTCATAATCAATGCCGATACAGTCAACTACCATATAAGTAAGATTTGACTGTATCATTGAAGAAGCGGTGAGGAAGAAGAAAACAAAAATAAGGAAGAATTTTGTCGGCTTCATGGAAAGTATTTCTTTGAATGCTTTGAGCGTGTCCTTCATAGCCGGCTTAGGAGCGCCCTGGATAACGGGCTTTGGCTTATATATGCCGTTGAGGGATTTAACGCAGACGAAGCCTGCCACGATTGCCAGTATGCTTATTATAGCCGCAACAACGGCATAGGAGTTGCTGGCGTATTTTTCACCCAGCAGGATAGCAACTGTCGGCACAAGCGCCGGAAGCACATTGCCGAGTCCTACCGCTCCGGCATTGAGCAGTGACGCTGTTGAGCGGATGTTTGTGCGTTCGTCATAATCCTCGGTGAGCTCGGCGACAACTGCGTAATAAGGAATGGTGTACATTGTGTAGAATATCCATATGCACATTGAAATGAGTGTGTAAAGGATGATTTTAAGTGTCTGGCTTGTTAATCCGGCACCGAAAGATGTCCATGCTACAATGAATATGATACCCAGCGGAAGAATTGCGCTTTTCATTACCTTACGCTTGTCAACTCCGCCTCTGTCGGTGTAGTTGCCGATTATCGGGTCGGTTACAGCATCCCAAATGATAGAAATAAAAATTACCAGGGAACTGTATTTCGGAGCGATGCCGACGATTTCAACTAAAAATGTCAAGTAGTACGTGTAGAACATATTGTAGATAAGCGATTCGGTAAAAATGCCGAAGGCATACCCGACTTTTTTCTTTTTGCTTAGAGCATTTGCCATATTATTCCCTCCTAACGGCAATACGGATGAAAACTCACTTGCTTTCATCCGCTGCTGACAGATTATATTATACATTATCGGTGATTATGTTTCAAGCAAATATAGTGATGCTTTTATTAATTATGTATATAAAGTTACCTTTTCCTTGTAATATATTTGCATATAGTGTATAATTACTTTACTTAGATTCAAGGAGGTCAAAGCAGTGAAATACAACCTTAAAACGGACAATTACCGTAAATTTGATGTGTTCAAGGATAATATAATGTATCCTCGTTCATACTTTATTCCCTTTGCGTCATTGGCAGAGCTGGAGGGGGCTGACATCAGAAATGAAAGATATAAATCCTCCATGGTGGAATGCCTGTCAGGCGAATGGGATTTTGTTTATTATAAAAACGGGCTTGATATCCCGGAAAATTTTGATACGGATAGTATTAATTTTGACAAGGTTAATGTGCCGTCCACCTGGCAGCATACCGGGTACGAGCCTCCGTATTATCTCAATACACGTTATCAGTTCAAGCCCAATCCACCTGAAATACCGGTGGATTCACCGGCAGGCGTATACAGAAAAATGATTAATATTGAAGATACGTCTCAAAATTATTATATCTGCTTTCTCGGTGTTGCGGGAGCTTTTGACCTCTTTTGCAACGGGGAGTATGTGGGCTACAGCGAGGGCAGCCATAATACGTCCCAATTTGAGCTGAATAAATTTTTACACGAAGGTGATAACGAGATAGTTGTTCTTAATCATAAGTGGAGCAACGGTACATACCTTGAATGTCAGGATATGTTCAGGTGCAACGGAATTTTCCGCGATGTTCTTTTGTATAAGACCGGAAATAATTCTGTCTATGATTTTGGCATTAATACTAAATGCATAGATAACAACAGTTTTTCGCTGGAGATTGCGCCGTCGTTAAAACTCACCGACGAATGCCAGCTTACGGCTTTCATTTACGATGACGGAAAGCTGATGGCGACAAAATCAGTGAATGTTTCGGCGGACAATATATGCGCAATTACTTTTGACAGTCTAAGCGTGAATAAATGGTCAGCGGAAAATCCTTATCTCTATGAGCTTATCATAACCCTGTCGCAGGAACAGGATATAATTGAGGTAATAAAAAAGAATATCGGCTTTAAGCACATTGAAATAAAGGGAAACGTTTTCTATTTCAATAACAGACCGATAAAGCTGCTGGGTGTAAATCATCACGACACTAACCCTAAAACAGGCTATGTCCTTACACCTGAGGAAATGGAGAGGGATGTCAGGATAATTAAGGAGTTTAACGCAAACTGCATCAGAACCTCCCATTATCCTCCTGACCCGATGTTCCTTGATTTCTGCGACCTGTACGGAATTTATGTTGTCGACGAGGCAGATATAGAAACACACGGATGTGAAACTGAACTTCACAAACGAGGAATATGCTCCCATAATCCACAGTGGAAAGAGCATTACCGTGACAGAGTGTACCGCATGTTTGAGCGTGACAAGAATCATCCGTCAATTACCATGTGGTCTCTGGGAAATGAAGCTCACGGTTATTCAAACCAGGATTACTGCTACGATATGCTAAAAAAACTGACCTCCATTCCGATTCATTATGAGGGAGTTTGCAGGACAAAGCGTTGGGCATATGATGTGCTTTCACAGATGTACACTTGGCCGTCAGTGTGTGAAAAAATTGCAGCTGGTCGTGGTCTGCCGTCCAAATATTACAAGAAACCGTTTTTCCTGTGTGAATATGCTCATGCAATGGGTGTAGGTGCAGGTGAGCTTGAGAGATATATGGAATGCTTCTACAGCGCTGATAATATGCTTGGCGGATGCATATGGGAATTTGCCGACCATGCGGTATATCATGAAAACGGTACATATAAGTATACTTACGGCGGCGACCACGGCGAGCTTAAGCATGACAGCAATTTCTGCGTTGACGGATTGTTTTATCCTGACAGAACTCCACATTCAGGCGCTTATCAGATGAAAAACTGTTACCGTCCGGTAAGAGCTTCTAAAAATGGCATAACAAGCTATTCATTCCGTAGCCGTAAATATTTTGAAAAAGCTCAGCTTACGGTGAAATATTCTGTTATAGAAAACGGCGTGGCTGTTAAAGACGGTGAATTTGAACTGAATGTAAAGCCTCAGTCAACTGAAAAAATATCCATAGATAAATTTGACTATAATAAGAAAAATAACACTGTAATACGCTTTGAGTATTTTAAGCAGGAGCGTGAGGTCGCCGCTGAGGAGATTGTGCTTTCTGAGGGTGAGCTTCAGCCACAAATGAACAATCAGCCGCCGCAGGTGCGTGAGAGTGAAAAACGACTGTTTGTTGATTTTGAAAACGGCAGTATGATATTCAATAAGGATACCGGATTTATTGATTCATATGTTTATTGCGGCAGGGAACTTGTAAATCAAACTCCGTCCAGCGACTTTAAAGGAATCGGACTTCAGTTTTACAGAGCGCCGCTTGATAATGATATGTATATTAATCTGCTGTGGAAGAGATACAGACTTGACGCTCAGTCTACTTTCGTCAGCAAATGCAGGCATGAAATCAAAAGCGACAGCCTCGAGATAACAGCAAAAATAAAGGTTAAAACTCCGATAAAACTCAAGGTGGCAAGCGCCCTGATGAAGCTGTCGGTATATAACGACGGTTCAATCAAAGTCGATTACCGCTGTGTCGGCGCAGGAGTGGTTAAATTTATTCCGCGCTTCGGCGCTCAGCTGGAGATGCCCAGATCTTTTGACAATGTAAAGTATTACGGTCTCGGACCGTATGTAAATCTGCCTGATTTTAAGGAGCATGCTCTGACCGGAATATACGAAACCACTGTCAGCCAAATGCACGAGAACTATATTAAACCTCAGGAGAGCGCCACCAGGTGCCAGACGAGGTTTGCTCAGATAACAGATGATGACGGAGTAGGTCTGCGCTTTGAGGCAATCGGCAAGCCGTTTGTATTCTCAGCCAATACATATACTCCTCAGCTTTGCGCAAGAGCATGTCACAGGGAAGACCTGCCGGATTACACAACCTGCGTTAATATAGACGCCGAGGTGCTGGGAGCAGGCTCAAACTCCTGCGGCCCCCTTACCTCAAAGAAATACCGTGTCGGTTCCCTCAGGGGTAAAACACTGTCTTTCCTGATTAAGCCTTTAGGTGAAGAACAGAATGTATAGTATAGGAACTGATATTGTAAAGATATCACGAATAGAAAAAAATCTACAAAACGAATCATTTTTAAGCAGGGTGTTTACTGCCAATGAAATTGAATATTGTAAAAAAGCGGAGAATTTTGCCGGAGTTTTTGCCGCCAAGGAAGCCTATTTTAAAGCGGCAGGTACCGGAATCGTTTTTCCGCTGACGGATGTTGAGATATTGCATACCGCTCAGGGCAAGCCGTATATCAGCGGCAGGGATAACTGTGCGGTGTCCATATCCCACGACGGCGACTACGCTGTTGCTACGGTTATAATTTGGTGATAGTATGAGAATTCTTACAGCTAAGCAGATAAAACAGGTGGAGGAAAGAGCCTTTTCCAGCGGCTTTACCGAAGAGGGTCTTATGCTCAAGGCAGGCACCGCCTGCTTCAATATGATAATGAAATATTATTCCGATGACATCGCCCAAAAGAAGATTGCGGTGATATGCGGCAACGGCAAGAATGCCGGCGACGGATTTGTCATCGCCGACCTGCTGTCAAAGGCGGGGGCTGACGCCAGTATTGTTCTGGCTGATAAGGCGCCTTATCTCAGGGAGCCTCTGATGTATTTTGACGAGGCGGTTTCTCACGGAGTAAAGGATTATTATTTTGCTGAGTATGATTTTGACTGCGATATCATTGTTGACTGTATTTTCGGCATAGGCTTTCACGGCGAGCCTAAGGCGCCCTTCGGCGATGTTTTTGACGCAGTAAACAATTCCTCGGCCAAGGTTATCAGCATTGACACGCCCAGCGGAACTGACGCTACCACGGGAGAAGTGATAAACGCAGTCAAAGCGGATATGACAATAGCTATCTCAACGCTGAAATATGCCCATGTTCTGCCGCCTGCAAATTCATTTTGCGGAAAAGTTGTAACGGTTAATATTGGCATACCTGAAAGGTGTTATGACACGGATTACGCTATGACGATAACTAAGGCAGAAGTGAAAAAGTGTTTCCCCCCACGGGATAAAAATTCTCACAAGGGTTCTTTCGGCAGACAGCTTAATGTGTGCGGCTCATATCTTATGCCGGGAGCGGCAGTGATATGCGCAAAGGCGGCGCTTAAAACAGGAGTGGGGCTTCTCAAATGCCTGTTTCCTAAATCTATGTACCCGGTAATAACTTCGCGTCTTATCCAGCCGCTGTTCTGCCCTGTGTGCGAGAATGAATCGAAAACTGTTTCAATAGGCGCTATGAATGATATCTTTGAGCAGCTTAAATGGGCAAACAGCGTAGTTGTCGGATGCGGCTTGGGCAATAACGACGACACTCAGGTGGTGGTGGGTCAAATTATAAAATCTGCCGATATCCCGATGGTTTTGGACGCTGACGGCATAAATGCCATAACTTCCTTCATAGATATAATTAAGGATAAGAAAGCGCCCCTGGTAATTACTCCCCATCCTGCCGAAATGGCAAGGCTGATAGGCGAGGATACCGCATATGTTCAGTCGCACCGCACGGATGTGGCAAAAGCCTTTGCCAAGGAGAACGGCGTTGTTGTTGTTCTTAAGGGTGCAAATACCGTGGTTACTGACGGCAGTCAGCTCTTTATCAATATGAACGGCAATCCCGGTATGGCAATGGGCGGAACAGGCGATATGCTCTCGGGCATGATAGGCTCGTTTTTGGCTCAGGGAATGACTGCTTTGGATGCTGCCAAATCAGCCGTATTTATTCACGGACTCTGCGGTGATATAACCGCTCGTGAGATTTCACAGCGGGGAATGACTACGGATGATATGATTTCCCTTTTAGGCGCTTTGATGTCCGAATTTGAGGCATAGCCGCTGGGACTGATTTTTTTGAAAAAGATAATACCTTTATCTCTTATATTGCTGCTGCTTTTTTCAGGCTGCAAAATAAAAAACTATACCCCCGAAATTCCCGTGACGCTGGAACAGAACGTCAAGGTAACTTCGGGGGATTTTTCGTATGACTGCGTAATTTGTAAAACCGAGAGTGCTGTGTCGGTAACAGTCGATTCTACTGCGGCAAAAGGACTGGTTATGGTATATGACGGCAAGGCGCTGAGCTTTAGCTTCGCAGGTTTTTCCTATGAAGTTGACGGCAGTAATTTTGAAAGAAAAAATCCTGCTATAGTTATTTACGAGGTGTTTGATTACATAAATTCCGCCAGTCAGCTTAACGCGAGAAAAATTGACGGCGGCTTTAAATATGAGGGCAAAATATCTCTTGGAGATTTTGTGCTGATACAAAATGAGGATAACAGCTTTGACAGCCTGACAGTCAAATCGGCAGATTATAAAATTCAGTTTATTAATTGAATAATAAAAACGGGAACCGAAGCATTAACTGCCGGTTCCCGCAATTGTTATTTCATGGCTCTCTCAAGCCATACTGCGCCCAAATCAAGGGCGTTGAAAAGTCCGTTCTTTTCACTCTTTTTGACTATTTTTTCCTTTGGTGATACGTCAGGGTCGGTGTTGAGAAGCTGAATAACGACCTTGCCTGAAAGCTTAATATCCTCAAGCTGTGAGTCATCAAGCACATTAAGACATATTACATAAGGGTCGCTCATATTGCCGTAGTAAATCGTCTTTCCGCATCTTACCAAAGGTTTACCTTTGTATTCAAGGAATTTCTGCTTTTTGCTTTCCGCCAAAGATAACCCTCCTTTTTAATCGAGGTAGGACTTTACCATTGCCGCCATAAGCTCGTCGCGGTCAATTCTCCTTATAAGACTTCTTGCGTTGTTATGAGTGGTGATATATGTCGGGTCCTCTGAAAGTAGGTAGCCGACTATCTGGTTGATCGGATTGTATCCCTTTTCCTGCAAAGCGTCAAAAACCTGGGTAAGGGTATCTTTCATAATGTCTTCCTTCTCGTCGCCGAGCCTGAAAGTCATTGTTTTATCCGTCATGGTAAAGTCACCCCCTTTGAATAATTACATAATAATTATATACACAATCGCTCAAAAATACAATACCTTTTTTCATTATATTTGCTTTATTATTGCCAAAAGTCTTGACTTAATGCGCTTTTATGGTTTATAATCTCATTAATATGCAAAAGCAGTGACCGGGTGTAAGTAGTTGTGACGACGGTATTTCAGAGAGTGTGCGGCAGGTGAAAGCACATATCAATCGCATAACGAATTTCAGCCCGTGAGCCTCCTGCGAGAAAGTAAGCAGGACGTGTGACCGCGTTAGGGTCAGGGTGATTTTCGCCCGCAGAGCGGCAGCCAAGCGGCTGCAATTTGAGTGGTACCACGGATATGTTCCGCCTCATTATTGTATGAGGCGGATTTTTATTTTTATTGGAGGTAAGTATGGAAGAAAAAATTATCGCTTTGAAAAACGAGTTTGAGACAGAACTCGGCAAGGCTGAGAATCTTGCCGAACTTGAGAACATAAGAGTCGCATACCTCGGCAAAAAGGGCAGCGTTACAGACCTGCTTAAGGGAATGAAGTCCCTTTCAAACGAAGAGAAAAAAGAATTCGGCAAAAAGGTAAATGAGCTTAAATCATTTGTCGCTGAAAAAATTGAAGATAAAACAAAGGAACTTAAGGAGAAGGAGATTCAGGCTGAGATAGACCTTATGCCTGAGTTTGATTTGTCCATACCGGCAAAAATTGACCGAGGCTCATATCATCCCATTACGCTTGTTCAGCGTGAATGCGAAAGAGTTTTTAAGTCAATGGGCTTTACCGTTGAGGATTACAGCGAAGTTGTAACCGACTACGAATGCTTTGAGGCGGTAAATATTCCTAAGCATCATCCGGCTCGTGATATGCAGGATACGTATTATCTTGAAAACGGACAGCTTTTGAAATCTCACACCTCTGCCGCTCAGAATGCTATTTACAGAAAATACAGGGATTCCCTTGTAAACGACGGTGTTCCTATCAAAGCGATTTTCCCCGGTAGATGCTTCAGAAACGAAGCAACAGACGCCTGCCACGAAAACACCTTCTTCCAGATGGAGGGCGTAATGGTGGACAAGGATATCTCAATATCAAACCTTATCTATTTCATGAAGACCATGCTTTCCGAAGTGTTCAGAAAGGACATTAAGGTAAGACTCCGCCCGGGATTCTTCCCCTTCGTAGAACCCGGTTTTGAGCTTGACATAAGCTGCCTTATCTGCGGCGGCGACGGATGCCCGTCCTGCAAGCAGAGCGGCTGGCTTGAGCTTTGTCCCTGCGGTATGATTCATCCCAATGTTTTGGAGATGGGCGGCATTGACCCTGAAAAGTATACGGGCTTTGCTTTCGGTCTCGGTCTTACAAGACTTGCAATGATGAAATACGGCATCAAAGATATCCGCGACCTGAACAGCGGCAGCCTTAAGAGCCTGTCACAGTTTACGGGCGACGAAGAATAAGAGGGGAGGAATAAAAATGTATTTATCTATGAACTGGATATCGGACTTCGTTGATTTTACGGGTCTTGATAAACTTGATCTTATTCACCGCTTTTCACTTTCCACTGCCGAGGTTGAAAACGAAATATTCTTTAAAGGCAGCGACATCAGCGGCATTGTAGTTGCTGAGATAAAATCAGTTGAAAATCATCCCGATTCAAAAAAGCTTCATCTACTTAAGGTGGACGCCGGCGACGGTGAGCTTGTGGACGTTGTCTGCGGTGCTCCTAACGTAAGAGTCGGACTTAAAACAGCATTTGCTAAAGTTGGCGCCCATATCGGCGATATAGAGATAGCTCCGAGAAAACTTGCCGGCTATACATCAAACGGAATGTGCTGTTCTGAAAAGGAAATAGGTATCAGCGACGACAATTCCGGAATTATGGAGATAACCGACGACCTTGAAAACGGAACGGATATCAAAGAAGCGTATCAGGTAGACGATATTATTTTTGAGGTGGATAACAAATCCCTCACTAACCGTCCCGATCTCTGGGGTCATTACGGTATCGCACGTGAATTTGCAGCCCTTGCAGGCAGGGAACTTAAGCCCCTCGATGTTGCGGATCTTTCAAAATATGATAACCTGCCCAAGGTTGACCTTAAAATCGAAGATGACCTTTGCCAGAGATATTCATGCCTTCAAGTTGAAAATATCAACACCAGCATAAGCCCTGTAAATATGCGTATCAGACTTTACTACTGCGGCATGAGGGCAATCAATTTCCTTGCCGACCTTACCAACTATCTTATGCTTGAAATGGGTCAGCCGATGCATGCCTTTGACTCCCGTAAGGTTGAAAAAATAAGAATAAAGCGCTTTGAAAAACCCTTCGTTTTCCGTACTCTTGACGGTGTTGACAGAAATATTGACGAAAACACACTGATGATCTGCAACGGCGACACTCCTGTTGCTATCGCAGGAATCATGGGCGGACTTGACAGCGAAATCGTTGACGATACGACAACGCTCACCCTTGAATCTGCAACATTTAATGCAGTTTCTGTTCGTAAATCCACTGTACGTTTGGGCCACAGAACAGACGCGTCAATGCGTTATGAAAAATGCCTTGACCCTGAGATGACTGTGCCGGCAATTGCCAGATTTGTAAAGCTTATGACAGATGTGGACAGCGACGCAGTTGTAGTTTCATCACTGACGGATGAGTACGCATATCATTACGATACCGTTAAGCTTAGCTTTGACAAGGGCTTTGTTGATAAATATACAGGTATCGAAATCGACAACGACACAATAGTTAGAACTCTTTCTGCTCTCGGATTTACTGCCCAGCTTGATAATGACGAGTTTACCGTTACCGTACCCAGCTGGAGAGCAACCAAGGACGTAACGATAAAGGCGGATATCATTGAGGAAATAACACGTATTTACGGCTATGACAACTTCGCTGTTCATACGGCAAACGCACCGCTTTATCCCGTCAGACCCGATGTTGAAAAGACTGACGAGGACGAGATAAAGGATATCCTTGTAAAGCGTTTTTCACTGCATGAGCTTCATTCTTATGTATGGCAGTACTACGATGAGTACAAGGCTCTGGGAATTGACGTGGAGGAAAATATCAAGCTCGTAAACGCTACTAACCCGAATATTGAAACTATCCGTAATTCCATTGTTCCGACGCAGCTTTGCCAGGTTAATTCAAATACTGCTTTCGCTTCCGATTTCGGCGTGTTCGAGGTTGGCAGAGTAATCAAAGGCGTTAAGAGCGACAACCTTTGTGATGAGCGCAAAATGCTTGCCATTACTCTCTTCAGCAAGACAAAGTCGGTGGAGTCACTCTATTTTGAGCTTCGTGACATGCTGGCGACAGTAACTGACGATATAAAGCACAAGAGCCTTTCATACGAGCCGTGCCAGGCAACTCATTCATACGAGCATCCGAGAAATCTTAACACAATTATCTGCGACGGTGTTGAGCTTGGAAGAATAGGCATTGTTCATCCTGTTGTTTCAAAGAAAATAGACAAAAAGGCATCCATCGTATTTGCCGAGATAGATGTCAGCAAATTTGCATCGCTTGTCAATGAGAGTATCACATATCAGGAGCCGTCAAAGTATCCTGAAATTGATATTGACCTTTCATTTGTAAGCAACAAATATGCTCCGATTGAAGCGGCAGTTAAGGCGGCTGAGTGTCCGCTTATTAAGAAAGTTGACGTTGTGGACGTGTACAGGGACGAAAACTCCAAGTCCATTACTATCAGAATAACTTTCTCACATCCGGAAAAAACACTTACCCGTGAAGAGGTAATGGGGGTTACAGACTCCATTATTGACACGCTTGAAAAGTCAGGCATCGCTCTTAAAAAATAACAGATTAAGCACGGCTTATAAAAAAAGCCGTGCTTTTTTATATATTTTTATATATATTATGGTTTGCAATAAATAAATTAATGTGGTAAACTATATACCAATATGTTTAAGAGGTGATATTATGTCTGAACTTTACAGTGAGATGACTAAGGAAGAACTGCTTGAGGAAAGAAAGCAGCTCAAAAAAAGATATGATGCATTTAAGGCAAGAGGACTTAATCTTGATATGAGCAGAGGCAAGCCGGGTCAGGACCAGCTTGATCTCTCAACAGGTATATATGATGTTAGAAATTATATTGCAGACGGTCTGGATGTGCGTAACTACGGCATGCTCGACGGTATTCCAAGCTGTAAAAAGCTTTTTGCCGATCTGCTGGAAGTGGACGCCAAGAATGTTATAATCGGACCAAACGCAAGCCTTACGCTTATGTTTGACTACGTTTCACAGTGCTATACCCACGGTGCCGGAAGCACTCCGTGGTGCAAGCTTGACGAGGTAAAATTCCTTTGCCCTGTTCCGGGTTATGACAGGCACTTCACTATCTGCGAGCATTTCGGAATTAAAATGATAAATGTTCCCATGAAGTTAGACGGTCCTGACATGGACGTTATTGAGGAGCTTATCAAGGACGAAAGCGTAAAGGGTATGTTCTGCGTTCCTAAATATTCTAATCCTCAGGGCATTACTTACAGTGACGAGGTAGTAGAGAGAATCGCCGCTATGAAGCCTGCTGCAAAGGATTTCAGACTTATATGGGATAACGCATATTGTATTCATGACCTTACTGATAATGGCGACGAGCTTCTTAATATTTTTGACGTTCTGCCCAAATACGGTAATGAAGACATGGTTATTGAGGTTTGCTCAACATCTAAGATTACTTTCCCGGGCGCCGGTGTGTCAGCTCTTATCGCCAGCGAAAATAACCTTAATGCTATCAGAAAGCGCCTTAACGCCCAGACAATAAGCTATGATAAAATGAATCAGCACAGGCATGTTCAGTTCTTCGGCAATGCAGACGGCGTTCGTGAACACATGAAAAAGCATGCAAAGATTCTTAAGCCGAAGTTTGATATGGTTATTGAGCATCTGGAGAAAGAACTCGGCAACAGGGGAATCGCTCAGTGGATAAATCCAAACGGCGGATATTTCATCAGCCTTGACGTAATGAACGGCTGTGCCAAGAGAACAGGCGAGCTTTGCAAGGAGGCAGGAGTAACCCTTACACCCGTTGGTGCAACATATCCTTACGGCATAGACCCTAACGACAGCAATATACGTATTGCTCCGTCATATCCTCCGGTTTCAGAGCTTGATGTGGCGGCAGAGCTGCTTTGCATCTGTGTGCGTCTTGCATGCGTAGAAAAATTGTTAGGATAATTTGAATGAAAATCGGTGCATCTACTGCCTGCTTTTATCCCATGGAGACAGAGCAGGCGCTTAAGAAAATATGCAAACTGGGTTTTGAAAAGGCAGAGGTGTTTATGAACGCCCCCAGCGAGCTTGAGGAAAATTTTGTCAGGGAACTTGACAAAATAGCGAAGGACGGAGGGACGGATATTATATCCGTTCATCCGTTTTCCAGTTTTTTGGAATCATCGTGTATTTTTGGTGATTATAAAAGAAGATTTGACGATTATATCGGGCTTTATCAGAAGACATGCCACGCTGCGGCACTCCTGGGTGCAAAGTACGTCGTTATACACGGCGCAGTAGCTTCGCCTAAAATTCCAATCCCCGACGAGAGGTATTTTGAGCGGTTTCGCCTCCTAATTGATATAGGAAAATCAGAGGGCGTGACCGTATGCCAGGAGAATGTAAACAGATTCAAAAGCCAGTCCATGGAATTCTGTAAGAAGATGCGGGATGAACTGGGCGAGGATTACAATATGGTTTTTGATATAAAACAGACTGTCAGAGCCCGTCAGGACACCTTTGCGTTTTTAAAGGAATTCAGTCATCAGATAAGGCATCTTCATATCAGTGACAACAGCAGGGAGGGCGACTGCCTGCCTCCCGGCAAGGGTAATTTCGATTTTAAAAAGCTTAAGGATATTATGGATTCAGCCGGATATGACGGCGACGCTGTTATTGAGATATATTCCGGCAGTTATGACGTCTTTAAAGAGCTGGAGGAAAGTAAGGTTTATCTTAACGGAATATGGCAAAGGTAGAATTAAGCAACAGAACCAAGGGTATAATTTGTATTCTGCTGTCCGCTCTTTCGTTCAGCGGAATGAGCAGTTTTATTAATCTTTCGGGCGACGTGCCTGTTTTTCAAAAAGTGTTTTTCAGAAATTTGGTGGCATTTTTTATTGCCGCAGCAATGCTTTTGAAAAATCATGAAAAATTTTTGCCGAAAAAGGGCATGATAAAATATCATCTTTTAAGGTCAAGTGCCGGTCTTATCGGCGTTTTCGGCAATTTTTATGCCACTACAAAAATGGCGTCAACGGCGGACGCGGCAATTCTTAATAAGATGAGCCCGTTTTTTACGCTGATTTTTTCGGCAATTTTTTTAAAGGAAAAAGTAAAGCCGCGCCAGGCAATAGCTATCGGAATAGCTTTTATCGGGGCGATGTTCGTCATTAAACCCACTATGGGCAACTCTGAGCTTTTTCCGTCATTATGCGGTTTTGTGGGCGGCTTGTGTGCCGGCGCTGCGTATACATGCGTGCGCCATATGGGTAATAAGGGAGAAAACGGAAGATTCACCGTGTTTTTCTTTTCACTCTTTTCCTGCGTGGTAACTGCCCCGTACCTGATATTCGACTTCCATCCGATGACGAAAATGCAGTGGTTCTACCTTATCATGGTGGGACTTTGCGCCGCCGGCGGTCAGTTTGGTATTACAGCGGCATATACCTTCGCCCCCAGCAGGGAAATTTCGGTTTACGATTATTCAAATGTTATTTTCACGGCAATCAGCGGCTACTTCTTCCTGGGCGGTCAGGTGCCTGACTTGTGGTCGTTTGTCGGCTATTTTATCATCTGTGCAATGGCTGTCTGGATGTTCGTATACAATAACAGGGAGTACAATCTCAAAAAGCAGGGATAAAGTCAATATATTGTTGTAAAGTAAAAATACTTGCATTTTTCTATATGTTGTGTTATAATGCAAATATATTGACCTTGGAGGGAAGTCAGATGAGATGTCCGTTTTGCGGTTATGAGGAAAGTAAGGTTATAGATTCTCGCCCCACAGACGAAAATGAGCGCATACGCCGCAGGCGTGAGTGTCTTCAGTGCAGCAAGCGCTTTACTACGTACGAAACCATTGAGGACGTGCCTATAATCGTTATAAAGAAAGACAAGAGCAGGGAAGTTTTCGACAGGAATAAGATTCTCAAGGGAATGCTTCGTGCCTGCGAAAAAAGGTCTGTCAGCGTATCTGAGCTGGAAACCGCAATATCCGAGATTGAGGCGACGCTCCAGTCCGCTATTGACAGGGAGGTTACTTCCGTAAGAATCGGCGAGCTTATTATGGAAAAGCTTAAGCAGATCGACGAAGTGGCATATATCCGCTTTGCCTCTGTATATAAAGAATTTGATTCGGTCGAGGCTTTCCGTGAGGAAATTTCAAAAATGTAAATGTACTCACAACCACCGGTTGAACTGGTAGTCTGAGTAGGAACTAAAAGAGCCGCTACCGGCTCGCTGACAGAAAGTCGGCACTGAAATTTGATATTGTATTACTATTTTAAACAGCCGCTTTCGTGCGGCTGTTTTGCTTTTTGCTTACTTAATATCTTACATTTCGTTTGGAAATCTAAAGGCATTTAAACATAGCTATACTGATTTTGATAAAAATAAAGTATTTTATATTATATAGTGAAAATGCTAAATTCAGCAGAGCTAACAGTTCAATTGAACTGTTCTATTCTATTCTATTCTTAATGATATTAACTGAGAATATGAATAAACTCAATAAACTCTCCTATTAATTGACAAAGAATGCATTTATTGTTAATATTAAATTATAACAGTGGTGATAGCGTTACCTTGGTGATTGCAGGTCAAGGTTGAATAGCGAGTCGCTATTCGTGATTATAAAATTATGTTCAACTTACGAAAGTTGTTCCACTTGATAAGAATAATCGCTTCACGATTTACAATCAAGCTTCACAACATTTCTTATCACATTGTATCACCACTGTTAATTGGGAGTAACTATGGAAAACGAACTGATAAACGGAATTAGCAATAGAGAACTTTATTATTTATCAAATAACGCTAATAAACTGTATCATAGAATTACAATCCCAAAGAAAAACGGCAAATATAGAATTGTGTATGCACCAAGCCAAAATTTAAAATGGTGTCAAAAGCAAATTGCAGAAAACTATCTTAACGATTATCATATTTCTAAATATGCTACAGCATATCAAAGGAAAATCAGCATTGTTGATAATGCAGCAGTACACTCAAACAAGAAATTTATACTAAAGCTTGATATTGAAAATTTTTTCGGAAGCATTGATTTCAATAAAGTTTTCAATATGTTTTATAGGCATTATCCAAAGAATATAAGCAAGCTGTTTGCAGAAATATGCACATATAAGGATACCCTTGTGCAGGGCTCTCCGGCATCACCTGTAATATCAAACATTGTTATGTACGATATTGATACTATTATTGGGAATCTATGCCGGGAGAGGGGAGTTACTTACACTCGTTATTGTGATGATTTAACTTTTTCGTCAAACGCTAAACTTTATGATGTGTATCATTTTGTGAAGCGATTACTGTTGAAATATGGTTTTTATCTGAATGGCAGAAAGACTCACTTTGTCAATAACAGTCATCAACAAAATGTAACCGGAATAGTTGTAAACAAAAAGCCACAGGTATCCGCAGAATATAGAAGAAAACTTAGGCAGGAAATATATTACTGTAAAAAGTACGGTGTTGAAAATCACATTGCACACTGTAATTTAAACTATAGCGCCTGTGAATATTTGTATAAATTAAAGGGAAAAATTGGTTTTGTTTTATCCGTGAATAAGAATGACAAGGAATTTACGGAATATCTGGTTTTTATAAATGATTTGATAAAGATATTCTGAATATCTGCTGCCGAGTGCAATTATATGCTGTCATAGCGTTCTGGCAGACACACGAATATAAAATCCAAAAAATTAAAAACAGACTGTTGTGAAAATCATAACAGTCTGTTTTACTATTTGATTAAGAGGATAATAAAGCACAGCGCATAACAGGATTGTCATAACAGTTAGAACTCACTAAATTGTTATTACGTTATTTACCTGCCTTTATGTGCTTTTTTGTTTTACTGTTCGCCCAGGGATTTGACGAAATTAGTTATATTTTCTTTTGCCGCAGCTTCGTCCAATCCGGCAGAATAGGTTATCTGATAAATCGTATTGCCGTTAGCGTAGAAAATAAATCCTGAGTAACCGAATTGCTCGTCGCCCATGTATGTTACGACTACGTCCATACCGTTTACATTTATGATTTCGCCGGTGCTGTTTTCATCGCCCGTGCTCCAGAATCCGTCAATATCTTCTTGTTCTATGTCCTGTATAACGGTCATGGAAATTGAACCACCATTGTCGTTTGACATGTCGTACATTGCGGATGTGTATTGGGGGAGGAAATCAATTTTATTGTCGATATGGTATTCTTTACTTATAAGATCTCCCGGGATTATAACATCTTTAAAGCCTGAGTCCATAAGAGTTTTTACGATATCGTTATCAGTATCGCTTAACTTCTTCGGATTTTTCTGTGCTTTTGAAAACTGGAGCGAGAAGTCGCTAAATTCCGTTATTTCAACAATTCCCTTGTTATCATTCATAACTCTGACAACGGCGGCTGTAACACTTGTTGCCGCCAGCAGGAAAACGACTGCCGCAATCAGAGCGATTACTTTTTTACTGAGCTTGATTCTTTTCTTTTCGGTATCTTTTGACACAGCTACCATCCTTTCTACTAATTCACTGTCAGGCTCTATGCCGTCAAAATACTCTGTAATTCTATTCTTAAGCATTTGAACCCTCCTTTTCCAAAATGGATTTTAGTTTTTTTCTTGACCTTGAAAGTGATGTTCTGACTGCGGAGTGATTCATGTTCATCATGTGGGCAATTTCCTTAGTGGTATAGCCCTCATAATAGTACAGGTAAATTATCGTCCTGGCGTCAGAAGTAAGCTTTTTCAGCGCAAATTCAAGGTCGATTTTTTCATTGTCACGGTATTCAATTTCGTTGCTGATTGCCTCAGTTCTTTTATTCCATGCCTGAGTCATAAAGCTTTTGGAACAGTTGAGAGCTACTTTGATAAACCATGCTTTTTCGTGTGCTTCATCGTTAAAATGAGGCTTTTTTCTTATGTAGCGCAAAAAAACATTTTGGTAAATATCATCGCTGTCGGCACGGTTTGATGTGACTGAATAGGCGATCCTGTATACTGCTGATGAGTATTTTCTTATGATTTCTTCTTCATTCGTCGACGAATTTTTGACCATTATGAAGCCTCCTTTCATCAATAAAACCTTTTAAGGTGCCGAAATGTTACATAATATTGTAAAAAAAATAAAGCCGGCGGGATATCAGTTCTTCGTCGGCTTTAATAAATGTATTAATTTTTACTGTGAGAGCTTCATTCTCCCTGCGTGTTGTCACTGCTTGCGCTGATTTCATTTTGCGCTGACTGCGGCAGACGTGAGATAATCTCGTCGCTTACCTTCTTTAATGTGCTCTTTGTGGTGATTCCGATATAAACGGTGACAACTCTCTCATCTTTTAATGTGAAAATAATTTTTGACTGCCTGTCAACAAAGTTTTTAACAAGGCTTGCTTTTTCGTCTTTCTCAGTTTCAACCTTGACGATATCCTCATAGGCAAAAATATTGTCGTTGTCAATGCCGGTAAACTCCAGCTCGTCGTCATGAAATTTTACACCGTGGGATACGATTTCCTTGGTTACCAGCACCGCCACAATAAACGCTAACACAACGCACGCCGCAAAAAATATTACGGAGGTTGCCTGACGCTTGGCAAGAGTCTTTACGGCGAAGATTGCATATCCGATAACTGCTATGTCAAGTAAACCCACAACAAAAATCTGTATCGGCGACAGTATTCTTATAAATTTATCTTTCATATGAACTTTCTCTCCTTATAGTCTGTTAAGAGTTTAATGTTTTTTGCCTGAAATTCTTTTTTGTCAAGATAGCTCAGATTATTTTCATCGCTGAAATCAAATATAAGCTTATAGCTGTAAAGCGCCTGCCTGTACCGCCCTTTGTTCTCACCGTATTTTCCGTCGCCGAACAACGGGTGACCCACGTGGGCAAGGTGAGCTCTTATCTGGTGAGTCCTTCCGGTCAGAAGCTTTATCTCAAGCAAAGATGCGTCGGGGTAGTAATCAAGAACGCTGTATCTTGTGATTATCTTTTTTGAGCCAGGTTGTTCCTGCTCGCTTACGCTTACTTTGTTTTTCCTTTCGTCCTTGGTGAGATAAGCAGTCAGGGTCTCGCCGGGCTGGGGCATCTTTCCGTGCACTACGGCAAGATAGTATTTATCTATTTCACGGCTTTTCAGTTTGGTGTTTAGTGTTTTGAGTGATGCTGAATTTTTCGCCGCTATAACGATGCCGCCCGTGTTGCGGTCAAGCCTGTTTGCCAGGGACGGAGTAAAGGAGGATGAATCGGGCGACCACTCGCCTTTTTCATACAAATACCGCTTGAGCCTTGCCACCAGGTTGTCTGTGTAATCTCTGCCGTCGGGATGGCACAGAACACCTATCTCTTTATTTATAAGTACAATGTTTTCGTCTTCATAAATTATGTCAAGCTTGGTACCGGCTTTTAAAAAATCATAGTATTTAGTCTTTTCGTGCAGTACGTCATCCTTTAGATATAGCTCCAGCACATCGCCCTGATTCAGTATCTGCTCAGGGGCGCAGCGTTTTTTGTTGACCTTTATGTTCTTTTTTCTGATTTCTTTGAACATCAGGGATTTGGGCATTTTGTCAAAAGTTTTGAGTATGTACCTGTCAACTCTCTGACCTGCGTCGCCTGCCGTTATTGTAATGCTTTTCATAAGTCAGTTTTCCGTGGCGTTTTTGTTTTTCTTTTCTTCCTCAAGTTCCTGCATTTCTTTATAGAAAATGTTTGCCCTTACATACACCTGGATAAAATCCTTTATAATTTCCGCAAGCTCACCCTTTTTATAGGGATTTGCAAGGATTCTTTCGTCATCGTCGATGGCAAGAGGACCCTTTTCAAAATCGTTAAAGGTGGGCATAAGCGAATAATTCAATGCTGTTTTTACTATGGACAGCAGAGTAAGGTCCTTTGTTGCGTTTACAAAGCCCTTTTTCTTAGTGTATTTTTCTATTGTGGAGTAGGGAGAAGAGTCATTGTGCTTTTTTGTATAGCAGTATGAGATTACCTCTTCGATAAAATTTTCTATCTGAGTATCGGAATACGGTGCTTTTAGCAGAACTACCTTGTCGATATCGGCAATTCCGTACTGGTCGCTTTCTCCGCAGGGGATACCGATAAGATTTTCGTCATTGTCAACATAAACGGAAATAGTATAAAATTCTTTTTCCATTTGAAAACCTCCGTTAATCTGTTGGATAAAAACAATTATAACCCATATAATTGAAAATTACAACCTTGTATGCTACAATAATGTACGGTGATTTTATGAAAAAAGTGTTAATAACAGGCGGCGCAACCGGCATAGGTAAGGCTACGGCGCTGTTGTTTTTAAAAAACGGATACGATGTTTTTATTACGTATAACAGCACGCTCCCTGATTACGACGGCGTTGCTGCCGTTAAGTGCGACCTGTCGTCCCACGGCGATATAGAAAAGCTTTTTAAAACCGTGGGGGATATCGACGTGCTGGTGAACAATGCCGGCATAAGCCTTGTTAAAATGATAAATGATACTGACGAAGATGATTATGACAAATTAAGCGATATTAACGCCAAGGCGTGCTTTTTTACCTCAAAGTACGCTGCGCTTTCGATGATTAAGAACCATACAGGCGCTATAATTAACATATCGTCAATGTGGGGGCAGTGCGGGGCTTCGTGCGAGGTGGCGTATTCCATGAGCAAGGCGGCGGTAATAGGGCTTACAAAAGCGCTGGCTCAGGAACTTGCTCCGTCGGGCATTACTGTAAACTGCGTTTCGCCAGGAATAATAGACACACGCATGAACGCACAGTTTGATAAGCAGGAGCTTGAATCAGAGGTTCCCATGGGAAGACTCGGAACGCCTGAGGAGGTTGCCCGGGCGGTACTGTTTCTTGCCGAAAGTACATATATCACAGGGCAGGTAATCGGAGTCAACGGAGGCATTGTATAATTCATAGAAAAAAGTTGCAAAATAAAATTCTGATTCTTTGTAACACTTTCTTTTCCGCTTCATAGGATGGTTTAGAAACGGGAAAGGAGGTTGCGATTATGGGTTGCGGATGCAATAACTTCGGTTGCGGCGGTTCTTCTTGGATCATTATCCTTATCATCATCCTTTTACTCTGCGGCGGTTGCGGTAACAATTGCGGCAATAACGATTGCGGCTGCGGTTGCTAATTGGATAGCATGAAACCAGGGGCGCTCGGTTTATACCGAGCGCTTTTCTTATATATAATTTTATATACTTTAATAATAGAAAAGATATACTTTAATAATAAAAAAGGATGACTTGCGTCATCCTTTTTTCATTAATTATCGGCATTGTCCCAGGGCCACGGGTCTTTCAGCCATTCGTCAGAATTATAGCCGTTAAGCGTAAGCGGTCCGAACTGCTTTTCGTATTCTTCCTTTGCGGCTTCATATTTCTTTTTGCAGGTGTTAAAGAGCTCCGTTGCCTGAGGATCGCCCGGATGTGTGTCAAGAAACAGTCTGTACTCGTGCATGGAAAAGCCGAGAGAGCTTATTCTTCTGAGCAATTTGCTTTTGTTCATTATTTGCCGACCATCCTTCCCATAAAAGGTTTGTTAAGCGCCGGGAATATTGTGCCGTTGTCAAGCCCTTCGTCGTTATCATATGTGATTATCTCAAGCTGCAATGGAACATACGCCATTGTAACTGTGGCATCCTCGGGAATAGCAGTGCGTTTATCCTTTTTCAAAAAGCTGGGCTGAAAAAGGTCAACATAATTTTCCATAGTGATCTCCTTTCGTTTTACATAGCCATAAATTAGGTTCTATGCTATTTCATAATATGAAATATTTTGTTATTTGACAAAATGCCAATAAAAATAATTAACATATAATGGTATAGGACCCGTAAAATTTGGCAATGATATTTTTGAAGATACAGTGCCGTTGACGTCAGCTCAAAGACGGCGCTCAAAGATACAAGAATTTTATGAAGGTGATTTAATTGATGATTAAACGAGGCGAAATTTATTATGCCGACCTTAGCCCGGTAGTAGGCTCTGAACAGGGAGGGGTAAGACCCGTGCTCATAGTTCAAAACGATGTCGGCAATAAATTTTCTCCCACAGTGATTGCCGCCGCCATAACCTCTCAGAAAGATAAAAACAATCTGCCCACCCACATTGAGGTGGACGCCAGACACTGCGGACTGGCAAAGGACAGCATAGTCCTGCTGGAGCAGGTCAGAACCATTGACAAACGCAGACTGAAAGAAAAGATGGGCAGCCTTGACAACGGCGACATGGGAAAAGTGAATCAGGCGCTCAGCGTAAGCTTCGGTCTTTGACCTATAAGCAGGCGGGAATATTTTTTCAGATATTCTTGTTTGCTTATTTTTTATATATTTTTAATTTATATTGTTTTCTTTTTTTTAGTATGATAATATAAACTCATAAATAATATTACAGGAGAAAGCAATGAATAAAATAGCAAAATTTGAAAAAGTATCCTTTGAACAGTTTGAAAAGGACTGGATGAAAAATTTTCCCGAAACTGCCGATGTTAGAGCAGTTTATGACGGAATAAAGCTCCCGAAAAGAGCGACTGTCGGCTCTGCCGGATATGATTTTTACGCACCGGCAGACATATGCTTTAAAAAGGGCGAATCCACACTCGTTCCCACAGGAATCAGGTGTAAAATTGATGAGGGCTGGGTGCTGTCAATCTATCCCCGTTCAGGACTCGGATTTAAACACAGATGCCAGCTTGACAATACAGTCGGCATCATTGACTCGGATTATTATAATTCCTCAAATGAAGGACACATTATGATAAAAATCAGCTGTGACGCTCACGACGAGGGGCACAAGGCGGAAGTTGCCTGCGGCGACGGTTTTTCTCAGGGCATATTCACCCAGTTCGGAATTACAGTTGACGATGAGACCGACGGTATAAGAAACGGCGGCTTCGGTTCCACCACAAAATAATATGGGACACAGATTAAACCTCAGCAAGGCTTTGAGGAAACCGGTGGGTTTGTGTCTGGCGGCAATGCTCTGCTGTGCATTGTGGGGCAGTGCGTTCCCGTTTATCAAGATAGGATATTCACTCTTTTCCATAAACTCGGCTGATACGGCGTCGCAGATACTGTTTGCAGGAATACGGTTTGCGGCAGCGGGCATAATGGTGATAATCTTCGGAAGCGTTTTGTCCTCAAAGCCTTTGGTGCCGAAGAAAGAAAATTTACCGAGAGTCGCAATTCTCTCGCTGTTTCAGACAATACTTCAGTATGTTTTCTTTTATATCGGACTTGCAAACACTACCGGCACAAAAAGCTCTGTTATAAATAGTACAAGCGTGTTTTTTGCCGTTATAATATCCTGCGTTTTGCTTAGGCAGGAACGCCTTACCGTTCAAAAAGCGGCAGGCTGTGTTATCGGCTTTGCCGGCACTGTTATAATCAATGTGGCAGGAGCGTCTGTGGACGGCGGATTTTCACTGTTAGGAGAGGGATTTATTCTCTTTTCCTCCTTGTCCTATGCTGTGTCAACAGTGCTGATAAAGCGCTTTTCGCAGTATGAGAATACCGTTACTCTCAGCGGCTATCAGTTTGCCCTGGGCGGTGCTGTGATGATTTTGGCAGGTTTTATTTTCGGCGGAAGACTCAGTGCTGTCAGCTTAAAAGGTATTGCGCTTCTTGTGTATCTTGCGTTTCTGTCCGCCGCCGCATATACCTTATGGGGATTACTGCTAAGGTATAACGACGTTTCAAGAGTGGCAGTTTTCGGATTTATGACGCCTGTGTTCGGCTGTGTTTTTTCAGCGCTGTTTCTTGGGGAAAGTCTGGCAGAAAACGGAATTAAAACCGTTGCGGCACTTGTGCTGGTATGTATCGGTATCGTAATGGTTAATTATAAAAATAATAAAAGGAGGCAAACAATATGATTGAAAAAACGGCTGCGTTTAAGCTTAGTTACGGTTTGTTTGTGCTGACAGCCAGGGACGGAGAAAAGGATAACGGATGTATTGTTAATACTGTTTTTCAGGTTACTGATAATCCGTTTAAAATTTCAGTAACGGTAAACAAAAATAATTACACCCACGATATGATTAAGAAAACAGGTGTGTTTAATATATCGGTGCTGACTGAAAGCGTGCCTTTTTCCGTCTTTCAGCATTACGGATTCAAAAGCGGAAGAGACACTGAAAAAATCAACTCCTCCACCATGCCCAGAAGCGAAAACGGCGTAGTTTATCTCAGCGCGTTTACAAACGCTTTTATGTCGGCAAAGGTTGTTGAGGAAACGGACTGCGGCACTCACACTATGTTTATTGCAGAGGTTACTGAGGCTCAGACTCTCAGCGACGAAAGATCAGTAACATATCAGTACTATTTTGACAATATCAAGCCAAAGCCACAGCCTCAGAAGAAAAAAGGCTTTGTGTGCCAGATATGCGGCTATGTGTATGAGGGCGACGAATTGCCCGAAGATTTTGTTTGCCCGATTTGCAAACACTCAGCAGACGCATTTAAGCCTTTATAAATAATATTGAAAAGATACGGAGAGCAGTATGAAAGCAAAAATCACCCTTGCCAGGGAATTTAAAATAGGGGATATAGATAAGAGAATTTACGGTTCATTTATTGAACATTTGGGCAGAGCGGTATACGGCGGAATATATGAGCCTGAGCATGAGACTGCTGACGAGGACGGCTTTAGAACGGATGTCATTGAGCTTGTAAGACAGCTCAATGTCCCGATTGTCCGTTATCCCGGCGGCAATTTCGTTTCGGGTTATAACTGGGAAGACGGTGTTGGTCCTGTAGAAAACAGACCTAAGCGTCTTGACTTGGCTTGGAAAACTACTGAGCCAAACGCTTTCGGCACTAATGAGTTTATGAAATGGTGTAAGAAAGCAGATACCGAGTGCATGATGGCGGTCAATCTCGGCACACGTTCAGCCGACGACGCCCGCCGCCTGGTGGAATACACAAATCATAAAAGCGGCACCGCTTTGGCTGACTTGAGAAAAAGCCACGGGTATTCAGATCCCTGGAATATTAAGCTCTGGTGCCTTGGCAACGAGATGGACGGCAGATGGCAGATGGGCGCCAAATCTGCTAAGGAATACGGCAGAATTGCGCTGGAAGCTTCAAAGATGATGAAGTGGACTGACGATACTATCGAAACAGTGCTCTGCGGTTCGTCAAGCAGAAATTCACCCACCTTCGGCGAATGGGAGGCTCAGTCCCTTGATATTGCATATGAAAGCGTCGACTATGTTTCACTCCACCAGTATTACGGCAATCATGACGGGGACACGGAATCTTTCCTGGCTCAGACCCTTGAGCTTGAGGAGTTTATACATACCGTTATCTGTATCTGCGACTATATTAAGGCTAAAAAGCGTTCAAAGAAAACCATGAATCTTTCATTTGACGAGTGGAACGTTTGGTATCACTCCAACGATGACCCGTACGAGCGCTGGTCGGTTGCTCCGCCCAGACTTGAGGATATTTATAATTTTGAGGACGCTCTTGTGGTGGGATCAATGCTGATTACTCTTCTCAGGCATTGCGACAGGATAAAGATTGCCTGCCTTGCCCAGCTTGTAAACGTGATTGCGCCGATATTTACCCAGACAGGCGGCGGAATTTTTAAGCAGACGATATTTTATCCCTTTGAGCATACGAGCAATTACGGCAGGGGAGTGGCGCTTAATCCTATAATAAACTGCCCTAAGCACGACACAAAGCGATTCACGGATGTTCCGTATCTTGAGGCGATTGCTACCTTTGATGAGGAAAACGAAAGTATGACGGTGTTCTGCGTCAATAAATCACTTGATGAGAATGCGGTGCTGGATATAAGCCTTATGGATTTTGAGGGATATGTTCCGGTTGAACATATATCCATGGACGGATATGATAAAAATGATACCAACGGTATCGGAAATCCCTATGTAAAGCCGCATATAAATGAGATTCCTCAAATTGATGACGGCGTAGTTACTGCAAATCTCAAACCCTTTAGCTGGAATGTAATCAGGCTCAAAAAAATGTAACGATCAAAAATATAACAATATAAAAAAATCCCCCGATGTTTGTTCATCGGGGGATTCTCTGTTTATACATATTATTTAACTTTTATTGTTTTTACTGCGCTCCAGGAGCCGTAGGTCTTTTTACCGTTCTTCTCGGTGTAAACTCTTGTGCGTACATAGTAGTTCCTGCCGCTCTGGGCGGTATTGAGAGTTGTTGAAAGAGTGTTCTGACCCTTTACATAAACCGAAAGGAAATTGCTTGAGAAGTTGCTTGTGGTGGACCACATAACCTCATAGCCGGTGCAGGAAAACCAAGCCTTGTTCCATTTTACCGTTATGCGCTTCTTGCTGGGCGAGGTAACACTGTTCATTGTCACCATATTTAATTTGGTGGACGCTGACAGAGCGCTGCTGCAATATCCGTTATAAGTTCCTACACTGCCTTTATAGTAAGCATAGATCTTGAACTGGTATTTGGTGTTGTTTTTAAGCCCGGTTACGCTGAGAGTTGTGTTGTTAGCTCCTTTGATATCCTTGTAAAGAACATCTTTTTTAGTTGAGGGATCATATTTAAATACCTTATAACCCGTGGCTCTTGAATTCTTAGACCAGGAAAGATATATAACGCTGTTGTTGCTTCCTGTCGAGCGGAAATTGCTGACCTTGGCTGCACGTGTGCCGTAGGTTACACCAACCCAGTATTTTCCGTAATAAGTGGTGCCGGAAACATTTTTATAAGCTTTTACTCTAAAGGTATATTCCTGGAAGCTGTTGAGACCCTTTACGCTGATTTTGTTTGAAGTAGTGGAGCCGTATCTCACGTACTTGCCATTTTTCATTATGTCAACATAATATCCGCTGGCTCCGGATACCTTGTTCCAAGTCAGGTCAATCTGCTTGGTGTCGCTTCCTGTAGCCTTAAGCCCGGTTACGCATGGAAGAGTATTAGTAGCTGTAGATGTACTTCCCGAACCTGAACCTGAACCTGTATCTTCGCTCGTGTCGTCGTTCGGCATATTTTTAAATACCGGAATTGAGAATGTCTTTGTTATTGACAGTATGCCGGCACTCTTATATGCGTTATAGGTGGTCTTTGACTCAGATGCAGCGGCGGCGACATTTGCCATGTACTCGTGAGAGTAAAGAGTGTCTGATTCAGGATTTACATTGAATTTCTGAAGATATCCCGTAAACTGCGTTTTATAATTCTGGGCAATATATTTTGCGCCGTAGTAGATTGAAAGATGCGGAGTGTACCATGGTCTTCCCCAGCCGGAGCCGCTGGTTCCGGTGTAGGTGGTACGAAGGTCACTCTTAAGAATATATCCTACTCTTCCTGCTATGTAACCACTGGAAGTTTCAGCATAAAGCCTTACACGGTAATACTTGCCGCAGTTTGCCATCCATGTCATATATTGACCTGATTTCAAAGTGGTTTTTGTTCCGCTTACCTTGCCTGTTGAGGAGTTGTAGTCGGAATAAAGAGTAGCGGTTTTATTTGTTCTGAGATAACCTGCCGCCCAGGCAAGTCCGTCATACGCGCCTGAATATGCGCCGATATTGTAGTAATTGTAAATTCCCTGGAACGGACTTGCAGTGCCTTTTACCGCAGTCGCTGTTGCCTTAGAGCCTCCGTTTTCCTGACGGATTTTAGATGCAAGATAATAAGCGCTCATTCCGCTGTCGTTGGCAGCTTTCATGATTGAATCGGAGTATGTAATCTTCGATTTCATGGTAACGTAGCTTCCGGCTGTGTTGTAATATGAAATCAAGCTGTCATGCATCCATGTGCCGTCGAGTATTGCCTCTACACCCTCCTGAGTCTGAGTACCATTATATCTGGTAGATTCAAACTGGAAGATTCCTTCTTCGTTAAGGAAGTTTCTGGGGTCCATATAATATTCAACAGCTTTTTGAGAGGCTGAAACCCAGTTGCTTGCTTCCTGAATAACGTAATTGCCGTTTTTCTTGCAGCTTGAACAGTTGCAGTACATAGAAGAGCTTGTCCCTGAGCTTTTCTGAATAAGCTGCTGTGAATGGTTTTTACGCTCGCCTTTTACAGCGGTGGCAAAATCAAGATTTGTGTTTAAAGGCTCAAAAATCCAGTTTGGATATTTTTTATGAAGAGCTACAAGCGAGTCAATGTAGCTTTCCGGGAACCCTTTGCTTCTTAATTCTGCAGCATAGTCTGCCGCCTCGGCGCTGATGTCGTTTATTGAAAACAAAGCAAAAACATTAATTATCATTACGAGTGATAAGAAAACAGATATTATTTTTTTCACCGATAAATCCCCCTTTTATTCTCTGTAAGATATATAGTAACACATTTGTAATAAAAATGTCAAATTATATTACGAATTGTAATATTTTTTATATTATGACAAAATGTGTTTGTGATTGACAATTTATTTAAATTTGTATATACTTATACAAAAGATGAGTGAAACGGAGGTGTCGTAATGTCTGAACTGGCTGAACGGCTTAAATATTTCAGGAAAAAGTCGCACCTTACTCAGAAACAGGTTGCGTCAGCTCTTGGTATGGACAGAAGTACTTATTCGTATTACGAAACCGGCGCAACAAGGCCTAAGCTTCACACTCTTCAGTCATTGGCAAGGCTTTACAACACTAATGTGGACCTGCTTTTGAATTCTCCCCATACTGAAGATGAAACAGTGCTTAACAGTCCCGACCCGTTTGAAAAATGGTATATGGACGACAAGTTTAATCAACTGTCTGATTTTGAACAGGCAGTGCTGCTGAGAGTAAGACTCATGAATGTGGACGAAAAAAAGAAACTCTTAGAGTATCTTGATAAAACTTTTGATTCTCAGCAGTAAGAATCGTTGTTGAACTTTATTTGTTATATAAAAATTTATCCCCCTGCTTTCTCATGCAGGGGGATTTTTTTATTAAGATTATTGTGTTTTTTTCTTAAGTTTCTTTAACTTCTTTTCCTCTTTGATCTGTTTCTGATATTCATTTGTATCTTTGGCAAGCTTTCCGGACAGTACCAGCAGGCATATGAGGTTAGGTATAGCCATAAGTCCGTTTGCAATATCTGAGAATGACCATGCTATGTCAAGAGCAGTAACACTGCCGAAGAAAACAATTACTGTAAAGATAACTCTGTAGATATAGCATATAGTTCTGTTTTTGAAAAGGTATTCCAGCGCCTTTTCGCCCTGGTATTCCCAGCCGAGGATGGTGGACCAGGCAAAGAGAAGTATGCCGATTGATACAACTATTGTTCCGGGCTTTCCGAGTACGTTCTCAAATGCAGCGAGTGTGAGGTTTGCACCGTCCAGCAGGTTGCCGTTTGCGTCGGTTGTGCCCAGTACTCCTGATGAAGCAATAGCGAGTCCTGTAATCGAGCAAACGATTATTGTGTCGATGAATGTTCCGCACATGTTAATGTAACCCTGCTTTACCGGGCTGTCAGTAGTAACGGAGGAGGCGGTAATGGCGGCTGAGCCGAGACCGGCTTCGTTTGAAAATACTCCTCGTGAAACGCCGTATCTGATGCTATCCATTACAGATGCGGTTATCGTTCCTGCAATTCCGCCAGCAATCGCTTTTCCGCCGAACGCCATTGACCAAATTGTGCCGAGTCCGGCAGGAATGTTTTTGTAATTAGCGAAAATTACGATAAGTCCGAATACTATGTAAAAAATAGCCATAACAGGTACAAGCACGGAGGATACCTTTGATATGGATTTTATACCGCCGAAAATGATTATTCCTGTGAGTATCGCCAAAACAACACCCGTTACCCAGCTGGGAATTGAGAAAGTGTCGCTAAGTGAAGATGATATCGAGTTTGCCTGCGACATGTTGCCTATTCCAAAAGAAGCAAGTACCGTAAACACGGAAAAGGCTCCTGCCAGCACCATGGCGATTTTTTTGTGCTTGAAAGCGTTTTTGATGGTGTACATAGGTCCGCCGCACATCTCGCCTTTAGAGTTTGTTTCTCTGTATTTTACGGCGAGGGTGCATTCAGCATATTTGGTTGAAATTCCAAACGCAGCGGCAACCCACATCCAAACAAGCGCCCCGGGTCCGCCGGTAATCATAGCTGTTGCAACTCCCACGATATTGCCGGTTCCTATGGTGCCGGCAAGGGCTGTCATCAAAGCAGAGAAGGGAGAAATGTCACCTTTTCCTTTGTCTGTTTTCCTCGATTCGGGGCTGAAAACCATTTTTAGTGCAGACGGAAGATTGCGCCACGGCAGAAATTTCAGCCTTATTGTTAGAAATATACCAGTACCTACCAGAAGCACAAGCATTACGGGACCCCACACAAAACCACTTATGGAGTCTAAAATTTCCTGAAGCTTTTCCATATCTGTTCCTTTCAAATAAAATATCCGTGATATGATATCATAATACAGACCTGAAATCAAGATACAGACCTGAAATCAAGTTTGCAGCACTGTATAACCTAATCTATATGTCAAGAGAGTAGAGCCTCTTGGCATTTTCATATGTGATATCCAGAAGTTCCTGAGCGTCAATGTTTAGAACCTCTGCTATTCGTTGAGCTATATAAGGAATGAACGAAGAATTATTCGTTTTGCCTCGCATGGGAACTGGGGCAAGATACGGGCAGTCCGTTTCAAGGACCAGCCTCTCAATGGGTATCTCCCTGACTACTTCAAGGCTCTTTCTTGCGTTTGGAAATGTCACAACTCCGTTAAGACCGATATACATGCCCATCTTTATAATTTCTTTTGCCATTTCCTTTGAACCGGAAAAGCAGTGCACAACACCTTTTGGCTTAGTTTCCTTAAGTATCTCAAGAGTGTCGCCATGAGCGTCCCTGTCATGGACGATGACAGGCATATCCAGTTCCTTTGCAAGTTCTATCTGCGCTTTGAAAAATTCTTTCTGCGTTTCTTTAGAAGACGCCATCCAGTGGTAGTCAAGTCCGATTTCACCTATTGCCACGCATTTGTCTTTTTTGGCAAATTTATTTATTGCCTGCAAATCCTCAAGAGTTGCCCCCTCAAGATTTTCAGGATGATATCCTGACGCAAAATAAATAAAATCGTACTTTTGTGAAAGCTCAAAATTAAATTTAGTAGTGTCAGTATCACACCCACAGCTTACAACAAAGCTAACGCCCTGACTTTGAAGCGAGTTTAGAATCGCCTCTCTGTCAGGGTCGAATTTTTTGTCGTCATAATGGGCGTGAGTATCAAAAATATTATGATACATATTTCAGCCTTTCTGAACGTAGTTATTATCTGATTTTTGTGCCTGCCGGCATACCGTCGACAAAAAGTACCTTAACGTCGTCTTCGCTGACGTCACCGGCAAGAAGCATTCCGTTGCTCATCTCACCGCAAAGCTTAGCAGGTTTGAGATTTGCCACGATAACAACCTTTTTGCCTGTCAGCTCTTCGGGTTTGTACCATGGAGCGATACCTGAAACAATTTGTCTTGGTTCAGCACTGCCGTCGTTTACCGTGATTTTCAAAAGCTTTTTAGCTCTCTTTATCGGTTCGCATGATGTGATCTCCGCAACTCTGAGCTCAACCTTGGAAAATTCATCAAAGGTGATCTGAGCAAGTCCCTCAATTTCAGTTATGCTTTTTTCCTTGGGAGCTGCCGCCTGCTTTGCAGCAATGTCCGCAAGAGTTTTCTCCGCGTCAATTCTTACAAACAGCGCCTTAGCTTCGCCGACTTTTGTGCCAGCCTTTGTTTTGCCAAACTCAGACAGAGAGTCATAGCTCTTTTCGTCGCAGTTCATCTGAGCAAAGATTTTTTCTGATGTTTCAGGCATGAACGGGGAAAGGAGGACGGCAATATATCTGATGGCTTCCAGCAGGTTATAAAGAACCGTGCCGAGCCTTGCCTTTTTGCTTTCGTCCTTGGCGAGCGCCCAGGGCATGGTTTCGTCGATATACTTGTTGGAGCGCTTTGCAAGGTTTAAAACAGCCTCGATAGCATCGGCTACTCTGTAAGTCTCAAAGCATTTGTCAACCTTTGCCACGGTATCGTATGCAAATTTTTTCAGCTCTTCGTCGACTTCATCGCCCTCACACGGTTCGCAAACTACACCGTCAAAATATTTGTTCTGCATTGCGATGGTGCGGTTTACAAGATTTCCGAAAGTGTTGGCAAGGTCGGAGTTGTAGCGCTCAATAATTGTCTCGTAGGTTATTGAACCGTCGGAGGCATACGGCATCTCGCTTAAAAGATAATATCTTACAGCGTCTACGCCTAAAAGATTAACCAAATCATCCGCATAGATAACGTTGCCCTTGGATTTGCTCATCTTGTCCTCGCCGAACAGGAGCCACGGATGCCCGAATACCTGCTTGGGAAGGGGCTCGCCCAGCGCCATGAGCATAATCGGCCAGTATATGGTGTGAAAACGCACGATGTCCTTACCGATAATATGAACGTCTGCCGGCCAGTATTTTTTATACATATCTGACGATCCGTCAGGGTCGTAACCAAGCGCCGTAATATAGTTTGAAAGGGCGTCTAACCATACATAAACAACATGCTTGTCGTCGAAATCTACCGGCACTCCCCATTTGAACGATGTACGGCTTACGCAGAGATCCTGCAAACCGGGTTTGATGAAATTGTTGAGCATTTCTTTTTTCCTGGCTTCGGGATAAATGAAATTCTCATTGCTTTCGATAAATTCTTCAAGCTGTTTCTGATATTTTGAAAGTCTGAGGAAATACGCCTCTTCCTTTGCAGGCTTTACTTCTCTGCCGCAGTCGGGGCATTTACCGTCAACAAGCTGGCTTTCCGTCCAGAATGACTCGCACGGCGTGCAGTACATTCCCTCATATGTGCCTTTGTATATATCGCCCTGTTCATAGAGCTTTCTGAAAATTTTCTGAACTACCTTTTCATGGTAATCGTCAGTTGTTCTTATGAATTTGTCATAGCTTGTGTTGAGGAGATCGCAGATTTCCCTGATTTCTCCCGCAACCTTGTCAACGTACTCTTTTGGAGTAACGCCGGCTGCCTTTGCATATTCCTCAATTTTCTGACCGTGCTCGTCAGTGCCTGTGAGCATGAATACGTCATATCCCTGAAGCCTCTTATATCTTGCAATGGAGTCAGTCAGAACTATTTCATAGCTGTTGCCGATATGCGGCTTGCGTGAGGTATATGCTATAGCCGTGGTTATATAGAATTTTTTCTTTTCTTCTGCCATTTTTATTTCTCCTGTCAGTTGTCAGATTTTTGATGCGGCACCGGTATCGAGCATCAGTGTTACGTCTGTATGGAATTGGAGCACTGAAGCAGGGCACTGGGGCGTTACGTTGCCGTCGATAAGCTGCTTTATGGCGTCTGCTTTGTTTTCGCCGATTGCGATTATAAGTATTCTTTTTGCCTGCATTATGGAGCCTATGCCCATTGTAACGGCATGGGTGGGAACCTCGTCAACAGAATCAAAGAAGCGGCTGTTGTCATTTATGGTGCTTTCTTTTAGCTTTACCACATGGCTCCATCTCTGGAAGCTGTCAGAAGGCTCGTTGAATGCGATGTGACCGTTTGAGCCGATACCCAGAAGCTGGATGTCGATTCCGCCGGCTCTCTTAATCTTCTTTTCATATTCCTTGCATTCTTTTTCCAAATCTTCAGCATTTCCGTCAAGGAAATTGATATTTTCATTGCTGATGTTGATGTGATTGAAAAGATTGTTATACATGAATGTGTGATAAGAGTTTTTGTCGTTAACATCAAGATTGCAGTACTCATCAAGGTTAAAGGTGGTTACCCTGCTGAAATCCACTGCTCCTTTTTTGTAAAGCTCTATCATGTGACCGTATGGTTTCAGCGGTGTTGAGCCTGTTGCGAGACCCAGCACTGAGTCAGGCTTTGCAAGGACCTGACCGCACATGTAATTTCCTGCGGCGATGCCGATTTTTTCATCATTGTCATAAACAAGTACGTTCATTTTATGTATATCCTCCATTTGGAACATTTATAAATATTTGTAAATATTATAAACTAATTATTTTCACTGTCAACAAATTTATTACCTAATTTTTTCTTTTTTTCACAGATTTTAACCGTTACCCAAATAACAGCAAAGAAAATAAGAGTTCCTACAGCGGCTCCGCAGGTATCTATCACCCAGTCGGAAAACTGGCATGAGCGCCCGGGAACAAATAACTGATGGAATTCGTCCGTTGCCGCATAAAGCGACGTAAGTGCAATTGAAACGAGCGGCATTTTCCGCTTGCAGGTTTGAAAAAACGCTATGTTAAATAGAAAAGACAGCCCGGCAAATTCCGAAAAATGCGCCGCTTTCCTCACAATAAACTGGGTAAACATATTGTCGCCGAATACGTCAATAAGCATTTGAAGTACCCGTCCGCTTTGAGCCGCGGATTCGTCAGCAGTTCTGGAGGAGAGCCAAAATATTATTATCATGCACGCGGCAACCGCCGCCCAGCTCAGCGCTGATTTAATCTTCTCTTGTGGCATTTACAAAATTGACCCTTCCGCTTCCGGCATGAAACTGAACTCCGCTGACGCCTTCGGCTTGTACATAATATGATGATTCAAACATTACCGGCAATATGGAGTAGTCGCTCATAATGCTCTCTTCGCACTCCCTGCATGCTTGGGCAAGTTCGTCTGCGGTAGCTGACTGCGCCTTGTGCAGTGCCTCTTCCACATTGCTGACCTCGCCTATATAATTGCCGTCAATAATACCGCTTAAAAATGATACGGCATTTTGATTTACCGTTTCAAATTTGTACAGCGCCAGATCGTAGTCGCCCTTGTTGAATGCCGAGTTGAAATCTTCCTGGCTGAGCACGCTCAGCTTGAGAGAAAATGAAATTCGGTTGTCGTCACCGTAGTTTGTTATCTTTCCTATACTGCCCTGTATTCCCTGAACCAGCTGTTTTGCCGTTTCTTCCATTTCAGGTGTAACGATAACTGTCAGGTCGGCAGAGGTGAATTTGGTTTTAACAAGTCCCTGTTTCCACAATTCGATTGCCTTGTCAGCATCTGAGGAAACCACCGTGCTGCCCACAGCTTCGGTTGCGCTCTGATTGCCTATCTTGCAGCTGGGTGGAGCAAAGGACGTTGCCTCGCTCAAATATTCATACTCTGTAGTGTCCAAGTCTGAAATACTCAGGCATACCGCCTGACGTAAATCTTTTTCGCTGAATATCTCTCTGTTTTTGTTGAGCACCATTGCCCACATGGCGTTTTCGTACGGCTGTGCAGTAATCTTGTCGCTGTTAATGGTTTCGTATTCCGCACCTGAAATGTATGCGCAGTCATAATATCCCTTTTCAAGATTTTCGGCTATTTCGGAGTTTTCATCCGTTATGTTCAGTGTAAGGTCCGTTATTGTTGCAGGATAATCACCAACGTATTTCTCATTTTTTTCAAGAATATATGATGATTCAAGAATTGAACTGACGTAAAACTGCCCGTTAAACAGCGTGTAGTCAAGCCCAAGACCGTACCTGCCTTTTGTGGCATAAAAATATTCTTCGTTGCAGGGCATAGCCACCGCAGTTGAAAGCGTGCTCATAAAGCTTTCATCAGGGGACGCGAGTTTAATTACAAGTGTGTAATCGTCCGTTGCGCTTACTCCCAGCTCGTCAGCAGATTTTTTGCCTGAGTGTATATCGTTGGCGTTTACTATGTTTGAGACCGAGGAGAACAGGGGACTGTCCGTGGTCTTGTCAACGGCACGCTGAAGGGCAAAAACAAAGTCGTTTGCAGTAATATCAGGGTTGAAATCATTGCCCATGAGTTCATGCACTTTCAGCGGATTTTCGTCATCGGGTTCGGGTATGTTCCATTTTGCACCCTGTCTGAGATTAAATGTGTAGGTGAGTCCGTCCTCGCTCACATTCCAGCTTGTTGCGACTCCTGCCTGAACGGTGCCGTCGTCAAGCACTCTGACAAGTCCTTCAAAGCAGTTTTCTATAACAAGAAATTCATCTGCAGTAGAGGCTATTTGCGGGTCAAAGCTGACGATATCTCCGCCAAAGGGATATATGAAATCAACGATTTCGTCCCCCTTTGAGCATCCGCCGAAAGAGGCAACTGATATTATTATGCAAAGCGCTAAGGCTATTATTTTTCTGATTTTTTTCATATTATTCACCTATGCGCTATTATATCAAACTTTGATATTCAAATCAACGGAAGATGAGGGAATTTTAAGGAAATTTACAAACACACGGAAACGTGTATCAAAAAGTTTTTGATTATTTGCAAAATTATCTTAAAAAATTCTTGACAATATTATTTCAATGTTTTATATTATATGGCACTTAAATGGAATTATATGCTCAGGCGGGAGGTTTGCGAACGCAGAAAATGCGTTTTTGAACCCTGCCTAAAAGGGAAGTGCCATTTACATAATTTTCGGATTGGAGTGACATTTTATGGTAAATGTGAAGGATGTACAGCTTGGTACAACCACGCGTAAGAACTTTGCGAAAATCAATGAAGTTATGCAGATGCCAAACTTGATTGAAGTTCAGAAAAGCTCATACAAATGGTTTCTTGACGAAGGACTCAGGGAGGTTTTCAGGGATATCGGTTCAATCACCGATTATACCGGCAATCTCGTTTTGGATTTCATTGATTATTCAATGGACGATGAGCCTAAATACACTATCGCTCAGTGCAAGGCTCGTGACACCACATATGCAAGACCGCTGAAGGTCAGAGCAAGACTTATCAACAAGGAAACAGGAGAGGTTAAGGAAAACACCGTATTTATGGGTGATTTCCCGTGGATGACCGATGCAGGCACATTTGTTATAAACGGCGCTGAAAGATGCATCGTATCCCAGCTTGTTCGTTCTCCCGGCGTTTATTATCATATGGACCATGACAAGACCGGTAAGGAACTGTTTACCAACACAGTTATTCCGAACCGCGGCGCATGGCTTGAATATGAGACAGATGCGAATGATATTTTCTATGTCCGTATAGACAAGAACAGAAAAATCTACATTACCACTTTCCTTAGAGCATTAGGACTCGGCACAGATAATGAAATCATAGATTTCTTCGGCAATGACGAAAGAATTCTTGCCACCATCGAAAAGGATACAACAAAGAACAAGGAAGAGGCTCTTCTTGAAGTTTACAAGAAGCTTCGTCCCGGCGAGCCGCCTACGCTTGAAACAGCTCAGGCTCACCTTGACGGCCTGTTCTTTGACGCTCACAGATATGATCTTTCAAGAGTGGGCAGATATAAATACAACAAAAAGCTCGGCATGAGCGACAGACTCACAGGATGTACAATTACTCAGCCTATTATCTCCCCTCAGGGCGAGCTGCTTGCTGACGCAGGTGAGAAGATTTCCGCTGAAAAGGCAATGCAGATTGAAAATGCCGGCGTTATGTTTGCTTATGTTGACGTTGACGGCAGAGAAATCAAGATAGCTTCCAACGGTATGGTTGATATCAACGAGTATGTTGATTTTGACTGCAAGGAGCTTGGAATAAGAGAAAAGGTATCCTATCGCGTTCTCGCAGAAATTCTTGAAAAATGCGGCGACGATGAGGCAGCGCTTAAAGAAGAAATTGAGCGCAGGGCAGACGACCTTGTTCCAAAGCATATAATTGTCGACGATATTTTCGCCACAGTATCATATCTTATTAACCTTGCATTCGGCGTTGGCAGCGTTGACGATATCGACCACCTCGGAAACAGAAGAATTCGTGCTGTGGGCGAACTTCTCCAGAATCAGGTAAGAATCGGCTTTACGAGAATGGAAAGAGTTATCCGTGAGAGAATGACTCTCCAGGCTCAGGACGATGAGGAGTCAATCACTCCCCAGGCGCTTATCAATATCAGACCTGTTGTTGCGGCGATTAAGGAATTTTTCGGTTCATCACCGCTTTCACAGTTTATGGACCAGAACAACCCGCTGGCTGAGCTTACTCACAAGAGAAGACTCTCAGCACTTGGCCCGGGCGGTCTTTCAAGAGACCGTGCAGGATTCGAGGTTCGTGACGTACATTATACCCATTACGGCAGAATGTGTCCTATCGAAACTCCTGAAGGTCCTAACATCGGACTTATCTCATATCTTGCTTGCTACAGCCGACTTAATGAATACGGCTTCATCGAGGCTCCTTACCGTAAGGTAGATAAGGAGACAGGTATAGTAACCGACGAGGTTGTTTATATGACAGCCGACGTTGAGGATAATTACGTAGTAGCTCAGGCTAACGAACCTCTTGATGAAAACGGCAGATTTGCTAACCAGAGAGTTACATGCCGCTGCCGTGACGAGTTCCTCACTCTTCCTCCGGAAAGAGTTGACTATATGGACGTATCGCCTAAGATGGTTGTATCTGTTGCTACAGCAATGATTCCTTTCCTTGAAAACGACGACGCTAACCGTGCTCTTATGGGTGCGAACATGCAGCGTCAGGCAGTGCCGCTTCTTAAAACAGTAGCTCCTGTAGTCGGCACCGGTATGGAATATAAAGCAGCTTATGACTCAGGCGTTGTAGTAATTGCAAAGCGCGGCGGTACAGTCAGCGCAGTAGATGCAGACACAATCGAAATAACAACCAAGGACAACGAGGTTGACAAGTACGAGCTTGTTAAATTCTCCGGCTCCAACCAGGGCACCTGCATTAACCAGAGACCAATTGTTTCCCTCCACCAGAAAGTAGAGGACGGTCAGGTAATTGCCGACGGTCCTGCTACCTGCAACGGCGAGATTTCTCTTGGTAAAAACGCTCTCATCGGATTCATGACATGGGAGGGTTATAACTACGAGGACGCTGTTCTTATAAATGAAAAAATAGTACGTGATGATGTTTATACCTCAATCCATATCGAGGAGCATGAGGTAGAAGCACGTGATACAAAGCTCGGACCTGAGGAAATAACAAGGGATATTCCGAACGTGGGCGATGACGCTCTCAGGGATCTTGATGCCGACGGTATTATCCGTGTGGGCGCTGAGGTTCATTCAGGCGATATCCTTGTAGGTAAGGTAACACCTAAGGGCGAGACAGAGCTCACCGCTGAGGAAAGACTCCTCAGAGCGATATTCGGCGAAAAGGCAAGAGAAGTCAGGGACACATCAATGCGTGTTCCTCACGGCGAATACGGTATCGTTGTGGACGTAAAGGTATTTACAAGAGCCAACAGCGACGAGCTTTCTCCGGGTGTAAATAAAGTAGTAAGAGTTTACATTGCTCAGAAGCGTAAGATTCAGGTGGGCGACAAGATGGCAGGTCGTCACGGTAACAAGGGCGTTGTATCAAGAATTCTTCCTCAGGAAGATATGCCTTTCCTTCCGGACGGCAGACCGCTTGATATCGTTCTTAATCCCCTTGGCGTTCCGTCACGTATGAACATCGGTCAGGTGCTTGAGGTTCATCTTGGTTATGCGGCTATGGCACTGGGCTGGAAGATGATGACTCCCGTATTCGACGGCGCTCACGAGCAGGATATCCGTGACTGTCTTGAACTTGCGGATATCGGTTACTATATTGATGAAAACGGCAATAAGGTATTCGACGGCAAGACAGAGCTTATCGACGGACGTACAGGTGAGAAGTTTGATAACAGAATCACCGTAGGATATATGTATTTCCTTAAGCTCCACCACCTTGTTGACGATAAGATTCACGCTCGTTCAACAGGCCCGTACAGCCTTGTTACCCAGCAGCCTCTGGGCGGTAAGGCACAGTTCGGCGGACAGCGTTTCGGTGAGATGGAGGTTTGGGCTCTTGAGGCTTACGGCGCAGCTTACACTCTTCAGGAGATTATCACTATCAAGTCCGATGACGTTGTAGGCCGTGTAAAGACTTACGAGGCAATCGTTAAGGGCGAGAACATCCCGACAGCCGGAACTCCTGAGTCATTCAAGGTTCTCTTTAAAGAGCTTCAGGCACTTGGTCTTGATACCAAGGTGCTTGACCGAGAGGGCAACGAGGTTGAACTCAAGCAGGATCTTGACGACGGCACAGGTATCCAGCCGATAGATGCACAGGCATTTACGACTGTTAATGATTTTGAGGGACAGGAAGGCTTCGGCGTGGAAAATGCCGAGGGCGAAAACAGTGACGAAGAAGCAGACGGTCAATCAGATGATTTTTCGGATTTGTTTACGGATTCGTTCGGCGATGACGATTATGACGACGAAGAATAAAATCTGATTTGACAACGCCAGTTTTAAAAGGAGTGCTTACTATGGATAATTATGAAAATGAATTCAGTTCTATAAAAATCGGCCTTGCTTCTCCGGAACAGATCCGTGAGTGGTCCTACGGCGAAGTAACAAAGCCAGAAACAATAAACTACAGAACTCTCAAGCCGGAGCGTGACGGTCTTTTCTGTGAAAGAATTTTCGGACCTATGAAGGACTGGGAATGTCACTGCGGCAAATATAAGAGAGTACGCTATAAAGGTAAGGTCTGCGAAAAGTGCGGAGTTGAAATAACACGCTCAAAGGTTCGCCGTGAGCGTATGGGTCATATTGAGCTTGCTGCTCCTGTATCCCATATCTGGTATTTTAAAGGCATACCAAGCCGTCTTGGCCTTGTGCTTGACATAAGCCCAAGGTATCTTGAAAAGGTACTTTATTTCGCACTTTATATCGTTACCGATCCCGGCGATACCCCGCTTGAAAAGATGCAGATCCTCAACGAAAAAGAATATGCAGAAATGCGTGAGAGATATGAGGACGATTTCAAGGCAGGTATGGGCGCCGAGGCAATTAAGGAGCTGCTTCAGGGCATTGACGTGGCTCAGCTTCGTGACGAGCTTACAGCAGAGCTTGAAACAGCCACCGGTCAGAAGAGAGTCAGACTTCTCAAGAGGCTTGATGTTGTAGACGCTTTCTATCACAGCGGCAATAAGCTGGAGTGGATGATACTTGACGTTATTCCGGTAATTCCTCCGGATATCCGCCCAATGGTTCAGCTTGACGGCGGAAGATTTGCAACATCTGACCTTAATGACCTTTACAGACGTGTTATCAACCGTAACAATCGTCTTAAGAGACTTATTGAGCTCGGAGCTCCTGAAATCATTGTAAGAAACGAAAAGAGAATGCTTCAGGAATCCGTTGACGCTCTTATTGATAACGGACGCCGCGGCAGACCTGTAACCGGTCCTAACAACAGACCGCTTAAATCTCTTTCCGATATGCTTAAGGGTAAGCAGGGACGTTTCCGTCAGAACCTTCTCGGTAAGCGTGTTGACTATTCCGGACGTTCCGTTATCGTTGTAGGCCCTGAGCTTAAGATGCATCAGTGCGGTCTTCCTAAGGAAATGGCAATTGAGCTTTTCAAGCCGTTTGTTATGAAAAGACTTGTTGAGACCGGCGTTGCGTCAAACATCAAATCTGCCAGAAAGATGGTAGAAAGAGCAAATAATCCGGCAGTTTGGGACAGCCTTGAAGTTGTTATCAAGGATCACCCGGTTATGCTTAACCGTGCTCCCACACTTCACAGACTTGGTATCCAGGCATTTGAGCCGGTGCTTGTAGAGGGCAGGGCTATCAAGCTTCATCCTTTGGCATGTACAGCGTTTAACGCCGACTTCGACGGCGACCAGATGGCTGTTCACGTACCTCTTTCAGCTGAGGCTCAAGCTGAGGCAAGAATGCTTATGCTTGCCGCCAACAACCTGCTCAAGCCTTCAGACGGTAAGCCTGTTGCCGTTCCTACTCAGGATATGGTTATCGGTTCTTATTACCTTACAATGATTAAGGAAGGCGAGCCCGGTTGTCCTCATACTGAGGTTATCAACGGCGAGGAGATTACCAAGTATAATATTTACCGTGACACAGACGAGGCTATGATGGCTTATCAGGAGGGCTCACTTGGTCTTCATTCTGAATGTCTCATCCGCTTCACTAAGGAAATTGACGGCGTTGAGAAATCAAAGCTTGTTAAGACAACTATCGGACGCGTTATCTTCAACAGACCGGTTCCTCAGGACCTTGGCTTTGTTGACAGAACAAATCCTGATAATGCTTTTGACCTTGAGGTTTCCTTTGTTGTTAAGAAGAAGCAGCTCGGTCAGATTGCCGAGAAGTGCATAAGCGTTCACGGTGTTTCAATTGCTTCCAAGGTGCTTGACGAACTCAAGGCACAGGGCTATAAATATTCAACAATTTCAGGTACAACCGTTGCCGTATGCGACGCTCTTATCCCTGAGAAGAAGAAAGAATATCTTGCTGAAGCAGAAAAGAAAGTTGACGAGATCACATACAATTATAACTATGGTCTTATTACTAACGAGGAGCGTTCCTCTGCGGTAATTAAAGCATGGGAGGATTGTACAAACAAGGTATCTAACGAGCTGACCGGCAACTTTGACGGTGCTCATAACCCGATTCACATGATGGTTGACTCTGGCGCCCGTGGTAGTACATCTCAGCTTCGTCAGCTTGCAGGTATGAGAGGACTTATCGCCAACACAGCAGGTAAGACTATCGAAGTACCTATCAGAGCTAACTACCGTGAAGGTCTTAATATTCTTGAATACTTCATCTCATCACGTGGTGCACGTAAGGGTCTTGCCGATACAGCGCTTCGTACTGCTGACTCGGGTTACCTTACAAGACGTCTTGTTGACGTATCTCAGGATGTTATCATCCGTGACGACGACTGCGGCTGCCACGACGGTATCGAGGTTTCTAAAATCATGGACGGAAACCGTGTTCTCGAGCCGCTGGAGGAGAGACTTACAGGCAGATACTGTGCAGAGCCTGTTGTTGATCCTAAGACAGGCGAGGTTATCATGGATACAGACAGAATGATAACTGCCGATGACGCTAAGCGTATAGTTGACGCAGGCATTGAGTCAGTTAAGATACGTTCACTTATCACATGTAAGTCACGCCACGGCGTATGCCGCAAGTGCTACGGCGCAAACCTTGCTTTCAACGAGCCTGTACAGGTGGGTGAGGCAGTTGGTATTATCGCCGCTCAGTCAATCGGTGAGCCCGGTACTCAGCTTACTATGAGAACGTTCCATACCGGCGGTGTTGCCGGCGGCGCCGATATCACTCAGGGTCTTCCCAGAGTTGAGGAGCTGTTTGAGGCAAGAAAGCCTAAGCAGCTTGCAATCCTCTCTGAAATCGAGGGCGATGTCAGATTTGAGGAAATCAAGAAGAGCCGTCACGTTGTTGTATTCAACAGCGAAACTGCTGAGGAGAAGAAATATCTTATTCCTTACGGTGCTCGTCTTTGCGAGAATATCGTTGAGGGCGCTCATATCAAGAAGGGCACAGAACTTACAATGGGTGCTGTTAACCCTCACGACGTGCTTGCAATTCTCGGCGAGGAAGCTGTTTATAACTACCTTATCAAGGAAGTTCAGTTTGCTTACCGTACACAGGGTGTTGATATCAACGACAAGCACATCGAGGTTATCGTTCGTCAGATGCTTAAGAAGTGCACCGTTGACAAAGCCGGCGATACTGATCTTGTTGCCGGAACAATGGTTGATGTTGCCGCAGTTCTTGAGGAGAATGACAAGATAGAGAAGAGAATTCAGGCAGGCGAAACCGAGCTTCAGAAAGCAACGTATATCCCGATTCTTATGGGTATTACCAAGGCTTCACTTGCAACAGATTCCTTCCTGTCTGCAGCATCCTTCCAGGAAACAACAAGAGTTCTCACCGATGCCGCTATCAAGGGCAAGAGCGATCCGCTTATCGGTCTTAAGGAGAACGTTATCATCGGTAAACTTGTTCCTGCCGGAACAGGTATGGATGTGTTCAGAAATGTTGAGGCTGTTCCCAGCTACTTCTCATCTGAGGGCAGCGACGAAATTTTAAATCTCGAACAGCTGCAACAACTGTTGACAAATACGATGAATTAATGTATAATGCAAATTTGCGTGGATGCATTTGTCTAAAATAGACAAATAATTGTGTTCAGCTTTGTTAAAAAACACAACATTTTGGGGCGAAGATATCTTCGCCCCAAGGTGTGCGTTTAAATGATGCAGTAAAATTAATTTTTATTGTATGATTTATACGCACACTGCGTATAAAATATTAATTGAAAGGAGATAAACTATTGCCTACCTTTAATCAACTCGTAAGAACAGGTCGTAAGTCTATTGAGAAAAAATCAAAGACACCTGCACTGTTAAAGAGTCTTGACACCAAGAAGAATGTTATGAACAATAACAATTCTCCTCAGAAGCGCGGCGTATGCACAGCTGTTAAAACAGCTACACCTAAGAAGCCGAATTCAGCTCTTCGTAAGATCGCCAGAGTTCGTCTTACAAACGGAATCGAAGTATCTGCATACATTCCGGGCGTAGGTCATAACCTTCAGGAGCACTCCGTAGTTATGATCCGCGGCGGCCGTGTTAAGGACCTTCCCGGTGTACGTTACCACATCATTCGCGGTACACTTGATACACAGGGCGTAAACGGAAGAATGCAGAGCCGTTCAAAGTACGGCGCAAAGAGACCAAAGGCTGCAAAGAAGTAAGCCGAATTTATTTCTTATGGAATAACAATAGTTTATATACCTTATTATATAAAGCGTATATGATCTTTTGTTGACTCCACGGGAAAACCGAGTACCTATGAACTCATTGAAAATTTATGAAGGAGGGAAGCGAGATGCCAAGAAGAGGTCAAATCGCTAAGCGTGACGTATTGCCTGATCCGCTTTACAATTCAAAGCTTGTTACAAGGCTGATCAACAATATCATGCTTGATGGAAAAAAGGGTGTCGCTCAGAAAATTGTTTACGGAGCATTCGACATCGTTAAAGAAAAGACAGGCAACGATCCTCTTGAGACTTTTGAAGCCGCAATGGAAAATGTAATGCCTGTACTCGAGGTAAAGGCTCGCCGTGTAGGTGGTGCCACATACCAGGTTCCTCTTGAGGTTCGTCCTGAGAGAAGACAGACACTTGGACTTCGTTGGATCACTCTTTATGCCCGTCAGCGTTCAGAAAGAACAATGAAAGAGCGTCTTGCCGCAGAGATTATGGATGCGGTTAACAAGACCGGCGGCGCAGTAAAGAAGTGCGACGATACACACAAGATGGCAGAAGCAAACAAAGCCTTTGCTCATTTCAGATATTAATAGGAGGATATTATGCCAAGAAAAGTATCTCTTGAAATGACAAGAAATATTGGTATTATGGCTCATATTGATGCAGGTAAGACAACCACCACCGAGCGTATCCTGTATTACACAGGTATCAATCACAAGATTGGTGAAACTCATGACGGTTCTGCAACAATGGACTGGATGGAGCAGGAGCAGGAGCGTGGTATCACTATTACATCTGCTGCTACAACTTGCTTCTGGAAAGACCATAGAATCAATATTATAGATACACCGGGTCACGTTGACTTCACTGTTGAGGTTCAGCGTTCACTGCGTGTACTTGACGGTTCAGTAACCGTTCTTTGTGCAAAGGGCGGCGTTGAGCCACAGTCTGAAACCGTATGGAGACAGGCTGACGAATATAAGGTACCCAGAATGATCTTTGTAAATAAGATGGATATTATGGGCGCCGATTTCTACAGAGCACTGGATATGGTTAAGGAGCGTTTCAAATGTAACGCACTTCCGATTCAGCTTCCTATCGGCAGCGAGGATACCTTTAAGGGAATCATCGACCTTATCGAAAATCATGCTATCATTTATATTGATCCTGACAAGGAAAAGGGCATGAAGTTCGAGATTCAGGAAATTCCTGATGACATGAAGGAGCTTGCCGCTAAATACAGAACCGAACTTATCGAGCATGTTGCCGAGCAGGACGAGTCTCTGATGGAAAAATACTTTGAAGACGGTGAGGACGCAATCTCTGTTGACGAGATTAAGAAAGTAATCCGTAAGTCTACAATTGCCAACGAAATGGTTCCTGTATGCTGCGGTACTGCTTATCGTAACATGGGCGTTCAGCCGCTTCTTGACGCAATTGTTGAATTTATGCCGGCTCCTACCGACATTGAATCAATCAGAGGTACAAACCCTGATACAGATGAAGAGGAAGTACGTCATTCATCTGACGACGAGCCTTTCTCAGCTCTTGCATTCAAGATCGCAACCGACCCGTTCGTAGGAAAGATCTGCTTCTTCCGTGTTTATTCCGGTAAGATTGAAGCAGGTACAGCCTGCTACAACTCTGTTAAAGGACAGAAGGAGAGAATGGGCCGTATTCTTCAGATGCATGCAAATCACAGAGAGGATATCCCTGTATGTTATTCAGGTGATATTGCTGCCGCTGTTGGTCTTAAGAACACAACCACCGGTGACACACTCTGCGACGAGGCGCATCCTATCATCCTTGAATCAATGAATTTCCCTGATCCGGTTATCAATGTAGCTATTGAGCCTAAGACTAAGGCAGGTCAGGAAAAAATGGGTATCGCTCTTGCTAAGCTTGCAGAAGAGGATCCGACATTCAAGGCATATACAGACGAGGAAACAGGTCAGACTATTATCGCAGGTATGGGTGAGCTTCACCTTGAGATCATTGTTGACCGTCTTCTTCGTGAATTTAAGGTTGAGGCAAACGTAGGCGCTCCTCAGGTTTCTTATAAGGAAACAATTCAGAGCGAAGCTGCTTCTGACCTTAAGTATAAGAGACAGTCTGGTGGTAGCGGTCAGTACGGTCACGTTAAGATTCGCATTATGCCAAATCTTGACGAGAACGGTATCGGCAAGGGTTATGAATTTGTTAACCAGATCGTCGGCGGCGCAATCCCGAAGGAATATATCCCTGCTGTTGACGCAGGTATCCAGGGCGCTATGAAGAGCGGTATACTTGCAGGTTACAATGTAGTTGACGTAAAGGTAGAGCTCTACGATGGTTCTTACCACGAGGTTGACTCATCTGAAATGGCATTTAAGATTGCCGGTTCAATGGCATTTAAGGATGCTGCTAAGAAAGCAAACCCAATCATTCTCGAGCCTATGATGAAGGTTGTTGTAATCGTTCCTGAGGAGTACATGGGCGATGTTATCGGTGACCTTAACTCACGCCGTGGACAGATTCAGGGTATGGAAGATAGATCAGGCGCAAAGCAGATCAACGCAAGAGTTCCGCTTTCAGAAATGTTTGGTTACATCAACGACCTCCGTTCCAAGACACAGGGACGCGGTCAGTATACCATGGAGCCGGACGGCTATGAGCCTGTACCTAAGTCAATCAGCGAGTCCATCATCAGCGAAAGAGCCAAGAGGGACTAATTAGCTATAATTTATAAAAAAACTCTTGATATTTTTATATGTATTTGATAGAATATCAATAACAATTTATGTATTGTAAATTTTAAGGAGGAAATTCCAATGGCAAAAGAACATTTTAATCGTACCAAACCACATGTAAATATTGGTACAATCGGTCACGTAGACCATGGTAAGACAACTCTTACTGCTGCTATTACAAAGTACCTTGCTAACAAGGGTTACGCAAAGTTTGAGGACTATGCTGATATCGATAAGGCTCCTGAAGAGAGAGAGCGTGGTATCACAATCAACACAGCTCACGTTGAGTATGAGACAGATGCTCGTCACTATGCTCACGTTGACTGCCCCGGTCACGCTGACTATATCAAGAACATGATCACCGGTGCTGCTCAGATGGACGGTGCTATCCTTGTTATCGCTGCTACAGACGGCCCGATGGCTCAGACAAAAGAGCACCTTCTTCTTGCTCGTCAGGTAGGCGTTCCTGCAATCATCGTATTCCTTAACAAGACTGACCAGGTTGACGATGAGGAACTCCTTGAGCTCGTTGAAATGGAAGTTCGTGAGACTCTTGCTGAGTATGAGTTCGATGACGAGTGCCCAATCATCAAGGGTTCAGCTCTTAAGGCACTTGAGGCTACATCAAACGACGATCCTGCTTGCGCTTGCATCGCTGAGCTTATGGATGCTGTTGACAGCTATATCCCAACTCCTGACCGTAAGTCAGATCTTCCTTTCCTTATGCCTGTTGAGGACGTATTCACAATCACCGGCCGTGGTACAGTTGCTACCGGTAGAGTAGAGCGTGGTACTCTTAAGACAAACGACACCGTTGAGATGGTTGGCCTTCACGAGGAAATCAGATCAACAGTTTGCACAGGTATCGAAATGTTCAGAAAGATTCTTGATTACGCTGAGGCTGGCGACAACATCGGTTGTCTTCTTCGTGGCGTTCAGAGATCTGATATCGAGAGAGGCGAGGTTCTTGCTGCTCCTGGTTCAATCAAGCCACACACTAAATTCTCAGGTCAGGTTTACGTTCTTTCAAAGGACGAGGGTGGACGTCATACTCCTTTCTTCAACAACTATCGTCCTCAGTTCTATTTCAGAACAACAGACGTAACAGGTGTTATCACTCTTCCTGAAGGAACAGAGATGTGTATGCCTGGCGATAACGTTGTAATGAACGTTGAGCTTATCACTCCTATCGCTATTGAAGAGGGTCTTCGTTTTGCTATCCGTGAGGGCGGCAGAACAGTAGGTTCAGGCGTTGTTACCGCTATCAACGACTAATTATATATAATAACTCAATTTTAAGAGCAAGCCTTTGGCTTGCTCTTTTTTTATTCCTGTGTTATACTCGGACAGGGGGAAAATCGTGGAACCGTATCTGATTTCGGCTGTATTTGCCGTCGTTGTTGTAATACTATTTCTTATTTTCAGCCATAAATCATATATAAAAGTGAAACAGGCGGCAGAAAAGACTGCTCCGCCTAAGAAAGCTGCGTCAGTCAAGGGCGTCAGAGCATTTATGTCTGTGGCAGTGTTTGTGTTGGCTTTCAATATTGTGTGCCTGCCTTTGGTGCTGGGCTTTGATTTTGTCAGTGCCCAGAGCAGATACTATGATATTTTCGGCAGCAAATATGATTCTTTTGTAAGTGTGCCTCTGTATGACAAAGAGGGAAATATGTACACCCTTGATAAAGATAACGAGCGCTATATCTCGGATTCAAAAAGCTATGAATTCGGTGAAATTTATTTAACAGAAGGCGGATATATAACAATTATCAATCCGCAGGATATTGAAGTTGAATATAGGATAACAAATTACACAAATTACTATTTTTCCATGGGTACGGACACATATTATTCTGTATCTTACGGTCCTTATTGGGATAATGAAGGAAACCTCCACTTAATTAATGAAGATGAAGAGTTGTTTGTTATTGAGAAAGAGCGGCAGGAGGCTTTTAGAACAGAAGAAGGCGTAAATATTTTTGATAAAAAATGACGCCAAACCTCCTTTTTTCAGTATGATTAACTTTGATTGAGCAGTGTATTTTAACTGTGTTTATTTATATTAAAAAAAGAGCGGAGTTTACCGCTCTTATTTTTATACTTTTATTTGGATTTAAAATTCGTCTGATTGATTATCTGATGTATCATCGGTTTATGATACTCTGGAATAGTCAAAATTTCGATGCCTGCTTCATATCTTCTTATTTTCTTTATCATTATAAAACGGATAACTGTTTTTGTCTGTTTCGTTTATTTTTCTCTGCACTTTGCAAGGCACACCCACGGCAACTACATTTGCAGGAATAGGATTGGTTACAACACTTCCTGCGCCTATAACAGAATTATCTCCGATTGTTACGCCTGCCAAAATAACTGCGCCTGCTCCGATCCAGACGTTATTTCCGATTTTTATTGGCTTTGCAATTTCTATGCCATCTTTGCGCATTTGAGGGTCGATCGCATGTTCAGCAGTAGTAAAAGTAACATTCGGACCTATAAAAACATAATCCCCAAATGTTATTCCGGCACCGTCTTGAATGATAAGATTATGATTTGCATAAAAATAGTTACCTACTTCAATGTTATAACCATAGTCACACCAAAAAGGCGGAACAAATGTTACTTCTTGCCCCATTTTACCAAGCAAATCCCTAAGTATTTCTTGCTGTTTTTCACTGTCATTTGGATTTAGTTGATTATAACGATAACATTTATCTTTACATTTTTTTATTACTTTCTCATATTCGGGATTATAACTTCCTTTAAAAAAGCAATTTAAAGGCACAAATGGTTTTTTTGACATAATATAACCTCATAAAACAAAATTAATTGTTCTCATATTCTTTTGCCTAATTATAACAGTTCGTAAGATATATTTCAATGGTAAAACCATCTTTCTAATGCAGTGAGGATAGCTGTCAATCGTAAATGCACTTGTATTTCCGAGAATCCTACGGTATATATTCGCACATATGCTTTGTTTTCTTGCTTTTATTTTTCACTTGGATTTGAAAAAAGCATGCTGCGTTCTTTATTTTTTTATATAATTATGTTACAATTCTATCGGTGAAAAATATGGCGGAAGAACTGGAAAATTTAACAGGAACTATCGAGGAAATAACATACCGAAATGAGTCAACCGGGTTTGCCGTGGTTGAGCTTGACGCTGGTGATGAGTACGTTACAGTAGTAGGCGTGCTGGGTAACGTTGTTGTTGGCGAAGAGGCTGTTTTTCAGGGTGAGTGGGTGATGCATCCGTCCTTTGGCAGGCAGTTTAAGGCACAGCGTATGCAGCGCACTCTCCCTGCTGATGCCGCCGGTATGCTGCGCTTTCTTGCAGGGGGTATAGTTAAGGGTATACGTGAAGCCACCGCCACAAAAATTGTTGAGAAATTCGGCAGCGATACTTTTAATGTTATAGAAAATGAGCCTGAAAGGCTTGCAGAAATAAAGGGAATAAGCAAGTCAAAGGCGAAAAAAATCAGCAATGAATTCAAAATGCAGTTTGCTGCCAGGGATGTTATGAACGGCTTGGCAGAACTGGGACTCAATCAGCAGGAGGCTTTTCAGGCATATAATCTTTATAAATCATACGCACTGGATATAATTAAGGAAAACCCTTACGCATTTGTCGGCGAAGGCAACGGAATTTCCTTTGAGAGAGCGGATGAAATTGCCTTTTCCATGCAGGATGAGCCGCTGTTTGACTACAGAAGTCAGGCTGGGGTTGTGTATGTTGTTCGCCATAATCTTTCAAACGGTCATACCTGTGTTCCCAGAAACAGCCTGATAAAGCCTGCCATGTCGCTTCTTGACTGTTCTGAGGACGATGTTGAGATTGCTATAGACAATGCGATAGAGGCAAAGCAGCTTGTTCAGGAAAATATTGACGGACGTGATTTTTTGTTTTTGCCGGAGATATACCGAGCAGAGTCCTCAATTGCCGAAAGAATAAACGTTATGCTGAAATTTCCTCCTCAGCAGAGAGAAATCTCCCAGGAAGAAATTTTTGCCTTTGAAGAGGCGAACAAAATTACCTTTGATGAAAAACAGCGCCGTGCTATTGAAATAGCGGTAAATAAAGGCATGCTGATACTGACAGGCGGACCCGGTACCGGTAAAACGACCACGGTTAAGGGCATTATAACCCTTATGAGCAACAGGGGTCTTGACGTAGCCCTTGCCGCACCCACAGGCAGAGCCGCCAAGCGAATGAGCGAGCTTACAGGCTATGAAGCGAAAACAATTCACAGACTGCTTGAGGTAGAATACCGTGACGGTGCCACCGAACCCAGCTTTGTACATAATCTGAGAAATCCCCTTGAATGTGACGCCGTTATAGTGGACGAGCTTTCTATGGTGGATGTAACTGTTTTTTCGGCACTGTTGGATGCTCTGCCGCTTTCGTGCAGGCTTATAATGGTGGGGGACAAGGACCAGCTTCCGCCTGTTGGCGCAGGAAACGTGCTTGCCGACCTGATTAAAAGCGGACTTATCGGAGTGGTGAGCCTTGACCGTATTTTCCGCCAGGCAATGCAGAGTAATATTGTATCTAATGCTCACAGGATTGTGGCTGGTGAAATGCCGCTTCTTGATAACGCTGACCCTGATTCCGATTTTTTCCTGATGTCTGAGGATTCAAAATATATTGCGCCAAGGAAAATAGCGGACCTTGTTACAAAGCGTATTCCTGCCGGCTACGGACTGAATCCCATGGAGGATATCCAGGTGCTTTGCCCCAGCCGTAAAGGCGAAGTGGGAACCGAAAATCTCAATGCGATTTTGCAGGATATTTTAAATCCGCCGTCGCGTGAAAAGGCGCAGCTTAAAAACCGTGGTTATATTCTGCGTGAGGGCGACAAGGTCATGCAGATAAAAAATAATTATGACGTGCCGTGGTTTAAGGACGACGAAAACGGCTCCGGTGTGTTTAACGGTGATATCGGCGTGCTTACGAGAATTGACAAGGCTAATGATATTATCAATGTACGCTTTGATGACAGAGAAGCAATGTACAGCGTGGAAAGTGCTTCGGAACTTGAACTTGCATATGCCATGACCGTTCACAAAAGCCAGGGCAGTGAATTTGACGCGGTGGTGCTCGCCACAATAAACACACCGCCCAAGCTTGCTTATAGGAATCTGCTTTATACCGCTGTCACCAGAGCAAAAAATCTGCTTGTAATTGTGGGCAATAAAAATTCTGTAAGAGCCATGGTTGAAAACGATAAAAAAAGCAGACGTTACAGTGCGCTTATTCACTTTCTTTTTAAGGAAACGGGTGAAAAAGCGGGCGAAGATTAATTGTTAATATCTTATTTCTTGACATTGAACCTGTTTTAAAGTAACATATTTTTTATGATATTGAATTGATATTAAGGAATGTTTTTATGTTCGGATATGATTTGGGAATAGACCTGGGTACAAGCAAAGTGGTGATATCAGTTGTCGGCAAGGGAGTCGTGCTGGAGGAGCCATCCTATGTTGCCTATGATACCCAGAGTGAAAAAATACTTTACGCCGGAAAAAGAGCATATTATCTTCAGGGCAGGGAGCCTGCCGGAGTCAGCGTTATCCAGCCGATTATGGAGGGCGCTGTGGGCAATTATTCCCTTGCATGTCAGATGGTGCGCTATTTTATGAACAAAGTGCTCAAAAAGACCGTGTTTAAGCCCAGAGTAGTGGCGAGCGTTCCGTCAATGAGCACCGATGTTGAAAAGAGAACTCTGGTTTCCGTTCTCATAAACGCCGGCGCAAGATCAGTCTGCCTTATAGAAGAACCCCTTTGTGCCGCTTTCGGAGCAGGTATTGACCCGCTTAATCCCGGCGGTGTTTTCGTAATTAATATCGGCGCCGGTACCACCGATATGGCGGTTATCAGTCAGGGTTCAATGAGCCAGATAGAAACGATAAAGGTTGCAGGCGATTCGTTTGATGAGGCTGTGGTAAAATATCTGCGCGATACCTACGGCCTTCTTGTGGGTATCAGGACTGCCGAGGATATAAAAATAAATGTCGGCAGCGCCATACCGAGAGTGGCTGACGTCACAGTTCAGGCAAAGGGCAGGAATTCTTCTTCAGGACTTCCCATGGTAGTTGAAGTTACAGGTAACGAAATCTGCAATTGCCTTCAGCCCCAGCTTGAGCGTATAACAGCCGCGGCAAAGGCGCTTTTTGAGCGCACGTCACCGCAGCTTGTTGCTGATATAACTAACGGCAGCCTGCTTCTTACAGGCGGAATGTCCCAGCTTTACGGACTCGATACGCTTATCTCAAAAGCGCTTTCCATTGATGTTACCATACCGTCAAAGCCTGATTTGTGCGTATCCAAGGGGTGCGAGGTAGCGCTTAAAAAGATGCATATACTTGACCAGTACGGCTACTCGTTTAAAACAAAGGAAGAGGTGCGCACCAGGTAACGTACTGTTTCTCATCAAAGTGTGCTTGAATTATTAATAATAAAAGGGGGTAATTTTACGGATAGATTTTCTAAATTTAATCCATTTGTTACCTTCCTTTTTTTTATACTGTGTATCGCGTCCACCCTTATATGGTTTGAACCTCTTTTTCTTGCGGCAGGGCTTCTGGCTTCGGTACTATATAAAATAAAGCTTGAGGGCAAAAAGGGAATATCATATTTTTTCAAAATACCGCTGCCGCTTACTGTGTTAACTGCTTTGTTTAATATGCTCTTTGCACATTACGGCATGACGGTGCTTTTTACCATAGCTCAAACGCAGTTTACTCTTGAAAGCCTTTTTTACGGCATGTGTCAGGGAATAATGTTCAGCGCTGTTATAACATGGTTTTCGTGCTATTCCCAGGTGGTGACATCTGAACGCTTTATGGCAGTTATGGGCAGATTTGCGCCCAACTGCGCTCTTGTGCTTTCCATGGCGCTGTCGTTTATTCCGAGGCTTAAGAAAAATGCCGCTGAAATAAACGACGCAAGAATGCTCCTTGATTCAGGCTCAAACCGCCTTTCAAAAAGTGTTAAGAACTTTTCTGCTCTTCTAACTCTCACGCTGGAGGAGAGCATCGATACAGCGGATTCAATGAAATCCAGGGGATTTTGCGGCGGCAGAAAAGCTTATTCAAAATACTCTTTTTCTTTCAGAGACGGGCTTTGCATAGTATTTACGGCGGCAATGTTTCTGGCTCTGTGCGTTTTCAAGGCGCTTAGGGTAAGCGAGTTTTTGTTTGACCCGGTTATTAAGGTTCAGAATTTTTCTATCGCGCCATTACTTGTTTACTGCGTGTTTTCTTTTTTGCCGCTTATTGTTGATTTTACGGAGGATATGAGATGGCTTCTTTTAAAACAGAAAATTTAAGTTTTACATATCCTCAAAGAAATAAAAAGGCGCTTGACGGAGTGAGCCTGAACATTTCAGACGGCGAATTCATAGTCGTTATGGGAAAAACAGGGAGCGGAAAATCAACCCTTCTTAGACTGCTGAAAAAAGACCTTGCCCCCTTTGGTAATATTGAGGGGAGTATGGATGTCAGCTCGTCAAACATAGGCTTTGTGCCGCAGAATCCTGATGTTACATTTGTTGCCCAAACAGTCAGAAGCGAGCTTGCTTTTGCGCTGGAGAATATGAAAATGGCAAGCAGTGATATAACAGTCAGAATTGGCGAGATAGCCTCGTTTTTCAATTTGTCCGATATGCTTGACCGTAATATTTCTGAGCTTTCAGGCGGCGAGCGAGCCACCGTGGCGATTGCAGGAGCAATGATTTGCGACGCTGACGCTCTGATACTTGACGAGCCGCTGGCTCAGCTGGACCCAAAAGCAACGTCACAGATAATAAGTCTTTTAAAGCGAGTGAACAGCGAACTCGGCGTTACCATATTAATATCATCCCATACAAGCCAGGGACTTGCGGATATCTGCGACAGAATTATTATTATGGACGGCGGCAGGATAATTTTCGACGAAAGTCCCGATAAGATAAAATACGATGATTCATCCCTTGATTATCTGCCTGTTTATACTGCTCTGTTTCCTGAGCGGCCTCTCACGGTAAAGGATGCCATACCACTGGCGGAAAATCTTAAGGAAAAGCCTTTGGTAATGCCTGAAAAATCCGATATCGCAGTCAGAGTAAAAAATATCACCTTTGCCTATGGGAAAAAAGAAAGGGATATTCTTTCAAATCTGTCCTTTAAGGCATATAAGGGCAGAGTACATGCAATTATCGGCGCCAACGGCTCGGGCAAGACAACGTTTTTAAAGGTTGCGGCAGGTATTAAGAAACCCCTTACAGGCAGCGTTAAGGTTAGCGGGAAAATAGCATATCTTCCTCAGGACCCGAGATTTCTTTTCACCTCGGATACCGTCGGTGAGGAGATTGACGCAAAAACCGCCGGAGTGTTCGGACTGAATGAATATTTGGACAGCCATCCCTATGACCTCAGCGGAGGACAGATGCAAAAGCTCGCTCTTGCAATGCTGTCACAGACGGAATTTGATGTTCTGCTTCTGGACGAGCCATCAAGATCCCTTGACGTTTTTGCAAAACGGGAGCTAAAGCAATATCTTAAAGAACTTGCCTTAAAGGGAAAAACAATTATTATGGTGTCCCACGATCTTGATTTCGTGGGTGACACGTCGGATTATGTTTCGTTTCTTTCCGACGGTGTTATTTCCGTCAGCGGCGAAAGACGCAGGGTATTAAGTCTTTTGAAATTTTATACAACCCAGATAAGACGCATTACAAAATCTTGCCTTGACTTTGCCGTTTCCGTGGAGGACCTGCAATGAAAAAGATAGTCTTTTGCATATTTATTGCTCTTTGCTTTGCAGGCATTATCCTTTGGCAGCTTTTCAGTAAAAACACAAGTTACTATCTTGTCAGCGTGCTGGTGCTGATTGTTTCGATGATGCCGTTTTTTCTCTTCTTTGAGCTTAAAAAGCAGAGTGCCAGGGAAGTTTCACTTGTTGCAGGGCTGATAGCCGTGGCGGTAGTCAGCCGTGCAGTGTTTTATCTGATACCCCAGGTGAAGCCCATTGCCGCTGTGGTGATTGTCAGCGGAGTTTGCCTTGGAGCAGGAAGAGGATATATCGTGGGGGCGTTTTCCGCTTTTGTGTCGAATTTTATTTTCGGCCAGGGAGTATGGACTCCGTTTCAGATGGTGGCGCTGGGAGCTGTTGGATTTGCGGCAGGAGTGATTTTTTCAAAGCTCAAGGCAGGCAGGATAAGCCTTGCCGCCGTGGGTTTTGTTCTCGTTTTCGTGCTGTACGGACTGATTGTTGATACCTGCACGGTAATTACAGTAAATACTCAGTTTAGTTTGGAATCCGTAGTGGCGGTGTATGCTGCCGGCGTTCCGTTTAATCTTGTTTTTGCCGCGGCAACAGCGGTGTTCCTGTTTGTGTTCGGTCAGCCTTTTGCCAAGAAGGTAAACAGGCTTTGTACTAAGTTCGGAATAATTCAGAAAGGATAAGATATGAATAACGATATTATAAAAAATTTATCAAAATTTGCTTTTGTGATGTCCGTGCTGGGAGTTTGCACCCTTGGCATATGCCCTGCCTTTGGAATTATGGGAATAGCAGTGGGCATTGTTTTTAGAAATAAAGGCGTGCGCCTTGATGAAAAGCAAAGTAAGCAGATACGTCTTTCTTTTATTCTGGGAGCGGTTTCGCTGGTGCTTTTTGTTGTAGATATTGTGCTTGCCTATATTTTCCTTGTGTAAAAATTTATAATATTTATGATTATTAAAAGGACGGATTTTATATCCGTCCTTTTTGTATTTTAATAAAAAATATACGAAAAATAATAAAAAATTATTGACAAACGATAATTTACGAATATAATAAAGGTAGAAAATGTAATTTACGGAGGAATTATTATGAACAGTAAAGAACGCTCTGTATTTCTGACTCAGCTTATTGTGCGTGCGTGCTACGTGCTTTTGGCGGCGGCGGTTATTGTACTTCCGATTATGTTTAAAACTTACAATGCCCCCGACAAAATCAATATGATATCAGAACTCGGCAAGTACGTTATGGGACCGTTTTATGCCATGGTGCCGGCTGGATATGTGGCTCTTGTTTGCATAGACAAACTGCTGATGAATATCAAAAAAGATATAGTTTTTGACAAGAAGAATGTTAAACTTTTAAGAATTATAAGCTGGAGCTGTTTTTATGCGGCAGCGGTATGTATCGTAGCCTTTGTTCTTGTGTGGCTGACTTTTAGCTACGGAGCGGGGATAGGTCTTATACTCCTGACGGCTGGCGCAGGCTTTATGGGTCTTGTGGTAAGAGTTGTAAAAAATGTCTTTGAAGCCGCCATAGAAATCAAGGACGAAAACGATTTGACGATATAGGAGGGTATTATGCGCATTGTTGTAAATCTGGACGTAATGCTTGCCAAGCGCAAAATGTCGTCAAACGAGCTTGCGTCTAAAATCGGAATCACTCCGGCTAATTTATCAATACTCAAAACAGGCAAGGCAAAGGCAATACGCTTTTCCACGCTGGAGGCGATATGTAACGAGCTTGACTGTCAGCCGGGAGATATACTTGAATTTGTCAGGGAGTAGTTATTATGAAAAATGACAATATTTTAAATAATCCAAACATTCAGCCTACGTCAGGTTTGCCTGATTTAGGCAAAAAGAATGATATTGAGCTGAATAAAAAGGACATTATCCTTTCGGTTTTGTTCTTTGTTTCGGCATTTTTAATAGTTGATTTTGTGATTTTTAACGGGTTTAATCTCGGTTTTACTATTGCGTTTGCGGTGCTTTTCGGAGTGCTGACAGCTTATCTTTACACTAAAGAGAGCCGCATCAGCGTGTTTTCGTGTCTGTGCGGGGCAATGTCCCTTGCCGGGGCAGTTACATTCAGCCTCTATGATGACTGGCTTATGAATTTGATAATGCTGTTTCTTATATGTGCGCTGTTTTGCATTTATATATGCTCTGTCAGCTCAGTGTTCAAAAATAGAACGGGCAGTTTTAAAATGTTGCTTGACGTGCTGGAAAGCGTTTTTATTGCGCCTTTTTCCAACGCAGGCAGGATATGCTCGGCTTACAACAGAGCTGCGTCTAAAAACAAAATCAGCAAAAACGTTATTGTCGGCATACTTTTGGCGCTGCCTGTACTGCTGGTGATTATTCCGCTTCTTGCAAGCAGTGACGCTGCCTTTGAAAATCTATTGACAATAGTTTTAAAAAATATCGGCATATACCTTGTAGAGCTTGTGCTGGCAGTGATAATCACGCCGTTTATCGTGTTTTATGCGATGTCAAAAAAGTACAGCTTAAAAATACAGAAAACCGCATCCGTATCAGGCGGCAAAGGCGTTATACAGCCTCCTCTTACAATCTCTTTTCTCAGCGTTATTTCGCTGACTTATGTTGTTTATCTTTTCTCACAGCTGGCGTATTTTTTCAGCGCCTTTTCGGGAATTTTACCTGAGGGATATACAAAAACGGCAAGCGAATACGCAAGGCGCGGATTTTACGAAATGTTTGCCATATGCGTTATTAACATGGTGATTATCGGGCTTGCAAACGCCCTTACAAAAAGAAAAAAAGGCAAAATTACTTTGTCCATAAAACTTTTGTCAACTTTTGTTTTAGCCTTTACCGTGTTGATTTTGATAACGGCAATGCAGAAAATGAAGCTCAATGTGGAAATATACGGCTTGTCAAAAAACAGACTTTTGGTGTTTGTTTTTATGCTGATGATAATGATAATAATTTTCTTTTATATCCTCCACATATTCTTGCCGAAAGTTAGCTATATGCAGCCTATTATCGTGATTTGCAGTGCAATGTTCATAGCACTGTCCTTTGCGGATATTAACAGTATCGTGTGCGATTATAATATCAGGGCATATAATAACGGCGATATTAAGAGCATTGACGTAAATTATATCAATGACCTTTCCGATTCGTGCATTGACGGTATAATTGAGCTTGCAGACTGCGACGACCACATTGTTTCAAAGCAGGCTAAAAGCATTATAATGCAAAAGCTCAAGGTGGATTACAGATCTTATTTCGGACTTGCGGATGATATAAACGCAAATGATGAGATTACGTACAAACCAGACTTTGATTTTCGCAGTTACAATAAATCAGAGGACACGGCGTGCAGACTTCTTGAGGAATATTACAATTCTCTTTCTCCTGAAGACAGGGAAAAGCTTATAATCCAGTATAATTTTGATAACGGCGATTATTATTACAATGAAAACGAGGATATCTATGAGCTTTATGGCAGTGAATATTATACCGAATATGCCTATAATGAGGACAGCGGTATGTATGAATTATCGCAAAGATATGAACTAAATGAGTACGGAGTTTATGATGAAACACAGCAGCAGGTTTAGGGATATTCCTTTTAAAATAAGCAAAAAAGTTAAGGTAATCATCATAATAATATTTGTCCTGATAGCAATACCTGTAGGCAGTTATTATGCCATAGGCCCCAGGTATATCACAAGCAGCGGGCTTACCACAGACCTGACGATATACTATATGGGCGATGAATACAAATGTATCAGCGCATATCCCGGCGCAGTGGATACAGGCAGGAAAATCGGTTATCTCAATGTTTTCGAGGACGCTTTTAAGGTAAAAGGACAGGACGATTTGATATATGTTCGCTCCTGGCAGGCAAGATATCTTTATGAAAAAGCCGAATGAAAAAAGAGGTGTAAAGCTTGTTGTCCTAACACTTTGCGCCGTACTGATTGCCGCATTTACTATGTGCCTGGCTTATCTGTACTTTACACCGAGATTTGATGAGTGCGGTGTTTCGCATGAGCGCATAATAGTCTATAAATCAGACAAATATTATTCATCAATTATCGGCGGTGAAGAAAAGGAGCGCTTTGTGGGCACGGTCGGCGGCGAAAAGCTCTATACCGTAAAGGGGGATAATAACAGCTTAATACTTGGTGAGCGCCTTTATGTCAAGGGGAATATATCATAGCTAATTATTTATTATTCAACAGTTAAAAATAAACATAAAAAAACAGGACCGTGTAAATCACAGTCCTGTTTGCTTTATTTAGCCCTCGTATTCGCTTTCATTTTCCCAGTTGTGCCAAATGTTTTGAACGTCGTCGTTTTCCTCAAACATTTCAATCATTCTTGCCATGGCTTTCATATCGTCCTCAGATTCAAGCCTTGTGTATGTCTGGGGGATATAAGCCGCTTCTGACGAAATAATGTTGTATCCCTTTGCCTCAAGGTCGTCTCTGACAGCGCCCACGTCGTTTGCCTCTGTGCGGATTTCAAATATATCCTCGTCGTCAGTCAGAAAATCAGTTGCGCCGGCTTCCAAAGCGTCCATCATAAGAGCGTCTGCGTCAACGTCCTCTTTCTCAATTATGATAACGCCCTCTCTGCCGAACATAAATGTAACTGAACCCGGGGTGCCCATATTGCCGCCTGCCTTGTCAAAGTAGTGGCGAACCTCTGAGGCGGTTCTGTTTCTGTTGTCGGTCAGTGTTTCTACAACTACTGCCACGCCTGAAGGACCGTAGCCCTCGTAAACAATCTCCTCATAGTTTGCGCTGTCGCCCTCGCCGGCAGCTTTTTTAAGCATTCTGTCAATATTGTCGTTGGGAACATTGTTCTGCTTTGCCTTGGCAATAACATCCCTGAGCTTTGCGTTGTTGTTTGGGTCAGGGCCGCCGTTTTTAACGGCAACAGCCAGCTCCCTTCCGATTTTTGTAAATATTTTTGCACGTGCGGCGTCATTGGCGCCCTTTTTTCTTTTAATCGTGCTCCATTTGTTATGTCCGCTCATTTTCTCACTCCGTTTTTATAATTACTAAATTAACAAAGAAGATTTTATCACATTACCGACCGTCTTTCAAGTGTTAAAATTTCTGTTGTATATTCGTATCTTTTGTGTTATTATATTATATATTTTATAATATTTTAAAGATACGGAGGAATTAACAGTGTTTGCTGATTACTACGATTCAATTGCCAAGGTGGCTGAAACCGACAAAGAGGTAGCCGACGCAATGGCGCTGGAACTTAAACGCCAGAGAGAAAACATAGAGCTTATCGCATCTGAAAACCTTGTTTCACCGCAGGTTATGGCGGCAATGGGCTCAGTCCTTACAAACAAATATGCCGAGGGACTCCCGGGAAAGAGATATTACGGAGGATGCCAGTATGTTGATGTTGTTGAGGAAATAGCTATCAAAAGAGCCTGCGAGCTCTTTGGCTGCAAGTTTGCCAATGTTCAGGCTCATTCAGGTGCTCAGGCAAACACTGCTGTTTATCTTGCGCTTCTTAAGCCGGGCGATACCGTTATGGGTATGAGCCTTGATAACGGCGGTCACCTTACCCACGGTTCACCTGCCAATATCAGCGGCAAGTATTTTAACTTCGTGCCTTACGGCGTTGATGACAACGGATTTATCGACCTTAAGGAATTTGCAAAACAGGTTAATAAGGTTAAGCCAAAGCTTGTAGTTGCCGGTGCATCAGCTTATCCGAGAGAGATTGATTTTAAGGAAATGGCTGACATTGCTCACGCTAACGGCGCAATGTTTATGGTGGATATGGCTCATATTGCCGGTCTTGTTGCCGCCGGACTTCATCAGTCGCCAATCCCGTATGCCGATGTTGTTACCACAACTACTCATAAAACTCTGCGCGGACCCCGCGGCGGACTTATCCTTTGCAATAACGAATATCTTGCAAAGAAGCTCAACTCCGCTGTGTTCCCGGGCACACAGGGCGGACCGCTTATGCACGTAATTGCCGGTAAGGCAGTTTGCTTCGGCGAAGCTCTTAAGCCGGAGTTTAAAGAGTATCAGAAGAGAGTTATCGAAAACACAAAGGCTCTTGCCGACGGACTTATGAAGAGGGGACTCAATCTCGTTTCCGGCGGTACGGACAATCACCTGTGCCTGCTTGATCTGCGTGGTACAGGAGTTACCGGCAAGGAGCTTGAAAACAGACTTGACGAGGTTCATATCACCCTCAACAAGAACACTGTTCCAAATGAGCCGCTTTCTCCGTTCGTTACCTCAGGCGTTCGTATCGGCACGCCTGCCGCTACTACCAGGGGACTTAATACAGACGATATGGACCGTATTGCGCAGTATATTTACCTTGCTGTTACAGACTTTGAAAACAGCAGGCAGACCATTACCGACGGTGTGGCTGAAATATGCGCAAAATACCCTCTCTATGAATGATTATGAAAGTTTTTTTATTCACAATATTGAAATTAGGTTTAAGGGTGCTTTATGCACCTTTAAAACTGTTTAAAACAAAAAACAGGATAGTATATCTCTCCCGTCAGAGTAACGACAAGAGCGTTGATATGCGTCTGCTGGAGAAGGCTGTTTCTGAGGAAATGCCGGATACCCAGCAGGTGTTCAGGCTCAGGATGATACCTGACGGTCTTGGGGCAAAGATAAAATACTGCGTTGCAGTTATCGGCGATATGTACTATCTTTCAACTTCAAAATTAGCCATACTTGACACCTACTCCATAACTGTTTCCTGCCTTAAACACAAGAAAGAGTTAAAGGTGATTCAAATGTGGCATGCCCTTGGCGCAATCAAGAAGTTCGGTCTTCAGAGCGTCGGAACAAAAGAGGGCAGGGACGAAAGAATAAGCAAGGCAATGTGTATGCACGAAAATTACGACTACGTTTTGGCTCCTAGCAGAGCCGCAGCGCAGTTTTATATGGAGGCATTCGGCTGTAAGGCAGATAAAATGAAAATTTGCTCTCTGCCGCGTGTTGACGAATTGCTCACAAACGACGGTGTATCCGCAAGATTTTTCAGCGAGAATCCGGCGCTGAGCGATAAAAAAATCGTGCTTTATCTGCCAACCTTCCGTGACAGGGAGGCATATGTTGCCCAGGAGCTTAAGGTGGAGTTTTCCGACAGCATGGACGACTATCATCTTATTATTAGTCCGCATCCGCTGTTTTCTAAGGTGAAGAGGGACGAAAAGTATTTTTATAACGGCGATTTCTCCACCTATGATTTGATGAAGATTGCGGATATAGTTATTACCGATTATTCCGCCTGCGCTTTTGAAGCCGCAGTGCTTATGAAACCGCTGTACTTTTTCGTACCTGATTATGAACAGTACAAAAAGGAACGCGGACTTAATATTGACCTTAAGGCTGAGATGCCTGCCGTAACCTTTGAGGACGCGCAGCAGCTTTGCAGCGCCATCAGAGCGGATAACTACGACTTGGACGCGCTGTTTGCATTTAAGACAAAGTATGTTGAAAATACAGGCAGTAACAACACCAAAATTCTTGCAAAATTTATTTCAATGACAGCTCAGTAATTTCTGTTGAGGAGATGTGACCGTGATACGCAGAATCTTAAAAAAAGTAAATAAAGCCGGCGCTTTGCTAAATAAATTCAAGACGGCGGTTAGGCCGGATTATCTTAAGTATCTGCAGCTTGAGCTGGACGATAAGCTTGTTTTGCTGGAGGGCGGACAGGGCTCTAATATTAACGGCAATATGTTTTCCATGCTCAGGGAGATAAACACAAATCCCGAGTGGCAGGATTACAAAGCAGTATTTGTTGTTACCGTGGACACCGCCGCATCAGCTGAAAAAAGGATGAAAAAGTACGGCTTTGACAGAGTTATACTCTCTGTCAGGGATTCAAAGGAGTATTGCAGATATCTTGCTACGGCAAAGTATATTATGACGGATAACTCCTTCCCGCCGTATTTTAATAAACGAAGCGAACAGGTATTTCTCAATACATGGCACGGTACGCCTCTTAAAACTCTGGGTAAATCCGACAAGTCCTTTAACGGCAGTATGGCGAATATTCAGAAGAATTATCTTATGAGCGATTACGCACTGTTTCCAAACGAATTTACCAGGCGCGTGTTTATGGATGATTATGACTTGAGGCATATCTTTGCCAACAAGTCGCTGATAGCAAATTATCCGAGAAATTATATCTTCTATTCTCCCGAAGCCGGAGTTAAGATGAAGAAAAAGCTTGGTCTTGACGGCAAGAGCGTGTTTGCCTATATGCCCACCTGGAGAGGTACCGGCAGAAAGGCAAATACCGCCAAGCAGATTTCCTCAACAATGAAAATCCTGAAAGAGTTTGACAAGAAGCTCTCTGATGACCAGGTGCTTTTGGTCAATCTTCATTTCCTGCTTGCCAGCAATATTGATTGTAGCAAGTTCAGGCATATTAAGTATTTTGATACATCTTATGACACCTATGAGGTCTTGAATGCGTGCGACGGACTTGTTACCGATTATTCCAGCGTGTTTTTTGATTTCGCAGTTACCGGCAGGAAGATAATTCTTTTCGCCTACGATAAAAAAGAATATTTTAAAACAAGGGGTGTATATATTCCCTTTGACGAGCTGCCGTTTCCAATTACTGAAAATGTAAGCGATACTGTGGCTGAGATGAAAAAAGACACCGCTGATTATACAGAATTTAAAAATGAGTATTGTCCTAACGGCTCATACTCACAGTGCGGTGACCTCTTCAGAATGATGGTGAACGCTAAAACGGACAAATTCACCCTTGAGAAAAATGAGTCTGACCGTAAGCTTTGCCTTATCTATGCCGGCAAATTCAGACCGCTTCATTTTGATAATATCAGAAACTATATCGACGAAAATCCTGATTATGAGTGTGTTGTTGCGTACAGCAAGAATCTCAATGACAGCAAAAAGGAATTTATTAATTCCCTTAGAGGCAAAGCATCATTTTACGGTATAGTGACAGCTTTTCAGTTTGGCTATTCCGATATCCTGCCGCTGATAAAGTTCAGATATCTTCATAAAATTAAAAGCGCCCGTGCTCTGGACCGCTTTTTTGAAAGCGAGGCAAACAGGCGTTTCCATTCGCTGAAACCTGCAAAGGTCGTTGATTTTTCCTGCGGCGACCCGATAATTGCCGGTGCACTTTCAAAACTCAGCGGAGAAAAAGAGTTTGTTATTCACGGCGACTATTATCTTAATTCAAAAAAATACGCAAATACAGTCAGCTTTGTGAAGCGGTTTGAGAAATCCTGCGGCTTTAATGAGATTGACAACGCCGAAAAGGAGACAAAGGTTTATCTTGAAGCCAACAGTGAAAACCCCATTGCACATTGCTCTTTCAGGAAACATTCTGCGTTTAAAAATATTATTCCGATTTATCTTTCATCTTCAAAAGCGCTTAAATGTATAAGCCTTGTCAGCTTTAAAGCCTATATGCCGGTGGCGATGAAGGACACTTGGCTTGTAATCGGAAATGAAGAATATCCGTATAAATTTATCGGAAACAAAAATAAGATTTCAAAAAAACATGTGGGTATATTATCCTTCAGCGTTCCTGTTGAAAAGATACTCGACATGCCCTCTAACAATAAAGTGATGCTGTGCTATAATAATAAATATTCCAAAACGGTACAGTGCCACGCTTCGTATCTGGCTGCTCTTGGCAGGATCTTTCTGGGCTTAAGAAGCTCAATGCTCAGAGAGAAAGAAACGAACACCATTGCCATCTTCCGCCAGACCACGGGAAATAATCTTAATATATATGTCAGATCCTTTATTACCTCGGACAGGGTAATTGAGAGGTTTAAGCAGATGGCTGCATATTTTGCAGCGCTTCTTTGGCACGGCAAAAAAGCGAAAAAGCTGGTTTTACTCTTTGAGAAAAACTCATCAAAATATGAGGAGAGCGCCAGCGTTCTGTTTGAAAAACTGATTGATTCCGGATACAATGACGCTTATTTTATAGTTGACAGAAATTATCAGTATTTTGATTCAATACCTAAGAAATATCTGTCTAATATCCTTTATAAAAACTCCTTTAAGCATTACTTGTATTTCTTTAAGGCAAAGACCTTTATCGGCACGGAAATGCTTGTTCATGCCATAGATCTTAAAACCTTTAACGTGTTTGCGCTGAAAAAGGTTGCGGATAAAAATATCAACTATGTTTTCCTTCAGCACGGAGTTATGTACATGGTTTCGCTGGACAGCGAGTCGAGAACATTCTTTAAGCGAAAGGAATTAAACGGAAAATACCGTGTGGTTGTATCTTCACGTGCTGAGGCGGACCATTTTGTGGAACTCGGCAGGCATGAATACGAGGATCTGTATATTTCTGGTCTGCCGAAATTTGACAGAAACGTCATGAACGACGACGCAGATAAAATCATTATTATGCCTACCTGGCGTCCTTGGGAAATCAATATGGCGCGTGATGATTTCCTTCATACCAGTTATTTTAAGATGATAATGAGGATATATGACTGCGTTCCTGAAGAGCTCAGGAGTAAAGTGATTATTCTTCCTCATCCGCTTATTGTAAACGAGCTGAAAAAGCTTCCCAAGGCGGTTAGCGATACCATAGTCACCAATGCCAAGTATGACGACGTGCTCAAGCAGGCAAGAGTGCTCATAACGGATTATTCCTCAATAGCATATGACGCTTTTTACCGCGGAACACGAGTTATATTCTACTGGGAGGAAAAGGACGAGTGCCTTGCAAACTACGGCCCCACAACGAAGCTGATGCTCAATGAGGCTAATGTTTACGGCGATTATTTCTATTCCACGGACGGTCTGAGAGAGTCGATTGAGTATAACTACTACAATCCTCAGAGCAGTGAATATAAAGATAAGTATTCAAAAATTGTCACGTATCATGACGGACATAATACAGACAGGCTTATTAAATTTCTTAAAAATGATAAGATTATATAGGAGGAAAACAATGAATTTTACTTTTTCAAACAAAATTTCCTCTTTGCAGCCAAGCGCTATCAGAGAGATATTAAAAGCTACCGCCGATCCGGCTATAATTCCGCTGGCAGCGGGCAATCCGGCTCCTGATGCGTTTCCTGTTGATGAGGTCAGGGCAATAGCTGCCGAAATACTTGAGAAGAAGCCTATCGAGGCGCTTCAGTACGGTGTGTCTGAGGGCTATCAGCCGCTGAGAGATACCATCCTTGACTGGACAAAAAAGCGTGAGGGCATCGGCAGGAATTTTGACAATATCATCATCATGTCGGGCGCCACTCAGGTTATGGATCTTGTTACTAAGGTACTGTGCAACGAAGGGGACACCGTTATATGTGAGGAGCCTTCGTTTATTGGTTCCCTCAACTGTTTTCGCTCTTATGGCTGCAAGCTTAAAGGCGTGCCTGTTGAGGCAGACGGTATAGACACCTGCGCTCTGGAAGAAGCGCTTAAAACTACGCCAAACGCTAAGTTTATCTATACAATACCTAATTTCCAAAACCCGTCAGGAGCTACAATGTCTCTTGAAAAAAGGAAGAAGATGTACGCTCTTGCAAAGCAGTACGGCGTAATAATCCTTGAGGATAATCCTTACGGCGACCTGCGTGTTGCAGGGGAGAAAATACCGACCATTAAGTCAATGGACGACGAGGGGATCGTTGTCTATGCAGGCTCTTTTTCTAAGATACTTTCTCCCGGAATGCGTGTGGCCTACTGTATTGCTCACAAGGATCTCCTTGCTAAAATGACAGTGGGCAAGCAGGCGGCGGACGTTCATACCCCATGCCTCAATCAGATGATAGTTTACGAATGGTTCAAACAGTACGATGTTGAGGCGCATATCAAAAAAATTCAGGGCATTTACAGGAAGAAACTTGATTTGATGTGCGACTGCATAGACAAGGAACTTGGGGATTTTGTGGAGTATGTAAGACCTGAGGGCGGTTTGTTCATATGGTGCAAGCTTCCTGATAATGTTGATATGCTGGAATTCGTTAAAAAAGCGGTGGACAAAAAAGTTGCCGTTGTGCCGGGCAACGCTTTTCTTATGAACGATACCGATAAGACTCAGTATATCCGTCTTAATTTCTCGACCCCAACTGACGAGGGCATCGTCAACGGCATAAAGGCTCTCGGCGAGGTAGCCGCTGAGTACAGAAAATAAGGTTAATATTCTTGGAGATAAATTATTATGTCAGAAGAAATTAAAAAAGAACGCAAGAAGAGAAGTCTTTCTCTTATTCAGCCTACATCCATACCGACTTTGGGCAATTATTTAGGTGCGATGAAAGGCTGGAGCTCATTTCAGAACGACTATGATACGGTGTTCGGTATAGCCGATCTTCATTCCATAACAGTAAGACAGGATCCCAAAAAGCTCAGACAGCAGACGATTGAGCTTTATGCCCTGCTGCTTTCAGTTGGTCTTGACCCCGACAAGAGCATACTTTTCATCCAGTCCCATGTGCCGCAGCATTCCCAGCTTGGCTGGATACTCAACTGCTACACAATGTTCGGCGAACTTAACAGAATGACCCAGTTTAAGGACAAATCTCAGCAGCATTCGGACAACGTAAATTCAGGACTCTTTACCTATCCCTGTCTGATGGCGGCGGACATACTGCTTTATCAGGCAGATATCGTACCTGTAGGCGCTGACCAGAAACAGCATCTTGAGATTACAAGGGATATCGCAGAGAGGTTCAACGGTATTTACGGAAACGTGTTTACCGTTCCGGAGGCTTATATTCCTAAGAACGGCGCAAGAGTAATGAGCCTTGCCGACCCCACAAGGAAAATGAGCAAATCAGACCCCAACCCGAAAGGTACGGTTTATCTTACTGATGAGCCGTCAGTCATAATGAAGAAATTTAAGAGCGCCGTTACCGACAGCGAAATGAGCGTCAGATATGCCGAGGGCAAGGACGGAATAAATAATTTGATGACTATTTATTCTGCAGTGACCGGCAAGGACTTTGACGCCATTGAAAGCGAGTTTGCCGGCAAAGGCTACGGAGATTTCAAAAAGGCTGTGGGTGAAGCAGTGGTCGCTGAGCTTGAACCTGTTCAGAAGAAATATAACGAGTATATGGCTGATAAAGCATATCTTCAGGAGCAGTGGACCAAGGGTGCCGAAATTGCTTCAAAGGTGTCACAGAGGACTCTTGACAAGGTAATGAAGAAAGTCGGCTTCCTTCAAAAATAAATAAAACCAAACGGCGGGAATTATCCTGCCGTTTTTTGTTTTATAATATGGTTAAAACAGCGCATTTGACTGCTTATTGTATTGAAAAAATACAGATTAATTGTTATAATACAGATATGTATAAATTTGAAAGATTATCAGACGATATAAGCATTGCCGTCAGCAATGATCACACCTTTGGAACGGATGCCGTATTGCTTTCGCATTTTGCAGTCATCAAAGCAAAGGACAAGGCTATGGATATGGGCACTGGATGCGGAATTATTCCGCTGCTGTGGCTCCGTGACAAAAGAATAAGCAATGTTTCTTGCCTGGATATTCAAAAGCAAGCCTATGATCAGGTCTGCTGTTCTATTGAAAAAAACGGGCTTGAGGACAGACTGACTCCGTATAACTGCGATTTGCGTGAAATAGATAAGACTTTCAGCGCTGAGGAGTATTCGCTGGTAACAATGAATCCGCCGTATAAGCCGGTGGGTACCGGCATACAGTCAATGAGCCAAAGCGCCGCCATAGCAAGGCACGAACTTTGCTGCAATATTGAGGACGCCGTGAAAGCGGCGGCATATCTGCTCAAGTACGGCGGCAGATTCTGTATGTGCCACAGACCTGAAAGGTTGGTGGACACCCTTGAGCTGATGCGTGAATATAAGCTGGAGCCCAAAAGGCTCAGGTTTGTTCAAGACAGGCAGGGCGAACAGCCGTTTTTATTCCTTGTTCAGGGGCAGAAGGGAGCAAAGCCCTTCTTGCGTGTTGAGCCTGTGCTGATTATCAATGAGGACGACGGCAGGCTTAGCAGTGAAATGCGTGATATTTACGGCACTTATGCCGACGGGTATGACAGATGAGTATGGATATAAAAGGGAAATTATATGTAGTTGGGACTCCGATAGGAAATCTCGGTGACCTTTCGCCGAGAGCCGTTAAAACGCTTGAGGATGTCGATTTTATTGCGGCAGAGGATACGCGGGTCACAATGAAACTTCTTAACCATTTCGGTATAAAAAAAGAAATGGTTTCATATTTTGAGCACAACAAAAGGGAACGCGGAGAAATTATTTGCAGCAGAATTGCAAACGGCGAGACGTGCGCCATTGTTACGGACGCCGGTATGCCTGCTATCTCCGACCCCGGGCAGGACCTTGTGGCGTTGTGCTATGAAAGCGGGATTGAGGTGGAGTCAGTTCCCGGTCCTACTGCCTTTGCCACTGCTCTTGCTATATCGGGTATGGACAGCGGACGCTTTACTTTTGAGGGCTTTTTGTCCGTAAGCAAAAAATCAAGGCGCGAGCATCTTGAATCCATTAAGGATGAAAAAAGAACAATGATTTTTTACGAGGCGCCTCACAAATTGTCTGCCACGCTGGGCGACCTTTGCAGTACTCTGGGCGACAGAAATATCGCTATCGTCAGGGAACTTACTAAAATTCATGAGCAGGTTATAAGAACATCGCTTAGGCAGGCTTGCGAGGATTACTGCGACAAGAGCCTGAAAGGCGAGATAGTCCTGATTGTAGAGGGCAAAAAGGAAGAGCCTGAAAGTGAGATAACGCTTGAAGAAGCCGTTTTAAAAGCCAAAGAGCTGGTTCAAAACGGTATGTCGGTAAATAATGCCGCAAGGGAAATTGCCGCTCGCACCCCTTTCAGAAAAGGAGATATATATAAACAACTGATATGATATGTTCAATTTGCCCCAGGCACTGTAATATAGACCGGGATGTTCAGACAGGATACTGCATGAGCAAAAGCGGCTTTAGAGTTGCCAGAGCAGCGCTTCATTTCTGGGAAGAGCCATGCCTCAGCGGCAGCGCAGGAAGCGGCACTGTCTTTTTCAGCGGATGTAATCTTCGGTGCGCATTTTGCCAGAATTATGAGATAAGCCGCGACAATAAGGGCGCTGATATTTCAGACCAAAGGCTCGTGGATATTTTTGAATCCCTGATTGAGCAGGGAGCCCAAAATATTAATCTTGTGAATCCTACTCACTATGCCCACCGCCTGGCGTCTGTTTTAACAAAATGGAAAAGTCCCGTGCCTGTTGTGTATAACTCCGGCGGCTACGAGGAAGTGGATACGCTGAAAAGACTTGAGGGACTTGTTGATATTTATTTGCCCGATCTGAAATATATCAGACCTGACAAGGCTCAGAGATATTCCTGCGCATCGGATTATTTTGAAAAAGCATCAGCCGCCATACTTGAAATGAGACGTCAGACAAAGGACGTTTTTGACGGCGAAATGATGAAAAGCGGGCTCATTATCCGTCACCTTATATTGCCGCAGAATACAAATTCCGCTGTGGAAATCCTTGACTGGATATGTGACAACCTGCCGGATACATATGTTTCGCTGATGGCTCAGTATGTGCCTTGCGGCAATATTGAGAATATGCCTGAATTAAACAGAAAAATCACCAAAAGGGAATATGAAAAAGTGCTTTCCCACGCCATTGACAAGGGTATGGAAAAGCTTTTTATTCAGCAGCTTGATTCTGCAAGCGATAAATTCATTCCCGATTTTGATTTGACCGGCGTATTATGATATAAATTCTTTATTTACAGTGCTTTGAAAAGAGGGAGCAGTATGCTTAAGAAATTTTTTGAAGAATTCAAGGAGTTTATCTCCAAGGGTAACGTGATGGACCTGGCTGTCGGCGTTATTATCGGCAGCGCGTTTTCGTCAATCGTAAAATCCCTTACGGATAATATTATAAAACCGCTAATCAACTGTATCGGCGGCGCTGATATCCAGGGAAAAATCCACCTGGTGGGCGAAAATTATATTGATTACGGAACTTTTTTGTCCGCTGTAATCAACTTTATTATAATGGCATTTGTTATTTTCTGCATAGTAAAAGCAGTTAATAAGCTAATGTCGCTGACTAAAATTAAACATGATGAGCCGCAGGCGGCGCCGACAACAAAAACCTGCCCGTACTGCAAGAGCGAAATACCGATTGATGCCACAAGATGCTGTCACTGCACATCTTATCTTGTTGAAGAGGAGCATCAGGAAAATAATAAGAACGGAGAAGAAGAGTGAATAAAATAGGAATCCTCGGCGCAGGCACCTGGGGCATTGCGCTGGCAAGAATGCTTTGCAACACCGGCAGAGACGTTACAGTATGGTCTGCGCTGGAAGACGAGATAACTTATCTTAAAGAGAATAACCGACACCCCAAATTTCCCCGAACCCAACTGCCGTCAGGTATAAAATATACTTCCGGTCTTGAAGAAGCGTGTACGGATAAAGACGTAATTATGTTTGCGGTACCGTCAGTTTTCGTCCGCCAAACAGCGGCGGCGGCAAAGCCGTATATAAAAGACGGTCAGATAATAGTTGATGTGGCAAAGGGCATTGAGTCGGACACTCTTATGACTCTTACAGAGGTTATTGCCGACGAGCTTGATAACAGCACTGTCCGCCTTGTAGCGCTTTCAGGGCCGACCCATGCTGAGGAGGTCATACGTGATATGCCCACAACGATTGTTTCTGCATGCCGTGATATGGATACCGCTGTTTTTGTTCAGGAATTTTTCAGCAGTTCTTTTATGAGAGTGTATACTAATACTGATATCACAGGCATAGAAATTTGCGGAGCTATGAAAAATATCATAGCCTTAGCAACGGGAATTTCCTCAGGGCTCGGCTACGGCGACAATGCCAGGGCAGCGCTGATTACAAGGGGACTTGCTGAGCTTTCAAGGCTCGGAGCTAAAATCGGAAGCGCCCACGAGACATTCAGCGGACTTACCGGTATGGGGGATCTGATAGTGACTTGCACCAGTATGCACAGCCGTAATAACAGAGCCGGTTACCTGATCGGTCAGGGACTTTCGCCTGAAAATGCCATAAAGCAGGTTGGTATGGTAGTAGAGGGTATCAACGCTCTGCCTGCCGCTGTAAGTATGGCACGCAAATATGATGTGGATATGCCCATTATTTTTGCGGTAAACGATATCGTCAATAATGGTATGAAACCGCTTGATGCGGTAAACTCACTTTTAAACAGGGAACGTAAGACGGAAATTGACAGCGCAAGATGATATCTTAGCTCTGTTTATTAAATGATTTAAGGGGCAAAATTATGAAAACTGTTGAATACACTTTCAGGTCAGCCACACAGATTTGCGATATATACGCCTGTGAATACCTCCCTGACAATTCAGACGTCAGGGCGGTTGTGGTAATTAACCACGGTATGGCGGAGCATCAGGGCAGGTACCGTGATTTTATCGAATATCTTGTAAGCTGCGGATACGCTGTTTTTATGCACGATATGGCAAATCACGGCAAATCAAATCAGGATTTCAGCCAGTCGGGATATTTCGGTTCAAAGGACGGATGGAAAAATCTTGTAAAAGACCTTAATACCAATTTTGAACGTGCAAAATCCGCTTTCCCCGATAAAAAAATAATAGTCCTAGGGCACTCTATGGGCTCTTTTGTGGCAAGATGCTTTGCCGCTAAGCGTACTGTCGACGGACCCGACGCAGTCATATTTATGGGCACCGGCGGTTCAAACCCTGCCGCCCCGGTGGGTGATTTGCTCTCCGGCATAGTTGCTTCGTTAAAAGGAGAACTTTATAAATCGCCACTTTTGGATAAGCTGACTTTTGGTTCATATAACAATAAGTTCGAAAAGCGAACCGCCTTTGACTGGCTTACAAGGGATAACAATATAGTTGATAAGTATATTGCTGACAAGTACTGCGGATTTTTATTCTCTGCCAAGGGAATGAACGACCTTGTTAAGCTCAATATCAGCGCCAACAGCGACGAGTGGTACAGTAAACTGCCTAAGGAACTAAAGATTCTGCTCATCAGCGGCGAAATGGATCCCGTAGGCAATTATTCAAAGGGAATAAAAGAAATATATGAAAAGCTTGTGAAAACAGGTCATCTTAAAACACAGCTCAAGCTTTTTGCCGATGCCAGACACGAGGTGCTAAATGAAACAAATAAGGATGAGGTTTACGCCTGTATCCGTGATTTTATTGAAGAAGCGGCAGAATTAAAGTAATAAAAGCCCCGAACTCTTAACAAGTTCGGGGCTTCGCAATTGACTTATATATTAATTTATACTTCAATTATTTCGTTGAATACTGCGGTCATTTTTTTGCTGATATTTAAATCGATATGCAGCGAGCCGAAATACCAGTGCATATATTCCACGTTGTGCATAATTTCCTGAAGATAGGTGTTAAGCGGCGTGATGATAATATTCTGGTTTGTGCGCTGTTTAAGAATATCCTTTGCGATTGTGGGCGCTTCGTACGTCAGAATATAGTTGATATTCCTTTCGGTGTCGTTAAGGTTTGCCACGCCGTTTTTTAGTTCTTCGGCATTGGGGAGCTCGTCCTCCCACCACGATGTGCCCTTGTCACGCATGTAGGCGTCTTCGCTTTCTCCGCCGCCCATAACGAAAAATGTTTTGCCCTCAAAGGTGAATACCTCGCCGCGCATCAGGTGGTAGATGTTGTCGGCAATTTTGTGGGTGTTTCCGCCCTTCCAGCGGTATGGGGTGTAGGAGTTGAGAATATCGAAATTTTCGTGGGCTCCGTCCACAAAGCATATGGTGTATTTTCTCTTTTTCAGCCACTCCATGTTCTTCTTTTCTTTGGGGTCATCGGGGTTCCAAATAAAGCCGAAATCGCCGCAGACAATAAGGATGTCCTTTTCTGCAAGCTTGGAAAGGCGCGGATTTTTAAAGCACGAAATATCTCCGTGAGTATCGCCGGTAATGTAAATCATAATTTTCTCCAAAAAAATATAAAATGGTCTTTAAAACAATAATAAAAGATGTTAAACTATTAATATAATATATTTTTATAATTAAGGTGTCAAGTCCATGAAAAGAACACTTTCCTATATTTTAACCATTTGTATTATTGCGGCAACGCTGTTTGGCGTGCCATTCACCGCTCAGGCGGCAACTTATGAGCCTGACAGAAAAATTTATGCCGAGGCTTATATGCTTATTAATCTCGACGATGATTCTTATCCTGTTGTGGCTCAGAAAAATATCGACGAGCGGCTTTATCCTGCCTCACTTACAAAAATAGTTACCGCAATGGTGGTACTTAATAATGTTAAGGATCTTCAGGCAAAAACTGTTATGAGCCAAACCGCCTATGACGCGCTTCTTGGTACGGGAGCACAGGTTGCCGGTATCGAAGTGGGCGAGGAAATTACCATTGATATGCTTTTGTACCTGACCATGGTGTATTCGGCGTGCGACGCCTGCCATGTGCTGGCGGAATATGTTGCCGGTTCAGCTGATGCTTTCGTTTCAATGATGAACGAATACGTCAAGTCTCTTGGATGCAAGGATACTCATTTCGTCAATCCCGACGGACTGCACGACGAAAATCATTATTCCACAGCAAGGGATCTGGCAACCATTACAATTGCTGCTCTTAAAAATCCAAATTTTGTAAAATATTCCACCACTACCCAGATTGAATATAAGGATATGACTCTCACCCATACCAATCTGATGCTTCAGCCGGGCTACCTGACATACTATTATGAGTATGCCCAGGGAATCAAAACCGGCTCTACGGAAGAAGCGGAATATTGTGTTATAACAAAAGCGTCAAAGGACGGATACAATTATCTTGCCGTCGTTTTAAAATCCCCTCAGCAGAGGATAAACGGCGAATCATATGAAACAAAATGCTCGTTTGTAGATGCGAAATCGCTGTTTGAATGGGCTTTTGACAGCTTGAAATATACTACTCTTGCCAGTCAGAACGAGGTTATCGGCGAAATTGCAGTTGAGGACGGCAAGGACGCCGACAGCGTTTTGCTTGTTGCCAAGGAGGACGTAAACGTTATTGTTCCTGCGGCGCTGGATAAGTCCGCCGTTATCGTTGAGATGGTTGACAAACCGGAGTATATCGAGGCACCGGTTGCCAAAGGGCAGGAAGTTTGCAAGGCGAATATTATTTACGGCGACGAGGTTATCGCAACCATTGATCTTGTTGCCGCAAATGATGTTGAGCTTTCAACATTTTTAAAGGTTATAAATGCCGTTAAATCATTTTTCGGCAGCACCGTTGTGAAAATTATTCTTGTGGTGATAGTTTTGTTGGCGGTCATTTATGTGTACCTCTTGGTAAGCAATAATATGAGAAAGAAAAAGCGCCGCATGCAGAAAGCACAGCGCGCTCAGATGAGGGACGATAATCCTGACGACTTCTTGCCGCCCCCTCAAAGACGTGAATAACCCGTAAAACAGGGCGAAAATAGCAAATAAAAAATTAAGGTCAGAAAAAGTCAAAAAAACTATTGACTTTTTCTGACCTTTGTGCTATTATGACAACAGAAGGTCAAAGAAAGTCAAAGTCAAAAGAGAATTTGGCCTTCGTTTGACCATAAAAGGAAGTGATTGGAAAATGAAGCTAAGTGACGTAATTGCGGATATGATTCTTGACATGTTTGATGACAACACATCAACTGTTCAGATACAGCGTAATGACCTTGCGGCACAGCTTGGATGCGTGCCAAGTCAGATAAACTATGTTATCACATCACGATTCACACCTGAGCAGGGCTACAGAATTGAGTCACGGCGCGGAGGCGGCGGCTGTATAATGATTACCAGGGCAGCCAGTAAGGAAAATGCCATCGTGTCGCTGATAAACTCAGTGGGTTCCTCAATAGGTGAGAAGGACGCCAAGGCTCATATTTACAATTTGAACTATCAGGGAGTTGTCAGTGACAAGGCGGCGCAGATGATGCTTGCGGTAATCGGTGACAATAATTTTAAAGGCTTGTCCCCTGATACTAAGAATACCATAAGAGCAAGCCAGTTAAAACAAATGCTTTTAGCATATATTAATTAAGGAGGAATGACTTATGTTATGTCAACATTGTAATAAAAATGAGGCAACAACTCATATTAAAAAGAATATAAACGGTCAGCGCGAGGAAATGCATTTGTGCTCCGAGTGCGCTAAGGAACTGGGTGTTATGGATGAATTCAGAATGCCGAGCATGAACGAATTTTTCTCAGACAGCTTTCTCGGAAACTTCCTGGGAGCAGGAGTTGCCGCAATGAATTCCATTGCCGGCGTAGACAGATGCTCCACCTGCGGCTCCTCCTTTAACGATATTGTAAAGGGCGGCCATCTGGGATGCAGCGACTGCTACGACAAATTCGGCGACAGGCTTGAACCGTCAATAAGAAAAATCCACGGCAAAACAAAGCATATAGGAAAGTTCATTTCCTACGATGAAAAGGAAGAGCCAAAGAAGGCAGAGAAAAAACCTGAGCCTCAGGTGGATCCAGTAGAAAATCTCAGGGCACAGCTTGAAACTGCGATTAAGGAACAGCGCTTTGAAGACGCCGCTGTTCTCAGAGATAAAATAAAGGATCTTACGGAGGGCAAAAATGAGTAAGTGGTATAGCGGACAGGGAAGCAACAGCGATGTTGTTATGTCATCAAAAATAAGACTTGCGAGAAATTTACAGAAAACACCGTTTCCGTGCAGAATGAGTAATGAAGTCAGACGCACGGTTTGTAAGAAAATCTTTGCGGCTTTGCAGAATTCGCCTTTTGCAGGGGAATTTGACCTGATTGAGCTGAACACCCTGAGCGATATGGAAAAAATAGCTCTGGCGGAAAAAGGCTTTATCAGTCCTGAAATGGCACGCCAGACCAAATATTCGGCGGTCCTGCTTTCAAAGGATGAAAGCTGCAGCATAATGCTTTGCGAAGAGGATCATATCAGACTCTGCGTTATGAATGTCGGCGACGACTTGAAAGAAGCCTATAAAAAGGCGGACGAAATAGATAATGTCCTTATCAAAAGCATGAGGATAGCATTCAGCGACAAGCTCGGCTTTTTGACTTCTAACCCCATGCATCTCGGCACAGGAATGAAAGCGTCAGTGGCTCTTCATCTTCCTGCTATAAGAGAGAGAAATATGATAAGCACACTCAGCGCAATGGTCGGCAAGCTTGGATTCTCAATAAGACCTCTTTATTCAGGAAACGGAGCGTTTTATGAGCTTTCAAACGAGATCAGCCTCGGCATCACCGAGGAGAATGCCCTCGATAATCTGACTGCTATTTGTGACCAGATCGTAGCTCAGGAGAGAAAATTCCGCACAGAACTTATGGAATATTCAGATTTTGAGGATAAAATATTCAGAGCTATGGGCACACTTAAGATGGCGAGAAAGCTGACCGTAAGTGAATTTTTTGAGCTGATATCCCTTGCCCGTCTCGGAGTATCAATGAACAGCTTTGATATAAGCTATGAAAATATAGGTAATATGATTCATTCCCTGGGTACTGCGTCAATAATTTCACAGGCAGAGACAGAATTTTCTGCCGACGATGCCGACAGAATCAGAGCCCAGTATGTTAGGGAAAATATATAATTCGGGATATAATTAGATAATAAGTAGTTATGTCCTGAAGGGAGGTATAACTATGTACAGGTTTAATTATTTTACGCAAAAATCAAACGAAGCTTTGAATTTGGCAATAAAATCCGCTGAAAATCTCGGACATAATTATGTAGGCAGTGAGCATATCTTGCTGGGACTGCTTAAAACGGAATCAGGTATGGCTTATTCCGCCCTTGACGAAAAGGGCATAACTGCATCTGATCTTGAAGATTTTATTAAAGAGAACATCGGTGTCGGCAATCCGACAAGACTGACGCCCGATGATTTTACCCCCAGAAGTAAGAGGGTTCTTGACGTAGCGTTTCAGATTGCCCGTGGTATGCTTAACAGTTTTGTTGATACCGAGCATATCCTGCTGGCACTGCTTCAGGAGGGCGATTCCTATGCGGTAAAATTTATCAATTCAGCCGGAATAGATGAAAGACAGCTCTTTGAGGAAATAGCTGCAAACATCGGCAGAGGCGAAGCAAAGCAAAACGAAAGCGGCAAAAAGTCCAAAAACGGAAAATCGAAAACTCCTACTCTGGATGAATTCGGCAAAGACCTTACCGCCCTTGCCAAGGAGGGCAAGATAGACCCCGTAATCGGCAGGGAAGAGGAAATTCAGCGAGTTATCCAGATACTTTCCCGCCGTACCAAGAATAACCCCTGCCTTATCGGTGAGCCGGGTGTCGGCAAAACAGCCATTGCGGAGGGACTTGCGCTTAAGATAGTACGCAACGAGGTTCCCGAGCTTTTGGCTGGCAAAAAGATAGTAGCCCTTGACCTTACTTCAATGGTTGCCGGCACTAAGTACAGAGGCGATTTTGAGGAACGTATCAAGAAAGCTATGGACGAGGTAAAGAACGCCAAGGACGTAATTTTGTTCATAGACGAGGTACACACCATAATCGGAGCAGGCGCGGCAGAGGGCGCAACTGACGCCGCAAATATTCTTAAACCGTCTTTGGCAAGAGGCGAGATTCAGGTAATCGGCGCTACCACCATTAATGAATACAGAAAGAATATTGAAAAAGACGCCGCACTTGAAAGACGTTTTCAGCCGGTAATGGTTGGCGAGCCTACAGAAGAGGAGGCAATTGAGATACTCAAGGGACTCCGTGACAAATATGAGGCTCATCATAAGGTTAAAATTCCGGATGACGCCATTGTCAGCGCAGTTAAAATGTCCTCAAGGTATATCGCCGACAGATTCCTGCCCGATAAGGCAATAGACCTTATCGACGAGGCGGCGTCACGTGTAAGACTTAAAGCGTACACCGTTCCGGATAATCTTAAGGAAATGGAAAAAGAGCTCAAGTCTCTGGAGGAGGAAAAATCTTCCGCCGTAAGAGCGCAGGACTATGAGCAGGCGGCTGTTATCAGGGATAAGGAGAACAAGCTTAAGACGCTTCTTGACGAGGAAAAGGAGAAATGGAAGAACCTTTCATCTCATCAGGTTAAGGAGATCTCCGTTGAGGATATCGCCAGCGTGGTTTCCTCCTGGACGGGTATTCCCGCAACTCAGATTACCGAAGAGGAGTCACAAAGACTGCTTAATCTTGAAAAAATCCTCCACGAAAGAATCGTCGGTCAGGATCAGGCGGTTACCAGCGTAGCCAGGGCAATACGCCGCGGCAGAGCAGGACTTAAAAATCCGAAACGTCCTATCGGTTCATTTATCTTCCTGGGTCCTACAGGCGTCGGCAAAACGGAGCTTTGCAAAACTCTTGCTGAGGCAATGTTCGGCGACGAAGACGCAATCATAAGACTTGATATGTCAGAATATATGGAAAAGCATACCGTTTCAAAACTTATCGGTTCACCTCCCGGATATGTGGGATTTGACGAGGGCGGTCAGCTTACCGAAAAGATAAGAAGAAAGCCATATTCCGTTGTGCTCTTTGATGAGATTGAAAAGGCGCACCCCGATGTGTTTAATATGCTTCTTCAGATACTTGAGGACGGCGTTCTTACCGATTCTCAGGGCAGAAAGGTAAGCTTTAAAAATGCAGTTATCATTATGACATCCAATGTCGGCGCGTCTAAGATAACCGATCCTAAGTCAGCGCTGGGCTTCGGTGACGACAAGAAGGACGAAAACGAAAATATCGAAAAGCTTGTTATGGAAGACCTTAAGGCAACATTTAAGCCGGAATTCCTTAACCGTGTTGACGAAATAATCGTTTTCAAACAGCTTGAAAAGGACGATATCAAGGAAATCGCAAGACGTATGCTTGTTTCTCTTACGAAACAGCTTGCTCAGCTTGGTACTCAGGTAACATTTACCGACGCTGCGGTATCAGCTTTGGCAGACGCAGGTTTTGATAAAGTCTACGGCGCACGTCCTCTCAGACGAGCAATTCAGACTAAGATTGAGGACAGATTGTCAGAGCTTATTCTTGAAAAGAAGCTCGGTGATAAATGCACCGTTGATTTCAAAGACAATGAATTTACCTTCGAGTAATCAACAGCTGTTTAATAAAATATATCCCCCTGTCGTAAAAGACAGGGGGATTTTTTTGCTTTAAATATTAAATTTTCATCTGCTTATAACTGCCTTGATTGCCGCCTGAGCCGCAAATACCGCCAGCACGCAGAGAACAACGCTCAGCACGGCATATATCACAGCCTGGGCGGTGTTGCCGTTTTTCATAAGTCCCGATGTTTCATAAGCGAAAGTTGAAAAGGTAGTAAAGCCGCCGCATACTCCCACCTGAAGCATCAGCACCAAATTAGGATTGATATTTTTCCGTTCGGCAAGAGCGGTAATTATTCCAATCATAAAAGCGCCTGCAACGTTGATAAACAGCGTTTTAAAAGGGAAAGCATCATTCCCTTTTATGGGAATAAGCCCTATAAGATATCTGAGCACGGCGCCGATAAATCCGCCGGCACCTACTAAAACACATTTCAGCATACTGTCCTCCTGTATCAAAGGCTTGCCGGAATAAGCATTATTCCGGATTCCGTAATATCCACCATGCCGTACTCTCCGCTGCAAACCGCGCCGGGATTCATAATGTAAAGCCCGTCGTCATATCCGGTGTACTGGGTATGGGTGTGACCGAAAAGGCAGATATCCGCATGGCATCTTTTCGCTTCCCGAATAATTGTTTCATATCCGAATTTGACACGGTAGGTGTGCCCGTGAGCTATCAGGATTCTTTTCCCGTCCTCTTCGATCAGTTTTTGAGCGGGAAAAAGAGAATGCCAGTCATTATTTCCCGCAACACGGTGATATTTGAGCATAGGATAAACCGAGAGCACACTGTCAAAGTCATCGTCAATGTCGCCCAGAAAAATGAATTTGTCGGCAGTGCTCTTGTGCATTTCTATGATTTCAAAAAGATTTCCCATTGCTCTGTGGGAATCTGATACAACCACAAGTCTCATTCATAAAACTCCGTTTATATTCATAGATTATATTAGATTATACACTAAAGGGGAGATTATTTCAATGAATAACAGCGATCTTGAAAAAATGATGAAGACGGCGAAAGAAAAAACAGGCGTTGATATAGAGGGTATGAAAAAAGCGGCTGAAACAGGAAAACTTGATGATTTTATCAATAAAAATCTTTCGGCAGAAGCCACGAAAAAAATCAAAAATGTTTTGTCCAGCAAGGAGGCTGCGGAAAAACTGCTTGCCTCACCTCAGGCAAAGGAACTGATAAAAAAACTAACACAAGACAAGTAAGGGAACAGATATGGATAATCTCAATGATATAATAAACAATCTCAGTGCAGATGATATAAATATGCTAAAAAGCGTCGCCTCGTCGATCCTCGGCGAGGAGGCGCAAAAAAGCGCCGGGCAAAAAGCCCCGGAATCCCAAAATAATAACAACAGCGGCAACGGCGGCATCGGTATGGAAAACCTGACAAAAGCGCTTATGCCGTCAAACGGCATCGACAACATTGACTTTGATATGATAATGAAAGCAAAAACAATATTTGAAAAAATGAACTCCACTAAGAGCAAAAATGCCGATTTGATAATGGCGCTCAAGCCGCATCTTAATCCCAAGACTCAGGATAAGGCAGATCAGGCTTTGCGTATATTAAAGCTGTTTGAGATACTGCCGCTTTTAAGGGAGCTGTTTTAATGCCACGTTTCTCGGAATCAGATATAGACGCCGCCAAAAGAAGAGTGCAGGAGATGCACGAGCGTGCCTCCCGTTATACGGATAATTCACAGACAAAAAGGCAGGGCAGTGAAAGTCACAGCAACACTTATGAAAATAAGCCAAAGGACATTGAAAAAACGGACGAGAAGCTTTCTAACCGTGATGATAACGACGAGTCCCAGGATAAGTCTTTTTTTATAATTTTAGCCCTTATTTTGCTGCTTTCCAAAGAGGATGCGGACAATACCCTGATTCTCGCTCTGCTTTATCTTCTGCTGTAAAATAATATGTGGAATTTTTGGCAATAATATGTTATATTAATAAATATAATTTTAAGTTAAAGTATCCGGAGGAATAAAATTGGACTTTACTCAAAAAGAAATCGTCAGCGGCGTAACACTGATAAGCGTAAACGCCGGGCATTTTAAAACCAATGAAACAGCCATAAGTCTTGCCGTACCGCTTACCAAGGAAACGGCGGCGGTAAACGCCCTTATGATTAATCTGATATCACGAAAAAGCAGGCAGTATCCGAGCCTTTTGTCCCTGAACAAAAAGCTTGCGTATCTGTACGGTGCTTCGTTGTCAGCTGTGGTGACAAAGGTGGGGGAGTCCCAGGTGCTTAAGCTGGGTGTGTCAAGCCTTGACGACAGATTCTCCCTGGATTCAGGCAGTATATCCCTTGAGTGTCTGAAACTTCTTACCTCTCTGCTGTTTGAGCCGAGACTCAATGAGCAGGGCGAGTTTTTCAGCGAGGATGTGGAGGCTGAAAAACGTATATTAATAGAAAAAATTGAAGCCGAGCAGAATGAAAAAAGAATATATGTCTTAAGAAAAGCGGAGCAGCTTATGTTTGCGGACGAGCCCTACGGAGTTGACCGCTACGGTGCAATTGACGACGTTAAGAAAATAACTGCTTCAGACGTTCTTTCGGCTTGGAAAAATGCCCTTGAAAAGGCTAAAATAATGGTAACCGTTGTGGGAAAAGCAGACGATGACGCTTTTGCAAGTCACCTGAAAGACGCTTTTTCAGCCATTAACAGAAATTACAGCGGTTTAAATGAAACAGTGTTTGTCCCCAAGGCAGACAGCGTTAAAGAAAAAATGGAACGTATTGACGTAAAGCAGGGCAAAATCGTTTTAGGCTTCAGGGTTAATCTTAAGCCCGAAGACGAACTTACTGCGGCAATGCGTACATTCTGCGATGTTTTCGGCGGAGGCCCGTATTCAAAGCTTTTTGCCAATGTGCGTGAAAAAATGAGCCTTTGCTATTATTGCTCAGCAAGATATACGAAACAGAAAAGCTATATAATGATTCAGTGCGGCTGCAATGAGGAAAATATGGACAAGGCAGTCAGCGAGATACTTCATCAGCTTGACGAGATAAAATCAGGCAATTTTGACGAGGAACTGAATTCCTCCAGAATAGGTCTTCACGATGCGATAATGTCAGTAAACGACGCTCCTGAGGTTATCGAAGGCTGGTACACAAACCAGATAACATCAGCTACGGTGAAATCTCCTGAAGAGTCTGCCGCAGAAAATGACGCTGTTACAAAGCAGCAGGTAATTGAGTGCGCAGGACTTCTCAGCCTTGATACGATTTATAAACTTTCAGCGCCGAAGGAGGGTAATTGATGAAAGAAATCAAATCAGCCGAACTCGGCGAGAAATATTACGAGATAGACCACGAATCGGGACTTAAAATTTTTGTTATGCCAAAGGAGAATTATTCCTCGGCATATGCGGTATTCGGCACAAAATACGGCTCTATAGACACAAGGTTCAAACGCTCTGACAGCAGTGAATGGACGGTGGTGCCGGAGGGTATTGCTCATTTTCTGGAGCATAAGCTTTTTGAAAGCGAGGACCTCGACGCGTTTGCACGCTATGCAAAAACCGGAGCCAGCGCCAATGCATACACTTCTTTTGACAAGACTTGTTATCTTTTTCAGTGCAGTGATAATTTTGAGGCGTCGCTGGAAATACTTTTGGATTTTGTTACTCACCCGTATTTTACAGAGGAAACGGTTGAGAAAGAGCAGGGCATAATCGGGCAGGAAATCACAATGTACTATGACGTTGCAGGCTGGATGAGTACGTTTAATCTTCTCAGACTGCTTTATCACAATCATCCTGTGCGTATTGATATAGCCGGCACCGTGGAGTCAATTGCTCAGATTACAGACAAACTGCTTTATGACTGCTACGACACGTTTTATAATCTCCATAATATGTGCCTTACAGTGGTGGGAAACGTTACTGCCAAGCAGGTTTTGGACGTGTGCGACAGGATGCTTAAAAAGGCTCCTGAGCTGGAGATTGAGCGTTCCTTTGAGGAAGAACCCCAAAGCATTGCAGGCAATTACTGCGAATATAACCTTGCTATGAGCATGCCGGTGTTCTCCTTCGGCTATAAGGAAAAATGTGAGAAACCAATTCAGGATATAAGAAAAATCGTTGAGGTCAATATTCTGCTTGAGATTCTTGCAGGTGATACCTCACCGCTTTATGACCGCCTGTTTTCACAGGGGCTGATTAATACCGGATTTTCAAAAGAATATTTTATCGGCTACGGCTATGAGGCAGTTATGTTCGACGGCGAGAGCACAGACCCTCAGGCAGTCAGCAGCGAGATTAAAAAAGCCGTCAAAGAGCTTCGCGAAAAAGGTATCTCAGACGAGCAGTTTGAAACTGCAAGACGTCTGCTTTACGGAAGAGAAATAATGGATTATAACGATATAGATTCCATTGCAAACGGCTTTATCAACGCTTATTTCAGCGGATATTCAGTTTTTGACGCTATTGAGATATACAAGTCTGTTACCAAAAATGATATTGAAAACAGGCTTGCAGATATGATGAGGGAGGATTACAGCGCTTTATCTGTGGTAAAGAGCAAAGCGGCTGGTAACGGTGAATAAAAATGAGTGATTACACAAGAGTTTATTTTGAGGGGCTTGGTATTGATTTTGACCTGCCGTCGGTAGCGTTTACAATTTTCGGCCACGATGTACACTGGTACGGAATCATTATAGCTTTCGGTTTTATACTTGCTGTTTTGTACGGTGGCAGAATGGCATATAAGTGGAAAATGAGTCTTGACGGCATGACGGATGTGCTGATATGGGGCACGATTTTAGGCATAATATGCGCCAGGCTCTACTACGTGGCGTTTGAATGGTCGTATTATAAAGATCACCTTGCCGAGATACCCCAGATATGGAACGGCGGTATAGCGATTTACGGCGGCATAATCGGCGCTCTTATCGGTGCGGCAATAGGCTGTAAGACGGGCAAGATTAATTTCCCGAATCTGCTTGATCTCGGTGCGCTGGGACTTCTCATCGGGCAGGGAATCGGTCGCTGGGGCAATTTCTTTAACCAGGAAGCATTCGGAACGAATACCACAACTGCACCTTTCAGAATGTGGAGCGTTAAAATTCAGCAGACGCTTGAGGCAACTGCTGATTCCCTTGCTCAAAAGGGTATTGAGGTCGACCCGGATCTTCCCGTCCATCCCACGTTTTTGTATGAGAGCGTGTGGTGCATATTAGGATTCTTCATACTCAACCACATTGTACAAAAACACAGGAAATTCAAGGGCGAAGTTTTCCTGCTCTACGGTGTTTGGTACGGTCTGGAAAGAGCGGTTGTCGAGGGTATGAGAACTGATTCACTTTATATCGGCGATACGACTTTGAGAGTAAGTCAGCTGCTTTCAATGGTGGTTGTTGTAGTATTTGCGCTTGCGCTGGTAGTTTGCTTTGTAAAATTGAAAAAGGGAACGCTGTGGAAAGCTCTCCTGCTTGATACCGATACCCCAAACACTAAAAGCGCAGTGAGCGGTGACACACCTCAAAAAGAAGAAAATACTGAAATAAAAAATGAAATTACGGAGAATAAAAATGGCACAGATAATTGACGGAAAAGCAGTATCAAAACAGGTAAGGGAGAAGGTGGCCGCAGAAACAGCCGCTTTAAAGGAAAAGGGTATTACACCAGGTCTGGCGGTAATAATAGTCGGCGATGACCCGGCGTCACAGGTTTATGTAAGAAATAAGGAAAAGGCATGTGACGAGGTGGGCTTTTACAGCGAAAAATTCGCTTTGCCGGCAAGCACCACCCAGCAGGAACTTAATGAGCTTGTAATGAAGCTTAATAAGCGTGACAAGATCAGCGGTATTTTATGCCAGCTTCCGCTTCCGTCTCATCTTGATGACAAAGAAGTAATTAACCTTATTGACCCCAAAAAGGATGTAGACGCTTTTCACCCGGTGAATGTCGGTGAAATAATGATTGGCGATTACAATTTCCTGCCATGTACTCCTGCCGGAATAATGGAGCTGATTCATTCCACAGGTGTTGATATCTGTTCAAAAAAAGCCGTGGTTATCGGAAGAAGCAATATCGTCGGCAAACCGATGGCAATGCTGTTGCTCCACGAGAACGCTACGGTTGAGATAACTCATTCAAAAACAAAGGACCTCAAGTCCATAACAAGTCAGGCGGATATACTTGTGGCAGCTATAGGCAAGGCAAAGTTCGTCACAGCCGATATGGTTAAGGACGGCGCCGTTGTTATTGACGTGGGAATGAACAGGGACGAAAACGGCAAGCTCTGCGGCGACGTGGATTTTGAAAATGTAAAGGAAAAATGCTCTTATATTACTCCTGTTCCTGGCGGCGTAGGCCCAATGACAATATCTATGCTGATGAAGAATACGCTCACCGCCGCTAAGATTCAAAACGGTCTGATGAAGTAATATCAGCCGGTAAATTTGCAGGTGCTATGAAAACAGGTGATAAAATGAGCTTGGAAGAGCAGGTAGTTAATAAACTGATTGAAAAAAATTATCATATCTCTTTTGCTGAATCCTGTACGGGAGGGCTTTGCTGCGGTACTTTGGTAAACGTGTCAAATGCCTCCCGGGTGCTTGATATGTCCTTTGTGACCTATGCAAATGAGGCGAAGATTGCTTTGCTGGGAGTCAGCGCCGACACAATCAGCAGTTTTGGCGTTGTCAGCGAGGAGGTCGCCGCAGAAATGGCATCAGGAGTCGCCGCAAAGGCAGGTTGCCAGATAGGAGTCGGGATAACAGGCGTTGCAGGACCTACGGGCGGCACGGCTGTAAAACCCGTCGGTATGGTCTGCTTCGGCTTCTGCGTTAACTCAAATGTGAGTACCTATACTTGCCGTTTTGGCGATTTGGGACGCAATCAGGTAAGAAAAGCAAGCGTGGAATTTGTTTTTAAAAAACTACTTGAACTTATCTGAATTTTATGTATAATATATAAAGTGACGTGCAAAAGCCTAAATTGGGCATTTTAACACGCCTTAATGCTGGAGTGGCACAGTTGGTAGCGCAACTGATTCGTAATCAGTAGGTCGTGGGTTCAAGTCCCATCTCCAGCTCCATATCGCCGCGTTCTTCGTGTCCGCGGCGATGTTTTTATACAGTTAAAACAATATTTAGATTATTCATGAAGGCGTAGCTCAGTTGGTTAGAGTACCTGCTTGACATGCAGGGGGTCGGTGGTTCAAGTCCACTCGTCTTCACCAAAAAGACTGCACAGGCAGTCTTTTTTTATTATTCACAATATGCTAAATGTGCAAATTGGAAAAATACTATTTTGTTTAAGTTCGTTTTTCAGTTGCCGATGAACATAATAAATGTTTTTATAGTTATTATATATGAATCTGATTTTCTTTTTTCGCTTTTTTATGAATTATGAAACAATGATGTTTCTCTGTTTTTTGCACACGTATTGAATTATTTTACACAGTGTGTTACAATCTTGTAGCAAAAAAAGAGAGGAGTATTTTATGGAGAGGGAAAAGTTAAAGTCCCGTTTGGGATTTATTTTGCTTTCCGCAGGCTGTGCCATTGGTATCGGTAACGTTTGGAAGTTTCCGTATATAGCGGGACAGGGCGGCGGAGGCACGTTCGTACTTTTTTATCTAATTTTTTTGGTGATTTTAGGTCTGCCTATTCTGAGCATGGAGTTTGCTGTGGGCAGAGCGTCGCAAAAAAGCCCGGTAAAAGCATATCAGGCACTTGAAAAGCCAAAGAGCAAATGGCATATACACGGTTATTTGACCCTTATCGGATGCTATTTGCTGATGATGTATTACACAAGTGTTTCGGGCTGGATGCTTCACTATTTTTACCTGACAGCTACAGGAAAATTCGAGGGTGCAAATACCCAGTTTGTCGAAAATGCCTTTAACGAAATGCTGGCGCAGCCAAAAACCATGATGTTTTGGGTTGTTGTGGTTGTCGCTTTCGGCATTTTGGTATGTGCTAAAGGGCTTCAAAGCGGTCTTGAAAAAGTCACCAAGGTTATGATGGTAGCGCTTCTTGTGATAATGGTTGTGCTGGCGATAAACAGCTTTACCATGGACGGAGCAAAAGAGGGACTTTCTTATTTCCTTCTTCCCGACTTTGAGCGAATGAAAAGCGTCGGGGTTGCCACAACTCTGGTAAGCGCTATGAATCAGGCGTTCTTCACCCTCAGTCTCGGTATCGGAGCTATGGCGATTTTCGGCAGCTATATTGATAAAAAGCATACTCTTCTGGGCGAATCCGCAAGAGTAGTTGTGCTTGACACATTTGTTGCGATTTCTGCCGGACTTATTATTTTCCCGGCTTGCTTTACATATAATGTTGACCAGACATCGGGGACAAAGCTCATTTTCATCACGCTTCCTAACATATTTGCAAATATGCCCATGGGTCGCGTGTGGGGCAGCATTTTCTTCCTGTTTATGTCATTTGCGGCACTTTCTACTATTTTTGCCGTGTTTGAAAATATTATCTGCTGTGTAATGGAGCTTACGGGTATGAGCAGACTTAAATCGTCAATATTTAACTTTGTGCTTATTACACTGCTTTCCGTTCCCTGCGTTTTAGGATTTAATATTTGGGCTTGGGACGGCTTCAAAATCTTCGGCGGAACAGTAATGGATCTGGAAGACTTTTTGGTAAGCAATATCTTCCTGCCTCTCGGCAGTCTTATATATCTTCTTTTCTGTGTCAGCAAAAAAGGCTGGGGATGGAAAAACTATATGAAAGAAGCCAATACCGGCAAGGGACTTAAGGTCAAAAACTGGATGAGATTTTATCTCACCTACATTTTGCCGCTGATAGTTATATTCATATTTGCATTCGGAATTTACGACAAATTCAAAACTTTGTTTTAACATTCAAATTTGCAAAAATATACTGATTGCAAAAATAAAAAGGTTGTCACCGACAACCTTTTTATTTTTATCTGTTTAATTTTTAGTGTGTTATTTCGGACAGGTGTATCTTGGCTGGTTTACGCTTTTTTTGCCGTATTCAATTGCGCTTACAGGGCAGTGGGATATGCAGGCCATGCAGTGAGTGCAGTTGTCATCCCATACAGGCTTGCCGTCTTTTAGGCTGATATTGTTAAGGGGACACAGTTTTTCGCACGCCCCGCAACTGATACAGGTGTCTTTTACACGGAACTTTTTAGCGTGTACCATAGCAGGATAAAATATCTGATTGATAAATCCGCTGTATATTTTATCTAACAGAGTAGGCGTTACTTTTTCAAACTGTCCGCCGTCTGCTATAACTTTTGCGGCTTTGTCTATTACAGGTTCAGCCTTTGCCACCTCTTTGGCGGCAGTTTCTTTGTCCGGAACGTCAAACATGGCGATGTAATTTTCAGGCATAACCACTGAGCACAGACCCAAATATTTGATGTTCAGCTTGCCGCACAGCTCTTTAAGGTATTTTTCGGCATTTCCGGTTTCTCCGCCGCAGGTCATAACAAAATACGCCTCGTGGCTTCCGTTTTGTCGGATATTGCAGATGAAATTCTCAACAACTCTGGGAATTCTCCATGCATAGGTCGGAGTTACGAAAACAAAACGTTCGTTTTTCTGTGCTGAATACACTTTTTCCTGTTTCAGGTACTCGTTGATTGATACCGTATCCTCATTTATGATGCGGGAAATTCTTTTTGCGGCGTACCTGCTGTTTCCTGTTCCTGAAAAATATAAAATCATAATATCACCTGATACATTATACCAGATTTTCAAGTCTTAATCAATCTTATGTATAATGCATATCCGCCCCGGAAAATATCTCCGAGGCGGTTTTTGCTTGCTTTTCTTTTTTTACTCCATTGCGTCAGATACAGCGTCGCCGGCTCTGTCAACTGCGCCGCCTACTCCGTCGGCAAGGTCGTCAGCGCCCTGTCCGATATCGTCGCCGACTCTGTCAGCCTTTGATTCCATCTCGTTTGTTGTGCTGTTGTCCATAGTGCTTTCGGCGCTGGACTGGTTCTGAGTTGTTGAAGAAGCTTCTGTTACGTTTGTTGTTTGTGTTACAGCTGATGTGTTTTCAGTTGTAGTTGTTGTGGTATCGTCAGTGTTGTTGGAACATCCCATAAATACTGTTGCGATAACGGCAACCGCCATTGCAATAATTAAAAATTTGCTTTTCATAATTATAACTTCCTTTCACAATTATAATTTGCTTTTTTATAAAATTTATTCAAATTATTTTGTCAGTGTTCCGCCGTCGGAGTAGAGAAGAAGCAGTATGTTTTCCTCTGCTCCCGTATCGGTATTGACATAAATGAGAACTTCCTCGTTTGTTTCATTGCTTTCACAGTGAAATTCGTAGCAGTTAGCCTCAGTACCGTTGTCCTTGGGTATTACACATTTTTTCACATTCATTACGGTAAGATATGGGCTGATGTTTTTCTGAAGTTCCTCCTGTGTTTTGTCGGCGGAAAACTTAGCCCTGTCCCTGTGGTTGACAAGAAATCCTTTTGCCTCTATGCTTACAACCTCGCCGTTATTCATTGATACTCCGACTTTTATAAGGTCGCTGTAATAAATCACTCCTGAAACGCTGTAAGCAAAATTGATAACGCAGACATTGTTGTCCGTCATATAATAAGTTTCCGTCATGTTTTCATAGCCGAGTTTTTCGAGATAATCCTTAGCGATGTTTACGGCGTTTTCCTCTGTTATGGTCGATTTAGTTATTTTTCCGCCGTAAAGCATATATGCGACATATCCGCCGTTTTTAGTTATTCCCACAGTTTTCTGACCATAAGAGAAAACATAACAGGGGACATTGCCGTCTTCCTCGCTTTGAAAGCTTACCTGGTCGTAAGAGCACCCCATAGCATACGCCGCAATGTCAGCAGCGTCATCTTTACTGTATGCTTCTGCATCTTTCAGCATCTGAGATTCTCTGTTCAAAACGGCGTCGGCGAAGGGACCGTCATAAAGAAGTGTAGGGTAGTCTTTAAATGCGCTTTCGGCAGTTGTCATATCATTTGTCAGTGAGTTTACCGTTACGTTATTTTCATTTTTTACATTGCTGGCAGTTATCAGTCCGCCGTTGTTGCATACGCTGACCATTGAGCTTATGGAGTCATTAAGCTGCGTGGCATAGTTTAGCAGAGTTGATAAATTATTATGCTCCTCCTGACTTACCGTTTCGCCTGAAGCCGTTTTTTGCGCTATATATGTGGCGTAGTCGCTTGCCTGGCTAATAAATTTGTATGTGGAGCTCAGATTCATTTGCCCCACAGGCAGACGGGAGAGAGCGTCCTTTGCCTTGGTACATTCGGAATACAGGTCGGAGCTGATCTCATACAGCATTTTGTCGGAGTTTGAGTAAATGCTTTTTGTCAAATTGGTTTCGATTGAATCCATTGTTTCCGACAGCTCGTTAAGACTTTGCTGATAATTGTTTTCAAGCTGCGCTTTGTAGTTGGCAGCCATGTTCATATTAACAATCGCAAATCCCGCAAGCACGGCGACAATGGCGATTGAATATGAAAACAATCTGATATAACCCCGTTTTGTCATCAGTTTCATAGCCTTTCCGCCCGCAGTTTTTTGGTTTTTAGCATAAGCGCTTGCGGGCTTTAAGCGCAATGCTTTTTCTCAGCAATATTAACCGCCGTCAATTATACAGCGGCGCAATTTACTGCTGTTTCCAGAACTATTTTTTACCGAAAATTAAAAATTCATACAAAAAATTTTTACTTTGAATAAAACAGCGTCTTAATAGTGTTAATTTATCTTCAATTTACTTGCAGAACGGGATTGTACTATGCTATAATACAAAGTAATTGTATTAATATGGAGAAGTATGTCATGGCAAAATATGAAGGAAAAAAGCGAATCGTGGTAAAAGTTGGTACCTCGACTCTGACTCACGACACGGGAAAGACCAATATCGCCCGTATGGCAAAGCTGGTTTCGGTGCTTTCAGATTTAAAAAATGAGGGGCACGAGGTCGTTCTTGTAACCAGCGGAGCCGTGGGTATCGGAGCCGCAAAACTCGGCTTCTCAGCCAAGCCGAAAACCACCAAGGGGCTTCAGGCATCTGCGGCAGTAGGCCAGTGCGAGCTGATGTTTTTGTACGACAAATTGTTTTCCGAATACGGCGTGGTGGTAAGCCAGCTTTTGTTCACGGCGGACACTCTTGTCAACGAGGCAGAAAAAGGGCATCTTTTGGATACGTTCAACCAGCTTCTTGACTATGACGCTCTGCCAATTGTTAATGAAAACGATTCGGTATATGTTGAGGAGCTTTTAAACGGCGATAACGACTGCCTCAGCGCCAACGTAGCACAGCTTATCAATGCCGACTTGCTCATACTTCTTACTGATACTGACGGACTTTATGACGACAATCCCAGAAAGAATAAAGACGCAAAACTCATCCCTTACGTGGGTGAAATTAACGACGATATATTTAAAATTGCCGGTGACGCAGGCAAAAGCGGCACAGGCGGCTTCACCACTAAAATAAAGGCGGCAAAGATTGCTACCGACGCCGGAATCCCGGTGATAATAATGAACGGCGAAAAGCCGACATCAATTTATAAAGTTCTTGAAGGCAAGAAAATAGGTACATATTTTTCAGCAAAGGGTGAATGATTATGATTACTCAGTTAGGAATTAATGCTAAAAAAGCGGCAGGCATATTAACTACAGCAACCACGGATATTAAGAATAAGGCGCTTTGCAATATTGCAGACGCCCTCGTTTCAAATTCCGCTCAAATAATCAGTCAGAATGCTGTTGATCTTGAAAACGGAAAAAAAGCAGGACTCAGCGAGGGCATGCTTGACAGGCTTATGTTAAACGAGGACAGGATTCGTGACATGGCACAGGGCTGTATCCAAATTACAAAGCTTGATGATCCCTGCGGCAAAGTAATTGAGCAGACTGTTCACAAAAACGGCATGAAGATACAAAAGATTTCCTGTCCTATCGGCGTTATCGGAATAATATACGAATCACGTCCCAATGTTACTGCGGACGCCGCCGCCCTTTGTCTTAAGAGCGGCAATGCGGTAATACTCAGGGGAGGCAAGGAAGCAATAAACTCAAATATTGCCATTGCCGACATAATGAGAAATGCAATAAAAGCCGCCGGATTGCCTGAGAATGCTGTTCAGCTGGTGACTGATACCAGCAGGGAATCCGCAACTGAGCTTATGAGGATGAAAGAGTATCTTGACTGCCTTATCCCAAGGGGAGGAAAGGCGCTTATTCAGTCAGTTGTTCAAAATTCAACAGTTCCCGTGATTGAAACGGGTTCTGGCAACTGTCATATTTATGTTGACGAATCGGCGGATATTGACATGGCGGCAAAAATTATATTTAATGCTAAGACCCAGCGTATCGGCGTGTGCAATGCCTGCGAAAGTCTGGTAATACACAGCGCTGTTATAGACAAGGCTCTGCCGGTTATAAAAAAACTCCTTGATGAGAAAAATGTAATAATCAGAGGCGACGAGCGAGCAAAAGCCGTTTGCCCCGATATTGAAGAGGCAAGCGAAGAGGATTTCTCAACAGAATATCTTGATTATATAATCAGCGTAAAAACAGTGGACAGTCTTGATGAGGCGATAGAGCATATTAACAAGTGTTCAACCGGCCATTCCGAGGCAATAATTACCGAAAACGAGGAAAACGCTGCGGAATTTATGAAACGTATTGATTCTTCGTCGGTTTATCACAATGCGTCAACACGCTTTACAGACGGCGGTGAGTTCGGACTCGGCGCCGAAATAGGAATATCCACCCAGAAACTGCATGCCCGCGGACCTATGGGGCTTGCACAGCTTACAACTACAAAATATTTGATTTTCGGAAACGGACAGGTAAGATAAATTAAAATGGAAGAAAAGGAATTAGTAAAGCAAAGGAAAAAAAGAAAAAGGGCACAGCGCAGAAAACAGGCAGGGAAGAATTTTTTAATTTTCCTCTCAATACTTATTATTGCCGTGGCAGCTTTTTTAATTACGATGAAGGTCTTGGACCCTGAGTTTAAAATATCAAGCCTTATACCTCAGGAAAAGGTGCAGCAGGCGGCGGTATTTGTAAAAGAGGATATTTTCAAGCAGACAACAACCACCACCGCCCCGGCAACAACCACCAGACCCACCACGACAAAAAGGCAGAATTATGACTATACGTCCTTTGATGACTTCGCCTTTGACACTTCGCTTCAGGGCAATCAGGCAGGCAATCTCCTTAACAGGTCAAAGGGTGCCGTTACCTACAGCTCTTCATATATATATCAGAGTATAGACGGCGTGGGAATCTACAGGTTTGAGCCTAATTCAGAAACGTATAAATTAATTGTCAAAAGCAAGAATAATCTCATATGCCTTAACGTGCTGGGGGATTATATCTATATGGTAGACACCGAAAGCAATACTCTGAAAAAAGCGCAGATTGTCGGCGGAGACACCGTAAATATTTCAAATGATATCGCATTTGCATATCTTTATAATGATAAAATATACTATATAGGCACTGATAATACGGTGGGCTATATTGACCTTAATACAACTGAGAAAACTTCGCTTTATACCGCTGAGGGCGGCAAAAAGCTCAGTTTCGTGGGTATTTCTCTTTCAAGAATATTTTTCACCACTTATGACGAGGTTACGGGATATTATGAATATATAACCGTAGCCATTGACGGCAAGTCCGACAGAAGATATTTTATGAACGATTCAAAAAATGACGATATCATAAATATTCAGCTTGAATGCGGCTTTTTCTATTATTACAAAAAGCAGTCGGATGATACATACGACCTATGCCGTCAGAAATTCGGCTCGGACAAGGTGGTCACATTGCTGGAGGATTGTTCGGTAACGGATTATCCCGTTGTGTATGCCAACAGGCTTTATTATTCGGCTATCGACGGGGCGACAGTTCAGGCAAGAGAGCTCAATATGAATTCAAAGGACGACAAGCTCATCGTTTACGCATATGACCCACAGGATATGAACACCGTCGGAGTCGGCTACGGATATCAGTACGTATTTCTCGTTTCCGGCAGCCAGGGTCTTTACAGGGGTAGCTCTGTATACACTTCCTCATCTAAGGAAAATACAATTTATTTTGAAAACGGCAAATGGCAGTACTAATGCCTGCTTATAGTATTTGTAAATAAAAGGAGCGGCAGGATTGGATAAGTATAAAAAACTTGCGTCAAATACAATAATATTTGCAATAGGCACTTTTTCATCAAAAGTGCTCTCTTTCCTGCTGATGCCCTTTGTCACCAGAATGATGACTTCCGGCGACTACGGCTCAGCGGACCTTGTTCAGCAGACGGTAAATGTGCTTATTCCTATTGTTACGCTTCAGGTGAACAGCGCCGCACTGCGCTTTTCACTTGACAAGGCAAAAAATAAATCAGATGTTTTCACGGTAGGCGTCAGAACGACGCTTGCCGGCTTTGTCGTGTTTTTATTTTTGGCTTATCCAATAAGTCTTATTGAGATAAACGATTTTAAACTCGGCGATTATATAATCCTTGTTTATGTGTTCGTGCTTGTTTCGGGTATGAGGCAGCTTTGTCAGCAGTTTGTGCGCGGCAGCGGCCACGTAAAGCTCTTTGCAGTGGACGGTATTATAGCCACTGCCACAACGCTTTTGTTTACATTCCTGTTTTTGGGCGTGTTTAAATGGGGCGTAACAGGTTATATCGTGGCAATTATTGCTTCCGACGCATGCTCAATAATCTTTTATACCATAACGGCAAAGCTTTATAGGTACCTTAGTCCCAGACTGTTTGAAAAAGGCATAACAGGTCAAATGCTGAAATATTGCGTGCCTCTTATCCCTACTGTTATACTTTGGTGGATAATTAATGTTTCGGACAGATATATGATAACTTATTTTATAGGTTCTTCGGAGAACGGACTTTATACCGCCGCCTCAAAGATACCTAATTTTGTTGTGCTTTTTGCCCAGATATTTATTGACGCTTGGCAGCTTTCAGCCGTTGATGAATATGAGAGCGAGAGCAGGGGAGAATTTTTCACCAAGGTCTTTAGGGTTTACAGTGGCGGAGTTTTCGCCGTGGCGTCGGCGCTCATACTGTTTTGTCAGTTGTTTACGAAAATCCTTGTCGCACCGTCTTACTATGAATCATGGAATTATGTTCCGATTTTGATAATCGCCACCACTTATTCCTGTATCGTAAATTTCCTTGCGTCTGTTTATATGGCGGAGAAGAAGTCACTGATGTCGCTTGTGACCGCTATGACGGGCACGGTTACAAATATTGTGCTTAATCTTATACTTATACCAAAGCTTGGTGCTACAGGCGCGGCAATAGCCACTGTTACGGCTTTTGTTGTTGTGTTTATAACAAGAGCAATCAACACGAGAAAGTATATCAAAATTAACTTTAAACTGCCGCTGATGATAATTGAAACCGTGCTACTTGTGGTACAGACCTTCCTTATGCTTTATTTCAAGGAGGGCGTGCTTCTTTACGTGGCGGAAAGCGTGCTTTTAGCAGTAATGCTGCTTTTAAATATCAAACCGATAACTGAGCTTGCAAAGCTTATATTCACAAAGTTTCTTAAGCGCGGCAAAAAGAATTTATAAATATATTCTGTTACCATTGCAAATGATGAAGTTTTAGTATATAATGTACAAAGCGATCATTTAAATTAATGTAATTATAAAATAATTTTGGGGGATTTGTATGAAAAAGATGACTGTTTCACAGGCTAAGACGGCTATCAGCGACAAGCTGAGCCATTTCTTTGGCGTGGAGCCTGCTTCAGCAACGAATCAGCAGTTTTACAAAGCGGTTGCTCTTATCGTGCGTGACATGCTGTCCAAAATGAACAGCGAATTCCGCAAAACGGCAAAAACTCAGGATACTAAAAAAATATATTATCTTTGTATGGAATTTCTGATGGGACGCTCCCTTAAGAATAATCTGTACAATTTGGACCTTACAGACACCTTTGCTCAGGCGCTTAAATCATTTGACGTGAATCTTGAAAAGCTCTATGAAGAAGAGCCAGATGCCGGACTTGGCAACGGCGGACTCGGCAGACTTGCTGCGTGCTACCTTGACGGACTTGCCACCGACGGTTTTATGTCTATGGGATATTCCATAAGATATGAGGCAGGCATCTTCAAGCAGAAGCTTGTTGACGGCTGGCAGACAGAGCTTCCTGACTTTTGGCTTCCCGGCGGCGATGTTTGGCTTGTGCCAAGAGAGGAAAGAGCTGTAGAGGTTAAGTTTGAAGGTTGGGTTGACGAAAGCTGGGACGGCGAATATCACCACGTTGAGCAAAAGGACTGCAACACCGTTATCGCAGTGCCTTATGATATGTACGTTTCAGGTAAAGGCAAGGGCGTTTCAAGGCTTCGTCTTTGGGCTTCAAGAAAGCCGGAGCTTGATATGGGGCTGTTTAATTCCGGCTCTTATATCAAGGCTATGGAGCAGTCGGCTATGGCTGAGGCTATTTCAAAAGTTCTCTATCCTGCCGATAATACTCCTGAAGGCAAGTCTCTCAGACTCAGACAGCAGTATTTTCTTGTGTCTGCCTCTGTTCAGGATATAATTCAGCGCCATCTTACCTCTTACGGCACCCTTGATAATCTGCCGGAGAAGGTGGCTATCCATATCAACGATACCCACCCCACAATGGCAATCCCCGAGCTTATGAGAATTATGCTCGACGAGTGCGGTTACGGCTGGGACGATGCTTGGAGCATTGTTACAAGGACAGTTGCTTATACCAACCACACTGTAATGAAAGAGGCTCTTGAATGCTGGAGCGAGGATCTCTATAAGAGACTGCTCCCGAGAATTTATGAGATTACCAAGGAGATTGACAACAGATTCAGAGCCTATGTCTGGGGAGTAACTCACGACGCAGACAAGGTCGAGAGAATGGCGGTTATTTCCGGCGGAGTTGTAAGAATGGCAAACCTCTGTGTTGCCGGCTCACATTCTGTAAACGGCGTTTCCGCTCTTCATTCCGAGATACTCAAGGATACTGTTTTCAATGATTTTTACACTATCACTCCCGATAAGTTTAAGAATGTTACAAACGGTATCGCTTTCAGAAGATGGATATGTCAGGCAAATCCGATGCTGACACAGTTTATTACCGAGCTTATCGGTGACGGATTTATCACAAAGAGCGATGAGCTTATCAAACTGCGTGATTTCAAGGACGATAAGCAGGTGCTTGATAAACTCAGTGCTATCAAGCTTGCAAACAAGGAAAACTTTGCCAAGATTATCAAAAAGAGAAACGGTATCACAGTTGATCCCAATTCAATATTTGACGTTCAGGTAAAGCGCCTTCATGAATATAAGAGACAGCAGCTTAATATTCTTAATATAATTTCACAATATCAGATGCTCAAAGCAAATCCGAATATGGATTTTGAGCCGAGAACTTATATCTTTGCATCAAAAGCGGCTCCCGGCTACTTTATGGCTAAGAAAATTATTGAGCTTATAGACGCTTTGGCAAATGTTGTTAATAATGACCCTGATATCAAAGACAGAATCAAGGTCGTATTTATGGAAGATTATAATGTATCCCTTGCTGAGGCTCTTATGCCGTCAGCCGATATTTCCGAGCAGATTTCCCTTGCAGGTACGGAGGCATCCGGTACGGGCAATATGAAACTTATGCTCAACGGCGCCGTTACACTCGGTACAATGGACGGTGCAAATGTGGAAATTTATGACGCTGTAGGCGAGGATAATATCTTTATCTTCGGACTTACAACTCCTGAGGTTGAACAGCTCAAAAGAGAGGGCTATGACCCGCAGAAATATCTTAACAATAATCCTGTTCTCAAGAGTGCCGTTGATTTCATTTCAGCCGGAGTAAACTCCAAGCAGTTTGGCGAAATCACCTCATCACTGCTGAATGTTGACCCGTATATGGCTCTTGCCGATTTTGCTGATTATCAGCGTGCTCAGCAGCGCTCAGCCGAGGCTTACAGGGATAAGGAACTTTTTGCAAGAATGTCACTGATGAATATCAGCGGCGCAGGTGTTTTCAGCGCAGACCGTTCAATTATGGATTATGCAAATAACATTTGGAACACAAAGCCGGTAGTTTTCCCACAGGAAGCAAAAAAGAATACCAGCAAGAAAACAACCGCTCCAAAGGCTGCTAAAAAAGCAGAGAAGAAAGCAACTGCTCCAAAGGCTGCTAAAAAAGCAGAGAAAAAAGAAACTGCTCCAAAAGCTGCCGAAAAGGCAGAAAAGAAAGCAACTGCTTCAAAAGCTGCTGAAAAGACAGAAAAGAAAGCAGCAGCTCCGAAGGCTGCCGAAAAGGCAGAAAAGAAAGTAGTCGCTCCAAAGGCTGCCGAAAAGGTTGAAAAGAAAGCAGCCGCTAAAAAAGCTTCCAAAAAATAATAATAATTATCAAATAGACACGGTTTCTTGCCGTGTCTATTGGCAATTGAGGGAATTATGCTGATTTTCAATTCACGAGATAAGGCATACAAGTCAATAATATCAGCCATTGCCACTGATGAGAAATGCAAGTTTCGCATCATAGTGCCCAGAGACTGTCGATGCAGCCGCGCAACTCTTGCCATCACTAAGGAGGGTGAGCAGGAGAGCACGGCTTATTATGGCATGTTTTGGGCGGGAATGTGCGGTGAATGTCACGAGTATTGGGAACTCCATTTCTATGCCACGACACCTGGACTTTATTTCTACCACTTTGAACTTGACACTCCGTGGGGAAAAAGCTATATCAGGAATGTTGGCGGCGGCAAGGGCGATTTTTCTGCCGGAAATGCTGAATTTCAGCAGACGGTTTATGATAAAAATTTTAAAACGCCTGAATTTTTAAAGGGCGGAATAATATATCAGATATTTCCTGACAGATTCTATAATTCCGGTGTAGAAAAGAAAAATGTTCCCAAATCCCGTGTAATGCGTAAATGGGGTGCTGAACCCTATTGGGATGAAAAGCAGATGAACGGCATTTGGAATAACGATTATTTCGGCGGTGATCTGCCGGGAATTGAAAAAAAACTGCCCTATATTGCCGAGCTCGGTGTTACCTGCATCTATATTAATCCGATTTTTGAGGCGCATTCAAATCACAGGTACGATACTGCCGATTATGAGAAGATAGACAGCTTGTTGGGCAATGAGGACGATTTAAGGCGCCTTTGCAAGGCTGCTCAGCGATATGGCATATCCATTGTTCTTGACGGCGTATTCAGCCATACAGGATGCGACAGCAAATATTTTAATATGTACAGCCACTATAATTCTCTGGGAGCATATAACAGCAAGGAAAGCAAATATTACAGTTGGTATAAATTTATCGAGTGGCCCGATGAATACCATGCCTGGTGGGGAATAAAACTGCTCCCCGAAGTTATCGAGGAGGATGAAAACTACCGCGATTATGTTTGCGGCAGGGACGGCATTTTGCGCAAATGGCTCAGATGCGGTATCAGCGGCTGGCGACTTGACGTTGCTGACGAGCTCCCTGATATTTTCCTTGACGATTTGAGAAAAGCTGTTAAGGAGGAAAATAAAGACGCTGTAATTATCGGTGAAGTCTGGGAAGATGCCACAAATAAATTCGCTTACGGCGAGCGAAGAAGGTATCTGTTGGGCGGTCAGCTTGACTCGGTAATGAATTATCCGTTTGCCGAAGCGGTGCTTAATTTTGTGCGATATGGTCACGCAAGTTGTTTTGCGGACAGTATTATGAGCATAGTTGAGAATTATCCACCCCAGGTGCTTAATATCCTGATGAATCATATCGGAACCCATGATACTCAGCGTGCAATAACAAGGCTTGCAGGTCCCGATTGCAGGGGAAAAAGCAGGCAGTGGCAGCATATGAACAACAAGCTTTGCGAATATGATTATCTGCGCGGAATCTCAATGATGAAGATGGCGTCGCTCATTCAGTTTACTCTGCCGGGTGTCCCGTCTGTGTATTACGGCGACGAAATCGGCATGGAGGGAATGAAGGACCCGTTTAACCGTGCCTGTATGCAGTGGAATAACCAGAACAGGGAACTTTTGCAGTGGTATAAGCGTCTCGGTCAGATGAGAAGAGGTTTAAAGGCTTTTAAAGACGGTGAGATATCCTTTGTCTATTGTGAAAATTCCGCAGTGGCATACGAGAGAAACAGCGGTGAAAACAGCGTTCTTGTGGCAATAAATAACAATGATATGCCCGTTAAAATCTACGTGGACAGGAAGTGGGATAATTCCTACTGCCATTTAGATTATAACTGCAACGGAGGTGTTATAACTCTCCCGCCGCACAGGTATACAATGCTGTCAAGGCAGTGATAATATTATTTAAAGTTTTAATTTCATATATAAAAACATTTATATAATATATTTGAACAGAAATCTGATGTATTGAGAAAACAAACCGACTATATACTCTTAGCATATATTTGTTAAAAATAAATCCATAAAATAACTTTTTTGGTAAAATTAAAAATTAAGAAATTTTATAAGCGGATTATCAAATCAAACACCCCGGTTAAAATATAACCGAGGTGTTTTTTTATGCGCATAAAAGGAAAAACTATTTTTTTTGATTCACCGCCGGTCATAACAGGTCACGCCGGAGTTGCCGGTAAAAAAGAGGGCGAAGGACCGCTGGCAGGTGATTTTGATGCAGTGTTTGATGATACAAGTATGGGTCAGCAGTCGTATGAGCTTGCCGAGTCGGCAATGCTTCACGACGCAATAATCAGAGCATTGTCCTATGCTCACAAAAGTCCGTCAGAGGTAAATATGGTGCTCAGCGGCGATTTGCTCGATCAGTGTATGGGCTCAGCTTTTGCACTTAAAGATTTGGAGATACCGTCAATAGGGCTTTTCGGCGCATGCTCTACTATGGCGCTCTCCCTTTGTGTCGGCAGCATTCTTGTGGACAGTGGGGCGAAATGCGTTGTTGCCGGCACGTCAAGCCATTTTTGCTCGTCTGAAAGGCAGTTTCGCTTTCCGCTGGAATACGGCGGTCAGAGACCTCCCACATCTCAGTGGACGGTAACCGGAGCAGGCAGTTCAGTGATTGAGTACGCAGGCGAGGGGATAAAAATAAAGGCGGTTCAGTTTGGAACGATTACTGATTTGGGCATAACGGACGCCAACAATATGGGGGCGGCAATGGCACCTGTAAGTGCTATACTTAGACCACAAAGCAGTGTGCAAAATTATGTGCTTACACCAAAAAATTTAATAGCATTTTTGATTTCTTCACCTTTCAAATTCAGTAATAGTGTGAGGGAAACAGACAGTCTGTGACAAATGAAAAGCACCAAAGAAAGCGAAAACGCTCTGAATTTATTGCCTTTTGCATTGTCATAACCAGCAGACTGTTTGTAATTACAAAGCAGTACATATCAGGGACACCCTGACCCTCCATGCTCTGTGAAAGGTATGATAAAAATGCTTACAAAAGCACAGCTTGAAAATCTGAGTCTTGCTGATTTTTCCTCCTGCGATAAAAACGATTTGGCGGATATTAAAAACATATCGGTCAATGTACGTCAGCCGTTAATAAAACGCACGGATGAATATTTGAATTCTGTTAAAAACCCATATCTTTTTAGGGTTGAGGATACGGCGGTGAAGGTGAATTTCACGGGAGATAAAAGCCTTGAGGAATTGGCGTCAGGTATTTTTAGCAGTTATTATAATCGTTAAATCAGGGTTTTGTATATTGCTTATCTTAGCAAAACGGAGGCACAATGATGAGTATATATGACGAGTTTACGGAGCATGCGGCAGACAAGCTGGTTTGGAAAGCCGCTCTTTATATCCGACTTTCCAAGGAGGATGGGGACAAAAGCGAAAGCTATTCCGTAACATCTCAAAAGGAGATATTAAAGGAGTATGTCCGTCAGCACGGTGATATTGAGCTGGTGGATTTCTATGTGGACGACGGCTGGTCGGGAACTAATTTTAACCGCCCTTCATTTCAGCGTATGATGCAGGATATTAATGACGGCAGTGTAAACTGCGTTATAGTCAAGGATTTGTCACGTTTCGGTAGAAATTATACTGATTCGGGCTACTATATCGACAATGTTTTCGTCAGGCTTAATGTCCGCTTTATTGCGCTTAATAACGGTTTTGACTCGATGTCAAGCGGTATGAACGCCGCAACAAAATGTATTACTGTCGGCGTGCAGAATGTTATAAACGAAAGCGTCGCGGCTACAACCTCCGTCAATGTCCGCGGCACTCTGAATGTTACCAGAAAGCAGGGCAAGTTTATCGGCTCCTTTCCTACTTACGGCTATTTGAAAAGTCCTGACGACCGCCACCAACTCATAATAGACGAAGATACTGCGCCTGTTGTCCGTCAGATTTTTAAATGGTTTATTGAGGGAAAAAGCGTGATAGGCATTACCAGAGAGCTAAATGCTCTGAAAATTGCAAACCCGTCTCTTTATAAGCAGCAAAAAGGCTGGAATTACAAGCACACAGGCAGTAAAAATAATGACGGATTGTGGTGTGATTCCACCGTCCGCAGAATCCTGAAAAATCAGATGTATATCGGCAATATGGTGCAGGGTAAAAATACCACGATAAGTTATAAAATTAAGCAGTGCCGTGCAGTTCCACAGGACGAATGGATAATTGTTGAAAACACCCACGAGCCTATAATTGACAGGGAAACCTTTGACAAAGCGCAGTCGCTTTTTAACCGCAATACAAGAACTGCTCCGAAAAAGAATGATATTGACCTGTTTTCAGGTTTTGTGAAATGTGCCGACTGCCACAGAGCAATGAGTAAAAAGACAAACAAGCACTCATACGGCACATATGAGTATTACCGCTGCGTTACTTCAAGCAAAATGGATAAAACGGTTTGCACCCCACATTCAATTAGAATAGATAAGCTGGAGGAAGCAGTACTTGTTACTGTTCAGACAATGATTGACACCGCTGTGGAAATGGACAAGGTTCTAAAAGAAATCAGCCAAAAGGACAGAAACAGGGGAGAGGGTCTTTTGAAAAAATCAAAAGAGAAGCTGGAAACCCAGCGTGAAAGCGTCAGTGCCATGATGCTTGACCTTTATCCCGACTGGAAAAGCGGAGTTATTACCAAGGAGGAGTACCTCAGCCTAAAAGAAAAAATGGGCAAAAAAATCAGCGAACTTGATAAAAAAATTGCTGAACTAAATAGTAAAATCGAAAAAAGCGAAAACGGCGGTATTACCGAAAATGACTTTGTAAAATACTTTAAGCAGTACGGCAAGATAACTATGCTCACACGTCCGATTTTAACTGAGCTGGTGGATTCAATCTTAGTTCACTCTGACGGCAGCATTACGATTAATTTTAAGTTCAAAGACGCCTATCAGCAGATAGCGGAATATGTTGAAAACAGCAAAAACGCTCATCTCAGCGAAATTGCGTAAAAGCAGAACCATCATTTAAAATATCCAATTACTGAAACATTAACCAAAAACTTTTGCTTTATTGATAAAGAGCATTGTTTTTTACGTTGTTTGTAATTTATGTCAAAAAATTGATGAAATAGTAAGTTTTATATAATATGGAGTATTTTTACTTGTATGTAATTATTTACTGTAACTTTATGAATTGTATTTATTGACATAAATCAATACGAAATTATATAATTAGACATATTATTTGTAAATGTATGTTAAACATAACAAGTTTATTAATTGGTCTGTTTTAGTTATACATTTATCCAATTTATCTGAAAGAGTGCGGGGAGAATTATGAAATATTTTATGGACAAAATATTAAATGTTCGTTGGACGCTTGTAATTTACGATATTCTTACTTTTATTTTAGTTGATGCTTTTTTGTTGGTAATATACAAAAGTTGGATCCCTTATGAGGCTGAGGAGTTGGTTTTAAATTCATTTATTGCCCTTGGCAGCATATTAGTCTGCCGTTTTGCGGGCGATATTTACCGACAGATCTGGCGCTTTGGCGGAATTCAGTGCTATATCAGATTTTTAATTACAGACACAGTTGCGTTCGGAATTTTTGTCGGACTTGAATACCTGCTTTCTGCTGTATTTGATTTCAGACGACTCAGCTTTGTAAGAATGATTGCAATTATGTCGCTGAACTTAATTATTTCGCTGGGTATGCGAATGCTTTATCGCTATTGCTTTAAATGCGGTAACGAGATAAGCCTAAAAGGAAAAGTATTAAGGACGCTCCTGAAAATTTTCGCAAACGGTGTTGACGTAAAAAAGAATGACGACTCTCATAAAATCAAGGTAGCTATCGTCGGAGCCGGCACAGTGGGCGTAAATCTTGCAGAAGAGCTGATACTCAATACTAATTCTGCATATACACCCAGATGCTTTTTTGACACAAATGAAAAGAAGGCAGGAAGAGAAATTCAGGGAATACCCGTTTTTGAGGAAGGCAAAGACACCTTTGAAATTTTAAAGGAATACAAAATTCAGGAGATTATTTTTGCACTTCCGTCAACAGTGACTAACCGCAGGGAGATATATGAATATTACAAGCAGTCCGGATGTAAAATTAAGGTGTACGATTACCCGCTGATGAAGACTGCCGGCAAAAAAAGATACCTTCGTGAAATAGATATCGAGGACCTTTTGTTCAGAAAGCAGATAGACGTTTCAGACGAAAAAACAAACGATTACTATAAAAACAAGGTAATCATGATTACAGGCGGAGGCGGTTCAATAGGCTCAGAGCTTTGCCGTCAGCTGGCAAAAATGAATCCCAAGCAGATAATAATTCTTGATATTTACGAAAACGGTGCCTATGACGTTCAGCAAGAGTTGAATTTCAAGTACAAGGGTAGTATAGATATCAGGGTTGAGATTGCGTCTATAACTAACAAAAAGGCGCTTTCAAAGCTCTTTGATACATATCATCCCCAGATTGTTATCAATGCCGCCGCTCATAAGCACGTTCCCCTTATGGAGCATAACTGCGTAGAGGCGGTTGAGAATAACGTTTTCGGCACCAAAACGGTGCTTGAGGTCTGTGAGGAGTACGGCACTGAGCGCTTTATGATGGTTTCCACCGACAAGGCTGTTAATCCAACCAATGTTATGGGCGCCACAAAGCGTATGTGCGAAATGATAGTCCAGGGATACAGCACAAGGGGAACAGTTAAGTGCAGTTGTACCCGATTCGGCAACGTTCTCGGCTCAGCCGGTTCCGTTATCCCCCTTTTCAAAAAACAGATTGCGGCAGGCGGACCGATTACTCTTACCGATAAGCGAATTATTCGCTATTTTATGACTATTCCCGAAGCGTCGCAGCTTGTGCTTCAGTCAGGTGCTATGGCTCATAACGGCGAACTTTTCGTACTTGATATGGGACAACCAGTTAAGATTTATGACCTGGCACAGAATATGATAAAGCTTTCCGGAGTAAGCGATGTTGAAATTATTGAAACAGGTCTCAGACCGGGAGAGAAACTTTATGAGGAACTTTTGGTGGATACAAAAAAGCTGGATACAACAGAGAACGAGCTGATATTTATTGAAAGAGAGAGCCCCCTCTCTTTTGATGAACTTGGAGAAAAGCTCGCTGTTCTCCGAGAAGCTTGCAACACACAAGATGATGACACAGTACGTGAGGCTCTGCGAAAAGCAGTTCCAACCTTCGGACGACCTGAGGATGTAAACAAAAACGCAGAGAACTCAATGGAAATGCATGCAGTTAAAATGATTTAGGAGGAATTGATTTTATGGAAATCAAACCTTTTGAAAATAAAATATGGCTTTCAACACCGACAATGCACGGTGACGAAATAAAATACATTAAAAAAGCCTATGAGACTAACTGGATGTCCACCGTAGGCGAGAACATAGACCAGGCTGAAAAACAGATTTGTGATAAAGTTGGGTGCAGATATGCAGTTGCGCTTTCATCAGGAACAGCTTCTCTTCATCTTGCGGTAAAACTGGCAGGAGTAAAGCCGGGTGAAAAGGTTTTTTGCTCTGACATAACTTTCGGTGCAACAGTCAATCCTATTGTTTATGATGGCGGAGTACCGGTATTTATCGACACCGAGTACGATACGTGGAATATGGACCCTAAAGCGCTGGAAAAAGCCTTTGAAATTTATCCGGAGGTTAAAGTTGTTGTGGTAGCTCACCTTTACGGGACACCGGGCAAGATTGATGAGATCAGAGATATCTGCAATAAGAACGGTGCAATTATAATCGAGGATGCGGCGGAATCCTTGGGCGCTTCATATAAAGGTGTTCAGACGGGTAATTTCGGATTGTATAATTGCGTCAGTTTTAACGGCAATAAGATTATTACCGGCTCTTCCGGCGGTATGTTTCTTACAAATGATTTGGAAGCCTCAAACAAGGTTCGCAAATGGTCAACTCAGTCAAGGGAGAACGCTCCCTGGTATCAGCATGAGGAGATCGGCTATAATTACAGGATGTCAAATGTAATCGCAGGAGTGGTAAGGGGACAGATTCCTTATCTTGAGGAGCACATTGCTCAGAAAAAAGCTATCTATATGAGATATAAAGAGGGATTTAAAGACCTGCCTGTAAAGATGAATCCTTATGACGAAGAAAACAGCGAGCCGAATTTCTGGCTTTCGTGTCTGATAATTGATAAAGACGCTATGTGTAAACAGGTGCGTGATGACGGCGATTACTGCTATGTCAGCGAAAAGGGCAAATCCTGCCCTCAGGAAATTCTCGACAAACTGGCTTCTATCAATGCCGAGGGCAGACCAATCTGGAAGCCAATGCACGCTCAGCCGATATACAGAAATAATGCTTTCATTACACATGAGGGTGACGGAAGAGCGAGAACTGATGCCTATCTTTCAGGGTATGCCGAGGATGCCGGCATGGATATCTTTAACCGGGGTCTTTGCCTGCCGAGCGATAATAAAATGACGCCTGAACAGCAGGATATAATCATTGAAGCCATAAAGCAGTGCTTTGATTAATCGCGTTGAGGGGTTGATTCTATGTATAAATATATAAAAAGATTTTTTGACTTTGTTTCAGCTCTTTTGGCGCTTATAGTGTTTTCACTTTTGCTGGCAGTTGTGGCAGTGCTTGTTAAGATCAAACTGGGCTCTCCTGTCATATTCAAACAGGAGCGTCCGGGACTTAATAATAAAGTTTTCACTCTATATAAATTCAGAACAATGACCGGCGAAAGAGATAAAAACGGCGAGCTTCTTCCCGATGAGGTAAGGCTCACAAAGTTTGGTCAGTTTCTGAGAAATACGAGTATCGATGAGCTTCCTGAGCTTATTAATATTCTTAAAGGCGATATGTCGGTCATTGGACCAAGACCGCTTCTTGTTCAGTACATACCGCTTTACAACAAGCATCAGGCAAGGAGAGCGGAGGTTAAGCCGGGGCTTTCCGGCTGGGCACAGGTCAACGGCAGAAATTCTGTCACATGGGAAGACAAGTTTGATATGGATGTCTATTACGCGGACAATTACAGCCTTGCCCTTGATCTTAAAATCCTGTTTATGACAGTTAAAAATGTTATTAAGCGTGAGGGTATAAGCTCCGATACAAGCGCTACCATGGAGCCGTTTACCGGCACGTCGGAGAAGAAAGAGGAGACGCAGAATGCCTGAATCAGTAGTAATTATCGGCGCAAGCGGTCACGGAAAAGTTATTGCCGATATAATTATTAAATCAGGCGACAGGGTAGTGGGTTTTCTCGACGACGGAGTTGAAAAGGGAACTCTCGTGGCAGGCATAGAAGTTTTAGGCACTGTGGACGATTATGTAAAATGGGCTGATTTTAGCTTCGTTACCGCTATCGGCGACCCTTATGTCAGAGAAAAAATAGCCGATAAATTGCCTGTTAAATGGTACACGGCAATTCATCCCGCCGCCGTTATTTCCTCTCTGGACGTAAAAATCGGCGAGGGTACAGTCGTAATGGCAAATGCGGTTATTAACTCCTGCGCAAAAATAGGAAAGCATTGCATTATAAATACATCCGCTGTGGTGGAACATGACAACGTGTTGGAGGACTTTGTTCACATCTCGCCTAATGCCGCTCTGGCGGGCGCTGTGCAGGTCGGAAAATTCACGCATATAGGCGTGGGCGCTTGTGTAAAGCAGGTGACAAGTATAGCTCCCAACTGCACAATAGGCGCAGGCGCAGCAGTGGTAAAAAATATTAACGAAAAAGGAATTTATGCCGGCACTCCGGCAAGAAAAATCAAATGAAAATTTTAATTTTAGCCAATAATGATGTGGGACTTTATCAGTTTAGAAAAGAGCTGATAAAAAAGCTTCTTGAAAATCACGAGGTGTATATCTCTCTGCCTGACGGCGAGCTTGTCAATCCCCTTGTGGAGTCTGGTTGTAAATTTATTGATACTCCCGTTGACAGGAGAGGCATAAATCCGATTACTGATGTTGGGCTTGTTCTTAATTACCGAAAGATTATAAAGAAAATTAAGCCTGATATGGTAATCACATATACAGTTAAGCCCAATGTGTACGGCGGATTTGTTTGCAGGACTTTAAAAACAAAATATGCCTTGAATATCACAGGACTCGGAACGGCATTTCAAAACGACGGCTTGCTAAAAAAATTTGTTACTAAGCTTTATAAGATTGCCTGCAAAAAAGCAAAAGTCGTATTTTTTGAAAACGCTGAGAATATGCAGATATTTGTTGACAGCTTAATTTTAGATAAAAGTCAGGCACATCTGCTTAACGGAGCGGGAGTCAATCTTGAGCATTACCGTTTTACGGATTATCCTGAAGACAACGGTATAACAAAATTTCTATTTGTCGGCAGGATAATGGAGGAAAAAGGTATCAACGAGCTATTTGAAGCTATGGACAGGCTTTATGACGAAGGAATCAAGTGCTGTCTTGACGTGGTCGGAGAGTACGAGGAAAACTATAAGGGCTTAATCGTCCGCTACAGCCAAAAAGGCTGGCTTAACTATCACGGCTTCCAAAAAGACGTAAGACCTTTTATTGAAAGCTGTAACTGCTTTGTTCTTCCGTCGTGGCACGAGGGCATGGCGAATACAAATTTGGAATGTTCCTCAACGGGCAGACCGATAATAACCAGCAATATCCACGGCTGCCTGGAAGCGGTGGTGGAGAAAATCTCAGGATTCCTTTGTGAACCTAAGAATTCTCAAAGTCTATACGAACAAATGAAAAAATTTGCAACGCTTCCCTATGAAATAAAAGCACAAATGGGCAGACAAGCCCGCAAACATATGGAAGACGTGTTTGATAAAAATAAAGTTGTTTCAGAAACGGTGAAAGAATTGGGATTATGAACGAAAAAGTGTCAGTAATTGTTGCGTGTTATAACGTCGAGGATTATTTGGAAAAATGTCTTGATTCAATAGTCAATCAAACTTACGATAATCTTGAAATAATATGCGTTAATGACGGATCTGCCGACCAAACACAAACAATACTTGAAAATTATTTGAAAAAAGACGACAGAATAGTTGTTATAAACCAGAAAAATTTAGGCGTAAGTATAGCCAGAAATAAGGCGCTGGATGCTGCGACAGGAGCATATGTGTCTTTTGTTGACGGTGATGATTGGATGGAACTGACAGCCATTGAAAAAGCCGTATCAAAAATAGAAGAACTTAACTGCGATCTTGTTTTTTGGTCATATAACAAAGGATTCAGCAATAAATCCATTAAAAATTATATTTACGGTGAAGAGAGCAAACTGTTAAAAGGACAAGACTATGAGGATTTTTACAGGCTGTTCTTTGGCACAACTGGAAAAAGGCTTGAGCACCCCGAACTGGCAGACTCAATTTGTACAATTTGGGGCAAACTTTACAGAAAGAATATAATCTGCGACATAAGATTTGTTGATATTAATACGATAGGCACCTTGGAAGATTGCCTGTTTAATATACATTATCTTTTAAACGGCAGCTCCGCTTACTATTTGGCTGAATGCTTATATGATTACAGAAGAAATAACGAGGGCTCAATAACCACAAAATATAAAAAAGATTTGTTTGATAAATGGCAGAATCTTTATTCAATAATGGATGATTTTATCACGCAAAACCAGCTTGACAGTTCTTTTTCAAATGCACTTTCAAACAGAATCGCCATGGGTGTTATCGGTTTAGGTTTGCAGGAACTCGGAAATGCTGACGGTGCTGTTAAGCAGATAAGCAATTTGCGTAAAATACTCCATACTGACAAGTATAAGAGAGTTTATAAAAATTTTGACCTTCAATATTTCCCGATTCACTGGAAAGTCTTCTTCTTCTGTGCAAAATACAGATTGACCATAGGCTTGTACATTTTATTAAAAGCCGCAAATGCAATGAGAGGTAAATTTGAGTAATCATGAAAAAAGTCGGTATAATTACTTTTCATGCTGCGCATAATTACGGTTCTTCGCT